>NZ_CM174418.1:0-805000 GCF_057835125.1 Pseudomonas sp. GL_117 | reverse complement strand
GATCTCTTCTTTGTAGATACGCATCTCAGGCGTCACATGATCAAACAGGCTGCCCCCCAGGAAGAACCCCTCTTCGTGACCGGCAACGCTCAGACCGCGACCATCAACCACCAACTTGGCGCCCGAAGAAACTCCTTCTTCTATATAGCCACTGACCTTATCCCGCGCCTGCCCCGTCACCAACGGCCCCATATCCAGGCCGCAGGAGGTGCCCGCACCGATCTTCAACGCCTTGACCTGCGGCACCAGCTTGGCGATCAACGCATCCGCGACCTGGTCGCCCACGCACACGGCCACCGAGATTGCCATGCAACGTTCACCGCACGAACCATACGCCGCGCCCATCAACGCGCTGACGGCGTTATCCAGATCCGCATCCGGCATCAATACCGCGTGGTTCTTCGCCCCACCCAGCGCCTGCACGCGTTTACCGCGCTTGGTCGCCTCGGCATAGATGTACTCGGCAATCGGCGTCGAGCCCACAAAACTCAGCGCCTTCACTTCCGGCGCTTCGATCAGCGCATCCACTGCGCCCTTGTCACCGTGCACCACGCTCAGCACACCTTTGGGCAAACCGGCTTCCTGCAACAGTTGTGCGATCAACAGCGTCGAGCTTGGATCACGCTCCGACGGCTTGAGGATGAAACAGTTACCGCAAACAATCGCCAGCGGATACATCCACAACGGCACCATTGCCGGGAAGTTGAACGGAGTAATACCCGCTACCACGCCCAACGGCTGGAAATCCGACCAGGCATCAATATTCGGTCCTACGTTACGGCTGTATTCGCCCTTCAGAATCTCCGGCGCGGAACAGGCGTATTCAACGTTCTCGATGCCACGCTTCAATTCACCGGCAGCATCTTCCAGCGTCTTGCCATGCTCTTCGCTGATCAACTGCGAAATGCGCGCTTCGTTCTGCTCCAGCAATTGCTTGAAACGAAACATCACCTGGGCACGCTTGGCCGGCGGGGTATTACGCCAGGCCGGGAACGCCGCCTTGGCCGAGTCGATCGCCTGTTGAATGGTTTCACGACTGGCCAACGGCACTTGGTGGATCACTTGGCCGGTCGACGGGTTGTAGACGTCGGCACTACGACCGCTGTCATTGACCAATTCACCGTTGATCAAATGCTGGATAAGGCTCATGCAGGGCTCCTGAAAAATTGTTCTATATAGAAGGAGAAATCAGTCGATCTTGTTCAGCACTTCGCCGACCGCATCGAACAGGCGATCCAGGTCCTGCGGCTTGCTGTTGAAGGTTGGCCCGAACTGCAGGGTGTCACCGCCAAAACGTACGTAGAAACCGGCTTTCCACAAGGCCATGCCGGCCTCGAATGGACGCACGATCGCATCACCGTCACGCGGGGCAATCTGAATCGCACCGGCCAGACCGTAGTTGCGGATGTCGATCACGTTCTTGCTGCCCTTCAACCCGTGCAGCGCATTCTCAAAGTGTGGAGCGACTTCGGCTACGCTCTGCACCAGATTTTCCTTCTGCAGCAGGTCCAAAGCCGCCAGGCCTGCAGCACATGCAACCGGGTGCGCCGAGTACGTATAACCGTGTGGGAATTCCACCGCATACTCCGGCGTCGCCTGGTTCATGAACGTCTGATAAATCTCGCTGCTGGCAATCACCGCACCCATCGGGATGGCACCGTTGGTGACTTGCTTGGCGATGCACATCAGGTCTGGCGTCACGCCAAAGCTGTCGGCGCCAAACATCGAACCCGTACGGCCAAAACCGGTGATCACTTCGTCGAACACCAGCAGGATATTGTGCTGATCGCAAATTTCACGCAGACGCTTGAGGTAACCCTGCGGTGGCACCAGTACGCCAGCAGAGCCGGCCATCGGCTCGACAAACACCGCGGCGATGTTCGACGCGTCGTGCAGTTCGATCAACTTGAGCAACTCATCGGCCAAGGCGATGCCGCCCTGCTCCGGCATGCCACGGGAGAACGCATTGCTCGCCAACAGGGTGTGCGGCAGATGGTCAACATCCATCATCGCCTGACCAAAAATCTTACGGTTGCCGTTCACACCGCCCAAGCTGGTACCGGCAATGTTCACACCGTGATAACCACGGGCACGGCCGATCATCTTGGTCTTGGTCGACTGCCCCTTCAGGCGCCAGTAGGCACGCACCATCTTCACCGCGGTATCGGCGCACTCGGAGCCGGAGTCGGTGAAGAACACGTGGTTCAAGTTGCCTGGAGTCAGGTCGGTAATCTTTTCCGCCAACTGGAAGGACAACGGATGACCATATTGGAAGCCCGGCGAGTAGTCCAAAGTCCCCAGTTGCTTGGCCACCGCTTCCTGGATTTCCTTGCGCGTATGCCCGGCGCCGCACGTCCACAAACCCGACAACGAGTCGTAGACCTTGCGCCCCTTGTCATCGATCAACCAGCTACCTTCCGCGCCCACGATCAAACGCGGGTCACGCTGGAAGTTACGGTTGGCGGTGTAAGGCATCCAGTGCGCGTCCAACTTCAGTTGGCTGGCCAGGGACGATGGGGCGTTTTCGGGCATGTTCATCAGCAAAACCTCGCAGGGCAAAAGGCAGCGTCGGGATTGAAAAGCGTTGTTGCAGCTAAATTGCCACGGCGATAAAGTCGGTGAAATTCAACTCTTCTAACCTTCAGTCAGGCCTTCACTAAACTATGAGCAGCCGTCGACCCGATCCCCTCGCCCAAGTCAGCGACTTCGATATACGCTTGTTGCGCATCTTTCGCAGCGTGGTCGAATGCGGCGGCTTCTCGGCAGCGGAAACCGTGCTCGGCATCGGTCGCTCCGCCATCAGCCAGCAAATGAGCGACCTGGAGCAGCGCCTCGGACTGCGACTCTGCCAGCGCGGCCGCGCCGGTTTCTCCCTGACCGAAGAAGGCCGCGAGGTCTACCAGTCCGCGTTGCAACTGTTGAGCGCCCTGGAAAGCTTCCGCACCGAGGTCAACGGCCTGCACCAGCATCTGCGCGGCGAGTTGATCATTGGCCTCACCGACAACCTCGTCACCCTGCCCCACATGCGCATCACCCACGCCCTCGCGCAGTTGAAGGAACGCGGCCCGGACGTGCAGATCCAGATCCGCATGATCGCCCCCAACGAAGTCGAGCAAGGCGTACTCGACGGCCGCCTGCACGTCGGCGTGGTGCCCCAGGCCAGCGCCCTCTCTGGATTGGAATACCAGCCGCTGTACAGCGAGCGCTCGCTGCTCTACTGCGCAGTCGGCCACCCGCTGTTCTACGCCGACGACAAGCAACTGGACGACGCACGTATTGATAGCCAGGACGCCATCGCCCCCACCTTCCGCCTGCCCGCCGATATCCAGGCCCACTATCAGGCGCTCAACTGCACCGCCAGCGCCTCGGACCGCGAAGGCATGGCTTTCCTGATCCTCACCGGCCGCTACATCGGCTACCTGCCCGACCATTACGCCAGTCTATGGGTGCAACAAGGCCGACTGCGCGCGCTGAAACCGGCTACACGTTTTTACGATTTGAGCCTGGCATCGGTCACACGCAAGGGGCGTCGCCCTCATTTGGTGCTGGAAAGCTTCCTGGAAAGCCTGGCCGCCACCCGTTAATTCGGGTGCAAACGAAAAGCTGAGCAGTTGGACAGCTTTTTGCAAGAACCCAAGGACATAGACCTTGAGTTTGCCCGCCATGCCACCAGAATCCTCCAGCAGCAGCGACCTGATCTACGGCCTCAACGACCGCCCGAAACCCGCCCCGGCCCTGCTCGCCGCACTGCAACATGTGCTGGCCGCGTTCGTCGGCATCATCACCCCGCCGCTGATCATCGGCTCCACCCTGGGCCTTACCGCGCACTTGCCCTACCTGATCAGCATGGCGTTGATGGTCTCCGGCGTCGGCACCTTCATCCAGGCACGTAGGCCGTATGGCATCGGCGCCGGCATGATCTGCCTGCAGGGCACCAGCTTTGCGTTTCTCGGCGCGGTGTTGTCGGCGGGTTTCCTGGTCAAGCAACGCGGCGGCAGCCCGGAAGACATCATGGCAATGATCTTTGGCGTGTGCTTTTTTGGCGCCGTGGTGCAGATCGTGCTGAGTCGCTTCATCGGTCAACTGCGCCGGGTTATCACACCGTTGGTGACGGGGATTGTCATTACCCTGATCGGCATCAGCCTGATCAAGGTCGGTATTACCGATCTGGGCGGTGGCTTCAATGCCCCCGACTTCGGCGCCCCCATCAATCTGGCACTGGGCGTGTTCGTCGTATTGACGATCATCCTGCTCAACCGCTCGAACACCCCATGGGTGCGCCTCTCGGCCATCATCATCGGCCTGGCGCTGGGCAGCCTCGCGGCCTGGTTCAGCGGCAAGCTGGTGCCCCAAGCCTTGCCCGACCTGCCCCTGGTCAGCCTGCCGATCCCATTCCGCTACGGCTTCAACTTCGACTGGAGCGCTTTCCTGCCCATCGCGCTGATTTATCTGATCAGCAGCATCGAAACCGTCGGCGACCTCACCGCCAACTGCATGATCGCCCGCCAGCCCATCAGCGGCCCTTCTTATATAAGCCGACTCAAGGGCGGCGTACTCGGTGACGGCGTCAGCTGCATGATCGCCGCCACCTTCAGCGCCTTCCCCAACACCACGTTTGCCCAGAACAACGGCGTGATCCAACTCACCGGCGTGGCCAGCCGTTACGTCGGCTTATACATCGGCGTGCTGTTGTTTTGCCTCGGCTTGTTTCCGTTGATTGGCGCGGTACTCCAGCAAATCCCCAAACCGGTGTTGGGCGGCGCAACCCTGGTGATGTTCGGCAGCGTGGCCGCCGCCGGGGTGCGCATCCTCGCCCAGGCGCCACTGGATCGGCGCAGCATGTTGATCATCGCCACCTCGTTCGGCGTCGGCCTGGGCATCGCCGCCCAACCGAACCTGCTGCACCTGATGCCGACGCTGGTGCAGAGCCTGTTCGACTCGGCGATCACCAGCGGCGGCTTGACCGCCATCGTGCTGTGCCTGCTATTACCGGAAGCCAAGGCCACCGGGAATGCCGCAAACCACGCGTCGGAAAGCGACACGGTGGAATCGCTCTGACGGTTTTATTGCATCAGGACTTGTCTGAGGCTTGAGGGTGGGTTATCTGTGCACACGTCGTCTCTATCGATCTGCACGGAAACCTCCATGAGCCTCGAAGTTCCTGCCCACAGCAACCCCACCGGAAAACCCGCCAGCCGCATTCGGCAAAAGAACGAACAAGCGATTCTCCAGGCTGCTGAAGACGAATTCGCGCGCCATGGCTACAAAGGCACCAGCATGAACACCATTGCTGCCAGTGCCGGGCTGCCCAAGGCCAACTTGCACTACTACTTCACCAACAAGCTGGGCCTCTATATCGCGGTGCTCAGCAATATCCTCGAACTGTGGGACAGCACCTTCAACACGCTGACCGCCGAGGACGACCCCGCGGTAGCCCTGGCTCGCTACATCCGCACCAAGATGGAGTTTTCGCGACGCCAGCCCCAGGCCTCGCGGATCTTCGCCATGGAGATCATCAGTGGCGGCGAATGCCTCACCGAATATTTCAGCCAGGACTACCGCGCCTGGTTCAGTGGCCGGGCCGCCGTGTTCCAAGCCTGGATCGATGCGGGCAAGATGGACCCTGTCGACCCCGTACACCTGATCTTCCTACTGTGGGGCAGCACCCAACACTATGCCGACTTCGCCACCCAGATCTGCCGCGTCACCGGTCGCACCAAGCTGACCAAGCAGGATATGGAAGACGCCGGCACCAACCTGATCCACATCATTCTCAAGGGCTGCGGCGTCAAGCCGGCCCTATAAACGAAGCGACTTATGCCTTTCACGCTCACCGGCCTTTGCGAGTTTCACGAAGAAATCCGCAAAAGCCGCTTTATCACCCTCGCCGCCCCGATCACCAGCCCGCAGGACGCCCAGGCGTTTTTCGCGCAACACAGCGACTTGAACGCCACGCACAACTGCTGGGCCTGGAAATTGGCTGATCAATACCGCAGCAACGACGATGGCGAACCCGGCGGCACCGCCGGGCGGCCGATCCTGGCGGCCATCGAGGCGCAAGGTTTCGATCAAGTCGCGGTGCTGGTGATCCGCTGGTACGGCGGCATCCAGCTCGGTACCGGCGGCCTCGCCCGTGCTTATGGCGGCGGCGCGAACAAATGCCTGCAGAATGCCGAGCGCATCGAACTGATCAGCCGCGTCCCGCTGAGTTGCGCTTGCAGCTTCTCCGAGTTGAACCTGGTGAAACTGCGTGTCGCCGACCTGGGCGGGCTGGTGGTGGAAGAAACCTTCACCGCCAATGGCGTCGAACTACAACTCGCTGTCGGCCAAGCGCATATCGATACCCTGCAAATTCAACTCGCCGACCTCAGCCGCGGGCGTATCCTGCTACAACGCTGAACTCCCTGAACCGCGACTCCAAAGGAAGCTTTTCATGTCTACGCCAAAAACCGCACTGATCATCGGCGCCTCCCGCGGGCTGGGCCTTGGCCTGGTCAAGCAACTGCTTCAGGACGGCTGGGACGTGACCGCCACCGTGCGTGACCCGAGCAAGGCCGAGGCCCTCAAAGCGCTCGGCCCGGTGCAGATCGAGAAACTCGACATGGACGATCAGCAAGCCGTGATCGCCCTGAGCCAGCGCCTCAAGGCGCGCACCTTTGACCTGCTGTTCGTCAACGCCGGCGTCAAAGGCCCGGCCAACCAGGAGCCTGGCCACGCCACCCTGGCGGAAGTCGGCCAACTGTTTTTCACCAACGCCGTTGCGCCGATCAACCTGGCCCAGCGCTTTGTCGGGCAGATCCGCAAGGACAGCGGCGTGTTGGCCTTCATGAGTTCGGTGCTGGGCAGCGTGACCATCCCCGACGGTTCCGACCTGGCGCTGTACAAGGCCAGCAAGGCTGCACTCAATTCCATGACCAACAGTTTCATCACCCAACTGGGCGATCACAAACCCACCGTG
This sequence comes from Pseudomonas sp. GL_117, assembly GCF_057835125.1. Lineage (NCBI taxonomy): Bacteria > Pseudomonadati > Pseudomonadota > Gammaproteobacteria > Pseudomonadales > Pseudomonadaceae > Pseudomonas > Pseudomonas sp. GL_117. Next base: position 798,042 of record NZ_CM174418.1, on the reverse strand, counting down.
CTATCGCTGCACCCGGGCTGGGTGAAGACCGACATGGGCGGCGAAAACGCCCACATCGATGTCGACACCAGCGTGCGTGGCCTGGTGGATCAGGTAAATGCCTACACCGGCAAAGGCGGCCATCACTTCATCGACTACAAAGGCGACACCATCGCCTGGTAACTCCCACCTCAATCTCGTCCACTTTCCTACATGTGGACGAGATCTTTAACTACACGTAATCTAGCCCCTCGCCTTCACCGGCGACCCTGGATCAGCAGACAGGGCAACACTGAGCTGGCAAACCTGAACCCATCATTCAGAGGAGCCGGCCAATGCCTGCGACCCGTATCTGGTTAAAAAACCCCCTCGCGATTTTCACTGCCAACGGCCTCGACGCCCGTGGCGGCCTGGTGCTGCAAGACGGTGTCATCACCCAAGTGCTGGCCCTGGGACAAACACCCGCACAGCCCTGCGCACAAACTTTCGATGCCCGTGAGCATGTGGTCCTGCCGGGCCTGATCAACACCCATCACCACTTCTACCAAACCCTGACCCGCGCCTGGGCGCCGGTGGTCAACCAGCCGTTGTTCCCCTGGTTGAAAACCCTGTACCCGGTCTGGGCACGCCTCACCCCGGAAAAACTCGCCCTGGCCACCAAAGTCGCGCTGGCCGAACTGCTGCTCTCGGGCTGCACCACGGCGGCCGACCACCATTACCTGTTCCCCGACGGCCTGGAAAACGCCATCGACGTGCAAGTGCAAAGCGTGCGCGAACTGGGCATGCGCGCCATGCTCACCCGCGGTTCCATGAGCCTGGGCGAAGCCGATGGCGGCCTGCCACCGCAACAAACCGTGCAGCAAGGCCAGGTGATCCTCGACGACAGCCAGCGCCTGATCCGTGCATACCACGAGCGTGACGAAGGCGCGCAGGTCCAGATCGCCCTGGCGCCGTGCTCGCCGTTCTCCGTCACGCCAGAAATCATGCGCGCCAGCGCCGAATTGGCTGACAGTCTCGACGTACGCCTACACACACACTTGGCGGAAACCCTCGACGAAGAAGATTTTTGCCTACAGCGCTTCGGCCTGCGCACCGTGGACTACCTCGACAGCGTCGGCTGGCTTGGCCCGCGCACCTGGCTGGCCCACGGCATTCACTTCAACCCGGATGAAATCGAACGCCTCGGCGCGGCCGGCACCGGCATCTGCCATTGCCCAAGCTCGAATATGCGTTTGGCCTCGGGCATCTGCCCGACCCTGGACCTGCTCGCCGCTGGCGCGCCCATCGGTCTTGGCGTGGACGGTTCAGCCTCCAACGATGCGTCAAATATGATCCTTGAAGCGCGCCAGGCCCTGTACATCCAGCGCTTGCGCTACGGCGCGGAAAAGATCACCCCCGAAGGCGTGCTGGGCTGGGCGACCAAAGGTTCTGCGCAGTTGCTGGGGCGCACGGATATTGGTGAATTGGCTGTGGGAAAACAGGCCGACCTCGCGCTGTTCAAACTGGATGAACTGCGCTTCTCCGGCAGTCACGACCCGATCTCGGCACTGCTGTTGTGCGGCGCCGACCGGGCGGACCGGGTGATGGTGGCGGGTAAGTGGCGGGTGATTGATGGCCAAGTGGAAGGCCTGGACCTGAAAGGTTTGATCGCCGATCACAGCCAAGCGGCTCGAGCATTGATCGCCGGAACCTAAGTCATACGCAAATCAAAATGTGGGAGCGGGCTTGCCCGCGAAGACGGCGGGTCAGTCAATGCATGTGCTGACTGATACACCGCTTTCGCGGGCAAGCCCGCTCCCACAGCTGATTGGCGGCGGCTATAGACCCAGTAACGACAACATAATGAAGGTCGCAAACAACACAAAATGCGTCATCCCTTCAATGGCATTGGTTTCCCCGTCATTGAGGTTGATCGCACTGACAATCAACGTGATCAACACCATCACCGTCTGTACTGGCGTCATCGCCATCTGGAACGGCTGGCCAGTGTAGAGTGCCATCGCCTCCATCACCGGCACGGTCAGGATCACCGTCGACAACGAGGCCCCCAACGCGATATTGACCACCGACTGCATGCGGTTGGCCAACGCCGCACGCAACGCCGTCAGAATCTCCGGCGCCGCCGAAATGGCCGCGACCACAATTGCCGTGATCACCGGCGGTGCGCCCGTGCCCTCCAGGCCCAGGTCGAGGGTCTTGGACATCACCTCGGCCAACGCGCCAATCACAATCACGCCAAACACCAACGTACCGATAGAAAACGCCAGATTGATCGAATGCGCCTCTTCCGACGGCTTCTTACCGCGTTTCTCCGGGTAGCTGTAGCTGAAGAAATAACTGTGCGGCCCCACCTGCATGCGCAGGAACAGGGTGTAGAGCACCACCATCGCGCCGATGGTGAATGCCGAGTAAATTTTCCAGTCGGCCTCTGGGATAAATTCCGGCACCACCATCGACACACCCATGGCCGTCAGAATCATCACGCTGTAGCTGCGCGCCGAATCGTCGTTGTAGGACTGTTCGCCATGCTTGATGCCGCCCATCAGCGCCGCTAGGCCGAGGATGCCGTTGATGTCGAGCATCACCGCCGAATAAATCGTGTCGCGCACCAAGGTCGGCGAAGGCTCGTTACTCATCATGATCGCCAGGATCACCACTTCCACCAGCACGGCGGCCAGGGTCAGGATCATAGTGCCGTAGGGGTCACCGACTTTTTCCGCGAGCTGCTCGGCGTGATGGGCCACGCGCATCGAGGCGATCACGATGAACACGATCAGCACCACCCCGCCAAGCAGTGCCACGCCCTGCCCGTTGTTGAGCATCCAGTGTTCCAGGGGGTATGCGGCGATGGCGGCAAGCAGCGCCAGCAGCATGAATTTTTCTTGCTTGAGGGATGTGAGCATTCCGGGCCTTATCAAACAGCGAATCAGTCATTGATGGAGTACAGACTACGGCAGGCTGCTAACGTTTCGTTACACCTTAGTTCACGCGGCCCTTGCGCGAATCCAACGAAAACGATCCTGCTGGTCAGGTTTTACCGATTATTTCAGCCATGCCCTGTAGAATGCCGCCATTGCACCTGATGAGAATTTAGAAAATGTACGATTGGCTCAACGCCCTGCCCAAGGCTGAACTGCACCTGCACCTGGAGGGTTCGCTGGAGCCTGAGCTGCTGTTCGCCCTGGCCGAGCGCAACAAGATTGCGCTGCCGTGGAACGATGTCGAAACCTTGCGCAAGGCTTACGCCTTCAACAACCTGCAAGAGTTTCTCGACCTGTACTACAAGGGTGCCGATGTGCTGCGCACCTCCCAGGATTTCTACGACCTGACCTGGGCCTATCTGCTGCGCTGCAAAGCGCAGAACGTAATCCACACCGAACCGTTCTTCGACCCGCAGACCCACACCGACCGTGGCATCCCGTTTGAAGTAGTGCTCAACGGTATCGCCGCTGCACTCAAAGATGGCGAGCAGCAACTGGGCATCACCAGCGGCTTGATCCTCAGTTTCCTGCGCCACCTGAGCGAAGCCGAAGCCGAGAAAACCCTGGACCAGGCCCTGCCATTCCGTGACGCGTTCGTGGCCGTGGGCCTGGACAGCTCGGAAATGGGCCACCCGCCGAGCAAGTTCCAGCGCGTGTTCGACCGTGCCCGTCACGAAGGCTTCCTCACCGTGGCCCACGCCGGCGAAGAAGGCCCGCCCGAGTACATCTGGGAAGCCATCGACCTGCTGAAAATCCAGCGCATCGACCATGGTGTACGCGCCATCGAAGACGAGCGTTTGATGCAGCGCATCATCGACGAGCAGATCCCGCTGACCGTGTGCCCGCTGTCCAACACCAAGCTCTGCGTGTTCGATGACATGTCCCAGCACAACATCCTCGACATGCTCGAACGCGGCGTGAAGGTCACCGTGAACTCGGATGACCCGGCGTACTTCGGCGGTTATGTCACCGAGAACTTCCACGCGCTGCACACCGCGCTGGGCATGACCCAGGACCAGGCCAAACGCCTGGCGCAGAACAGCCTGGATGCACGCTTGGTCAAGCCATAACCCGCACTCACTGGATGAGTGCAGGCTAAATGTGGGAGCGGGCTTGCTCGCGAAAGCGGTGGATCAGTCCATATAGCACTGACTGAAAGACCGCCTTCGCGAGCAAGCCCGCTCCCACATTAGAGGTGTATCGTCGATCAGATTTCGCTCAGCTCTTCCAGCGTCTTGCCCTTCGTCTCCATCCCAAACACCCACACCACCAGCGCCGCCACCGCAAAACACAGCGCGCCCAGGGCAAACACCCCACCCTGCCCGGTCATCGGAAATACCAACCCGGTCACCAACGGCCCCAGCAACGAACCGACCCGGCCGATCGCCGAGGCAAACCCGGACCCGGTCGCACGCGCCGAGGTGGGATAGAGTTCAGGCGTATAGGTGTACAACACCGCCCACATGCCAAACAGAAAGAACTGCATCAACAAGCCCGAGGTGATCAGCAAGCCCACATTGCCGCCAAACACCGCGCTTTGCCCATACACAAACGCCATCACCCCGCCACCGAGCAGCGTCACCACACACACCGGTTTACGTCCCCAGCGCTCCACCAGCCAGGCCGCCATCAGGAAACCGGGAATCCCGCCCAGGGAAATGATCACCGTGTAATACACCGACTGCGTCACCGCAAAACCCGACTGCTGCAACAGCGCACTCAACCACGACGTCAGCCCGTAGAAGCCGAGCAGGGCAAAAAACCACACACTCCAGATCATCATCGTGCGTTGGCGATACTGCACCGACCACAGTTGCTGGAACGCCGAGAAAAATGTGCCCGGCGTGCTCTCCCCCCGTGGCAAGCGAATCGGCTCCGGCAACTGCGCGCCGCCCAGGGAGTTGCGCACTTTCTGCTCGATGCCCTGCAACACTTGGTCCGCCGCGTCATGCCGCCCGGCCTGTTCCAGCCAGCGCGGCGACTCAGGGATAAAAAACCGGATCGCCAGCACAAACACCGCCGGCACCGCCAACACCAGGAAAATGTCGCGCCAGCCGATCACCGGCAGCAAGAAGTACGACAGCACACCCGCAGCCACAAAACCCAACGGCCAGAAACCATCCATCAAGGCGATATAACGCCCGCGCCGCTTGGCTGGAATCAACTCCGACAGCATCGACTGCGCGATGGGAAACTCCATGCCCATGCCGATGCCCAGCAAGATGCGAAACAGCGTCAGCGTCTCTACCGTCTGCGCGGTGGAACACAGGTAACTGGCGATGCCCCATAACACGATGCTCCACTGGAACACCGGCTTGCGCCCGAAGCGGTCGGCGAGCATCCCGGACAACGATGCGCCCACCACCATGCCGAAAAAACTCGAACTGGCCAGCAATCCGGCCTGGGCCGTACTCAGCCCGAACTCGGTTTTGATCGAGCCCAACAGGAAGGTCATCATCGCCAGGTCCATGGAGTCGAAGAAAAACGCCAGGGCGATGATGATGAAAATGACTCGGTGGTAGCCGCTGATGGGCAACCGTTCCAACCGTTCCGCTGCGCTGTAGCCTCTCATACCCATGCCGCACCCCCAGTGTAAAAGTCCTCTCGGCGAGTGTGCGGCATGCTTTTTCCAGATTATTGCTGGATGCGACCTGATTGAAACTCTGAACGACGCCCGTATGGCCAAGGTTGCCGGGGCACAGGTATCTGCACAACTTTTGGCGAGCGCAAACACTATGACAACCGTGTTGTAGTGAGCGGGCTCGCCCGCGCCGGATGGCGAAGCCGCCCCAAACGGGACGCCGCCGTGTATCAGTAAGACCGCGGCGCCTGGATTTGGGGCGGCTTCGCCACCCGGCGCGGGGCTAGCCCGCTCACTACAAGGATGAGGTTCACGGTTTAGAGATTCTCGGGCGCAGCCAAACGATTGATTTCCACCAGCCCGCTGTCGTTGACCTGCAAGGCGTGTGACTCCTTGATCAGGCTGACCCAGTTCGATTGCAGAAACAGTTGCAGCAAGCCAGCGCCCAACGCACCGCCCAGATGCGGTTGCTGCTGGCTCCAGTCGAAACAATCACACACCACGGGCAATGCCAGCGCCTGGGTAAAAATCCCCAGGTCTGCCAAATGCCGAGCGCCCTTGAGGGTCACGCCCAGACGCTGCTCATGCCGCGCAATCCAGCCGGCCGCCAACATCCGTTGATACAACCCTGCCGCCAGTTCGCCGCCAAGGTGGCCGTGGCACATCCTGGCGTGACGCAGCAGCGATGGCACCACCAACGGCGGCGGTGGCGCACCCGGGCGACTGCGTGCGGCGCTGGCCATGGTGGTACTGGCCAAGGCATCGATGGCCGCACTGACATCCGGTGCCGCCACACGAAACAAGCGCTGGCCACGACGGGTCTCGACCCGCAGCAAGCCACCACCTGTCAATCGCGCCAAATGCGCAATGGCCGAGGCCGGTGACAGCCCTGCATGCGCCGCCAGATCCTGCGACGACTTTGCCGAGCCGTCCATCAAGGCCCAGAGCATCGCCGTGCGCTTGGGCTCGGCGAGCAAGCTGGCAACTTGACTGATGCAAGGTGCATCTTCCATGGTTTCACTCCCTGTTAAATCATTTTTCTGCTGTGGTTGGCGCCAAAGTATAGGGGCGCAAGCAACCCGTTCCGCGCCGTCCGATAGCGCGGATAAGGACAGAATCTGAGTGAAATTTCCTCGCTTGCTGGAGGCTACTGCCCAGCGGTCAATCGCTCCGGCCACTGCGCGGTCAAAGTCGCACAACGCGACACAAGCATTTCGCGCAGCAGGTTGACCGGTTTACTCAATTGCGCACGGTGGGCACACAGCAGATTCAGCGGCGTACGCTCACCACGCAGCTCCGGCAGGATCACGCGCAAGCGCCCGGCGAGCACGTCAGCGCTGACATCCAGCCAGGACTTGTAGGCAATCCCCACCCCCGCCACTGCCCAGCGGCGCACCACGTCGGCATCGTCACTGAAGCGGTCGCCACTCACCGTCAGGCTGACCTCGCGTTTGCCGTCGTGAAAGCTCCAGCGGTCATGCACGCGGCTGCCGAGCATGTACAGCAGGCAATTGTGCTGGGCCAATTGCTCCAGGTGCCGGGGTTCGCCGTGCCGTGCGAGGTAGCCGGGCGCCGCGCACAACACGCGCACATTGTCCGGGGCCACCGGCAATGCGATCAGGCTGGAGTCCTCGGGCTCGCCGTAGCGCAGGGCAATGTCCACCGGCTGGCGAAACAGATCGGCAATCCGGTCGCCCAACAACAGACGCACGGTCAGTTGCGGATGCTCACGCTGGAAGTCATCCAACCACGGCAGCAACAGGTTGCGCCCCAGGTCCGAGGGTGCGGACAACTGCAGCACACCGCTGACCTGATCCTGGCCACTGGCCAATAGGCGCCGCCCCTCGTCCAGCGAACTCAGCGCAGCGCGGGCATATTCCAGGAACCCCTCACCTTCAGCCGTCAGGCGCAGGCTGCGGGTGGAGCGCGCCAGCAAGCGCGCGCCCAGTTGCTGTTCGATGCGCTTGAGCGCCGCACTGGCCACGGCGGGCGACAGGTCCATCACCCGCGCTGCCGCCGACAGGCTGCCCAAATCCGCCGAACGTACAAACAACTGCAAATCGTCAAAACGCAGCATGCCGCCCATCCATTATCAAAATTTTATTGAAACAGACCTCTGTTTTAGCCGCTTTTATCTATACGGGAAATAGCCAATCATCTGTCCATCCCGTTTATTCGCCCACTCCCCGGAGCCCCCCCCCATGAAAGCCATCGCGTACTACAACTCGCTACCGATCAACGATCCCCAATCCCTGCAAGACATCGAACTGCCAGCGCCGGTCGCCGGCCCGCGTGACCTGCTGGTGGAAGTCAAAGCCATCTCGGTCAACCCGGTGGACACCAAAGTGCGCCAGAACGTCGCCCCGGAAAACGGCGCCGCCAAGGTGCTGGGCTGGGACGTCGCCGGGGTGGTCAAGGCGGTCGGCAGCGACGTGACGCTGTTCAAGGCCGGCGACAAGGTGTTCTACGCCGGCTCCCTGGTACGCCCCGGCGGCAACAGCGAACTGCACACCGTGGACGAACGCATCGTTGGCCACATGCCCAAGAGCCTGGGTTTTGCCGAAGCCGCCGCGCTGCCGCTGACGGCGATCACCGCCTGGGAATTGCTCTTCGAGCGCCTGCAAGTATCAGAGGGCAAAGAAGACTGGGGCCAGAGCCTGCTGATCGTCGGTGCCGCCGGTGGCGTGGGGTCGATCCTGACCCAACTGGCCAGCCAGCTCACCGCGCTGAAGGTGATCGGCAGCGCCTCGCGCCCGCAAACCCAGGCCTGGGCCAAGGCACTGGGCGCAGACCTGGTGATCGACCACAGCCAACCGCTGAGCGAAGAACTCAAACGCGCCGGTGTCGGCCAGGTCACCCACGTCGCCAGCCTGACGCAAACCGACCAACACCTCGATCAACTGGTCGAAGCCCTGCAACCCCAGGGCAAGCTGGCGTTGATCGACGACCCGAAGGCGCTGGACGTCAGCAAGCTCAAGCGCAAGAGCCTGTCGCTGCATTGGGAGTTCATGTACACGCGTTCGATGTTCGAGACGGCGGACATGATCGAGCAGCACCACCTGCTCAACCGCGTCGCCGAGCTGATCGACGCTGGCACCCTGCAAACCACGGTGGGCGAACACTTCGGCGTGATCAATGCGGCGAACCTGCGCCGCGCCCATGCCCTGCTGGAAAGCGGCACGGCCAAGGGCAAGATCGTGCTGGAAGGATTCTGAAAAGGGTCTGTAGGCGTCGTCCGTTATTCATGTGAGTGATGGACGACACCATTAGTCAGAGAGTTGATCTTTGTCATATTTGCGCGGGTATTCGGGTTTATATTGGCCGCCTTTGCCACGATTCTTTTACGCGAGGAAGTCAGTAATGAAGATCCTGATAAAAGCGTTAGCAAAATCCCAGTGGGAAGTGCGCCTGGACCAGAAGGCCATCACCTTCCACAGTGAAGCCGAGGCCCGCGCCTTTGCCGATACCCTGCAAGCCCGAATCCAGGCCCCTCACCGTCTTCCCGTCAACCAGCAACACTCCACCGCTGGCTGACCGCCACCTCAGACCTGCGCTTGCGCGGCCCGAGCCCGTTGCAAGCGCTGGGTCGACACGGCCACCGTCACTGCCAACACACCGCACAGGCTGATAACCATGGCCATCGGCATCGCCGTGCCATCGTGCAACAGGCCGACCAACGACGCCGCACCCGCCGCCACACCAAACTGAATGCAACCGAGCAGCGCCGACGCACTGCCCGCCCGCGCCCCTTGCCCACTCATGGCGCAGGCCGAGGTATTGGGCAAAATGCAGCCCAGGCTGGCGATGCAGATAAACAGCGGCACCAGCAGCGGCCACAGGGCATCGGTGTGCAAAGCGCTGATCGCCAGCAATGACAACGCCGCCGCCAGGTACACCCACACGCTGCGCGACAGCAAGAACGCCGGGCCGCGCTTGGCCAGCAAGCGCGCGTTCACTTGGGCGATCAGGATGAAACCGGCCGCGTTGGAACCGAACACCCAGCCGTAATGCTCGGCAGGCACGCCATACAGTTTGATGAATACGAAAGGTGAACCGGCGATGTAGGCAAACATCCCGCCAATCGCAATACCGCCAGTGAGGGCGTAGCCGAGGTAGACCCGGTCCGACAGCAACGACAGGTAGCGCCGCAGCGAGCCGGACAATGGCTGGCGCGGCTGATGGGCCGGGAAGGTTTCCGGCAGGCCGACGGCCACGGCAATCGCCGCCAATACACTGAACGCGGTCAGCGCGAGGAAGATCGACTGCCAGCCCCACAACCCGACCATCACCCCACCTGCCAACGGTGCGAGGATCGGCGCCAACCCCGTGACCAGCATCAGTTGGGAAAACACCTTGGCCGACCCCACCGCATCACATTTGTCGCTGACCACGGCGCGGGAAATCACCATGCCCGCACAACCGCCCAGGGCCTGGACGAAACGTGCGGCGATCAGCCATTCCAACGACGGCGCATAGGCACAGGCAAAGGACGCGAGGGTAAAAAGGGTCACACCGCTGAGCAGCGGCACGCGCCGGCCAAAGCGATCGGCCAGCGGGCCGTAGATCAATTGGCCGATGGCCAGGCCGGTGAAATACACCGCCAGGGTGGTCTGGATATGTTTTTCGTCAGTGCCGAACGCGATAGCCATGGCGGGGAAGCCCGGCAGGTAAAAGTCGATCGCCAACGGTGCGAAGGCGCTCAAGGCGCCCAGAATCAGAATTATGCGCAGGTTCATCAGACACCCAAGTGAGTCGGCAGCTCGACAGTCTAGCCGCGCTTGGGTGCCTTGAACATTACGTTAGCTCGCTAACTATTAAAAATCAGACGACGCTGTAGCCTTCTTCCCGAATCGCGTCGGCGATTTGCTGCGCGCTCAGTTGGCTTTGCACGCTGACTTGCTTCGCGGCGAGGTCCACCTTCACTTCGGCGCTCGGGTCCTGGTTGTGCACTGCCTGGGTCACCGATTTGACGCAATGGCCGCAGGTCATTCCTTCAACGCTGAATACTTGCATGACATGACTCCTGTATTGAGGGTGGAGGCAGTCTCGACCTTGCCATCATGGCAAGGTCAAGCTCAGAAAATATCCGCCGGGCTGGTATTCGCCCGCGCGGTCGGCCAAGCTTCACCCATCTTTGATTCAACCCACGGAGCATTCGCCATGCGCTGGTCGTTTTTTGCCCTTGCCGGCCTGATGAGCTTGTCTGCCGCTGCGCCGCTGGCCAGTGCCGCAGAAGACTATGCGGTGTTGATCATTTCCCGGGAACGCCTGGAAGTGTCGACCAACTGCGAGATCGGCCTGTACCTGAATGATCAGTTGGCCGGGCGGCTGTTCCAGGAACAGTCCACCTCGTTCAACCTGCCGGCGGGCAACCTGTCGTTGCGCCTCAAGTTGCTGCCGGGCCAGGCACCGGGCTGCCAGCCGGGCCTGCTCGCGCCGCCAGCACAGAACATCACGTTGAAGGTTGGCGACGTGCGCAAACTGCGCATTGCCCAGGGTCCGGACGGCATGTATCTCAAAGCCGCTGCGCTGGACTATTAAACGGCCTTGACCTTCCCCACAGGTCAAGGTTGATGCTAGGGGCCACTTCTCCTGGAGGACTGCCCCATGAATGGAACCACCACCTTTGACCTGCCGATCAGCGGCATGACCTGCGCCAGCTGTGCCGGCCGCGTCGAGCGCGCGCTGGGCAAGGTGCCGGGGGTGCAAAGCGTCAGCGTCAACCTGGCCAACGAGCGTGCCCACGTCGTAGTGGCGGGCCAGATCGACCCCGGTGTGTTGATTGCCGCCGTCGACAAGGCCGGCTACACCGCCACCCTGCCGCAGAGTGAAACCGCTACCGAAGTCGATCAGGCCCAGCGCCTGCAGCGCGAACGCCTGTCGCTGCTGCTGGCGATTGCCCTGGCGCTGCCGCTGGTGCTGCCGATGCTGGTGGAACCCTTCGGCCTGCACTGGATGCTGCCCGCCTGGGTGCAGTTCGCCCTGGCCACCCCGGTGCAATTCATCTTTGGCGCACGCTTCTATATCGCTGCGTGGAAAGCCGTGCGCGCCGGTGCTGGCAATATGGATTTGCTCGTGGCCATCGGCACCAGCGCCGGTTACGGCCTGAGCATCTATGAATGGCTCAGCGCCCACCCCGGCATGGCGCCGCACCTGTATTTCGAAGCCTCGGCGGTGGTGATCGCCCTGGTGCTGCTGGGCAAATACCTCGAAAGCCGCGCCAAGCGCCAGACCGCCAGCGCCATCCGCGCCCTTGAAGCCTTGCGCCCGGAGCGGGCGATTCGGGTCAATGGCGGGCGTGAAGAAGACGTCGCCATCAACGCGCTGGCGCTCAATGACCTGGTGTTGGTCAAGCCCGGCGAACGCTTCCCGGTGGACGGTGAAGTGGTGGAAGGCCAGAGCCACGCCGACGAAGCGCTGATCAGCGGCGAAAGCCTGCCGGTGCCGAAGCAGCCAGGGGACAGCGTTACCGGCGGCGCCATCAACGGCGAAGGCCGCCTGCTGGTGCGCACCACCGCTCTGGGCGCCGAAAGCGTGTTGGCGCGGATCATCCGCCTGGTGGAAGACGCCCAGGCCGCCAAGGCGCCGATCCAGAAACTGGTGGATAAAGTCAGCCAAGTGTTCGTGCCCGCCGTGCTGGTGCTGGCGTTGGTCACGTTGGTGGGCTGGTGGCTGTACGGCGCATCGCTGGAAACCGCGATCATCAACTCGGTCGCCGTGCTGGTGATTGCCTGCCCGTGCGCCCTGGGCCTGGCTACACCCACCGCAATCATGGCCGGCACCGGCGTGGCTGCGCGCCATGGCATCCTGATCAAGGACGCCGAAGCCCTGGAGCGCGCCCATGCAGTCAGCGCCGTGGTATTCGACAAGACCGGCACCCTCACCTCCGGCACGCCAAAAATCGCGCATCTGAGCGCCGTGGATGGCAACGAAGCCCTGCTGCTGCAACAGGCCGGGGCGCTGCAACGTGGCAGCGAACACCCGCTGGCCAAGGCCGTGCTGGACGCCTGCAACGAACAAGGCCTGGTGGTGGCCGACGTGAGCGCCAGCCAATCCCTGACCGGGCGCGGCATCGCCGGTACCCTCGATGGTCGGCAGTTGGCCCTGGGCAACCGCCGCCTGCTCGAAGAAAGCGGCTTGAATGCCGGTGACCTGGCCGAGTCTGCCAAGGCCTGGGAGGCCGAAGGCCGCACCCTGTCCTGGCTTATCGAGCAAGGCGCGCAACCGCGTGTGCTGGGGCTGTTCGCCTTTGGTGACACGCTCAAGCCCGGCGCACTGGAAGCAGTCCACCAACTCAAGGCGCAACACATCAGCAGCCACCTGCTCACCGGCGACAACCGCGGCAGTGCGCGCGTGGTGGCCGAGGCGCTGGGCATCGACGACGTGCACGCCGAGGTGCTGCCCGCCGACAAAGCCGCCACCGTCACCGAATTGAAAAAAACCGGCGTGGTGGCCATGGTCGGCGACGGCATCAACGACGCCCCGGCCCTCGCCGCCGCCGATATCGGCATCGCTATGGGGGGCGGCACCGACGTGGCCATGCACGCGGCCGGCATTACCTTGATGCGCGGCGATCCACGCCTGGTGCCGGCCGCGCTGGAGATCAGCCGCAAGACCTACGCAAAAATCCGCCAGAACCTGTTCTGGGCCTTTGTGTATAACTTGATCGGCATTCCACTGGCAGCATTCGGCCTGCTCAACCCGGTGTTGGCCGGTGCGGCGATGGCGCTGTCGAGCGTCAGCGTGGTCAGTAATGCCCTGCTGCTGAAAACCTGGAAACCCAAGGACCTGGAGGATCACCGCCCATGAACATCGGCCAAGCCGCACGCCAGAGCGGGCTCAGCGCGAAGATGATTCGCTACTACGAATCCATCGGCTTGCTCAAGGCCGCCCACCGCACCGACAGCGGCTACCGTGTGTACGGTGCCGACGACCTGCACACCCTGGCGTTTATCAAACGCTCGCGGGACTTGGGGTTTTCTTTGGAGGAGGTCGGCAAACTGCTGACCCTGTGGCAGGACCGGCATCGGGCCAGCGCCGACGTAAAAGCCCTGGCGCGCCAGCACATTGATGAGTTGAATCAGAAGATCATGGAACTGGGGCAGTTACGCGATACGTTGCAGGACCTGGTGGAGCACTGCCATGGCGATCATCGGCCGGACTGTCCGATTCTCAAGGAGTTGGCTTCGGGCAGTTGCTGCACCTGATGGAATCTAACTGACTACATACAAAACCAAATGTGGGAGCGGGCTTGTGTGGGAGCGGGCTTGCTCGCGAAGACGGTGCGTCAGTCAACGATATATTCACTGATCCACCGCATTCGCGAGCAAGCCCGCTCCCACATTTTTAGATCTACGCAGGCCTTGAGATCACTGCATCCAAGGCGGCGGCGGTGGCTCGTCCGGCACTTTGCTCGGTGGTGCATCGTCCGCCGCGCGGATCGCCTGCCGACGCTCTTCATCCAGCCGCGCCGCTTCGATCTCGCGGATTACACCGCCCACGTCCGCCAGCTCTTCCGGCTCATCGAACTCGCCGGTCAACACACTGGCCGGGTGCAACGTGCCGGCTTCGTAAAGCGCCCACATTTCCTTGGCGTATTTGGTCTTTTTCAACTCCGGGGCAAAACGCCCGAAGTACGACGCCATGTTGCCCACATCCCGCTCCAGCATGCTGAACGCGTGGTTGTTGCCCGCCGCATCCACCGCCTGGGGCAGGTCGATGATCACCGGGCCGGTCGGCGTGAGCAGTACGTTGAACTCGGACAAGTCACCGTGCACCAGGCCGGTACACAGCATCAGCACGATCTGCGAGATCAGGAAGGCATGGTATTCACGCGCCTGGTCCGGCTCCAGCACCACGTCATTCAGGCGCGGCGCCGCATCGCCGTACTCGTCGGCCACCAGTTCCATCAACAGCACGCCTTCCAGGAAGTCGAACGGCTGGGGCACGCGAACGCCCGCACCGGCCAGGCGGAACAACGCCGCCACTTCAGCGTTCTGCCAAGCATCTTCGGTTTCTTTCTTGCCGAATTTGGAGCCCTTGGCCATGGCCCGGGCCTGACGACTGTTGCGGACCTTGCGGCCTTCCTGGTATTCGGACGCCTGACGAAAACTTCGTTTGTTCGCCTCCTTGTAAACCTTGGCGCAACGCAATTCATTGCCGCAGCGCACCACATAAACAGCTGCTTCTTTACCACTCATGAGTGGGCGCAGCACTTCGTCGACCAGACCGTCTTCGATCAGGGGTTCAATGCGTTTAGGAGTCTTCATCAGCTTTTATTGTGGGTCCTTTATTACCAAATACGCGTATGGCACTCGTTATACGGCAATCGGCCGGCCGGTGGGAGAGGCGACTGACCGTTGATCACTTAAGAATGCATCAGATATGCCAGTTTCAGCGCTCAATGATCGCCGTAACCCCCTGCCCGCCTGCCGCACAGATTGAAATCAGCCCACGCCCCTTGCCCGCCGCGTCCAACAGTTTGGCCAGGTTGGCGACGATACGCCCACCCGTGGCAGCAAACGGGTGCCCGGCCGCCAATGAACTGCCCTTGACGTTGAGCCGGCTGCGGTCGATCGCGCCGAGGGGGGCATCAAGCCCGAGGCGCGTCTTGCAGTAGTGCGCATCCTCCCACGCCTTGAGCGTGCACAACACCTGGGCAGCGAAGGCTTCGTGGATCTCGTAGTAATCGAAGTCTTGCAGCGTCAGGCCATTCCTCGCCAGCAAACGCGGCACCGCATACACCGGCGCCATCAACAGGCCTTCGGCACCGTTGACGAAATCCACCGCCGCCGCTTCACCATCGCGCAAATACGCGAGGATCGGCAGCCCACGCTCTTTAGCCCAGGCCTCGCTGCCCAACAATACCAATGAGGCACCATCTGTCAGAGGCGTGGAGTTGCCCGCCGTGAGCGTGGCTTTTTCGCCGCGTTCGAACGCCGGCTTGAGCGCGGCAAGTTTCTCCAGGGTCAGATCCGGGCGCAGGTTGTTATCGCGGGTCAGGCCGAGGAACGGCGTGAGCAAATCGTTGTGCCAGCCTTCGGCGTAGGCGGCCGCCATGTTCCGGTGACTCTCCAGCGCCAGCTGATCTTGCTCGGCGCGGGGGATCTGCCAGGTCTGCGCCATCAGTTCGCAATGCTGGCCCATGGACAACCCTGTGCGTGGCTCACCGTTGCGCGGCAGTTCCGGCTTGAGGTGATGGGGGCGCAGTTGCAACAGCACTTTAAGCTTGTCCGCCAGGGATTTGCTGCGGTTGGCTTGCAGCAGAATCTTGCGCAGCCCTTCGTTGACGCCGATGGGCGCGTCGGACGTGGTGTCGACTCCACCCGCAATCGCGCACTCGATCTGGCCCAGGGCGATTTTGTTGGCCACCAGCAACGCCGCCTCAAGCCCGGTGCCACATGCTTGTTGAATGTCATAGGCCGGGGTTTGCGGCGACAGGCGCGAGCCGAGCACGCATTCGCGGGTCAGGTTGAAGTCCCGCGAATGCTTGAGCACCGCGCCGGCGGCCACCTCGCCGATACGCAAACCGTGCAGGTTGTAACGCTCGATCAGGCCTTCCAGCGCAGCGGTCAGCATCGCCTGATTGCTCGCCGTGGCGTAGGGACCATTGGAGCGGGCAAAAGGGATACGGTTACCGCCAATGATCGCTACACGGCGCAATTGAGTCATGAAAATCTCCCTGCTGGAAATGGGTGTAATCCGTCAGCCTAGCCTAGGCTGATCGAACGACTAGCGCGTTTTGATGGTCAACTCTTCTTTGAACCACAGTTTCTGGAGAGCGTTCCATGCCTGACCGTTATATCGACTTCGCCAATTCAGGCCTCGGCCATCGTCTGGTCGCCGCCCTTGGCCTGCCGTCACCGGTACGCCTGGAACGCTGGCAGGCCGGGCGTCTGCGCCCGGTCGAAGGCGCCTTGTTACTCGGCGGTGGCGGGTTGGTGGACAAGGTGCAGGCATTCGCGCACAAACTCACCGACGCCATTTACACCTACGGCACCGAAACCTCGACATGGATCCCCGGACATGGCCCGAAGATCAAGGCCGTGGTATTCGACGCCAGTGAGTTGCAGCACACCGAGCAACTCAAGCAACTGCGCGAATTCTTCCAGCCACTGCTGAAAAACCTCGATAACAGCGCACACCTGGTGATCCTCGGTCGTGCGCCAGAGAGCTTCCTCAACCCATTCGCGGCCAGTGCCCAACGCGCCCTTGAAGGCTTCAGCCGGTCCCTGGCCAAAGAGTTGCGCAACGGTGGCGTGCTGCAATTGCTTTACGTCGGTGACGGCGCCGAAGACCAACTGGAAGGCGCGCTGCGATTCTTCCTCTCACCCAAAAGCGCATACATCTCGGGCCAGGTGATCCGCCTGGAAGCCTGCGCCACGCCGGTCGAGGACTGGACCCGCCCGCTGGCCGGGCGCACGGCGCTGGTCACCGGAGCCGCCCGAGGCATTGGCGCGGCCATCGCCGAGACCCTCGCCCGCGACGGCGCCGAGGTGGTCCTGCTCGATGTGCCCCAGGCCAAGACCGACCTCGACGCTCTGGCCGCACGCCTGGGTGCGCGTAGCGTCGCGCTGGACATCTGCGCCGACGCCGCCGCCGACCAGTTGGTCGAGCAACTGCCCACCGGCCTCGACATTCTGGTGCACAACGCCGGTATCACCCGCGACAAGACCTTGGCCAACATGACCCCGGACTTTTGGGACGCGGTGGTGGCGGTCAACCTGAACGCCCCGCAAGTGCTGACCAAGGCGCTGATCGACAGCGGCACCCTGCAAGACCACGCCCGCGTGGTGCTGCTCGCCTCCATCAGTGGCATCGCCGGCAACCGTGGGCAAACCAACTACGCCGCGAGCAAGGCCGGCTTGATCGGCCTCGCACAGGCCTGGGCGCCGCTGCTCAAGGGCCGTGGCATCAGCATCAATGCCGTGGCGCCGGGCTTCATTGAAACCCAGATGACCGCGCATATCCCGTTCGGCCTGCGTGAGGCCGGGCGTCGCATGAATTCGCTGGGCCAGGGCGGCCTGCCGCAAGACGTCGCCGAGGCCGTGGCCTGGCTTGGCCAACCGGGGTCCGGCGCGGTCAGCGGCCAGGCGCTGCGGGTGTGCGGGCAAAGTCTTCTGGGAGCGTAGCCATGGATTGGCAAACCTTAGGCAGCACTCCGTTTCTGCCACCGCTGTACTGGCGTGCGGCGCTCAAGCGCAAAATCAGCGGCGACACCTTGCCCGCCCTGGGGCTGCGCTGCCGGGTCAGCGTCGACCCTACGCACGTGGCGGCCTATCGCAGGGTCTGCGGCTTTGCCGACAGCCCGATCCTGCCGGCGACGTACCCGCATATCCTGGCGTTCGGCCTGCAGATGCAGTTGCTCACCGACACAAGGTTCCCCTTCCCGTTGCTGGGCCTGATTCACCTGGGCAACTGCATCCGTATCCACAGGCCCTTGGGCGGCATCAGCGAGCTGACCCTCAGCGTACACACGCAAAACCTCAAGCCTCACCCCAAGGGTGCGACCTTTGACGTGGTGACCACCGTCGAAGATGCCCTGGGCCTGCTGTGGGAAGCCGAAAGCCGCATGCTTTGCCGAGGCGTGAAGACTGACGGCAACGCGGCGGACGACGCCCTGCCCACGCCCACCCCCGTCAGCGAACTGACACGCTGGCCCGCCCCTGCCGACGTCGGTCGGCGTTATGCCAGGGTGTCCGGCGACTACAACCCGATCCACCTCAGCGCCCTGACCGCCAGGCTGTTCGGGTTCCCCCAGGCCATTGCCCACGGTCTATGGAACAAGGCGCACGCCCTCGCCGCCCTCGGTGAGCATCTGCCCGCGGCCAATATCGAAATACACGTCGAGTTCAAAAAACCGGTGCGCTTGCCCAGTGAAGTGCGGTTATTCACCAGCGCAGCCGGTTCCAGTGGTGAATGGGTGTTGAAAGGCAGCGAAGAGATTGAGCATATGCTCGGCAAGTGGCAACCCATTGCCTGAAACAAACCGATAAATTGTATATATACACCTTAAGTGATAGCGGACTTCATAAAGTCCGCCCATTTATTCAACCCCATGTTTTTTAATATATATACATCCTCCCCCTACACCCTTCGTATTAATCGCCAAGTACACACTTGCCCTCCCTATATAAATCGTTAATACCAAGTTGAGCATTGCGCGAAAGTTGCCCCAGGCCTGTGATGATTCCACGGACAAACCCATCGCTATCCAAAGAAATAGCGAGTGTTTGAAGACAACTCAGGTTGTACAGGTGCAAGGAACTCAATCATGAAAACTCAAGTAGTGTTTTGGAAAGCAAGTACCGCACTCGCCCTCGCCGTAGCACTGACACTCGGCGGTTGCAGCAGCGGCGGTGGTGGGCATCACAGCGGCGGCTCGTCCTCCACCGACGATACGACTGCCGGCACAGGTGGCACCGGCGGTGGTACTGGCGGCGGCACTGGAGGTGGAACAGGTGGCGGCACCACCGGTCCTGGCACTGGCACCGGCGGCACGACCACGCCATTGGTCACCGCCACCGTCGTCGACACCGTGGGCACTACCGTGACCGGTGCCGGCACCGCTGTCGAAAGCCTAGGCACCCAACTAGGCAACCTGCCGATTGTCGGCGCTACCGCCGGCGGCCTGGTGACTGCCACTGGCACCGCAGTGGGCAGCATCGGCACTGGCCTGTCGGACGGCTTGGGCACGCTCGGCACTGACAGCAACGCACTGGGCACGACCCTCGCCGGGGTCGGCAACGGTGTCTCGGACCTGGGTGATGGCGTGAGCACGACCGGCACCAACGTTGCCACCTTGCTCGGGCGCGTGCCCGTGGTCAGCGGTGTCGCGCCGGTGGTCGGCGGGGCAGTCGACAATGTCGGCAACGTCGTGACCATGCTCGGCGACACCCTGAGTACCGCCGGCACCACCGGCCCACTGGGTTCGGTCACCAATGCCGTCGGCGCCAGAGTGCTGGTGCCCGTGGTCTCGCTGGTGGAAAAAACCACCGGCCAAGTCGGCACCGCGACCGGCCTGAACAGCCCTGTCAGTGGCCTGCTGAATAAAGTCGGGAGTACCGTCGACGGTCTCGGCAATCAAGTCGCCAGTGCGGGCGGCACTGGCAACCCAGTCACCGGCGCGGTGGGCAGCGTGCTCAATGGCGCGGGTACCGTGGTCGCCAGCGCCGGGGGCTACGTCAACCCAACCGGCGGCACGGGTGGCGGCACGGGGACAACCAACCTCGGCCTGCCGGAACTCATCGGCGGCGTGATCGCCGGCGCCGGCAACGGCCTCAATGCCGGCAACACCAATGGCCTGGTCAGTGCGGCGGGCATCACGGGCGGCAACGCAGGCGGCAGCGTGGCATCCCTGGGCACGCTGCTCGGCGGCAGCGGCGTGCCGAACAGCGCAGCGGGTGCGCCGGTGGCGGCACTCACCACCAGCGTGGGTGGCGCGCTCAACCCGGTCACCAGCGGCGTCACCAGCCTCACGCAGAACGTCGGTAGCGCCACTGGGCTCGGCGCTCCGGTCAATGGCCTGGTCACCAACGTCGGCGGGGCTGTGAGCAACCTGGGCGGCGCCATCGTCGGCACCAATGCCAACCCGGTCACCAATGCCTTGGGCGGCACTGTGAACGCCGTCGGCAACACCGTGGCCTCGGTGGGTGGCGTGGTCACAGGTGGCACCAGCGGCGGTGGGTTGCTCGGTGGCGGCCTGAACCTGGGCGGCAGCGCATCCGCCAGCGCCAGCGCCGGTACGAGCAGCAACGGCGGCCTGCTCGGAGGCCTGATTGGCAAGAAATAGAATTGCACCTGGCCGATTAGACGGCCTCCCCTACAGCGCCTACGCTTGGTTGAGACGAGAGACCCAGTAAGTCTCTCGTCTTTTTTAGCGCCAATGAAAGGCACCCGAACCGCGCCCCCAGAGCCCGGCGGGAATCTGCGAAACGCTGCAGCAGTTTTGACCATGGAGTGTCCTATGCGCGCTTTCACGCCGTTGTTGTTGCTCACCCTCAGTGCCTACGCCCACGCCGATACCCTGCCCAGCTTCCTCAATAGCAACGACACCATCCGCAACCTGCCCGTGCCCAACCTGCCCGCCGATGCCTATCGACCGAACACCCCGCAGACCCAGTTGCCGACGCCCGCAGCCAGCGAAGCAAAACCCTTATTGATGGACACCAAAGTGACCATCCGCAAACTGCAGATCGACGGTGGCACGGTCTACCCGCTCAAGGAACTGGCCCAGGCGTTCGAGCCGCTGATTGGCCACGAAACAGACCTGGCCCACCTGATCGAAGCCACCCGCAGCATCACCCGGCGCTACCAGGCGGACGGCTACCTGCTGTCCTACGCGTTCCTGCCGGAACAACATTTCGAAGGCGGCCTGGTGCACGTGGTGCTGGTGGAGGGCTATATCCGCGATTACCAAGTGCAGGGCGACATCGGCTCGGTGTCGGCCTACGTCGCCAAACTCGCGGACAAACTCAAGGCCGAACGCCCCCTCACACGCAAGACCTTCGAGCGTTACACCACGCTGATGGGCGCGATACCGGGCGTGACGCTCCAGGCGCAAGTGCCGCCACCGGGCACCACCGACGGCGGCACCCGCATGCAGATCACCGCCAGCCGCAAGCCGTTCACCACCAGCATGAGCCTCAACCAGGCCAGCCGTGGCGGCCTGCAAGCGCTGCTCAGCGCCACCAGCAACTCCCAGACGTCCATGGGCGAGCAGTTGACCGTCAGTGGCCTGTTCCCGCCGGGCGACGACAAGGAACACTACTACCGCGCCGCCTACAGCCAATTCATCAACGCCGAGGGCACCCAACTGGCACTTTCGGGGGAACGCTACCGCGCCGACCCAGGCACCCATTTGCAACTGGGCGGCGGTTTCGAGCTCAAGCCGCACCAGGCCATCGACCGATTCTCCATTGGTTTGAGCCACCCGCTGATCGCCTCGCCGACCGAGTCGTTGAGCCTGGGTACACGCTTGTACGGCGTCGACCAGAAAACCCGCTATCAACTGGTGGGTTTCCCCAATCGCTTCGATGTCGAAACAGACCTGCGCGCCCTGGCCTTCGAAGGCGACTGGCGCAAGGCCGACAGCGACCAACTGCGCATCCTCAGCGCCGGTTTGTACCAAGGCATCAACGGCATGGGCGCCAAGACCCGCAGCGATCTGCAAGGGTTAAAACCCGACCTCGACTTCTTCCGCCTGCGCCTGTCCGGCGTGCAAAGCAACAAGCTGTTCGCCAGCAACTTCCAGGGCGTGCTGTCGGGGGCGCTCTACTGGAGCGACGACACCCTGCCCGACAGCGAACGCGCCACGTTCGGCGGGCAGAATTTCGGCCGAGGCTACCCGGATGACCAGGGTTCCGGCGACAAGGGCTGGGGCGTGGCCTACGAGGTCAACTACAGCTACAACCGCGCCGGCGACTGGGTGCGCATCCTGCAACCCTACGTGGTGTTCGACCGCGCCAAGACGTGGTTCAACGAAGTGCCGGTCAAGGGCAATAACCTGTCCTCGGCGGCCGTCGGCCTGCGCTTTGGCGACAGCAAGTACTACAACATTGCGCTGGAAGCGGCCAAGCCGATGTCGGACGTCGCGCTGGACAGCTTTGATCGGCGGCCGCGCTATACCTTGAGCTTCAGCTATCAACTCTGAACGGCAGGGTTGTAAATCTGTGGCGAGGGCGCTTGTTGCCTCGCCATTGAGGTCAGAGATGGCGTTTCTGGAGAGGAAACAGATTGTTGAGGGTATCGATCAAGCGCACCAGATAGATCGGCTTGCGAAACAGATCCAGCACTTGCAGGCGCAGCATGTCGCTGACGTCATCCATCTCGGCATGACCCGACATCACGATCACCGGCAGGTGCTGGCGGTCGGTGTGTTCGCGCAGGCGCTTGATCAGAGAGATGCCACTTTCCTCGGGCATGCGCAGGTCGGTGATGATCAGCGCGATGTCGGGGTTGAGGGTCAATTCCTGTAGCGCGAAGGTGACGGAGGTGGCGGTGAAACAGACAAATCCCTCATTTGCGAGGGATTCGGCGAGTTCGATCAGGGCGTCTTCTTCGTCGTCCACCAAGAGGATTTGTTGCCGGGAAGACGAGGCAGGGAGGCTCATGGAAAAAGATCCTGACACTAAGAATGTACTCAGGTTAGTCGCGTCAATAAAATGATCAAGTCGACAGCAGGCTCGTTTCGATCAGGTTGAACAACACCTTCACACGGTCGCTGATCGGGGTCATGAAAATACCGATCACCGCCGCGCACATCGCCGCCACAATGGCGTACTCGATGCCGGAGGCGCCGTCCCTGGCGCTCACCATTACTTGCACTTTCACGTACGCGCTGCGAATGCTGTCTTCGATGTGCATGTAGAGCTCCGTCAAACTAAAGAGGAGAACGCAACGCATTAAAACATCAAGTACCGATCCCGGTTTGTATGGAAGTAAAGATAGCCTTCACCTTGGTGCTGATCGGCGACATGAACGCCCCGATGACCGCCGCACACATCGCTGCAACAATCGCATATTCAATACCGGAAGCCCCTTCCCTGCCATACGACAGGATCTGGATTTTGATGAACACCTTGCGAATACCGTCAAGGAACATATTGAACATATGACTTCTCCTTTGCGCAGGAAGCGCGATGTAGCGGGCTTGCAACATGATCTTGCTATGCCACAAGAGCATTGTCGGCAAATCCACTCCCAACAACTGTAACAAGCGACTAATCACAAAGTATTAGTCAGTTTCATGGCGCCAACCCCCCTGTATTTGTGTGGCGACGCATAATATTCAGACGGATTAATGGCGTTTTGTCCTAGCTCTACTACCTTCAAATAGCGAAATAGTCAGAAGCCCAGAATGCACTGATTGCGTAGTCGCTGGACGGACCCGATGGCAGGCCCGGCAGCAGGAAAGGGAGAGCCTTTATGAGCAGTCGTATCAGCATGATTCTGGCCGTGATATTGCTGCTCGGCGCGCTGATCGCCGGGTATTGGGGCCTCGTCCTGAGCCGGCCGGAGCCCATCACCGCCGTCGCGCCACCTGTCATTAACAACGCCCCCGTGGCTCCCGTCGAAGACCCGACCCGCCTACCCGTGGTCGTACTGATCCATGACGTGCCGCCCTTCGTCGCGCTGACCGCCGCCGACCTGAGCGTGGAAAAACTCAAGACCGTGCCCGCCGGCAGCCTGACCCGCCTGGACCAAGCCGTCGGCCGCGCCCCATGGCGCGCCCTGGAAGCCGGCACCTGGCTGACCGAAGAGAGCTTCAGCGCCGGCGGCAACCTGTCCCGCATGATCCGCCCCGATGAGCGCGCACTGGCGGTCGCCGTGGATGAAGTGACCGGCGCCGGCGGCCAACTCAACCCGGGTGACTACGTTGACGTGATGCTCTATCTGCGCCAGGAAAACGGCAACCCGCAACCCTCCGCACAAACCATCATCCCGGCCCTGCGCCTGCTGGGCGTGGGTGATCAGCTGGGGCTGACCAACGACGGCAAACCCGGCTCCCCGGTACCCGTCACCCAGGAAGACAAGGCCAGGCAACAACAAAACCGCGCCAGTGCGCGCACGGTGTTGCTGGCGGTGCCTGAACAGTTGATGACCCGCCTGGTCCTGGCCATACAAGCCGGCAACCTGCGCCTGGCCGTACGCAGCGCCGACGAGCAGCGCCTGAGCCACTACTGGAGCGGCGGCACCGACGCCATGGCCAACCTCGACAGCGCCAAGCGCGATCTCTACCAATTCAACCAACTGGCGCTCACCACGCCGCCCCTCGGCAACTTCAACCGGCCCGCCACCACGGGCGCCCCGCGGCGCTCTGGGGTCGAAGTCATACGCGGCAACCAGATCACTCAACAAACGCCCTGATAGCGCTAAGGATGTCTTGAATGAGCAGTCGTTCCATGCCGAAGTTTTCGCGAGTGTTCTGGACCGTCATCACCCTCAGCCTGCCCGTCGCGGCCGCCCAGGCGGCTTCCGCCAACTGCGCCAGCCTGGGACAGTTGCCCGCCACGCTGGAGGTGGGTGAAGGGCTGCAACAGGCCATACAGTCGCCGGTCGCCATTACCCGGCTGGCCGTCGGCGATCCGAAAATCGCCGACGTACACGTCAACGGCAACCAGGCCTTCCTGCTCACCGGCGTCGCACCCGGCGCCACCACCCTGATGATCTGGACCGCCTGCTCGCCCAACCCGCGCCAGACCATGGTGTTCGTCAAAGGCAAGGCCACTTCGGCGTTGACCAGCCTGTCGCTGTCGCCATCGGATGACCCTTCGCTGCCCAGCCAGGTGCAGACCGACATCCGCTTCGTTGAAGTCAGCCGCACCAAGCTCAAGGAGGCGAGCACCAAGTTCCTGGGGATCGGCACCAACTTCTTCGTCAGCAGCCCGAGCATCGTCTCGCCCTCGGAGAGCGTGTTCAAACTGCCGGTGAGTACCGACAATTTCAACGTCGGCTTCGGCGGGGGTCGAGTCAAGGCGATGATCAATGCCCTGGAAAGCAGCGGCTTCGCCTACACCCTCGCACGCCCCAGCCTGGTGGCCCTGAGCGGCCAGAGCGCGACCTTCCTGGCCGGCGGCGAAGTGCCGATTCCGGTACCCAGTTCCGGCAGCGACAGCATCTCCATCGAGTACAAGGAATTCGGCATCCGCTTGACCCTCACCCCCACGGTGATCGACCGCAACCGCATCACCCTCAAGGTGGCGCCGGAAGTCAGCGAACTGGACTACAGCAACGCCATCGCGATCCAGGGCATCCAGGTGCCCGCGCTTACCGTGCGCCGCACCGACACCAGCGTGTCCCTGGCCGATGGCGAAAGCTTCGTGATCAGCGGGCTGATCAGCACCAACAACCGTTCGACCATCGCCAAGTTTCCCGGCCTGGGTGACATCCCGATCCTGGGTGCATTTTTCCGTGACTCCAACATCAGCCGCGAAGAAAAAGAGCTGCTGATGATTGTCACCCCGCACCTGGTCCAACCCCTGGCCGCCAACGCGCAACTGCCTTCGCTGCCTGGGGAAAAACTGCGCAGCTATGACCCGAACTGGTATCGCCTGTTCTTCCTCGAAAACGGTAATTTCGACCGACGCACGGGACTGTCCCAATGAGTGAAAGCCTGAGCCAGACCTTCCTTGCAATCACCCGCAACGGCACCGACCTGGAATGGCTGCAGGGTGCCCTCGCGCCCCTCGGCCAAGTGGTCAGCGCCGGCAGCGGCAGCCTCGACGAATTGCTGGCGTTGGTAGACGTGACCTTCGCCAACCTGGTGTTCATCGGCCTGGACCGGGAAAACGTCAGCAACCAGTGCGCTTTGATCGAAGGCGCCCTGGAGGCCAAGCCCATGCTGGCCATCGTGGCCCTGGGCGACGGCATGGACAATCAACTGGTGCTGAACGCCATGCGCGCCGGGGCCCGGGACTTTGTCGCCTACGGCTCGCGCTCCAGCGAAGTGGCGGGGCTGGTCCGGCGCCTGGGCAAACGCCTGCCCGCCGTGGCCCACACCAGCCACCTGGGCGGCCTGACCGTGCTGTACGGCACCCAGTGCGGCACCGACGGCGCCATGCTGGCCGACCACCTGGCCCACGTGGTGCAGAAAAGTGGCCAGCAAACCCTGGTGCTCGACCTGGGCCTGCCACGGGGCGACAGCCTGGCGTTGCTCGGCCTGGAAAGCTCGTTCCACTTTGGCGATGCCCTGCGCCACCTGCGCCGCCTCGACGCCACGCTGATCAACAGCGCCTTTACCCAGGCCGAGGATGGGTTACGGATCCTCGCCTACACCGACGGCGACGATCCCCTGGAACAAACCAGTGCCGCCGAGTTGTACATGCTGCTCAGCGCCCTGCGCCAACACTTCCAGCACATCGTGGTGAACCTCACTGGGCAGCCGGACAGCGACGCCCTGCGCACCGTTGTCAGCCACTGCGACAAGCTCTTGTGGTGCACCGACCAGAGTGTGCTCGACTGCCGTCGCAACCTGGCAGTGCTCAATCGCTGGCGCGAAAAGGGCATGAAACTCGAACACGGGCGGCTGCTGATCGACCGCTACATCAAAGGCGCCGCGCCCGAGGCCGAAGCCTTGGGCAAAACCTTCGGCCTGGAGGTGATGGCCATATTGCCGCTGAGTGCAGACATCCGCCTCAACGCCAAGAATCAGGGCCAAAGCCTGTTCACCCTGGCCCCGCGCGAACCGTTGACCCAAGGCTTGCGCAACCTCGGCGAGCGCTTGGCCAAGCGCTCCGAAGGCCTTGAGAAACCCACCGCCAACTGGCTGACCCGTCTTTGGAGCACCAAATGAGCGGCGACAAACTGTTCGGCGGGCCGGGCGGGCGCAGCGCCGTCGGCAACACCGACCATGACGGCCTCAAGCTGGTACTGCACCGCTACATCATCGATGCCATCGAGGAGTCGGGGCGCAACCTGCTGGAAGGCACACGCCAGTCCCTCGCGCAGTTTGTGATCGACAAGGTCAGCGAATACATCACCCGCATGCACCTGGCGATTTCCCGCTACGAGATGGAACGCCTGGCCGAAGAGATCGTCGACGAACTCACGGGCTTCGGCCCCCTGGAAGTGCTGCTGCGCGATGCCTCCGTCACTGAAATCCTGGTCAACGGCCCCCATCGGGTGTTCGTTGAGCGCGAGGGGTTGCTGCACCAGAGTGACCTGCGGTTTATCGATGACCATCACGTAGAACGCGTCATGCAGCGCATCCTCGCGCCGTTGGGGCGGCGCCTGGATGAGTCCTCGCCGATGGTCGATGCGCGGCTGCCCGACGGCAGCCGGGTCAACGCGATCATCCCGCCGATTGCCCTGGATGGGCCGTGCCTGTCGATCCGGAAATTCCGCAAGGACATGCTCAAAAGCAGCGACCTGGTGGCGATGCAAACCATCGACCAGCCGATTTTCGAGTTCTTCCAGGGCGCGGTGGGCAAGCGCTGCAACATCCTGATCAGTGGCGGTACCGGCACCGGCAAGACCACCTTGCTGAACATCCTCAGCCAACTGATCAACCCCCATGAACGGCTGGTCACCATCGAAGACGTGGCTGAACTGCAACTGGGCCACCCCCACGTGGTACGCCTGGAAACCCGCCCGCCGAATGCCGAAGGCCACGGCGAAGTAAAGGCCAGCGACCTGATCCGCAACGCCCTGCGGATGCGCCCGGACCGCATCATCCTTGGCGAGATCCGTGGCGTCGAAGTGCTCGATGTGCTCACCGCAATGAACACCGGCCACGACGGCTCGATGAGCACCGTGCACGCCAACAATGCCCAGGACGCGCTGCTGCGCCTGGAGACGCTGGTGGGCCTGACCGGGCGCCTGATCGCGGAAAAAACCCTGCGCCAGATGATCTGCGCGGCACTCGACGTGATCATCCAATTGTCACGCCTGCCCGACGGCCGCCGCTGCGTCACCGAAGTGGTGGAAGTGGTCGGCGTGCGCGATGACATCTACGTCACCAATACCTTGTTCCGCCTCGACAAGCGCACCGGCTACGGATTCTTGCGCGAGGCCATCCACCCCGCCGGCGACAAGCTGCGCCGCGAGAGCCACCTGCCGCACTAGGAGGCGTGCCCCATGCTTGGTCCGATACTGCTCGCGCTGACCTCCCTGGCCATGTTGTTGCTCGGTGTGCAGTTGATGCGCCGCGGGGTACGTCAGGCCCAGACCGACCGCGTATTGGAGCGCCTGGCCCACGGGCAGCCGCAAGCCCAGGAAAGCAACCCACTGCTCAACAGCCTGGAGCGCGCCTTTATGCGTGCCGGCCTGGGCAAGCCGACCGAACGCCTGGGGCTGTGGCTGAGCCTGTGGGCGCTGGGCGTAGTGCTGGGCTTGCTCGCCTTCGAATGGCTGGGATTGCTGGTGATGCTACTGGGGCCGCCGCTGATCCTGCGCTTCTACATTTCACTGCGCTATCAACGGCGCTTGCAGCGCATGATCGAACAACTGCCGCAGTTGCTCGATCACGCGGTGCGCAGTCTCAAATCCGGGCGCACCCTCGCCGATGCGGTGCTCAACGCTATCGACGCCAGCGACGACCCACTGCGCACCGCCATGGGCCGCATCAAGCGCAATGTGCTGCTGGGCGTCAGCCTGCCGGAGGCCACCCACGATTTCGCCGAGCTGTATGAACAGGATGAATTGCGCCTGTTTGCCCTCGGTTTGAAGGTCAACCATCGGTATGGCGGCAACGCCAGCGAGCTGCTGGAAAACCTGATCAAGATGATCCGCGAGCGCGACCAGGGTGCGCGCCAACTGCGCGCAATGACCGGCGAAACCCGGGTCACCGCGGTGGTCCTGGCGTTGTTGCCGGTCAGCGTGGCGAGCTATTTCCTGCTGACCAACCCGACGTATCTGGTGGGCATGTGGGCCGATGACAGCGGCCAATGGTTGCTGATCGGCGCCTTCAGCATGCAGGTCATCGGGTGCGTGGCGCTGTGGCGCATGCTGAGGAGCGTCTGAGATGGCCGTGATGATCAGCATCGCCCTGTTTTTCGCGGCACTCGCGCTGCTGGTCATCAACCTGCTCGCCCATCGTCGCCAGCAGCGGCTGGTCAGCCAGCGGCTACAGGGCAACACCGTACGCGATGACAAGATGGGCCAGTTGCTGCGTCAGTTGGGCAATACGCGCATCGGCCAGCGCACCATCAGCCTGGACAACGAAACCCAGACCCTGCTCAACCGCATCGGCTGGAGAAAGGCCAGCCAGCGCTCGATGTTCGCCGCCTGCCAGGTGGGCGCGCCGATTCTGTTGCTGGGCCTGACGATCCTGGTGCAAAGCCTGTTTTTCCCGGACGTCGCCCATGTCTGGCCGGTGCCGTTTCTCGGGTTTGCCGTCGGTTACCTGCTGCCCAAACGTGTGCTGGCCTCCGTCGCCAAACGGCGCCAGGAGCAGATCGCCCAGGAGATTTCGACCTTTATCCCACTGCTGCGCATCCTGTTCGAGTCCGGCATGGCGGTGGAGCAAACCTTGCGGGTCATGTCCAACGACTCCCAGACGTTGATGCCGGTGCTGACCGCCGAGTTGCGCCTGGTGCTGGCACGGGTGGACTCGGGCCTGGAGCTGGGCGAAGAACTGAGCAAAACCAGTCTGATGCTCAGCGTGGATGAGTTCACCGACACCTGCACCATCCTGCAACAGCTGCTGTATCAGGGCGGCGGTGCGATGAAATCGTTGCAGGCCCTCAAGCAACTGCTCGATGACCGGCGCCTGACGCGCATGCAGGAATTCATTTCCAAGATGTCGGCCAAGATGTCGGTGGTGATGATGGTTTTTCTGTTTCCCGCGCTGCTGATCGTACTGGCCGGCCCGGGGTTTATTGCCATATCCAAGGCCATCGGCACTTGAGAGGACGCACCATGAAATTACTGTTTGCCGCCTGCAGCCTGCTACTGATCAGTGGTTGCGCGAACATGGGCCAGGCTCCCTGGGCCGGGTTCGCCGGCACCGGCAGTTGCACCAAGCCCAACGCCGACCAGGAGCTGTCGCTGAACCTCGCCGACGACATGGCCAACGACGGCAAGCTGCACGCCAGCCTGGCCAATCTGCAGAACCTGTCGGACAACCTGCCGCAGGTGCGCCTGCGCAAAGCCAAGGTCTACCGCTTGCTGGGGCGCAGCGAGGCCGAAGGGTTGTATCGCGGCCTGCTCGGCACGTGCCTGGCGGCCGAGGGCGAGCACGGGCTGGGCCAACTGGCGGTGGCCAAGGGGGATAACGGCCAGGCCATGGAGCATTTGCAGCGGGCAGCCAGGTTGTCGCCCATCGACGAGAAAATCCGCAATGACCTCGGCGTGGTCTACCTCAACCAGTTGCGCCTGGAGGACGCGCGCTTCGAATTCCTCACCGCCATGGAACTCAACCAGAGCAGCTCGCTGGCGGCGGTCAACCTGGTCACCCTGCTGATCTATCAGGACAACTGGACGCAGGCGTCGCAGTTGGTCAGCCGCTTTGGCTTGAGCCCCGAGCAATTCACCCAGGCCCAGCTCCGCGCCGAACAACTCAAGCGCTCGGCGCCCCGCGCCAAGGAGCAAGTGGCAACCGTCAGCGACGCACGGCAAGTGCCCGTCAAATAAGTATCCGAGGGAGTATTCAGATGACACTCAAACCGTTCGCCCACCTGCTGCTGGCCACCCTGCCCCTGAGCGCACTGGCCATCGAGCCCGGCCCGTCATCGCCTTATCAACAGCAGACCGAAGGCTGGCTGCAGATGCAGGTCACCGGGCAATTGGCTTCGTCCACAGCGCAAAAAGCCTCCCCGGCGGAACGCGAGCAGGCCATGCAACGCTTGATCGAAAGCTACAAGCACCCCATTCCCGAGTACTACGACCAGAAGCAGGGTGGCGCCGCGAAGAGTGGCAGCAGTAACTAGTGGGCGCTCACGCGCTGGCGGATCGACGCGCTGGCGGGTGACAGCGCGAGCGCCAGTTGCGTGCGGTTGTGCATGTGGGTCAGGCGCAGCACCTGGGACACGTAGAGCTTCACCGTGTTTTCGGTGATGCCCAGTTCGCAGGCGATCTGGTAGTTGGTCTGGCCCTTGCCGACCAGGCGCGCCACATCCAATTGGCGCGGCGACAGTTGCTTGAAGATCACCGGCATTTCGGCGCCTTCGACGTCGTCGCCCAGGGCGTCATCAGTAGCAGGTTGCGGGCCGCTGCGCACCTTGTCGAGGTCGTGGTAAAGGTCGTCGATCGACGCGGACAGGAACTGCAATTTCTGATTCAACTGCCCCAGTTCCAGATCCTTCTGGCGCTCATGCAACGCGGCCTCCTGGCGTTGCAGGCCTTCAAGCAGTTCTTCGAGGTTGATCGGCTTCTGATAGTAATCGGCGATGCCCGCCCGCAGCGCCTTGATCACGTCCTGTTTGTTTGTCGGCACGCCCGGTCAGCATGATCGCCTCGAAGGCGCGGCGTTTGCCGGCAAGGCGTTGCAGCTCCTGGACCAGCTCGATGCCATCCATTTCCGGCATGTGCAGGTCGCACAGCACCAGGGCGATTTCAGCGTCTTCACGGAACCGCGCGATGGCCTGCCGGCTTGAATCGCAAGGCACGCAACGGTAACCGCTGCTTTCGAGGTATTCGCACAACTCTTCCACGATCAAGGGCTGATCGTCGACCACGAGGACTTTCATCTGAGAGATAAGCTTGTTCACGCTCTACTCCATGCCTGGCCAAGCAAAAATCGGTTCAAAACGGTACAACCGCGTCTATTACGCACATCCTGGCTATAAACGTAGACGCACTTTCCGACTATGTACATAGAGCTACGCTACGTTGCGATCAGTGGGTTCCAAAGCCAGGCGAGGGTAAATCCGACCAACAAAAACGGCGCGAAGGGCTGTTTTTTTGACTGGTGCGGGCCGAGGTACTCAAGGGCATTTCTAAGCCCTTGATTCATCAGCGGCCACAATTTTGGCGCCAGCAGCAGCCACACCACGCTGGCCAGGCCGGCACCGACAAACGTGCCGAGCAAGTACGTGCAATTGCTCGCCAGGCCCAGGGCCGCCAGCAGTTTTACATCCGCAGCGCCAAGACGCCCCAGGGCATAACCGGGCAAGGTGAACACCACGGCAAGGGCAAATGCCCAGGCTCCCTCGGCCGGCGTCGCGCCCAGCCAGGTGGAACCGCTCCACACCAGGTAAACCAGTGCCAGCACGAAACCGCCGAGGGTCAGGCGGTTGGCGATCTGGCGTTGACGGGTATCTTGCACGGCGCACAGCGCCAGCCAAGCAAACACGATGAGGCTGTGAATCACGTAAAAAAAATCCCTTTTTACTGAATGACTCTATGCTGATATCAAGTAGTCGTTGTCAGGGTAGACGCGGTCATGAGAAAGGGCCCCCCCAGAAAACAGAAAGGTGCCGCCGCGCTTGAGTTCGCGATGGTGTTCATGATCTTTTTTGCCGTGTTTTACGGTTTGGTCAGCTACAGCCTGCCGTTGCTGTTGCTGCAATCGTTCAACCAGGCCACGGCCGAGGGTGTCAGGCGCAGCGTTGCGCTGGACCCCACCACCCCCGGTTACTCCAGCGCCGTCACCGCACGTGCCGTGGCGACCGCCCAGGCTCAATTGCAGTGGCTGCCTGCCGCGTTCAAATTCGTCCCGGGCTATGTCACCGCCACCTACTCGGCCGGCAACCTGTTGACCGTGCAAATCAACTACCCCTCCGACAACCTCAAAAGCGTCCTGCCATTCCTGGTGCTGCCGGGCTTCGGCACCGTGCCCAACCTGCCCACCACGCTGTCGGCCCAAGCGAGCCTGCAATTTTGACCTCGGGGGAAAAGTTCTTCGACCGCCTGCTCGGCCGCCCGCCCGAGTCACACCAGCCCGCGGCGCACGTCCCCGTCAACGCCGGTTTGCAGATTGACCTGGACAACCTCGGCCGCGTCCTGCAAACCCACGGTCCGCTGCGTCATCGCCTGGTCAAACACACCGCCGAGCAACATCCCGAACCGCTGGTGGACTACCTGTGTGCCCACAGCGCCGTGGTGATCGAGGGCAGCCCCGCCGATTGGCAGGGCCAAAACCTCGACCTGGATTTCAATGGCTTCGCCGGGCGCCCCCTGCAAACCCGTGGCTGGATCCAGCCCAGCGGCGACGGCTGGGTTTTGCAGCTGTTGGACATCGGCGACTTGATCGGCCACCGCGAGCACGCCGAAGCCCGCGAGCAACACCAGTTGCTCAGCGCCCAGGTCAGCGAACGCTTGCGCGTGTGCAGCCTGACCCGGCTGCCGGAAGTGGTGCAGGACAACCTGCAAAGCATCGCCCAACACTTTCAGATTCCCTGTGTCGCCATCGCCCTGCTCGACGAACAGGACCTGGGCTGGCGGGTCCACAGCCAATACCGCACGTTTGACGCCCCGGTGCTGTGGCACGATGGCCAGGCACTCGGCGCGGCCCTGGACAGTTTGGGCGGCACCGCGCCCTTGAGCCTGACCCTCACCCACGGCCACAGCGAGCATCCGCGCCTGCAAGGCATCTTTGCGAATGCCGAGGGGTTCCTGGTGCCCTATCGCGATGACCATGGCGTCGCCGCCTGGCTGCTGTGCGGTTTCTACCACGCCCAAGACACCTTCGAGCGCGACTGGCTGCAACTCACCGCAGCCCTCGCCGCGCCCCTGCTCAGCCGCCTGCGCGAACAGCGCCACCAACAGCAACTGGATCGCCTCGAAGCCCTGCAAGGCCTGCTCGGCACAGGTTGGTGGGAACTGCCCAACCTCAGCGACGACATCCAACTGGCGCCCCAGCTGCAACAGCACCTGAACCCCGACGAAGCCACCACACGCCACACCTTGAGCGACTGGCTGCGGCTGTTTCACCCCGCCGACCGCGAGGAACTCGCCAGCCGCCTGCACGACTTGCAGACCCTGAGCAAACCGCTGTCGACCAGCGTGCGCCTGCACCGTCTCGACGCCGCGCAAAACCCCATCTGGTATCGCGTCCAGGGCCAGGCCCTGGGCGTCGGCAACCATCGGCGCCTGGTCGGCTTCATGCTCGACATCAGCGACATCAAAAACCAGCAACAGCAAGCCGCTGCCGCCCACGCCCGGCTGGACAACCTGATCGCCAGCTCACCGGCAATCATCTATGTGCAGCGCTACGTCGAAGGCACCCTGCAACCGCTGTTTTTCAGCGACAGCCTGCTGCCGTTGCTCGGCCGTACGCTCGCCGAATGCACGGCCGCCAGCCTGATCGAATGGCTGCACCCCGACGACCGCGACCTGTATTTCGAACGCACCCGCCAACTGCTGCGCGAAGGCAATGTGCGCAGCCGCTATCGCGTGCAGGACAAGCAAGGCAACTATCACTGGCTGCTCGACGAAGCCAGGCTGCTGCGCGACGACCTGGGCCTGCCGGTCGAAGCCGTGGGCCTGTGGTTGGATGTGACCGAGGCCACCCTGGCGGCGGAGCACGTCAAGCAAAGCGAGGAACGCTACCGCATCCTGGTAGAGGACTCACCGGCGATGATCTGCCGCTACCGCCCCGACCTGACCCTGACGTTCGGCAACACCCCGCTGGCCAACTATCTGGAGTGCCGCCCGGAACAATTGCCGGGGCTGAACCTGGCGGATTGGCTGTCGGCCGAACAACGCGACAGCTTTGTGCAGCGCATTGGCCGACTGACGCCGGAGTTCCCGGTCAGCACCGCCGAAATCAGCCTGCAACTGCCGGGGCGCGAACATGCCTGGTGGGTATGGTCGGACCGCGGCGTGTTCGATGAGCAGGGCGCGCTGGTGGAAGTGCAGGCTGTGGGCCGCGACAACACCGAAGTGCGCCGCTCCCAGCAACAACTGACCCAGAGTGCCAAAATGGCCACCCTCGGCGAAATGGCCACGGGCCTGGCCCACGAGATCAACCAACCGTTGAACGTGATGCGCATGGCCATCGTCAACGTGCTCAAGCGCGTGCGCGATGGCGATGCACAAATCGACTACCTGACCGAAAAACTGCAACGCATCGACACCCAGGTGCAGCGCGCGGCGCGGGTGGTCGACCATATGCGCGTGTTCGGCCGCCGCTCGGAAGTCGAGCAGCACCCCTTCGACCCGGCACAAGCGGTGGAAGGCACGCTGTCGCTGCTCAGCGAAGGCTTGCGCGGCAAGGGTGTGGAGTTGCGCCTGACACCGCCGGACTTCACGGCGCAGGTCAAGGGCCACGTCGACCAGTTGGAACAGGTGCTGATCAACCTGATCGTCAACGCCCGCGACGCGTTGCTCGGCCAGCGCGAAAAACAGCCGCAGCTGCGCCCCTGGATCGCCATGCACAGCGAGCATGACGGCCGCCACGTGCGCATCTGGGTCGAGGACAACGGCGGCGGCATCGACCCGCGCCTGCTGGAGCGGATCTTCGAACCCTTCTTCACCACCAAGCCGATTGGCGTAGGCACCGGCCTCGGGTTGTCGGTGAGCTACGGGATTGTGGAAAACATGGGCGGACGCCTGAGCGTCAGCAACGGCGAGCACGGCGCCCGGTTTTGCGTGGAGTTGCCGCTGGCCTAGTTCACCAGCGCCGCCTGGCCATGGGGGCGGCAACTGAGGTTGGCACCGACTTCGACCTGGTTGAGGTTGATGCCGAGGGTGTTCAGCAGGCCGTTGACCAGTGGGTCGACGACTGGGCTGAGTACGTTGCCGATCACGCCGCCCAAGGCAGTGGTTAAGTCATTGAGCAAGGTGCCACTGGTTGCCAGCAATCCGCCCAGCAAGTTGAATCCGGTGGGTTTATAGACTTCGAACTTCAGGTTTGTTTTCAACGCTGATGCGACCGACGCCACCAAATTTTGAGTAGAAAGAGAATGATAAAGCGGGGGTTGCTTGATTTCTGGAGGCTGGTTGTACGTGTCTGGGCCTAGCGTCGTGTTGATTGAGCCGACGGAGGGGTCGAAGATCAATCCTATCCCACCGCCATAAAACGCCTTGCGGGTACTTTGATCACACGTAGTTGGACCAAGCCCCAGCAAGGGCTTTAGGCAAGTAATCGCGCCAATATCAATCACTGGCAACGGAGGCACCGACGCCAACGGCGTGCTAGCGCCCAAGGAATTGATCAGGGTTGGGCTTTGGCCGATTTTGATACTCACCGCTGAGGTTTTTGTTTGGGTGGTCAGCGTTTTGGTCGCGTCGCTGACGCAAGTAAACCCGGTAACATAACTTTCAGCTATGCCCACGTCTAAAATCACATCCACACTGGGGACGGGTGGGTTAGTCGCAGACGACAACAACCTCAAATCTGTCGTCTGACAAGGAACTCCGCCTACCGCACAAAGGAGCGAGCTGACAGTCCCCGCCAAGTTCAAATTAAGCAAGTTGTTCAGCACATCCGAAAGCGGCGCAACTAAGCCGTTCAAGGCCGTATTCACCAGCGGTGTGTTAAGTAGCGGCAGATTCACCGTCAGCCCCACACTAATCTGAGCGGTTCGCACATAAATACGCGTGTTCAAATCCGTCATGTTCTTGGCATACGTCGGATCGCCAATCGCCGACAACTGCGGCGGCTGGATCACTTTGATCTTGAGATTCGCCGTGACCCCGGGCAGCGTCACCGGCACGTCGGCAACCACGGCACTTGTCTTGTTGGCCAACTGCACAAACGCCTCGATCAACTGGAAGGCATTCACCGTGGTATTGAGCCCCGCGGACACCGCGCCGGTCTGCACTTGCATCAAGCTGCCCAACGTCACGTCCAGGTTGCCCACCAGCGCACTGATCTTCGCCGCCCCCGCCGCAGCCGCCACCGAGGCGGTGCTGCCTCCGGCCTGCAACACCGTGACCGCTGCATCCACCAACTGACCGAGCTTGAGGTTCTTGGCCAACAACTCATCGTAATTGCCTGCCTGCACCCCCACGTTCAGCGCCAGTTGGTTCAGGTAACTGAGCAGGTTTATATCGGTGCCCACCAACCCTTGCCAGCCCGCCAGGCCCACCGACAGGTTGCCGCCCAGCAGCTTGCCGAACAGCAGGTCCAGGGCGTCCGACTTGCTGGAGTCGACCGTCAGCACCGTCGACTTGATCGTCAACTGCGCCTGCGGCGGCAGAATCTTCGGCGCGGCGACGGCCCTGGCGGTCAATTGGGTCATCACGTTGTAGGCGTTGCCATTGACCAGCGTCCAGACGCCACCCGCAACGCTGGTCAATACCGGACGTGAGGCGGTCACCTGGATGGCATCGGTCTTGGTGGAGTCCTGGCTGAACACGCGCAGGTTGCTGGCATTGGTGCTCAGCACGCCGCAGCGCACGTCCAGCGCACTGCCGGGGGGAATGACATAGCCGTTGCGCGTGGCGCTGGCGCCGGCAAAGGTCGGCGCGGTGTTGGTGGCCGGTATGCAATTGCCGTTGCGCTGCACCGCTTCCAGCGCGGCCATGTCGGCGATGCCTTGCAGCTTGCGCTTCTCCAGGTACAGCCGCCCGCTATCGACGACCAGCAATAGAAAGACCAGCGCCAGCCCCAGGGTCAGGGCCGCCATCAAGCCAATCGCACCACGCTGCCTGGAACGAAGTCGGGGAGACATCGAGCACTCCTTTAGCGCTTACTCTCCGTAGTGCAGTGGAGTGTAGACAAGGCGTTGCGGCCGCGCCGGCCAGTCGCCACATTGGCGACTGACGGAGATTGTGGGGCGTGCACAAAGCTAGAGGTGGGAGCGGGCTTGCTCCCACAGGGGGATTGCGGTGTTGGTTAGTGCGGCGGGTAGTTGGAGAGAATTTTAGTCACCGTCGCGCGGATGGCATTGCTGCGATCCTGGGGATTCGGCGTGCTGCTCATCATCTGCTCGTCGCTGCCGCGCCACACCAGCTTGCCGTCCTTGCCGTCGAGCAGGTCGATCTGAAGGGTCGCCACTTTGTAAGTGATGTTGCGCGTTTCGTTGTACATCGGCGCGCCCCAGTAGCCGTTCCACGGGCCGCCCCAGGCGCCGCCGTAGTTGGTGGTGACTTGTTGCTGGCGGTCTTCGACGATCAGGTAGGCCTGCACCTTCAAGTCCGCCTTGGCGCCAGCCGCCGCCGGACGCAGGCCGCGCTGGTCGAGTTGTTCGCCGACGGCCTGGCGGATGCGTTGTTCGGTGAGGTCGCTCTTGATCCGCGGGTCATCCGGGCGGTATTGCAGCGCCGGGTCTTTCCAGGCCCAACTGCGGTACGCGCCGAAATCACGGCTGGCGTCAAAATCGTGGTTGACCTGGCTGGTCTGGCAACCGCCCAGCAGCACTACAAAAGCGAGCGTTGCGATACGACGAAACATGAGTGTTCTCCAAAATAGACCGGGGCCTGTCATTGAGCTTAGCGCTTAACGCGGCGGATAAGCGCTCATCGCCTTCTGCACTGCCTTGCGCAGCCCATCGGCGCGCTCGCTGAGGCTACCCTGGCTGGCGGTTTCCGCGCTGGTGCTCCACACCGGCTGGCCGCTGCGGGCGTCGAACAGGTTGACGCGCACCACCGCCACCGTCACTTCATAGGTGCGCACGATCGGTGCCGAGTTGTACATGCCGTAGCCATTGCCATAGCGGTTGTAGCCACCATAGCCGTAGCCATAGTCATCCTGGACTTGCTTGAGGCGCTTCTCCAGGCGCACGTCGGCACTGACCAGCAGGTCCGGCGGGCGATTGTCGTGCAGGGGGCGCAAGCCGCGCTGGTCGAGGGCGCCGCTGACCGCTTCGGCAATCTGCGCCGAATCGGCCCAGGCCGTGCCCGCCGGCAGCTGGCCGTTGCGCCAGGCCCAGTTGCGGTAGGCGCCATAGTCGCGCACCGGCGCCGGGTAGGCACTGGCATCAAAGGTATTGGCCGCCTGGGCGGGGGCCGGCGGCATCGGGGCCGAGGCGGCCACGTAGGGATTGGGGCTGGAACAGGCGCCCAGCCCCAAAGACAACAGGATCAAACAGAGACGACGCATTTCGACCTCCGCAGACTGGGCCGCTTAAACCGGACGGCAGATCCAGTGCAAATAACGCCCAAGTCCGGCAAAGCTTGGGTGACGACGGTGAGCGAGTTCCATCTCCAACAAGTCCTGCAGATTCGCGCGGGCCTGGAATTCCACCGGCATGTAGTCGTGGAACACCCGCACGCCACTTTGGCTTTCGACCTGCCAAAGGCCTTCGAGTTGCGCCGCCAGTTCACGCGGGTCGAGCGGCTGTTGCGGGGTGAGGCTTTGCTTTTCCCCAGCCATATCGTTCTTGCGCATCTTGCGGAAGTGGCCTTTGAGCAGATTGCGGTAAATCAGCGCATCACGGTTGTAGAACGCCAGGGACAACCAACCGCCGGGCACCGTGAGTTGGTGCAGCACCGGCAGGATCGCGTGGGGCTCGGCCAGCCATTCCAGCACGGCGTGGCACAGCACCAGGTCATAGGGTTCGGTGAGTTGGCCAAGCAAATCCTGCCACGGCGCGTGAATGAACGTTGCGCTCTGCCCGGCCTCGGCGAAGCGTTGGCGCGCGCCTTCGAGCATCGGTTCGGCGGGTTCGGCCAGGGTCACTTGATGGCCCTGCTCGGCCAGCCACAACGACATATGGCCCAGGCCCGCGCCGATGTCCAGCACGCGCAATGGGCGCTGGGGCAGCGCTTCGGTCAGGTCGGCCTGGAGCACCGCCAGGCGGATCGCCCCCTTGGCGCCGCCGTAGATTTTCTCGGCAAACCGCGTGGCCAATTGGTCGAAATGTCGGTCACTCATGGGCAAACCGCCGTTCGCTGTCGGCCAGTTTGGCGCGCACCACCTCGTTCATGTCCAGGCCCAACTCGCTGCACAGCAACAGCAGGTACAACACGATATCGCCGACTTCCTGCCCGGCATGGGCGAGTTTGTCGGCAGGCAGCTGGCGGGATTGGTCTTCGCTCAGCCATTGGAAGATCTCCACCAGCTCGGCCATTTCCACGCTGGCGGCCATGGCCAGGTTTTTCGGGCTGTGGAACTGCTTCCAGTCGTTGGTATCGCGGATGCGGTGCAGGCGTTCGGTGAGGTGTTCGAGGTTCATGCGTGAGGCTCCTGAAGGTGAGTAGCTTCGGGGGGATTGGCCTTGAAGGCAAGTGAATCTCCGGGTGTTCTTGAGGACGCCTTCGCGAGCAAGCCCGCTCCCACGCTTGAAGGTATTCACAGATCAAAATGTGGGAGCGGGCTTGCTCGCGAAGGCGATTTAGTCGACGACACTGAACTCAAGCCGGGCAGTCTGCCCCGCCTCATCCAGCACACTCAACTGATACCGCCCCAACCGCTCAAAGCTGGCATTGATAAAGTCCTGGTTGGCACTGTCCCCCAACGGCTCGCCATTGAGAAACCACCAACGCCGCCCACTGCCACCCAGCGCCGAGATTTTCAGACGCAGCGCCTGCTGGCTGGCAGCCGGCAAGCGCAGTTGATCACCCTCGCGCACTCCTACAATCGACAACGGCGACGACGCGGCCAATACCGGCGGCGGGCAATCGGGATCGGCGGCCGGGATGCGTGCTTCGCGGCGCTCGACCCGTGGCAACCATGGCTCCAGCGGCGCCGGCCACAAGGCGATGCTTTTCGCCTCGGCGCCAGGGCAATGGGCGTCGACCCGCAGGCCCTTGGCGTTGACCCAAACGCTCTCCATCAACCCCACGCTCAACGGTTGGTCCAATGCCTGCAAGGTCGGCGGTGTGGTGTTGTCCAACGTCCAGGCAAATCGCTGGCGCCGGCAATTGGGATCGCTGCGGCCCAGCGGCTGGCCCAGCGGCCAACAGATCGCAGCCACGCCAACATTCGCCGGCACCGGTTTGACGGGCGCACTGATGCCGCGCTGGCTGTCGCGGTTGGTCAGCACATCGTGCACCTGCAGCATCAACGGCGCCGCCGAGGCCAGGCCGAACTGCCCCGGCACCGGCGTGCCGTCCGGTCGGCCGATCCACACGCCGATCAAGTAACGCGGCCCCACACCAATCGCCCAGGCATCGCGAAAGCCATAGCTGGTGCCGGTTTTCCAGGCCAGCACCGGGCGCTGCACCAGTTCGGCACGCGGGTCGCGGTCGGGGCGTGCCTGGCCACTGAGGATACGTCGCACAA
This sequence comes from Pseudomonas sp. GL_117, assembly GCF_057835125.1. Taxonomy (NCBI): domain Bacteria; kingdom Pseudomonadati; phylum Pseudomonadota; class Gammaproteobacteria; order Pseudomonadales; family Pseudomonadaceae; genus Pseudomonas; species Pseudomonas sp. GL_117. The sequence goes on along the minus strand of NZ_CM174418.1, from coordinate 757,010 downwards.
TCCACGCCGCACCGGGGGACAACATCGGCCGCTCCCTGAGAACGTCGTCTGGCTGCAAGCGGATGGTCGCGCTCTTGCCATCCCGGGCGAAGGCGCTGTAACCGCTGACCAGATCCTCCAGACGACTGCCCGCGCCGCCAAGAATCAACGCCAGATTGGGCTCGGCCAGCGCCGGCAACGCCAAGGGCACGCCGCCGATACGCATTTGGGCGGCGAAGCGCTTGGGCCCATAGGCTTCCAGCAACTGCACCGCCGGCAGGTTCAGCGAACTGGACAACGCCGTACTCGCAGGCACCGCGCCGGTAAAGCCCATGGAGAAATTGCCCGGCCGGTAATCGCCGTAACGGCGGGGGACGTCTTGCAACAGCGACTCGGAGTGGATCAAGCCGTCATCCAACGCCATGCCATACAGAAACGGTTTCAACGTCGAGCCTGGCGAACGCAACGCGCTGATCATGTCCACATGGCCAAAGCGTTTGGCATCGTTGATGTCCACCGAGCCGACGTAGGCGCGCACGGCCATGCTTTCTTCTTCCACCACCAGGATCGCGGCGGAGGTGTACTCCGGCAAACGGGCGCGCCAGCCCAGCAGCAGGTCTTCGAGACGGCGTTGCAAGGTGGCATCCACAGTAGTGCGGATCAGCGGCGGGCTGTCCGGACGGTTCAGGCGGCGCGCGAGCAAGGGAGCCAGGCTCGGCTCCAGGCGCGGGGCGAGCAGCAGCGGTTCCTCCAGGGCTTCGTCGACAGCGGTTTGCGGCCACACCTGGAACTCGGCGAGGCGACGCAGCACCTTGTCGCGGGCTTGCTGGGCGCGTTGCGGGTGACGGTCCGGGCGCAAGCGGCTGGGGGCCTGGGGCAGTACGGCGAGCAAGGCCGCTTCGGCATGGGTCAAGTGCGCCGGGGATTTTCCCAGGTAGGCCCAACTGGCCGCCGCCACGCCTTGCAACGTCCCGCCAAACGGGGCGCGGTTCAGGTAGAGGTTGAGGATTTCGTCTTTGGACAGGTGCCACTCCAACTGCGCCGTGCGCCACAACTGGCGCAACTTGCCGTGGAAGGTACGCGAATGCGGGTCGAGCAGGCGTGCGACCTGCATCGACAAGGTGCTGCCGCCGGACACTACCCGTGTGCCGCTGAGGTTCTGCCAGGAGGCCCGCACCAGCGCCAGCGGGTTGACGCCGGGGTGTCGGTAGAACCAGCGGTCTTCATAGGTGAGCAGTGCGTCGAGGTAATACGGCGAGACTTCGCCGGTTTGCACCGGGTAGCGCCACACGCCGTTGGCATCGGCGAAGCGCCACAAGGGCGTACCGTCTTCGGCGAGGACCACGCGTGCCAGGTCGTCCTGAGGGAGCGGCAAGGGCCAGATACGGTCGGCCAACCACACCAGCGCGATCACCAACACCACAACCCCCAAGCTCCAGCGCAGTAACCGTGGGAGCGGGCTTGCCTGCGATAGCGGTGGGGCCGTTGGTAAATTTTTCACTGACCCACCGCTATCGCAGGCAAGCCAGCTCCCACATGGGATTGTGGGTATCCGATACTAAGCAAACCCATTATTTAACCTGCAAACCTCTATGCTTATAGGGAACTAGCCTGGCGCAATCACAACCAAAGGCACAGATACGCCCACCTTCTCATCAGGACACACACATGCAGGTAGAAAGCTTCTTCGAATGGCTGGGCCAAGCGCTCGGTTCGGTCATCCGCTTTATCGTCGATGGGCTCAGCGGGTTGTTCGGGGCCTTGACCAACGCTGGCGGCAACTTTGTCGAGGGCCTCTCACGTACGCTGGGCATGGACACTTCGATCATCAGCATCCTCACGCTGATCATTGGCCTGCTGTTCCTGTATTCGGCGGTGCGGGCGTTTATGCGTGCGTCGATCATCTTCGGGATTATCTGGTTGCTGCTGGGGCTGTGGCTGCTCAGCTGGGTCGTGCACTGATCCCCCAAACAACCAGGATCCCCCTGTGGGAGCGGGCTTGCTCGCGAATGCGGTATGTCAGTATCAGATGTACTGGCTGACACGCCGTCTTCGCGAGCAAGCCCGCTCCCACATTCAGGCCCCATTTCAAGTTGAGATCTCAGCGGCCCTTGATCACCAAGTCCGCCGGGGTCTCGCCCACCGCCTGCCAATTCGGCCGGTACATCGACTCCACTTGCGGCGGCGGGACGCGGTACGTGCCCGGCGTCACCGCTCTTGCCAGATACAGCAAGTGCGTGGTGCCGGAACCGTCCAGGTTCAGCGCGGCCACATAACGGTCATCGCGGAACTCCTGATGCTTGAGCGACGCGTTCTGCATCGACTCACGCCATTCCTTCACCTGGCTGCTGGCGTTTTCCAGGCTGGCAGCGCTCTGTGCCAGGTTCTGGTTTTCCAGTTCCAGGCCGGCGGGCAGCAGGTCCACCACCAGGGCGTCCGGCACACGTTGCTTGGCGCTGACGGCCAAATGCACCAGCACCAGGTCGCCGCTGTTGAGGCTGCGCAGGTTCAGCGGCTGGCCGTTCATGCCCAGGTATTCACGGCGGATGCTCAAGTTGTCGCCACCTGGCGCCGGTGGCACCTGTGGGTAACCTGAAATCGTCAGTTGCTGGTAAACCGGCACATCGCCCTGATTGGTCAGGCTCAGGTTGCTGGAAAGCAGCTTGCCCTCCAGATCCAGGGTCGACTGCTTGTTATTCAACTCGTGGCTTCCAGCGCTGCCATCCAGTAGCACTTTCCAGTCCGACTCAGGCTTGGCAAACCCCAGGCGCCCGGCGAGGAACAGCGAATTACGCTCCTGGGTCGACAAGTACGGGCTCGCTGCCAACTGATCCGACAGCGTGAACAAGCGCTCCTCACGCTTGCCCTTGGCCAGGTCGTTCTCCTCCAGCAGCGCCAGGATCATCGCTTGATCACGCAACGGGCTGCCGTAGTCGGCCAGCCATTCATTGGCATTGCGCTGCGCCGCCAGACCGGCCAGCAACGCCTGGTCCGCCCGTGGCTGGTCGCCCATTTTCTGCAACGCAATCGCCAGTTGCACCAGCGGCAACCCGGAGCGCGCATCGCTGCGACGCTCGAAGATGCTGCGCAACGCGCCCAACGGCGCCTGCTGGCTGCGCGCCAGGACCATGCCGGCGTAGGCCTGCACGGCGAAGCGGGTGTGGTCGGCGTTGTCGCTGTAATCGACGTCGATCAGGTTGCGTTCCTGCACATAACGCAGCAGTCGCTCGCTGGCCTTTTTCAAGGCCTCCTGCGGCACCGCGAAACCCTGATCGCGGGCGCGCAGGAGGAAGTCGGTGACGTAGGCTGTCAGCCAATATTCTTCTTCGCCGTCAGCCCCCCACAATCCGAAGCTGCCGTTATAGCGCTGCATGCCCAGCAAGCGCTCGATGCCGATTTCGATCTTGCGCTTGCGCTCGGCATCCGGCTCGCCCTTGATCGCCAGGCGCTTGAGCAACGTATCGTCGGCGTACAGCGACGGGTACAGGCCGCTGGCGGTCTGCTCCAGGCAGCCATAAGGGTAGGCCTTGAGCGCGCTGATCTGCGCGCCAAGGTTCAACGGCGGCCGGCTCGACAGGCTCAACAGCGCCTCGCGCCCCGACGCATCGAACTGATCCAGGGTGCCCGCTGGCAGGCTCCACGGCTGATCCTTGAGTACCGCGCGGTACTGCTTGAGCAATGCCGGATACGCCGGACGCACGCCCAGGGTCCATTCGCGAGTGAACGGCGGTAGATTTTCACCCGGCAGGTCGAGCCCATTCACCGTGACCTTGACCTTGCCCTGCCCCAAGCCGCCCCAGGCTTTTACCGGGATGCGCAGGGTGGTGCGCTGGCCTTGTTTGAGTTCGAGGTTTTGTGCGCCAGGGCTGACCAATTCCAGCTGCCCTTCGACGCTCAATTGCACATCGAGCTTTTGCGCACGGCCCGACAGGTTGGACAGGTCCAGCGCCAAGGTGGTCTGGTCGCCCCCGGCAAGGAAACGCGGCGCCGACAGCTCGGCGATCAGCGGCGCGGCAATCACTGTCTTGGCTTCGGCCATGCCATAGCGATCATCGCTCCAGGCCTGGGCCATCAGGCGCAGTTCGCCGTTGAAGTCGGGGATGTTGACGCTGACTTCGCCCTCGCCCCGCTCATTCAAGGTCACGGGCGCGCTTTGCAGGGCGACGATGGTGAGGCTGGTGTCCGGGCGCTTGCCGCCTTTGGCCAGCGCAGCGTCACCACCAAATGCCAGGCTGGCCAGGCGGCCCTGGCCAGCCTCGATCAACTGGCCGTAGATGTCGAACTGGTCCACGCCGTAAGCCTTGCGACCGAACAGGCTGGCGTACGGGTCCGGCGTCGGGTATTCGGTGATATTGAGGATGCCCACATCCACCGCCGCGACCAGCACGTGCACCTGTTTCGGCACGCTGCCATCGGCATTCTTGGCGGCGACTTTCACCGTCAGCGCTTGCTTGGGACGCATTTTTTCCGGCGCGCTGAGGGTCACGCCGAGTTTGCGCTGGGTGCGATCCAGCGGCAGGTGCAGCAGGCCCACGGCCCGTTTGGGGGTGATATTGGCTTTGCGCTCGCCGGGACGAATCACCAGGGCACTGACGTACAAATCATGGCGCGACCATTTCGGGTCGAGCTTCACGGCGAAGCTTTTGCCTTCGGCCGGCACGTCGATTTCCTGCCACCACAACGGCCCTTCGGCGGACTCCACCAGCAGGTAGCCCTTGCCGGCGGCAGGCGGGGTCACGGTGACGTTGGCGGTATCGCCGTCGCCATACGCCGGTTTATCCAGCGCCAGCTTGACCTGATCGGGGCGTACGGCGCCGCCTTCGGTGTTGTCCTGGGCCTGGTAGCCGGCCCAGAAGCGCAGGCTGCTGACCAGCCCGGTCTGCGGGTCTTCGACCTCGACGCGGTAAGGGCCCCACTCGACCTGGAAGCTGACCTTGGCGGTGTCGCCCGCCTTGATGTTCAAGGTCTGTTCGTCGAGGTTGAGGAATTTTTCGTTGAAGTGGTAACTCCAGCCATCGTTGTCGGAGTAGTTCCAGTAGTAATCGCGACGCTCACGCACCAGGCGCACTTTGAGGTTTTGCGCGGCGAGCTTCTGCCCCTGCGGGTTGGCCAGCAGTACTTCGAATTCTGCCGGGCCATCGCCGTTGGTTTCCTTGCCGTCAAACAACCCGCGCAGGCCCGGCAGTTGTTCGGCCGGCCAGATCGGCTGCACCAGGCGCCGGGTGATGGGGCGCCCGCCGGACTCGTGCAGGCTGGCTTGCACGATCAGTTGCAGCGGCGACTTGGCGTCGGCCCATTTGCTTTCCAGGGTCAGTTCTTCCTGGCCCTTGGCGTCGAGCACGCTTTCGTCGAGTTCGAAATCCTGGCTCAGTTCTTCTTCGGTGACAGAGCCGAACTGATAGCCCGGCAGCGCCTTGACCGCTTCGCGCAACGGCCGCACATAGATTTGCCCGCTGACGCGGTTCCCCGATGCCGGGGCGCCGTAGAGGTAGCGGCCACTGACCTGGATGACTGGGTTATCGGCCGGGCTCAACGCCGTGTCGCTGCCCTTGAGTTCCAGCGCCAGGCGCTCGGGCAGGAAGTCTTCGACGAGGAATTCATACAGCTGAGGCTTGCCGTCACCCAGGTCGAACACCAGCTGCCAGCGCCCGGTCGGCGCTTCGCCAGCCAGTTGCAGTGGGTATTGATAGAGGCCGGACGCGTCGGCATCCCACACGAACTTACGGCTGACCTGCTCATCCGGGCGACGGACCTCGACGCTCACGGGTTGCGGCTTGACCGCGTTGCCATCCTTGTCGCGCAACAGGGCGTTGAGCAGCACGGTTTCGCCGGGGCGATACAGGTCACGCGGGCCGAACACAAAGAACTGCAACGGATGGGACGGCTGGCCGCCGATGTCGAACTCGGCCAGGTCCAGCGCCGCGCTGTCGAGGCGCAACAGGCTGGTTTGCTCGCCCTGCTTGGCCAGCAACACCTGGGCTTTTTTCGGCAACGGCAGCTCGGCGTGGCCGCCCTTCTCGGTCTTGCCCTGGCCCAGCACGCGGCCGTCGGCATCGAGCACTTCGAGGTCGACGCCATCCAGCGCCTTGCCGCCTTCGAGGGCCTGGGTAAACACGTCCAGGCGATTGGCGTAGCGGTGCACCGACAAGCCGATGTCACTCAAGGTAAACAGCGTCGCCGGCTGGGAATAGTTGTAGGTGCCGGAAGCGCGCATCACCGCCAGGTAAACGCCTGGCTGCTGCAATTGCTTGAGGCCGGCAATCGGCAGCAGCAGGGTTTCGCGGGTGTTGCGTGCCGGGTTCAGGTCGAAACGGCCGCCGTAGACCAGGTCGGCCATCGGCAGCAGTTCGCGGGCCTCATAACTTTGCAGGCTGCTATTGCGGCCCCATTGCGCGAGGAAGGTGGGCAGGGATTCGGGCTTGATGCGAAAGAATTCGACGTCGATCTTGTCGACGTTCAACGCAATCACCGGCAGGCCTTCGGCCAGGCGCGTCGGCAGCAAGGTGCCACGACTGGCGAAACCGACGGTGGCTTGCAGGTCGCGGGTTTCCAGGCGGGCGCTGTATTCGGCGGCGAGCTTGGCGTCGTTGACCGCTTTCACGCCGGCGTCGATGGTCAGCACCAGCTTGCGCTGTGGCTCCAGATGGCGCAGGCGCAGCTCCATCAGGTTGTCGGAAATTTCCCAGGCACCATCGACCTTGCCGGACTTACTGTCCACCAGGTGAAGTTTGTCGGCGAATTTCTGATCGGGGTCCAGGGGAATGGAAAAGCTCACGGAGAGCGTGCTGGCCCCATCGAGCTGCACCTCGGACACATCCACCACACTCAACTCACGCCCGGCGTAGCGCTGCTTCAGCGCCGCCACGTCCACCGCGGCCTTGGCAGGCTTGGGCGCAACCGTCGCCGCGGCGGGGGCAGTCGGAGCCGCCGGCTTATCGGAGGAATCGCAGGCGCTCAGCAGGGCCAGCGCACAGGCCAGGAACAATCCTTTGTTAAGCACGCTTTTATTAAGCATGTGAGCACTCGTTGTGAGGGGGTCCAAGGGGATGAACTATATATCAGCCCGCGCGGGGCCGATGTGGTGCTGGTCACATTGACCGACGGAGGGTGGTTTGGTTCTTGATGAGGCGTGATGCCAAGCCAAATCCCACAAACACTGAAGACCAAAATGTGGAAGCGGACTTGCTCGCGAAAGCGGTGGATCAGTAATACCTGTGCAAGCTGAACCACCGCTTTCGCGGGCAAGCCCGCTCCCACAGGTGATTGGTGTTGATGAATAGTGAGTGTTTGGCTGCACGCCTGTGGGAGCTGGAGCTTTAGCGAGGCCGCGAAGGCGGCGGCACTGTTGCAACCATGGAATCTCCCACATTGGTCCTGCTGTGGCAGGGAGGGGCGGTTACAATGCCGTTCTCCCAAGGAGCCTGCATGCCCACCTTATTGACCGACTGGCGCGACCGCTTTACTCATCGACGTGTATGGGCCCTGGCTGCGCCGATGATCCTGTCGAATATCTCGGTGCCACTGGTGGCCCTGGTCGACAGCATGGTCATCGGCCACCTGCCCCACGCCCATCAACTGGGCGCCGTGGCCGTCGGCGCCAGCCTGTACACCTTCCTCGCCTGGGCCATGGGTTTCCTGCGCATGGGCTCCACCGGGTTCGCCGCCCAGGCCGCCGGGCGCAATGACGGCGCGGCGCTACGGCAAATTCTCCTGCAAGGCTTGTTGCTGGCGCTGGGGCTGGCCATGCTGCTGGGCAGCGTGGGCATTCCATTGAGCCATCTGGCCCTGGAATGGATGCAGCCCTCCCCCGAACTCAATCAGTTGACCCAGGATTTTTTCCACACCCGCCTGTTCGGCTTGCCCGCCGCCCTCGCCAGTTATGCGCTGGTCGGCTGGTTCCTCGGCACGCAAAACGCCCGCGCGCCGTTGGCGATTCTGCTGACGACCAACCTGGTGAACATCGCCCTGAACCTGTGGTTTGTGCTTGGCCTGGATTGGGGGGTGATCGGTTCGGCGCGCGCCTCGGTAATCGCCGAATGGACGGGGGCCCTGCTCGGTCTGGCCCTCACGCAAAAAGCCCTGCGGGCCTATCCCGGGCAGATCTTCTGGGCTGCGTTGAAACGCTGGGAGAGCTGGCGCCCGTTGCTGGCGGTAAACCGTGACATCTTTATCCGCAGCCTGGCGCTGCAGTCGGTGTTTTTCATGATCACCGTGCAAGGTGCACGCCTGGGCGATGCCACCGTGGCGGCCAACGCGTTGCTGCTCAACGGCCTGTTGCTGACCGCCCACGCACTGGACGGATTGGCCCACGCGGTCGAAGCCCTGTGCGGCCATGCCATCGGTGCCCACGACCGTCAGGCGCTAAGGCGTTCACTGGTGGTCGCCGGCGGTTGGTCGCTGATCGCCAGCGTCGGTTTTGCCTTGCTGTTCACGGTCGGCGGGCACCTGTTTATCGCCATGCAGACCGACATCCCCAGCGTGCGCGAAACGGCTGACCGTTACCTGCCGTATCTGGCGGTATTGCCGTTGATTGCGGTGTGGAGTTATTTGCTCGATGGCCTGTTTATCGGCGCTACCCGTGCGCGGGAGATGCGCAATGGCATGTTGCTGACGGTGCTGTTGACGCTGCCGTTCGCCTGGCTGTTGCAGGGGTTGGGCAACCACGGGCTGTGGCTGACCTTCCTGCTGTTCATGGCGCTGCGCAGCCTGACCTTGTGGGCGATTGCGTGGCGACTGAACCGGCAGGACCAGTGGCTTGGATAAAAAAAATGTGGGAGGGGGCAAGCCCCTTCCCACATCTTGGATCGCCGTCGACTGTGCTTATGAGGACAGGTACGACGAACGCGTCAGGCCCAGGCGCAAGGCGTCGAGGAACTGGGTACGCTCAGACGCAGAGATCTTCGCGCTCGCACACTTGTCGCGGTAGTGGGTCATCAACTCCTCCGGCGACAAGTGCACATAACGCAGCATGTCTTCGATGGTGTCGTGGGTCTCGATCCCGGCGCTGTACACCGAACCGTCTTCACGCTGGTAGATGTTCACCGAATCGGTGTCACCGAACAGGTTGTGCATGTCGCCCAGGATCTCTTGGTAAGCACCGACCAGGAAGATGCCCAGCAAGTAATCCTCACCTTCGTTCAACGCATGCACCGGCAGGCTGGTCTCGATGGACTGCTCGTCGACGTACTGCTTGATCTTGCCGTCGGAGTCGCAGGTCAGGTCCTGCAACACCGCACGGCGCAACGGCTCTTCGTCGAGGCGGTGCAGCGGCAGGATCGGCAGGACCTGGCCGATGGCCCAGGTGTCCGGCAGGCTCTGGAATACCGAGAAGTTGCAGATGTACTTGTCGGCCAGCTTGTCGTTGAGTTCGTCCAGCACCTGGCGGTGCGAGCGCTGGCGGGCCTTGAGCGAGTTATGCAGGCGGCGGCACACGGCGAAGTAGCACTGTTCGGCCAGGGCCTTTTCCGCCAGGGTCAGTTTGCCGTCGGCGTACTGGGCGGCCACGTCGCTCATGTAGTGGGTGGCGCGCCAGTAGGTTTCGGTGACCATTTCAATGTCGGTCGGACCGAGCAGGTCCACCAGCCACTGCACGGTTTCCGGCAGGCTTTCCTTGTTTTCGATCAGCGGGATTTCGTCGTTGTGTTTCTCGACGTCGGTAACCTGCACCACCAGCATGGCGTGGTGGGCAGTCAGGGAGCGGCCGCTTTCGGAGAAGATATGCGGGTGCGGCAGGCTCTGGGCATCGCAGAACTCCTTGAGCATGCCCACTACCACGCCGGCGTAGTCGTCCATGTCGTAGTTGATCGAACTGGCGTTACGCGAGTGGGTACCGTCGTAGTCCACGCCCAGGCCGCCGCCGACGTCGATGTGATCCACCGGCAGGCCGAGGTTGCGCAGTTCGCCGTAGTAACGAATGGCTTCCTTGAACCCGTGCTGGTAATCCGCCAGGTTGGCGATCTGCGAGCCCATGTGGAAGTGCAGCAGGCGGATGCCCTGGTCCAGGCCGGCGGCGCGGAAGCGCTCGACCACCGACAGCAGCTGCGCCGCCGACAGACCGAACTTGGATTTCTCGCCGCCGGTGTCCGCCCACTTGCTCGACGCCAGGGACGACAGGCGTACGCGCAGGCCGACCTGTGGCTTGACCTTGAGGCTGGCGGCCTCTTCGATCACCAGGCCGACTTCGGATTCTTTCTCGATCACGATGAACACGTTGTGGCCGAGTTTCTGCCCCATCAGCGCGAGGCGGATGAACTCACGGTCCTTGTAACCGTTGCAGACGATGGTGCCGCCCTTCGGCGCCAGCGCCAGCACGGCCAGCAGCTCAGGCTTGGAACCGGCTTCGAGGCCGATGGACACGTTCTGGGTGGCGATGATGTTCTCGATCACCGCTTCCTGCTGGTTCACCTTGATCGGGTACAGCGCGGTGTACTTGCTCTGGTACTCCAGGCGCTCGATGTTCGCATCGAAGGCGCCGGTCAGCTGGCGTACACGGTCTTGCAGGATGTCGGGAAAGCGCACCAGCAGCGGCAAGGACAGGCCGCTCTTGCGCAGCTCGTCGACTTGCTCGTAAAGGTCGACAGGCGTGCTGTTCGGGCCGTTCGGACGGACTTCAACGCGACCGGCATCATTGATCGCGAAATACCCGGCCCCCCAATGGCGAATCCCGTAAACACTGCGGCTGTCCGCAACTGTCCATTGGCTGCCATCGTCTTTGCGTGTGCGTCGTACGGACATCGAAGTCCCCTATAAATGAAGTCGAAGGCGCAGCCCCCTATCAGAGGCTGGCGCAGTCTAAAGAATGAAAATGACGATTTGCCTGCGCGAGAGGTAGGACCCCACTTGCAGGACAGAGTTTAGACACAGGTCGGGAAGAGGCTTTCAGCCGCCGGACTTCTTGGCCTTGTACCCGAGCTTGATCAGCTCGGCCAACAGCAACTCGACGTGATCGCCCTGGATCTCGATGACGCCGTCTTTCAACGCGCCACCGGTGCCACAACGCTTTTTCAGCGTGGTGGCGAGTTCTTTCAGGGCATCCTCGGCCAGCGGCACGCCGGTGATGGTGGTCACCGTCTTGCCGCCACGGCCCTTGCTCTCGCGTCGCACGCGGGCAATACCGTCGCCTTCAGGGATCAGGGTCTGTTTGCAGGTGCACGAATCCACGGGCTGACGACAGTCCGGGCAGTGTCGACCTGCGTCGGTGGAAAATACCAGGCCACCAAGGGCGGCGAAGGATGCGGCTTTTTTGGCCACCGGCAATCCTCTTGGGAGGACAAAGACAGATCGGTGCCCGCAACGGGACTACCGACCGCGAAGCCCCACTCAGGCAGGGGCAGCGCTACCGAACCGCCCCACTCCTAATAGCAGGAAGGCTCGGGTGAAAAGTCGCGCAGTGTAACGGCAAAAAGCCGACTTGCTAAGGGCCAAATCGCGCCAATTTATGCAAGTTTAGCGACGCAGGGCCAGATAGCGACGCAGGCCCTCCTGGGCGTCCGGGCAATAGGGCTTTTGTTCAGCTTCCTGAAGGATAACGTCGAGGGGCAGAAAGTGCGCTTCCATGACCTCTTCGGGCTGCAAACGCAGCGACCCGTCCCACACGGCAGAGTAGGACTTGCACCAGAGCCGGCTGTCGCCGTCGGCGAAATAGAAGTGATCATGCTCGACCAGTGCTACCCCGGCCACACCGAGTTCTTCTTCCAGCTCGCGGGCCGCCGAATCGGCGTAGCTCTCCCCCGCCGCGACCATCCCACCCGCCGCCGTATCCCAGAAACCGGGGTACAAGGCTTTGCTCAGTGTGCGTCGATGCACACACAGCTCGCCCTTGGAATTGAACAGGAAAATGAAGGTGCAACGGCCGATAAGACCGCGCTGGCGCAGGTCGGACCTGACCAGGTGACCGAGGAGCCTGTCCTCTTCGTCAACCCAGCAGATCAGTTCAGCATCAGAGGCCGCACGGTGTGCGGCCTCGTTTTGAGTAGCGTCCATCATCAACCCTGGTTGAGGAGCTGACGCAAGTCGATCACTGCAGCGTTGGCCCGGGAAATGTAGTTGGCCATCACCAGCGAATGGTTCGCCAGTACACCGAAGCCACTGCCGTTAAGAATCATAGGACTCCAGACCGGTTCCTGCGAGGCTTCCAGCTCACGGATGATCTGGCGCACGCTGACCGTGGCGTTTTTCTTGGCCAGTACATCGGCAAAGTCGACCTCGATGGCGCGCAGCAGGTGGGACAGCGCCCAGGCCTGGCCACGGGCTTCATAGAACACGTTGTCGATCTGCATCCATGGGGTTTCCACCACTTCTTCATCGACCTGCGGCACTTCACCCGGTGCCAGGGCTTCGGTTTTCAGCGCGGTGTTCAGTTTCACCCGGCCGACGCTGGCCGACAGGCGCTGCGACAGCGAACCCAGGCGGGTCGCCACGTCACCCAGCCAGTTGTTCAGGTTGTCGGCACGTGCATAGAACAAGGCGCCGCGCTGGTTCGGGTCGGACAGGCGCGCTTCATAGCGGCTCAGGGAGTTGATGCCTTCCTGGTATTCGGACTCGCTGGAAGGCAGCACCCAGCTCTTGTTGTCGAAGTTGAAGCGCGGTTCGGCCTTGGCCAGGTCCGCGTCTTCGGCCGACTGCGACTGGGAACGCGCGAAATCTTTACGCAGGGCGCGGGTCAGGTCACGCACCTGGACCAGCACGCCGTATTCCCAGCTGGGCATGTTGTCCATCCACAGGCCAGGCGGGAAACGGTCGTTGGAGATATAGCCACCGGGTTTGTCCAGCAAAGTGCCGACCACGGTCTTGAGGGTTTCGACAGTGGTATAGCCCACCACCATCTGCTTGCCTTCCTTCTCGGCGGCAATCTGCGCATTTTGCTGGACCGGGAACAGCGCCGGCTCTGCGCTCCAATACCACCCCAGGGCACCCGTGACCAACAGGTACAAGCCCAGCAGGCTGAGCACGGCGCGGCTCATCAGCAGGCTGCGAAAGTAGCTGCGGTTGGCCGACTTGGGTTCGGGGGCGGGGCCTTTGGTACTGTCTGCGCGGTTTTTCCAGTCCAGCATGGCGGGATCCTTTCAATCACTTGAGTTCATGCACGTCTATTGTCCGGGTGCGTTCAAACACTCCGACCACAACCCTACCCCATCGTGCCCGTCAGCGCGGGGCTTTTAAACGAAAGTGGCGCATACGGGGCGTTCGACTATAAAGGATGCACGCTTTTTACGCTGCGCGACCGATGAGTCGAAAATTGAATGCGTAAGTCTCGCAGTTAATTGACGTATGACACTCATGCAACAGAAAAGAGGTGCTAGCATAGAGCCATCAGTTCGACCTCAGCATGCAGCCTTACTAGTAGTCAGGATATGACCGAGCCAGAAGACCCCAGCCGTGAGCGTCTCAAGCACCATTTTGCCCAGCGGGTAATTCATCAGGCACGTCAAATTCTTGAGATCTGGCAGCGCCTGCAACGCAGTGAATGGTCCAACGCTGACCTCTCCGAACTCAGCGAAGCCAACCTGCGCCTGCAGCGTTTTGCCGAGCGTTTCGAGCAGCCGGAGCACGGCCAGTTGGCGCGGCATATCGGCGAATCGCTCAAGCAGGTCGACGAAAACCGTGGCCGCCTCAGCAGCCACCTGATCACCGAACTCAATCGCCTGATGCAGCGCCTGTCGCGCACCGGGCTGCGCCAGGGCGACCAGCTCGAACAAACCTTCCTGCCACCGATGCGCAAGCCGATCTACGTGATGCTCGCCGATCACGACCGCGCCGAGCGCCTGGCCAAGCAGCTGGAATTTTTTGGCATGAGCGCGCAGTCCCTGGACAGCGTGCCGGCGTTCCGAGCGTCGATGGCCGAGCGCTTGCCGTCGGCCATCGTCATAGACGTGGACTTTTGCGGCGCAGGCATGGGCCTCAAGCTGGCCGCCGAAGCCCAGGAAGGCCTGGAGCAAAAACTGCCACTGCTGTTTTTCAGCCTGCACGAAACCGACACCCCGACCCGTCTCGCCGCCGTGCGCGCCGGTGGCCAGGAGTTCCTCACCGGCACCCTGGAAGCCTCCAGCCTGCTGGAGAAGATCGAAGTGCTCACCTGCGTCGCCCAGTACGAGCCGTATAAAGTGCTGATCATCGACGACTCGCGCGCCCAGGCCCTGCACACCGAACGCCTGCTCAACAGTGCCGGCATCGTCACCCGCACCTTGATCGAGCCGATCCAGGCCATGGCCGAGCTGGCGGACTTCCAGCCCGACCTGATCATCCTCGACATGTACATGCCCGCCTGCACCGGCACCGAACTGGCCAAGGTGATCCGCCATAACGACCGCTATGTCAGCGTGCCGATCATCTACCTGTCGGCCGAAGACGACCTGGACAAACAGCTGGACGCGATGAGCGAGGGCGGCGACGACTTCCTGACCAAGCCGATCAAGCCGCGCCACCTGATCACCACCGTGCGCAACCGCGCCGCCCGCGCCCGCCACCTCAAGGCGCGCATGGTGCGCGACAGCCTGACCGGCCTGTACAACCACACCCACATCCTGCAATTGCTCGAAGACTGCAGCTTCCGTGCGCGCCGCGAGAACAAGCCGCTGAGCTTTGCCATGCTCGACATTGACCACTTCAAGCGGGTCAACGACAGCCACGGCCACCCCATGGGCGACCGCGTGATCAAGAGCCTGGCGCTGTTTCTCAAGCAGCGCCTGCGCAAGACCGACTACATCGGGCGCTACGGCGGCGAGGAATTCGCCATCGTGATGCCCGACACCGACCTGGAATCGGCCTGCAAGGTGCTGGACGAAATCCGTGGGCGCTTTGCCGAAATTCACTACCCGGCCCAGCCGCAGGACTTGTGGTGCACCTTCAGCGCAGGGGTTGTGGAGCTGTGCGACGGTTCCGACAGCCTGATGATGGCGGCCCAGGCCGACGAGGCGCTGTACCGCGCGAAGAACGCCGGACGCAACCGAGTACAAGCGGCGCGCACATCAAAGCAAAGTGCCACCTTTTCACCGGAATCCACTGATTCCGTCATAACCTTGTAATGAAAGCGCAATAACTTCAGGCACTTACCTTTTGCTGTCGGTTGAAATCCCGCATGCGCCTGAAGCTGCTGACCAATCTCAATACCCTTCTGCTCGTGGCCGTGTGCCTGGCGCTCGGGGCGACACTCTGGTGGTCGCAGCGGGCACTGGAGCGTCCGTATTTGCTGATGGAACGCTACCTGGGCCTGTCCCAGACCTTCCAGAACCAGGCCGCGCGCAATATCGACGACTACCTCGCCAGCGGCGACGCCCTGCGTTTGAGCAGCGCCAGCCAGAGCCTGGAAAACCTGCTGCAACATCTGGATGAACTGCCTGCCGACCTCGCGCAAAACCTGCGCCCGAGCCTTGTGGACCTGGACGCCTTCAGCAAGACCGACCTGCTCGCTGCCGGCAAGCTGGCCGGCGACCCGCAAGCCCTGCTGCTGCAAGCCGAGCGCGAATTGGGCGCGAACCTGGAGCAACTGAGCCAATACGCCATCGGCGTGAATTCCCCCCAGGCCGCGCGCTACCTGCCGCCGCTGCTGGCCGCGTCGCAACACCTGGGCAAACTGTCCCTGGCCCGCGACAAGCTGGTGAGCAGCGGCCGTGCGGAACTCGCCGCTGATGTGGAGCGCGAAGTCGGCAACATCCGCAGCCAGGCGGACCTGCTGGAGCAACTGCCGCTGCTGGGCGTGACGGCCAGCGCCGAATCCAGCGCCGACGATTTCTCCGCCCTGATGGGCCTGGAAAACAGCGAAAAAACCGAAGCCCAGGACACCGGCGTCGACCTCAAGCGCGAACTCAACAGCTTGCTGACCCGCTACCCCGCCGAACTCAAGCGCACTCGCGAGCAGATCCAGCAGCGGGCCGACCTGGCCAACGCCACTCACCTGAAAATCAACGCCGTGCAACAAGCCATCGCCAGCCTGGAGCCGGTGGTGCGCGCGCAGCACGGCAAGATCCAGGGCGAAGTGCGGGTGATGCAAGGCGTGATGATCGGTCTGATCCTGCTGATCGCATTGCTGATCGACACCCTGCAACGCCGCTTGGCGCGAGTCCTGACCAACCTGGCACCGGCCCTGTCGACCTGGGCCGAAGGCGACTTCAGCCAGTCGATTGCCTTGGGCAAGACCAACCGCGAACTGCACGATATTGAAGCGTCGCTGAACCGCCTGCGCGCCTATTTGGTGGCGTTGGTCGGCACCATTCGCGGCAATGCCGAGGAAGTCGCCGGCAGCAGCCGTGCATTGGCCGAACTGAGCAGCGGCCTGCATGACGGCGCCGAGCGCCAGGCCGGCGACACCGCGCAGATCCGCGACTCCCTGGGCGAACTCGAAGCGACCATTCAACAAGTCGCCGGCGACGCCAGCCAGGCCGCGGGGGCCAGCCGCAGCGCCGGTGACGCGGTGGAACAGGGCCAACGGGTGATCGGCCTGAGCCTGACCGGGCTACATGCGCTGGTGGGTGAAGTGCAGCAAAATGCGCAGATGATCGAGAAACTCGCTGAAGAGTCCGCGACCATCGGCGGCGTGCTGACGGTGATCCGCTCGATTGCCGACCAGACCAACCTGCTCGCGCTCAACGCGGCAATTGAGGCCGCCCGGGCCGGTGAAGCCGGACGTGGGTTTGCCGTGGTCGCCGACGAAGTGCGCTCCCTGGCGCAGCGCACCGCCGGCGCCACCGCCGAAATCCAGACCCTGATCGCCGGCCTGCAAGCCGCTGCGCACCAATCGGTGCAAGGCATGCGCGCCCAGGTCGAACACGCCGAAGCCACCGCCCAGCAGGCCCAGGCGGCCGACGGCGCGCTGGATGAAATCGTCGGGGCGATCCAGACCATTTCCGCCACAGCAGTGCGCATTGCCGATGTGACCGCGCAGCAGAGCAGCGCGGTCAGCGAAATCCGTGACAACAGCGAGCGGATTCACCAATTGGGTGAGGACAATTTGCTGCGCATCGGCCAGGGCCGCAGCCAGGGCGAGCATCTGCTGGTACTCGGCGGGCAGCTCAACACCGCTGTCCAGGCTTTCCGCGTTTAACCCGGTCTGAGCCTGGATGCCGCTCCCACACTGACCGGATCCAGCCTCGCAGTCACAAATTTTGCGCTATCCTCGCTAATCGTGCTGCCTACTGCATAGAACTGGACAGTCACAAAGGCTTTGCGGCATAGTCGCCGGGTTCTGCCGTACCCACATCAATAACAAGGAACAGCCGATGGCGACCTTTCTGGTTCTACACGGACCCAACCTGAACCTGCTCGGCACCCGCGAACCGGGCGTCTACGGGGCAGTCACCCTGGAACAGATCAACCTCGATCTGGAACGCAGGGCCCGTGAAGCCGGCCACCATCTGCTCTACCTGCAAAGCAATGCCGAGTATGAATTGATTGATCGCATCCATGCCGCGCGCGGCGAAGGCGTGGACTTTATCCTGATCAATCCCGCCGCTTTTACGCATACAAGTGTTGCATTACGTGACGCGCTGCTGGCGGTGAGCATCCCATTCATCGAAGTGCATTTGTCCAACGTGCACAAACGCGAAGCTTTCCGCCATCACTCTTACTTCTCCGACGTAGCGGTAGGAGTGATCTGCGGCCTTGGCGCCAGCGGTTACCGACTGGCCCTGGAGGCCGCCCTGGAACACATTGAACAACCGGCCAAGCGCCCCTGACCGACCCTTGGGAGTTGATGATTCATGGATATCCGTAAAGTTAAGAAACTGATCGAGCTGCTGGAAGAGTCCGGCATCGACGAGCTGGAAATCAAGGAAGGCGAAGAGTCCGTACGGATCAGCCGCCACAGCAAGACCCCGGCCCAACAGTTCTACGCCCCGCAAATGCAAGCACCGGCTCCAGCCGCCGCTCCTGCTGCTGCGCCAGCCGCTGCCGCCGCCGCTCCTGCAGCGCCAGCCGCTCCAGTGCTGAACGGTTTCGTGGTCAAGTCGCCAATGGTCGGTACTTTCTACCGCACCCCGGCGCCAACCTCGCCAGCCTTCGTTGAAGTGGGCCAGACCGTGAAAGTGGGCGACACCATCTGCATCGTTGAAGCGATGAAGATGATGAACCACATCACCGCTGAAAAAGCCGGCGTCATCGAATCCATCCTGGTAGAAAACGGTCAGCCGGTTGAGTACGACCAGCCGCTGTTCACCATCGTTTGAACCGCGGAGCGCCTTCGATGTTGAAACCTGCGAAGAAACTGCAAAAAGTCCTGATCGCCAACCGCGGCGAGATCGCGCTGCGTATCCTGCGCGCCTGTAAGGAAGAGGGCATCAAGACCGTCGCTGTTTACTCGACGGCTGACACCGAATTGATGCACGTGAAACTGGCGGACGAAAGCATCTGCATCGGCCCGCCACTGGCCACGAACTCGTACCTGAAGGTCTCGAACATCATCGCTGCCGCGGAAGTGACCGGCGCTGATGGCATCCACCCAGGCTACGGCTTCCTCGCGGAAAACGCCGATTTCGCCGAACAGGTGGAAAAATCCGGCTTCGCCTTCATCGGCCCGAAAGCCGAAACCATTCGCCTGATGGGTGACAAGGTTTCTGCCAAGGACGCCATGATCGCAGCCGGCGTGCCAACCGTTCCCGGTTCCGACGGCCCGCTGCCGGAAGACGAAGAAACCGCGCTGCGCATTGGTCGCGAAGTCGGCTACCCGGTGATCATCAAGGCCGCCGGTGGCGGTGGTGGTCGCGGCATGCGCGTGGTGCACAAGGAAGAA
Organism: Pseudomonas sp. GL_117; assembly: GCF_057835125.1. Lineage (NCBI taxonomy): Bacteria > Pseudomonadati > Pseudomonadota > Gammaproteobacteria > Pseudomonadales > Pseudomonadaceae > Pseudomonas > Pseudomonas sp. GL_117. Next base: position 738,310 of record NZ_CM174418.1, on the reverse strand, counting down.
GACCTGATCGAAGCGGCCAAGCAGACCCGCTCCGAAGCGGGTGCCTGGTTTGGCAACCCGATGGTCTACCTGGAAAAGTACCTGACCAACCCACGTCACGTGGAAGTGCAAGTACTCTCCGACGGCCAAGGCCACGCCATCCACCTGGGCGACCGCGATTGCTCGCTGCAACGTCGTCACCAGAAGGTACTGGAAGAAGCACCGGCACCGGGCCTGGACGAAAAAGCGCGTCAGGAAGTACTGGCTCGTTGCGTCAAGGCGTGCATCGACATCAACTACCGTGGCGCGGGTACCTTTGAGTTCCTCTACGAGAACGGCCGTTTCTACTTCATCGAGATGAACACTCGCGTGCAAGTAGAGCACCCGGTTTCGGAGATGGTCACCGGTATCGACATCGTCAAGGAGATGCTGAGCATCGCCGCCGGCAACCCGCTGTCCTTCACCCAGGACGACGTGAAGATGCACGGCCACTCCCTGGAGTGCCGCATCAACGCCGAAGACCCGAAAACCTTTATCCCAAGCCCTGGCCTGGTCAAGCATTTCCACGCGCCCGGCGGCAACGGCGTACGTGTGGATTCGCACCTGTACAGCGGCTACAAGGTTCCGTCCAACTACGACTCGCTGATCGGCAAGCTGATCACCTGGGGCGCGACCCGCGACGAGGCCATGGCCCGCATGCGCAACGCCCTGGACGAGATCGTGGTTGACGGCATCAAGACCAACATCCCGTTGCACCGGGACCTGGTCCGCGATGAAGGCTTCTGCGAAGGTGGTGTGAACATTCACTACCTGGAACACAAGCTGGCCAACCAGTAAGCGCTCCACCCGACAAAGCCGCCTTCGGGCGGTTTTGTTGTTTCTGGCCCCCGGATTTTACTGGCGGGATACATTCCCCCTGTGGGAGCGGGCTTGCTCGCGAATGCGGTGCATCAGCCAAGATATTATCCACTGACCCACCGCATTCGCGAGCAAGCCCGCTCCCACATTTGTTATGTGTACACCCCTCCCGCCGCTCGCGTAAACTTGCGCCCTTTCGCGACCCACCCGTCGCACATTCAATTTTTTCAAAGGTGCCCGCCATGCCTTGGCTGCAAGTCCGTCTCGCCATCAGCCCAGAACAAGCCGAAACCTATGAAGACGCGTTCCTCGAAGTCGGCGCCGTTTCGGTCACCTTCATGGACGCCGAAGACCAGCCGATCTTCGAACCCGAACTCAACACCACCCCGCTGTGGTCGCACACCCATCTGCTCGCCCTGTTCGAAGACGGCACCGATGCCGCCAGCGTGCTAGCCCATATGGAACTGCTCACCGGCGCACCGCTGCCGGAGCATCACAGCGAAGTCATCGAAGACCAGGACTGGGAACGCAGCTGGATGGACAACTTCCAGCCGATGCGTTTCGGCCAGCGCCTGTGGATCGTACCGAGCTGGCACGCCGCGCCAGAACCTGACGCCGTGAACCTGCTGCTGGACCCGGGCCTCGCATTCGGCACCGGCACCCACCCCACCACCGCACTGTGCCTGGAATGGCTGGACGGCCAGGACCTGCACGACTGCAATGTGCTGGACTTCGGCTGCGGCTCGGGGATTCTGGCGATCGCTGCCCTGTTGCTGGGCGCCAAGGAGGCCGTCGGCACCGATATCGACGTGCAAGCCCTGGAAGCCTCCCGCGACAACGCCGGGCGCAACAACATCGCTGAAGGCAAATTCCCCCTCTACCTGCCGGAGCAATTGCCCCAGGTGCAGGCCGACGTACTGGTCGCCAATATCCTCGCCGGGCCGCTGGTGTCGCTGGCGCCGCAGCTGTCGAGCCTGGTCAGGCCCGGTGGCCGCCTGGCCCTGTCGGGCATCCTGGCCGAGCAAGGTGAAGATGTTGCCGCCGCCTATGCCCAGGATTTCGAGCTGGACCCCATCGCCAACCGTGATGGCTGGGTACGCATCAGCGGCCGTCGGCGCTAGAATGAGCGCTTGCCTGAATCGGATGGCCGCATGACCGACAGTTTCGTCACCCAGTGCCCGCATTGCCAATCGCGTTTTCGCGTCAACCACGCTCAATTGAGTGTGGCCCGCGGCGTGGTGCGTTGCGGCTCGTGCCTGCAAGTGTTCAACGCGGTGCGCCAGTTGCTGGAGCAGCGCGCAGCCGCGGCCGCCTCGCAAGCCGAGCAACCGGCCAGCGTCGAGCCGGCCCCCGCGGCCCCGCGCGCCATCAGCCAGAAGCAATGGAGCGCAGAAGAGCTGGACCTGGACAACCTGGACCTGGACCAGGAACTGGCCAAGCTGGAACGCCGCGAGATTCAGCACACCCAGCCGCTGGGCGCGGATCGCCGCCAACCCGGCAGCGATCGTCGGCAAAAAGACGAACCCCTCAGCGCCAGCCGCGACACCATCAAGGCCGAGGAAGAAAAGTGGGCCGCCAGCCTGTTCAGCGAACCGCCGCAAGAACGCCTGCCGGCTGAAGAAGACGACGCCGAACCGACGAACGCACCTGCGACCAAGCAGCGCACCGAACCGTCGATGTCGTTCCACACCGACGACCTGGATGACGAGCCGCCACTGCACGCGCCGCCGGACGAGGACGACATCGACCCGCCGTTCACGCCGCTGACCCATGCCGCCGGCCAGGCGGAAGCCGAAGAACGTCTCGGCACCCGCCGCAAGCGCCCGCGCACCGAAGCCGGCGTGCACGACGACGTGCTTCAGGACCTGGAAGACGACCCGCTGCACCTCTACGCGCAAAAACGCCCGGCCAGCCTGGGCAGCCGCCTGATCTGGATCTTGCTGGTGCTGATCGCCGCCGGCGGCCTCGCCGCCCAGTACATCGCCTACCAGTTCGACGACCTGGCCCGCCAGGACGCCTACCGCCCGTGGTTCCAGCAACTGTGCCCGACACTCGGCTGCACCGTGCCATCACGGGTCGACATTGCCCACATCAAGAGCAGCAACCTGGTGGTGCGCAGCCACCCAGAGTTTGCCGGGGCGCTGGTGGTCGATGCCATCATCTATAACCGCGCGACCTTCTCCCAGCCCTTCCCCTTGCTGGAACTGCGCTTTGCCGACCTCAACGGCAACCTGATCGCCAGTCGTCGCTTCAAACCCGCCGAATACCTCAGCGGCGAATTGGCCGGTGTCAGCGAAATGCCTTCGCAGACGCCGATCCACATCTCCCTGGACATCCTCGACCCGGGCAACAAAGCCGTGAATTACAGCCTGAGCTTCCACTCGCCCGAGTGAATCGGCCTATGTATTGAGGTTTGACGGCGGATTCTTGACTGGACCCCGCACATCCAAACCGGCGGCGATAAACAAATAACTGTTCAGATTTTATCCAATTCAGCCTTTATCCAGTCATCGAGAGCGGGTATCATGCCAACCCTTTTTCGAACTCTAATGATCCGGCCCCACAACAGGGAAGTCCTATGTCGGCGGTACGCATCGGCCCATATACATTGCACAACGGTTTGATTCTCGCCCCGATGGCGGGCGTCACCGACCAGCCCTTTCGTCAGCTGTGCAAGCGTTTGGGCGCGGGTCTAGTAGTCTCGGAAATGGTCACCAGCGACATGAGCTTGTGGAACACCCGCAAATCGCGGATGCGCATGATCCACGAAGGTGATCCCGAGCCCCGCTCGGTACAGATCGCCGGTGGGGATGCACAGATGCTGGCGGATGCGGCCCGGGCCAACGTGGAGTTGGGGGCGCAGATCATCGACATCAACATGGGCTGCCCGGCCAAGAAGGTCTGCAACAAGGCCGCCGGTTCCGCGCTGTTGAAAGATGAGCAATTGGTTGCCGAGATCCTGCAGGCCGTTGTCGCCGCAGTCGAGGTGCCGGTGACGCTGAAGATCCGTACCGGTTGGGACCGGGAGAACAAGAACGGCCTGACGGTGGCGAAAATCGCCGAACAGGCAGGAATTACAGCGCTGGCGGTGCATGGCCGCACCCGCGCCGACCTTTACACAGGTGAAGCCGAGTACGACACCATTGCCGCGATCAAGCAGGCGGTGTCGATACCGGTATTTGCCAATGGCGACATCGATTCAGCCGAGAAAGCCCGGCGCGTGTTGCACGCCACTGGCGCCGACGGCTTGTTGATTGGCCGGGCCGCCCAGGGGCGGCCCTGGATTTTCCGTGAGATCGACCATTTTCTGCGTACCGGCGAAGTCTTGCCGGCACCGGAGCTGATCGAGGTGGAACGTATTCTGCTAGAGCATCTGGCCGCCCTGCACGCCTTCTACGGAGACGTGATGGGAGTACGCATTGCTCGCAAGCATGTCGGCTGGTATCTCGCAACCCTGCCGGGCGCCAGGGAGTTTCGCGCCCACTTCAATCGTTTGGATGATACGGAAGCACAGTGCGCCAACGTTCGTGAGTTCTTCGGCGAGCGTTACAAGAGCCTGGGGACAGGGGACGGAGAGGGGGTGGCCGCATGACGATGATGACCGAGACTTTAGTGAGTGGAACGACACCCGTGAGCGACAACGTCAATTTGAAACAGCACCTGAACACGCCGAGCGAAGAAGGCCAGACCCTTCGCGGTAGTGTCGAGAAGGCGCTGCACAATTATTTCGCCCACCTTGAGGGCGCATCCGTCACGGACGTGTACAACCTGGTGCTCTCCGAAGTCGAAGCGCCCTTGCTCGAAAGCGTGATGAACTACGTCAAGGGCAACCAGACCAAAGCCAGTGAGCTGCTCGGCCTCAACCGTGGCACCTTGCGCAAAAAGCTCAAGCAGTACGATTTGTTGTAAGCATTCAATCAAACCAGAAAGGCGCCCGCGTAAAAAACGGCCGCCTTTTTTGCTGACTCCTTTGCTTTTGATGGAAATTGAAATGACCGACCAGACTACCCGCCTGCCGATCCGCCGCGCCTTGATCAGCGTTTCCGACAAGACCGGCATCCTCGAATTTGCCCGGGAGCTGGAAGCCCTGGGCGTGGAAATCCTCTCCACGGGCGGGACCTTCAAACTGCTGCAGGACAACGGCGTGGCCGCAGTAGAAGTTGCGGACTACACCGGTTTCGCAGAAATGATGGACGGTCGGGTCAAGACCCTGCACCCGAAAATCCACGGCGGCATCCTTGGCCGTCGCGGCACCGACGACGCCATCATGGCCGAGCACGGCATCAAGCCGATCGACCTGGTAGCCGTCAACCTGTACCCGTTCGAAGCCACCATCAACAAGCCAGGCTGCGACCTGCCGACCGCCATCGAAAACATCGATATCGGCGGCCCGACCATGGTGCGTTCGGCGGCCAAGAACCACAAAGACGTGGCCATCGTGGTCAACGCCAGCGACTACAGCCAAGTGCTCGAAAGCCTGAAAGCCGGTGGCCTGACCTACGCCCAGCGTTTCGACCTGATGCTCAAGGCGTTCGAACACACGGCAGCCTACGACGGCATGATCGCCAACTACATGGGCACGGTTGACCAGGCCGCTGAAACCCTGTCGACCGAAGGCCGCAGCCAATTCCCGCGCACCTTCAACAGCCAGTTCATCAAGGCCCAGGAAATGCGCTACGGCGAGAACCCGCACCAGAGCGCGGCGTTCTACGTGGAAGCCAAGCCTGCCGAAGTCGGCATCGCCACCGCGACCCAGCTGCAAGGCAAGGAACTGTCCTACAACAACGTGGCCGATACCGACGCCGCGCTGGAATGTGTGAAGAGCTTCGTCAAGCCCGCCTGCGTGATCGTCAAGCACGCCAACCCGTGCGGCGTGGCCGTGAGCCCGGACGCTGAAGGCGGTATCCGCCAGGCCTACGAACTGGCCTACGCCACCGACACCGAATCGGCATTTGGCGGCATCATCGCCTTCAACCGTGAACTGGATGCCGAGACCGCCAAGGCGATCGTCGAGCGTCAGTTCGTGGAAGTGATCATCGCTCCATCCGTCAGCGATGAGGCCCGCGCCATCGTGGCGGCCAAAGCCAACGTGCGCCTGCTGGCCTGCGGCGAGTGGTCGGCTGACCGCGCTGCGGCCTGGGACTACAAGCGCGTCAACGGCGGCCTGCTGGTACAGAGCCGCGACATCGGCATGATCGGCAGCGACGACCTGAAAGTCGTGACCAAGCGCGCGCCAACCGAGCAAGAGATCAACGACCTGATCTTCGCCTGGAAAGTGGCCAAGTACGTCAAGTCCAACGCCATCGTCTACGCCAAGAACCGCCAGACCATCGGTGTCGGCGCCGGCCAGATGAGCCGCGTGAACTCGGCGCGTATCGCTGCGATCAAGGCTGAACACGCTGGTTTGCAGGTGGTCGGTTCGGTGATGGCATCCGACGCGTTCTTCCCGTTCCGTGACGGCCTGGACAACGCCGCGAAAGCGGGCGTCACCGCCGTGATTCAACCGGGTGGCTCGATGCGCGATGCCGAAGTGATCGCTGCGGCTGATGAAGCCGGCATCGCCATGGTCTTTACCGGCATGCGCCACTTCCGTCACTGATCCAACTCGATAGAGATGTGAGAGCGGGCTTGTGTGGGAGCGGGCTTGCTCGCGAATGCGGTGTATCAGCTACATATCCTGCGACTGACACACTGCTTTCGCGAGCAAGCCCGCTCCCACATTTAAAGGCGCTTCTGCAGCGTCCACAGAATTTGAGGTTTTTGAAATGAATGTTTTGATCATTGGCAGCGGTGGCCGTGAACACGCCCTGGCCTGGAAAGTAGCCCAGGACCCACGCGTCCAGAAGGTTTTCGTCGCACCCGGCAACGCCGGCACCGCCATTGAAGCCAAGTGCGAAAACGTCGCTATCGACGTGCTGGCCCTTGAGCAACTGGCCGATTTTGCTGAAAAGAACGTGTCCCTGACCATCGTCGGTCCGGAAGTCCCCCTGGTTGCCGGCGTCGTGGACCTGTTCCGCAGCCGTGGCCTGGACTGCTTCGGCCCTACCGCCGGTGCAGCCCAGCTGGAAGGCTCCAAGGCGTTCACCAAGGACTTCCTGGCACGCCACAAGATCCCGACCGCCGACTACCAGAACTTCACCGAGATCGAGCCGGCCCTGGCTTACCTGCGTGAAAAAGGCGCACCGATCGTGATCAAGGCCGACGGCCTGGCCGCCGGTAAAGGCGTGATCGTCGCCATGACCCTGCAAGAAGCCGAAGACGCCGTGCGCGACATGCTCGCCGGCAACGCGTTCGGCGACGCCGGTTCCCGCGTGGTGATCGAAGAGTTCCTCGACGGCGAAGAAGCCAGCTTCATCGTGATGGTCGACGGCAAGAACGTGCTGCCGATGGCCACCAGCCAGGACCACAAGCGCGTCGGCGACGGCGACAGCGGCCCGAACACCGGCGGCATGGGTGCTTACTCCCCGGCCCCGGTAGTGACCGCCGACGTGCACCAGCGCGTGATGGACCTGGTCATCTGGCCAACCGTGCGCGGCATGGCCGCCGAAGGCAACGTGTACACCGGCTTCCTGTATGCCGGCCTGATGATCGACAAGGCCGGCAACCCGAAAGTCATCGAGTTCAACTGCCGCTTTGGCGACCCGGAAACCCAACCAGTGATGCTGCGCCTGCAGTCGAGCCTGGTGTTGTTGGTAGAAGCCGCCCTCGCCCAGGCCCTGGACAAGGTTGAAGCACAGTGGGACCCACGCCCAAGCGTCGGTGTCGTACTGGCCGCCGGCGGTTACCCTGCCGACTACGCCAAGGGCGATGTGATTGAAGGCCTGGACGCAGCTGCTACGCTGGAGGGCAAGGTGTTTCATGCGGGCACCGCGCTCAAGGATGGCAAGGTTGTAACCGCAGGTGGCCGCGTGCTGTGTGCCACCGCAATGGGTGCCAGTGTCGACGCCGCGCAACAACAGGCGTACAAGCTGGCCGCGAAGATCGACTGGAAAGGCTGCTTCTACCGCACGGACATCGGCTATCGCGCGATTGCCCGTGAACGTGGCGAGAGCAACTGAGTCGTAGCTATCCGTTCGGTTAGGCAAGGGCCCGCGGCCCTTGCCGTACACATGTCGCCCCGCGCATAGTTAACCCGTGCATCAACCTACGAAGGGATTTCGCCGTGCGCTGGCTCAGGATCGCCATAGGTTTCACAGTCAGTCTGCTGACACTGCTCTGCTTGTTCCCGGCCCAGGCCGCGGCGCAAGGCAGTGGTTGGGCAGTATTGCTTGATGAACAGGCCGACCTGCAACTGAGCGACATCCGTTCAGCCCGCTACACCAATCAATTCAGCCCCATCGAACTCGACCGGATCACGGCTGCGCCGCCCGACGGTGCGTTGTGGGTACGCTTCAAGCTGCAACCCGGCGCGCACGAACAAGTGCTGCGGGTGTTTGCCCCGGACCTGTCCCACCTGAGCCTCTACGTACTGGACGGCGACACCCTGGTGGAACAACAGAGCACCGGCACGCGCCAGCCCCAGGCCGAGCGCCCACTGCCCAGCAGCGATTTCATGCTGGCGATGCCCCAGAGCCAGAAAACCCTTGATGTGTACCTGCGCATGGTCTCGGAACACGAGCTGCGCCCGTACATCACCCTGGAGCCGGCCGTCCTCGTCGCCGCCAACCAGACCCAGACGCTGATCTACGGCCTGTTGTTCGGCTGCCTGCTGATGCTGATCCTGCACAACCTCACGCGCTTTGCCTACCACCGCTCGCGCAGCAGCCTATGGCTGGCCGCCTGCGAAGTGCTGTTGATGCTGAGCCTGGCGTTGCTGCTCAATGTGGTCGGCCCCTGGCTGCCAAACTGGCACGCGATCCAGACACCAGGCGCCTACCTCGCCCTGCTGCTCACCGCGCCGTGCGGGCTGATGTTTGCCTACCGCTTCTTCATGCCGCTGGGCCCGCACCCGCTGAACAAGCTGCTGATGGCCGACATCCTGTTTATCGTGCTGTGCGGCCTGCTGCTGTTATTCGTCAACACCCTGCCACTGAACATCATCACCTACGCCCTGGTCGCCCTCGCCGGGTTGAGCATGCTGTTTGTCTCGGCCTATCACTGGCAGAAAGGCTACCGCCCGGCGCGCCTGTTCGTGGCGGCGATGGTGGTATTCAACACGGGTACGCTGATCATCCTGCCCGCCCTGCTCGGCCTCACGCTGCTGGCGCCGCAAGGCTTGATCATCACCCTGCTCGCCTTTATCTGCATCAGCGGCTTGTTGATGAGCCTTGCGCTGGGTGAACGCCAGCGCGCCATTGTCGAAACCCGCTTCAGCCTCAGCCGCGACCTTGCTGCGAGCAACGCCGAAATCGCGGCCAAGGCCGAGTTCCTGGCGAAGATCAGCCACGAAATCCGTACCCCCATGAACGGCGTGCTGGGCATGACCGAGCTGTTGCTGGGCACGCCGTTGTCGGTGAAACAGCGGGACTACGTACAGACCATCCACAGCGCCGGCAACGAACTGCTCACGCTGATCAACGAGATCCTCGACATCTCCAAGCTCGAATCCGGGCAGATCGAACTGGACGACGTGCAGTTCGACCTCAACGCATTGATCGACGACTGCCTGAGCATCTTCCGCGCCAAGGCCGAACAACAGAACGTCGAGCTGATCAGCTTTATCCAGCCTCAGGTGCCACGCGTCATCAGTGGCGACCCGACCCGCCTGCGCCAGGCGCTGTTGAGCCTGCTGGAAAACGCCCTGCAAAAGACCGATGAAGGCGAAGTGCTGATCGTCGTCGCCCTCGATGAACGCAGCACCAAGCCGCGCCTGCGCATCGCCGTGCAAGACAGCGGCCTGCCGATGGAAGCGGCCGAACGCGACGCGCTGCTGCACAGCGAACTGCACAGCAAGAATTTCCTCTCGGCCACCCGCTTGAGCGGCCACCTGGGCCTGGTCATCGCCCGCCAACTGATCCTGTTGATGAACGGCGAGTTCGGCATCAAGAGCGGCAGCCACCAGGGCAGCACCCTGTGGCTGACCCTGCCGCTGGACCCGGAACGCCTGGAACACCCGACGTCCGACCTAGACGGCCCGCTCAAGGGCGCGCGCGTTCTGGTGGTGGACGACAACGACACCTGCCGCAAAGTGTTGGTGCAGCAATGCACGGCCTGGGGCCTCAACGTCAGTGCCGTGCCTTCGGGCAAGGAAGCCCTGGCGCTGCTGCGCACCAAAGCGCACCTGCGCGACTACTTCGACGTGGTTCTGCTGGACCAGAACATGCCCGGCATGACCGGCATGCAACTGGCGGCGAAGATCAAGGAAGACCCGAGCCTGAACCACGACATCCTGCTGATCATGCTCACCGGCATCAGCAATGCGCCGAGCAAAATCATCGCGCGCAATTGCGGGATCAAGCGCATCCTCGCCAAGCCAGTGGCGGGCTACACCCTCAAGACCACCCTGGCCGACGAACTGACCCAACGCAGCAAAGGCACCGTGCAATCACGCCCGACGCCAAGTGCACCGGCCGCCGTGACCGTGCCCGCCGACTTCCGCATCCTGGTGGCCGAAGACAACAGCATCTCCACCAAAGTGATCCGCGGCATGCTCGGCAAACTCAACCTCAACCCGGACACCGCCAGCAACGGCGAAGAAGCCCTGGAAGCGATGAAAGCTCAGCGTTATGACTTGGTGTTGATGGACTGCGAAATGCCGATCCTCGATGGCTTCTCGGCGACCCAGCAACTGCGCGCGTGGGAAGTCAGCCACCAGCGCATCCGCACGCCGGTGGTGGCGCTGACCGCACACATCCTCTCCGAACACAAAGAGCGCGCGCGCCAAGCCGGGATGGACGGGCACATGGCCAAGCCGGTGGAACTGTCGCAGTTGCGCGAGCTGGTGGAGTACTGGGTTGCACAGCGCCAGCAACGCCCGGAACACGCCCCCTCCTGACCTGCAATGCAGTTCCCCTGTGGGAGATTCCATGGTGGAGGGACAACATCTTCACCAGCAGTACCGCCGCCTTCGCAGCCTCGCTAAAGCTCGACAACTCCAACAGGGGATTGGCAGTGCCTGGGCAATCTCCAGCCAAACACTCACTCCCCAGCAACCCCAATCACCTGTGGGAGCGGGCTTGCCCGCGAATGCGGTGGTTCAGCCAACACCTCTGCCAACAGTACCGCCGCCTTCGCAGCCTCGCTAAAGCTCGACAACTCCCACAAGGGATTGGCAGTGCCTGGGCGATCTCCAGCCGAACACTGACAGCCCAGCAACCCCAATCAACTGTGGGAGCGGGCTTGCCCGCGAAAGCGGTGGCTCAGGCAACCTCTCTACCAGCAGTGCCGCCGCCTTCGCAGCCTCGCTAAAGCTCGACAGCTCCCACAAGGGATTGGCAGTGCCTGGATAATCTCCAGCCGAACACTGACAGCCCAGCAACCCCAATCAACTGTGGGAGCGGGCTTGCCCGCGAAAGCGGTGGTTCAGCCAACACCTCTGCCAACAGTACCGCCGCCTTCGCAGCCTCGCTAAAGCTCGACAGCTCCCACAGGGGATTGGCAGTGCCTGGGCAATCTCCAGCCGAACACTGACAGCCCAGCAACCCCAATCACCTGTGGGAGCGGGCTTGCCCGCGAAAGCGGTAGTTCAGCCAACTCCTCTACCAGCAGTACCGCCGCCTTCGCAGCCTCGCTAAAGCTCGACAACTCCCACAGGGGATTGGCAGTGCCTGGGCAATCTCCAGCCGAACACTGACAGCCCAGCAACCCCAATCACCTGTGGGAGCGGGCTTGCCCGCGAAAGCGGTAGTTCAGCCAACTCCTCTACCAGCAGTACCGCCGCCTTCGCAGCCTCGCTAAAGCTCGACAGCTCCCACAAGGGATTGGCAGTGCCTGGGCGATCTCCAGCCAAACACTCACTCCCCAGCAACCCCAATCAACTGTGGGAGCGGGCTTGCCCGCGAAAGCGGTGGCTCAGGCAACCTCTCTACCAGCAGTACCACCGCCTTCGCAGCCTCGCTAAAGCTCGACAACTCCCACAGGGAGTTGGCAGTGCCTGGGCAATCTCCAGCCGAACACTCACCATCCATCAACACCAATCAACTGTGGGAGCGGGCTTGCCCGCGAAAGCGGTGGCTCAGGCAACCTCTCTACCAGCAGTACCACCGCCTTCGCAGCCTCGCTAAAGCTCGACAGCTCCCACAGGGGATTGGCAGTGCCTGGGCGATCTCCAGCCGAACACTCACCATCCATCAACACCAATCACCTGTGGGAGCGGGCTTGCCCGCGAAAGCGGTGGCTCAGGCAACCTCTCTACCAGCAGTACCACCGCCTTCGCAGCCTCGCTAAAGCTCGACAACTCCCACAGGGAGTTGGCAGTGCCTGGGCAATCTCCAGCCGAACACTCACCATCCATCAACACCAATCAACTGTGGGAGCGGGCTTGCCCGCGAAAGCGGTGGCTCAGGCAACCTCTCTACCAGCAGTACCACCGCCTTCGCAGCCTCGCTAAAGCTCGACAGCTCCCACAGGGGATTGGCAGTGCCTGGGCGATCTCCAGCCGAACACTCACCATCCATCAACACCAATCACCTGTGGGAGCGGGCTTGCCCGCGAAAGCGGTGGCTCAGGCAACCTCTCTACCAGCAGTACCACCGCCTTCGCAGCCTCGCTAAAGCTCGACAACTCCCACAGGGAGTTGGCAGTGTCTGGGCGATCTCCAGCCGAGCGCTGACAGCCCAGCAAGCCCGCTCCCACATTTGATCTCTGGCGCCTGATAGACTCGACACACTTCTCTCATCGCGAGCCACTCACATGCTCCACGTGTTATTCAGCGTCTACCTGAAAATGCTGGTGCTCTACAGCCCGTTCTTCGTGCTGTCCTGCTTTATCAGCCTGACCCGTGGTTACTCCAGCAAGGAGCGCCGACGCCTGGCGTGGAAGGTCGCGCTGGCGACCCTGGTGTCGAGCGTGTTGCTCTACCTGTTCGGCCGCGTGATTTTCAGTGTGTTCGGGATCACTGTGGATGCGTTCCGCATCGGCGCCGGCAGTGTGCTGTTCATCTCGGCCCTGGGCATGGCCCAAGGCAAGTCGGCGGTGCAGACCGACAACGTGCAGCAGGACGTCACCATCGTGCCGCTGACCATTCCCCTGACCGTCGGCCCCGGCACCATCGGTGCGCTGCTGGTGATGGGCGTCAGCCAGCCGCACTGGGACGACAAACTCACCGCCATCCTCAGCATCGCCCTGGCCAGCCTCACGGTGGGCGTGGTGCTCTACCTGTCCAACCGCATCGAGCGGATTCTTGGCGACCAGGGCTTGCAGATTGTCAGCCGCTTGATGGGCCTGTTCGTCTGCGCCCTGGCCGCGCAAATCATCTTTACCGGGGTACGCGGCTACCTGGTGCCTTAGATCCGGTACTTGGCGATTGCCAGCTGCACCTTGTCACCCGCGCTCTCGCGCATCAGTTGGATGGTTTTTTCGTTGACCACCGAGGTATTCAGCACCAGACACGTCTGCCCGCTGAAGGCCTCGGACGAGGAACTGTCCCACTCCAGGAACGGCAGGCCGACCTGCTTGCTCACGCCGAGGGTGCTGTAGGTCACCAGCACCATCGTCACTTCGCCATCGGTTTGCGCACAGGACGCCAGGCCGAAATCCCCCCCTTGCTGCATGGTGCTGTTGCGCTTGAACAGCTCGAACGACGCTGGCGCCTGTTTCAAGGCCTCCAGCGCATCCGCCGCCAACTTAGGCAACGCCGCGAACGCCGGCCCGACCAGTGACGTCGAGGCCAGCATCGCCGCGATCATATTCAATGCCGCCAGTTGCACCGTCAGGCCCTTGCCGCTGCTGGAAACCCGCTCAAAGCTGCTACGCAACGGCAGCCAGCCCAGGCTGATCATCACCTTGATAAATTCGTCGTACCAGCCCTCGGTGCCGCGCTGGACCTTCAACACATCGCTGACGTAACTGCTGGCCAGCAAATAGCTTTTGCGGATGTACTCACGATTCAACGCCGACATGCCCTCGACGAACGAAATCACGCCGTTGTTCACCACCGCCGCATTGCAGTCATCCGCCGTATCCACCGGCAGCGCGGCATTCAATCCCGAAGCCCCCGGCAGCTTGTAGGCGGCGATCAATTTACGCCTCTTGGTACTGTTGATCCTTCTTTGATGTCGCTCCATTTCCAGTTCTCCACAAACACCCCACATGGGGCTTACCTGCACACTAGTCCAGCGGCTGGCGGGCTTGCCAGGCGACAAACATGCCTTGGCCGGGCGTGCCAGCCCCCAGCGTCCAGCAACCGCGCGGGCCTTGCGGATTTCAGCGCGCAAAAAAAGAAAAAGCCCCGGACAACCGCAGGTAAATCCCTGGGTCATTCGGAGCTTTCGGGCAGCCACGAGGCTGTTTTCAGGACAGGGGTTTTTCGCCGTACCAGCGTGGCGTGTACACCCACTCACCACCACCGGCGCGCGGGAACGCGCAGGTGGTGGACGAGCCGATCAACACCATGGTGCGCATGTCCACTTGCTCGGGCGTGAGTTGACCCAGGGTGGTGACGCGCAAGGTCTGGCCCGGGCGACCGATGTCGCGGCCCAGCACCACCGGGGTTTGCGGCGTGCGGTGCAGCGCGACGATTTGCAGGGCACGCCCCAGTTGCCACGGCCGCGAGCGCGAGATCGGGTTGTAGAACGCCAGGGCAAGATCGGCCTGGGACGCGAGGTCCAGGCGCTTTTCGATGATTGCCCAAGGCTTGAGGTTGTCCGACAGCGACATCACGCAGAAGTCGTGCCCCAACGGCGCACCCGCCTGGGCGGCGGTGGCCAGCGAAGCTGAGACGCCCGGCAGGATCTGCAGGTCGACCTGATGCCACGCCGGATCGCTGGACTCGTGCAGCGCCTCGATCACCGCCGCTGCCATGGCGAACACGCCCGGGTCGCCGGACGACACCACCACCACCGAACGGCCTTGCGCGGCCAGCTCGAATGCGTGGCGCGCGCGCTGCATTTCTGCGCGGTTATCGGTGCAGTGCTGCACCTGGTCGTCACGGAACGGCCCGGCCATGCGCACGTAGGTTTCGTAACCCAGCACATCGGTGCAGCGTGCCAATTCGGCCTTCACCGCCGGCACCATCAATTCGGCCGCGCCAGGCCCCAGGCCGATCACGGCCAGACGCCCGCGCACACGCCCTACCTGGGACAGGTCCAACGGTTGCTCGGCAACGGTGATCACGATGTCGGCGTCCTGGCTGACGCAGGCAAAACGCAGCGGCACCCCCAGTGCCGCCGCGGCTTCATGCAACGACGCCTCGGCCATCTGCGTATCACTGGCCAACAGGCACGCCAGGGATTGCACGGCGATGCCCGCCTCACGCAACGCCGTGCGCACACGCTCGGCCAGTTGCGCGCCGGGCTTGCAGGTCACGCTGACGTTCTTCGGATAGATCAGCAGTTCGTTGGCCGCAGGCGTGCGCTCGGCACTGCCCACGTGAATCGCCAACTGCGCCTGCTGGTCCTGGCGCAGGTTGGCTTGATCCAACCACGGCGCCGCGCCTTCGATGCGCACGCTTGCGCCCGCCAACAGGTCCGAGACAAAGCGCTTGCCCAGCTCCAGGTCGGCCAGCTCATAACCACTGGGAGGATTGAGCAGGCAGGTGCCGAAACGCAACTCGCCGCTGGTGGTGATCGCCGCAGCCACGTTCAACGCTGCCGCGATGTCCCGCGCCATGACGTTCACACCGCCCAGGCCACCGAGCAGCGGCACCACGGCGCTGCCGTCTTCGGCCACGGCCAGCACGGCGGGCTCTTCGCCTTTCTCCAGCAGCAGCGGCGCCAGGGTGCGGATCACGATACCGGCGGCACACAGCGCAATCAGCGGCGTGCCTTGTTGGTACAAGTGCCGCAGGGTCGTGCCGAACTCGCTGTAGGTCTGGTCCGCGCCTTCAACCCGTGCGGCCAAGCCGTGGATCAATGCGCCCGGGTAAACCTGCTGAATCTTGCGCGCAGTGGCCAGGCTGCCCTGGCCCAGAATGACAATCGCCGGCGTCATCAACCTTGCCACCGTTCACCGGGCACGATGATCAGCGAAAAGTACGGCGACGACGACGGATCCACCTGATCCAGCGCCACGATCTTCTGATTCGCCATGGTGGCGCGTTCCACATACAACGCGCGCCCGGCCAGGCCGAGTTCTTCCAGCACCTGGCGTACCTTGGGGAAGTTGCGGCCCAGCTTCATGATCACCGCCGCGTCGGCATCGGCCAGGCGGCGCTTGAGATCGTCATGGGGCAACACGCCGGAAAGCACCGACAGGCTCTGGTTGCGATACACCAGCGGCGCGCCCAGCACCGAGGCGCCGCCGAGCATCGAGCACACGCCGGGAATCACTTGCGCTTCATAACGTTCGGCCAGGCGGTCGTGCAGGTACATGTAGGAGCCATAGAAGAACGGATCGCCTTCACAGATCACCGCCACATCGCGGCCGGCGTCCAGGTGCGCGGCCACATCGACACTGGCCGCGTCGTAGAAATCGCTGATCACTTGCTCGTATGACATCGGCGCCGGCAAGGCTTCGGTGGTCACCGGGTACACCAGCGGCATCAGGGTCTGCTGCGGCACCAAGTGATCCTCGATGATGCCGAACGCGTTGCCCTTCTTGCCCTTGGCCACGAAGTACGCCACCACCGGCGACTCACGCAGCAGGCGCAGGGCCTTGAGGGTGATCAGTTCCGGGTCGCCGGGGCCTACGCCCAGGCCGATCAACCGTCCGCGAGCCTGCATTATTCGACCTCCGTGGCCAGGGCATTCACCGCGGCGGCTGCCATGGCACTGCCGCCCAGGCGGCCCTGCATGATCACGAACGGCACGCCACGGCTATCGGCGGCGAGCATCGCCTTGGATTCGGCAGCGCCGACAAAGCCCACCGGGAAGCCGAGGATCAGTGCCGGTTTCGGTGCGCCGGCATCCAGCATTTCCAGCAGGTAGAACAACGCGGTCGGCGCGTTGCCGATCACCACCACGCTGCCTTCCAGGTGCGGGCGCCACAGTTCCAGCGCCGCAGCGGAACGCGTGTTGCCCAGCTCCCGCGCCAGCTCCGGCACGCTGTCGTCGCGCAAGGTGCAGATCACCGCGTTGTTGGCCGGCAGGCGCGTACGGGTCACGCCTTCGGAAACCATCCGCGCATCGCACAGAATCGGCGCGCCGGCCGCCAGCGCATCGCGCCCGGCCTTGCCCGCGCCTTCGGAGAATTGCAGGCCGTCGATGGCGTCGACCATGCCGCAGGCATGAATCACCCGCACCGCGAGTTTTTCCAGGTCGGCCGGGATGCGCTCCAACTTGGCTTCCGCGCGAATAATGGCGAAGGAGTTGCGATAGATCTCCTGACCGTCGCGGATGTAATCAATCATCGGTGTTGCTCCGTGGGCGGGCGCGCAGCAAGGCACCCGTCGCTTCAATAGAAAGGGCGTGCGCGTGCAGCCGGCCGAAACCCGGGTGGGCTGCATCGCGAAAATAGAGGTCGTAGTGGCCGGGGCTTACCGCCAGCAAGGTCACCGGCGCGATGTGCGCGGCGGCGCAGGAACGCGGGCAGCCGGACAAGTGCACGCCGTGCCCTGGGTGCAGGGCGGCGAGTTGCACGGCGTCGGCCTTGGTATCGGCCAGGGCCTTGGCGCAACCGCTGGAGCCGGTGCAGGCGGTCATGTGCGCCAGGGGCTGGTCGACTGAGCAGAGGAAGCCCAGTTGCGCCAGGCGCTCGGTCACGGCATGGGGTTTTTCGACGCCGGGCAGCAGCACGCCTTGCCAAGGGGTGAAGCGCAAGGTGCCGTCGCCGTGCTCGCTGGCCAGTTGCGCGGCGCCTTTGAGCATCGTCGAATCCAGGCGCCCCAAGGGCGCGATGGCGGCGACATAGAATTGATTTTTTTGCACCTGTGGATAAGTCCCCAGGTGCAATAACGCGCCGCTGGGCGGGCGTTTGAAGCCATCCGCTGGCAGCAGCGGCAGGCTGAGGTGGCTCAATAACTTATCCACAGCCAGATGGCGCATGCGGGTTTGCGCCGGGGTCGCCAGGTCGAGAAAGGCTTCCAGCACCGCCACCACCAGCGCATGGCCCTGCTCCAACGGCACGGCGGCCACCGGCGCATCGAGCCCCGGGCAACCGGCCAGGCCGAACGCGAGGAGCGTCTGACCATCGCGCACGAACGCCGACAGCCACAGGTCATGATGATGTTCGAGCATCGCCAGGTCCTCGCCGCCATCCAGTTGCACGGCGAACTTGGCCGACAACTCGTGGAAACGCGGGTGGCTTTGCAGGGTGTTCAGGATCTGCCCGGCCAGCGGGCGCGTGTCGAACAGCATCTGCGGGTCGATCCCGGCGCTGGGGCTGAGCATCAGGTTGCGCACGTCGTCGCCAGCGGCGTTGTTGGGGCCGAGGTCGGCGGCCAAGAGCATCGCGATCAAGGCCCCCTCTTCGGTGCCGATCCCGCGGATCTGCAGGTTGGCGCGATTGGTCGCCTCGATCACCCCGCCTGCATAGGTCTGGGCGGCGTCCGCCACCGCATGGGCCTGGGCGGTGGTGATCGAACCGCCGGCCAGTTTGATCCGGCAAATACCGCCATCCAACGCCTGGACAATACGCAGCAACCCCGGACAAGCCGAGGGGCGCAAGGTATTCACAGCGGGCGTTGGTTTCACGGGGCTTCCGGTTGACGGGTAAAGGCGCGGTATTATGCCTGCTTTGTCCGGCAGCATGAAAAGCCTGCCCGTCGGATGTCGCTCAAGGAATTTTTATGTCGCCCTGGCTGACGGTTGTAGGCATCGGTGAAGACGGCTTCAAGGGGCTGGGCAGGAATGCCCGGCATGCCCTGTTGCACGCTTCGCGCATTATAGGCGGCCAACGCCAGTTGGACCTGTTGCCGGTGTGTATTC
Source organism: Pseudomonas sp. GL_117 (assembly GCF_057835125.1). Taxonomy (NCBI): domain Bacteria; kingdom Pseudomonadati; phylum Pseudomonadota; class Gammaproteobacteria; order Pseudomonadales; family Pseudomonadaceae; genus Pseudomonas; species Pseudomonas sp. GL_117. The sequence goes on along the minus strand of NZ_CM174418.1, from coordinate 719,573 downwards.
GTGGTGCGCGCGAGGTGTGGCCGAGCCCGTTTTCCCTGGAGCCGGTACTGGCCCGGCGCGGTACGCCGGTGTGCGTGCTGGCCAGCGGTGATCCGATGCTCTATGGCGTTGGCGCGAGCCTGGCGCGGCAGGTGGCGGCGGATGAACTGCTGGTCCTGCCGGCACCGTCATCGGTGTCCCTGGCCGCAGCGCGGTTGGGCTGGCCGTTGCAGGAGGTGGTGACGCTGTCCGTGGTGGCCCGGCCGTTGGCGGCACTGCATGCACATCTGGCCAGTGGCATGCGGTTGTTGGTGTTGAGCAATGACGGCAGTAGCCCGGCGTTGATCGCCGCTTTATTGGCCGAGTCGGGATTCGGACCGAGCCGTGTGAGCGTGTTTGAACACTTGGGCGGCGCGGATGAGCGGCGTCTCGATGGGTTGGCTGCGGATTGGCAACATACTGGAATCGCCGATTTGAACCTGGTTGCCATCGAGTGCGTGGCCTCTGGCGAAACACCCCGCCTGTCACGCTTGGCAGGCCTGCCGGATTCGGCGTTCAAACACGACGGCCAACTGACCAAGCGCGATGTGCGTGCCATGACCCTGGCCCGCCTCGCACCGATGCCCGGCGAATTGCTGTGGGACGTGGGCGCGGGCAGCGGTTCCATCGGGATTGAATGGATGCGCACCCATCCCAGCTGCCGAGCCCTGGCGATTGAAGCCGACGAGGGCCGCCAAGGCCTGATCGAACACAACCGCGACGCCCTCGGCGTGCCCGGCCTGCAACTGATCCGCGGCAAGGCCCCGGACGCGCTGCACGGCCTGCAAGCGCCGGATGCAATCTTCATCGGCGGCGGCGTCACCCGCGACGGCGTGCTCGACACCTGCTGGCAACACCTGCGGCCGGGCGGGCGCTTGGTCGCCAACGCCGTGACCCTGCAAAGCGAAATGACCTTGATGGACTGGCGCGCCCGGCATGGCGGCGAACTGACGCGCATCCACGTGGCCCAGGCGCAGCCGCTGGGGGACTTTGATACGTGGCGGCAGGCGTTGCCGATTACGTTGTTGGAAGTGGTCAAGCCGCTATGAAGCGCATCCTGCTACTGGGCGGCGTGACGGAAGCCCTGGCCATCGCCCGCACATTGGGCCCGGAACATATCTACAGCCTGGCCGGCGTTGGGCGCGTGCCGACCGATCTGACCTGCCAAGTGCGGGTCGGCGGTTATGGTGGCGCCGAGGGCTTGGCGCGGTTTGTCCGGGATGAGGGCATTAGCCTGATTCTCGACGCAACCCACCCGTATGCGGCACAGATCAGCCGCAATGCCGCCGAGGCCGCGCAGTTGAGCGGCGTGCCATGCTGGGCACTGCGCCGCCCGGCGTGGCAGCCGCAGGCGGGGGATGATTGGCGGAAGGTCAGTGATTGGGCCGCCTTGATAGAAGCGTTGAAACCGTTCAAGCGCCCGCTGTTCACCTTGGGACGCGAGCCGTTGCAGCACCTTGATGAAATCCCGCCGGAGCAGTTCTGGACGCTGCGGGCACTGGACGTGTACCCGGGGAATGAACGCTGCGAAGTGATCGGCGCACGCGGGCCGTTCTTGATCGAGGATGAGCGGTTGTTGTTTGCGCGGCGTGGCATTGATGTGTTGATCAGCAAGAACAGCGGCAGCATGGCGACGGAACCGAAGCTGGAAGTGGCAAGGGAGCTTGGGGTGCCGGTATTGGTGTTGAAGCGGCCCGTTCTGGCTCAGGTAGATCAAGAATTCAACACCGTACCTACGGTACTTCAGGCAATCACCACGCTCTAAACACCACAAATCCCCTGTGGGAGCGGGCTTGCCCGCGATAGCGTCCTGTCAGCCAACTTATCTGTAACTGATGCACCGCAATCGCGGGCAAGCCCGCTCCCACATTTGGACGGTATTGTCAGGCAGCAGTTGTCGCTGGGCCGCAGCCCTTGTGCACACGATCAGCCAGCAACTGCGCCAGCTCAATCAATTGCGCAACGCCGAGCAACTCCTCTCGTTTCGAGCCTTCCAGGTTAAATGCCAGATCGCAGCTCAGCGCATTGGCTGAGGCGAGGGTTTCGCCGAGGTTGACCAACAGGTCTTCGGTGCTGATGCCGTCGGCAACGGTGAAGAGCCGAACGGGGGGATTGGGGGTGGGTTTGATCATTGAGAAGCTCCGGAGAAGTCAAAAGGAGCTGCCACTGATCGCCGCGACGCGATGGGGGTGGCAGCTGTACGCAGGTTCGCGGACCGATTCTCCAGAACACCGGCATACCCGAAGGTATCCCGCGCACAGCCGCCATAGCGCCGCCCAGTAGACGATAAAAAAACGCCAACTGAAAGGAGACAATGACGCTTCGGCGTCTGGAGAAATCCGGGCCGCGACGCCCGACCGCTGCGCTGACAGCGGTGTACGGAGACTAGGGATTGAGTTTCCTAGGGGCAACCTTAAAGGCTTGTCGGAGATTTCTGTTTGTCTGAATAACCAGCCGAACAATCATCCAATCGAGCCCCCTAAAAGCCGAATCCACCTACAAACACTTTCGAACCAGCTGGCTCGCTCAGCCAAAAGCCCCCGCCCTAACCTTCCCCTTCGCGGTTTCGCATCAGCCAGCCGCAATGGGGATGCCTGCTTTGCAGCGCGTCGCAACTTGCCATCGTGTATCCCAAGGAATACGATAAAAATGATCCATTTCAAGAAATCCAAAGAGTTTCAGGAGTGGCTTGATTCGTTACGCAGTGAGTCCGCCCGTGCACGCGTATTGGCAAGGTTGAAAAATGCAAAGTCAGGAAACTTCGGAGACTGTGAAACAGTAGGAAATGGCGTATCAGAAATGCGCATTTACTACGGGCCTGGTTACCGGGTTTATTTCACACGCAGAGAAGAAGTGGTTTATCTACTGCTGATAGGGGGTGATAAATCAACGCAGAAACGTGACATCCAGCGCGCGAAGCAAATTGCAGAAGGTTTAGATAAAAGGAGTGACAAATGACCAAATTCACTGACTTTGATGTAGCTGAGCACCTCAAAACCCCCGCGGACATGGCCGAATATCTTGAAGCCTGCTTCGAGGAAGATACCGGCGATGGCTTACTTATCCGTTCAGCTCTCAACGATATCGCCCGTGCCCAAGGCATGACCCAAATCGCCCGCGACGCCGGCCTCGGACGCGAAAGCTTGTACAAAGCCCTCTCCGCCACTGGCAATCCTGAATTCGCAACTATCATGAAAGTCATGAAAGCTTTGGGCCTCAGACTTCACGCCACGGCTATCTGATAGCACTGCGACACCAAACCACACCACCCTTTTTTACTTATCCCCTACGATCAGGCTAAATACCCGCCTGATCGTTTAACCCTACGGATTGTCCGCCATGGCCCGTCAACGCTTTGCAATCGTCTGGATCGCCTGCTTTGCAGTGCTGTTCAACGCCTTTGCCATGCCGCTGGCCAGCGCGATGCAACAGTCCAAGGACCCGGCGCAGCAATTGCTGTGGGGCAGTTTCTGTTCCTCCAATGGCGCCAGTCTCAAGACCATCGCCCTGGGCAAGCTGGAGATTCCGGCGCCGCAGCAGGACGATCATTCCACCATGCAGCATTGCTGGTGCTGTTCGGGCTCGGCGCCGTTGGTGGCGCTGCCGGGGCATGTGCCGCAGTTGTATCTCGCGCAATTCAACACCTCACAAAGCTTGCCGCCGCCCCGGCTGCAAGGCCCGACCCCGCGCCAGCAATGGCCGAGCCTCAACCCGCGCGCCTCTCCAACGGCCTGATGTCTTCGCAAGTGAACTGCGTTTAGAACCGTTCTGGAGAACTGCCATGCTCAAATCTTCCCTGCTTCTGGCCGCGTTGTTGCTGCCGGTGTTTAGTGCTGCCAATGCCGATGATTACAAAACCGGTGACCTCGTGGTCAGCGAACCCTGGTCCCAGGAGTTGCCGCCGAATGCGCCCACCGTCGCGGCGTACTTTGTGATTCATAACACCGGGGAAACGCCGGACCGCCTGCTCAGTGTCGAGACGCCGGTAGCCGACAAAGCCGAGCTGCACGAGCACGTCATGCAGGGCGACCTGATGAAGATGCAGCAAGTGCCCACCGTCGCCGTCCCGGCCAAGGGCGACCTGACCTTCGCGCCCATGGCGTATCACGTGATGCTGCTGGGCCTCAAAGACCGCAGCCTGCTGGCCAACGGCAAGCACTTCCCGCTGACCCTGACCTTCGAAAAAGCCGGCAAGGTCGAAGTACAAGTGTCGGTGCAGAAGATGCCGCCGATGGCCGGCCACGAGCATAAACACGCCCAATAGGCCAACACTCGATGGGCGCCCCCCGCGCCAGGTTGTCCCCACCGTCGCGTGTGAAACGCGGCAGTTGGATCAGCCTGTTCGCCATGCTGATGATCTTTATCGGTCCGCTGATTTCCCAAGCGATGCCGATGGATCATCACGCCGGTATGTCGATGGACATGCCGATGGACCACGGCGCCGCCCATCACCCCAAGGCGCCTGACGAACACCACGCCCTCTGGTCCAAGTGCGGCTACTGCGACCTGCTCTACAGTTGCCCCGCCCTGCCCGGCGGCGTTTCCACGCTCACCCTCGGCGCCCCCACGCCGGCCAACGCCCTCACCCCCGCCACGCGCCTGGGCCATGCCCGGCAGAGCATCTTCCCCGGCGCCCGTAGCCGTGCGCCGCCCATCGTCTCGTAAGCACTTCACAGCGTTACTTCACCCCGGCCGACTCTAGACAGACAGCCGCAGGCTGCTGGCCGTGTTGTTTACGATTGATTGATGGAATTTGTCATGTCCAGGTTTACTGCTGACTCCCGTTTGGGATGTACCCCCGTGCTCGCTGCCCTGTGCGGAGCGCTGCTCGCCCCCCATGCCCTGGCCGATGAACATGCCGAGCATGAACTGAGCCCCACGGTGATCACCGCAATCGCCCCCAGCTCACCGCTGACCGTAATCACCAACCCCAAGGACCCGCGCCAACCAGTGCCCGCCAGCGATGGCGGCGACTACCTCAAGACCATCCCCGGCTTCGCCCTGGTGCGCAACGGCGGCACCAACGGCGACCCGGTGCTGCGCGGCATGTTCGGCTCGCGCCTGAACATCCTCACCAACGGCAGCATGATGCTCGGCGCCTGCCCCGGCCGCATGGACGCGCCGACCTCGTACATTTCGCCGGAAACCTACGACAAGCTCACCGTGATCAAAGGCCCGCAAACCGTGCTTTGGGGCCCGGGCGCGTCCGCCGGCACGATCCTGTTCGAACGAGAGCCTGAGCAGTTCGGCGAACTGGGCACGCGCCTCAACGCCAGCGTGTTGGCCGGTTCCAACGGGCGCTTCGACAAGGTCATCGATGCCGCCGCCGGTGGCCCACTGGGCTACGTGCGCGTGATCGGCAATCAGGCCCACGCCGACGACTACAAGGACGGCAACAACGACACCGTGGCCTCGCGCTACGACAAGTGGAACGGCGACGTCGCCGTCGGCTTCACCCCCGACGCCGATACCCTGCTGGAACTCACTGCCGGGCGCGGCGATGGCGAAGCACGCTACGCCGGACGCGGCATGGACGGCTCGCAATTCCTGCGCGAAAGCCTCGGGCTGCGCTTTGAAAAATCCAACCTCGGCGAGGTGCTGGACAAGGTCGAGGCCCAGGTCTACTACAACTACGCCGACCATGTGATGGACAACTACAGCCTGCGCACACCGTCAGGCACCGGCATGATGGCCGGGCCGATGGCGTCCAACGTCGACCGCCGCACCCTCGGCGCACGCATCAAGGCCACCTGGCGCTGGGCCGATGTGCAGTTGATCAGCGGCCTGGATGCGCAGACCAACGAACACCGCCAGCGCAGCAGCATGGGCGTCGACACCTACAAGGAGCTGCCGCGAAACAAGGACGCCAACTTCCATAACTACGGCGTGTTCGGCGAACTGACCTGGTACGCCGCCGACCGCGAACGCCTGATCAGCGGTGCGCGCCTGGATCGCGCCTCGGCCAAGGATTTCCGCCAGCGCACCGGCTCCGGCATGAGCGCCCGCCCCAACCCGACCGCCGACGACACCCGTGCCGACACCCTGCCCTCCGGTTTCGTGCGCTACGAGCATGATCTGGCCGACAGCCCCACCACCCTCTACGCGGGCCTGGGCCATTCGGAGCGTTTCCCGGATTACTGGGAGCTGTTCTCGCCGAACACCGGCGCGGTCGGCTCGGTGAACGCCTTCGACGGCGTGAAGCCAGAGAAGACCACTCAACTCGACTTCGGCGCACAGTACAAATCCACCGACCTCGAAGCCTGGGCCTCGGGTTACATCGGCCGTGTACAGGACTTCATCCTGTTCGACTACAAGCCCGGGATGATGGGCACCACCTCCCAGGCGCGGAACGTCGACGCGCGCATCATGGGTGGCGAACTGGGCGCCGCGTACAAGCTGACGCGTCACTGGAAAACCGACGCCACCCTCGCCTACGCCTGGGGCAAGAACAGCAGCGACGGCAAGGCGCTGCCGCAAATGCCGCCGCTGGACGCCCGCCTGGGCCTCACCTACAGCGAAGACGACTGGAGCGCCGGTGCCTTGTGGCGCGTGGTCGCGGCGCAAAACCGCATCGACCAGAACAAGGGCAACGTGGTCGGCAAGGACTACGACAAGAGCGGCGGTTTTGGCGTGTTCTCGCTGAACGCGGCGTACCGCATCAACAAAAACTTCAAGGTCAGCACCGGCGTCGACAACCTGTTCGGCAAGGCTTATGCCGAGCATCTGAACCTGGCCGGCAACGCCGGGTTCGGCTACCCGGCCAATGATCCGCAGGCCATCAAGGAGCCCGGTCGCACCCTGTGGACCAAGGTCGACATGAGCTTCTAAAAGCATCGCGGGCAAGCCCGCTCCCACAGCTTGGAATGTGTTCACACATCTGAATGTGGGAGCTGGCTTGCCTGCGATGGCGGCCTAACCAACAAAAAAATTCCAAGCCTTTGCGGAGCATCCCTGATGAGCACCCCCAAAATCTCTTTCTACAACCTGGCCTGGCGCTGGCACTTCTACGCCGGCCTGTTTGTCGCGCCGTTCATGGTGCTGCTGGCCCTGACCGGCATCATCTACCTGTTCAAGCCCCAGCTCGACCCGCTGATGTACGGCCACTTGCTTACGGTCCCGGTCGCCGAACACCGCCTGAGCGCCGACGAACAACTGCAACGCGCCAAGGCTGCCTACCCCAAGGCCGCCATCAGCAAATACCTGCCCCCGGCCGACGCCACCAGCAGCGCGCAATTGGTGATGCACAACGACGGCCGCGAAGTGACGGTGTTTGTCGACCCGTATCGCGGCACCGTCCTCGGCGAGCAAGACGCCAAATACAACCTGCAAGCCATCGCCCGTGCCCTGCACGGCGAACTGATGATCGGCACCGTCGGCGACCGCCTGGTGGAGCTCGCCGCCGGTTGGGGGGTGATGCTGGTGGTGTCCGGCGTGTACCTGTGGTGGCCGCGCGGCAAGTCGTCGGCCGGCGTGTTGTGGCCGCGTTTCAACACGCGCGGTCGCGTATTTTGGCGCGACCTGCACGCCGTCACCGGTTTCTGGGGCGCGTCACTGTTGCTGGTGATGCTGCTCAGCGGCATGACCTGGACCGGCTTCTGGGGCAAGCAATACGCCGACCTGTGGAACACCTTCCCGGCGGCGATGTGGAACGCCGTGCCGCAGTCCGACCAGCAGGCCCGCGTGCTCAATACCGCGACGCAACAGACCGTGCCATGGGCCCTGGAAAACACGCCTATGCCGATCTCCGGCGACCACGCCGAACACATGAACCACGGCGCCATGCACGCCGCTCCTGCCGCCCCCACGTTGCGCCTGCAACAGGTGGTGGACCTTGCCACCGCACGCAAAGTCGAACCCGGCTACAGCATCACCTTCCCCACCACCGCCGAAGGCGTGTTTACCGTCGCGGTGTTCGCCAACGACCCGCGCAACGACGCCACCCTGCACGTGGACCAGTACACCGGCAAGGTCCTCGCCGATGTGCGCTGGGAGCACTACAGCACGGTCGCGCGCGCCACCGAGACCGGCGTGATGCTGCACGAAGGCAAGATGTTCGGCTGGGTCAACCAACTGATCGTGCTGCTGATCTGCCTGATGATCCTGCTCAGCGCCGTCAGTGGCGTGGTGATCTGGTGGAAGCGCAAACCCCAGGGCAAGCTCGGTGTGCCGCCACTGCGTCACGACCTGCCAAAGTGGAAAACCGCGATGGTGATCATGCTCGGCCTGGCGATCATTTTTCCCCTGGTGGGCGCGTCGCTGATCGCCGTGTGGGTCCTGGATCGCCTGATCCTCTCACGCTTTTTTGGCCAACATGAGCCCGTCTCAGGTTCGTCATGAGCCCGGTGAGATGCCCGTTGCAGAGCACTTCTGTAGCCTTGCGCGACTTTTGCCGCGCAGCGAATAAGTGTTAACTTATAACACTTGTTGCGTTATCGTTGCTCGCCGCCACACGCGGCGAGCATCCCTCGAAGAAGACTGAACACCCCATGAACAAGTACCTAGCGTCCGGCCTGTGCCTGCTCGCCCTGCACACCCATGCCCAGGCCCTGACCCTGCCCGCCAGCGCTGTCAACGCACCCGCCGTGGACGACGAACATGTCGACCTCAAGACCCCGACCACCGCCGGCTCGCGCCTGAACCTCAGCGCCCTGCAAACCCCCGGCAGCGTCGAAAGCCAGACCGGCGCGCAGATCCGCGCGCGCGGCGACGCCAGCGTGCAAGATGCGATTTCCCGCGCCACCGGCATCAGCCGCACCGGCACGCCGGGTGACGGCGGCACCTCGTTGGCGGCCCGAGGCTTCAGCGGCCAGGGGTCGGTGATGCAGCTCTATGACGGCAACCGCATGTACATGGGCATGGGCACCTCGACCTTCCCGGTGGATACCTGGGCGGTGGAACGCGTCGACGTGCTGCGCGGCCCGGCCTCGGTGCTGTATGGCGAAGGCGCCACGGGTGCGGTGATCAACACCGTGCCGAAAAAGCCGTTTGAAGGCGCGATCGAAAACCACATCCGCCTCGGCTACGGTTCCTATGACCGCCAGCAACAAGCCCTCGACAGCGGCGGTTCGCTGAGCGACACCCTGAGCTATCGCCTCAACCTCAATCGCCTGCGCAGCAACGGTTTCATCGATCGTGGCGATTCCTCAAGCGACTTCATCAGCGGCGCCCTGCGCTGGCAGGCGGCCGACAACCTGAGCTTCACATTGGCCAGCGACTACGGCGACCAACGTCCGCAAAACTACTTCGGCACGCCGCTGATCAACGGCCAGTTGCATAAGGGCCTGCGCGACAAGAACTACAACGTGCGCAACGACGAGCAGCACTACAACGACCAGTGGACGCGCCTGACCAGCGAGTGGCAGATCAACGACAGCGTCAGCGCCACCAACGAATTGTTCTACCTGAAAAACCAGCGCCGCTGGCAGAACGCCGAGAACTACAACTTCACTAACGGCCAGCTCACCCGCAGCGGCAACTACGGCATCAAGCACAACCAGGAGCAGGTCGGTGACCGCCAGACCTTCACCTTCAAGCACACCCTGTTCGGCCTCGACAGCCAGACCGTGACCGGCGTGGAATACAACCGCATCCGCTTCCGCCTGGCCAGCAACTCGCCGTTCACCGACAGTTTCGCCGATGGCCAGCCCATCGATGTGAACCACCCGCCAGCCGGTCAGTTTGCCAGCAACGACCCGTTCAAGCCGCTGTTCGCCAGCACCACCAAAACCGTGGCCGGCTTCGCCGAAAACCGCCTGCAACTCACCGACAAGCTGGCGCTGGTCACCGGTATCCGCCGCGACTACGCCCACGTCGACCGCGATGATCTGCGCGATGGCAGCCAGGCCGACAAAACCCTCACCGGCAACAACTGGAAGGCCGGCCTGGTCTACGCGATCACCCCGGACACCTCGGTCTACGGCCAGCAAGCCACCAGCACCGACGGCGTCGGCGGGCTGATTTCCCTGAGCCCCGGCCAGCAACAATTCGACCTGTCCAGCGCACGGCAGACCGAGATCGGCATCAAGCAAGCCTTCTGGGACCAGCGCGGTGAATGGACCCTGGCCGCGTATCACATCGTCAAAAAGAAACTGCTCACCGACGTGCCCGGCAACCCGGACCTCAAGCAGCAAGTCGGCCAGCAATCCTCCCGTGGCCTGGAGGCCAGCCTCGACCTGCAACTGCCGGACGCCTGGCAGCTGCAAGCCAACGCGGCCATCGTCCACGCGCAGTACGACGACTTCAAACAGGCCGTCGACGGTGTGCAAGTCTCCCGCGACGGCAACCGTCCGGTAGACGTGCCGCGCCGCACCGCCAACCTGTGGCTGAGCAAGGCTGTGACCGACGACATCCGCACCGGCGCCGGCGTGCGTTATGTGGATGCGCGGTATGCCGACATGGCCAACCAAAATGAGCTACCGAGCTATACCGTGGTGGATGCGACGGTTTCGTGGAAGGCCATGCGCAATACCACGTTGGGGCTGCAGTTGAATAACCTGTTTGATCGCACCTATGCGGTCAGCCAATACAATGACGGGCAACAGTGGATCCTCGGTGAGCCGCGCTCGTTCTTCGTCACGGCGGACTACACCTTTTAACTGACACAACACAGGTCAAAAATGTGGGAGCGGGCTTGCCCGCGAATGCGGTGGATCAGTAAAGAATATAGCGACTGACACACCGCTTTCGCGGGCAAGCCCGCTCCCACATTTGGACCTGGTTTGACCTGAGAGTATTGATGACTTCACTTACCGTCACCGACCTTACCTGGTCCCCCGCAGGCCACTGCCATCACCAGTTCCACCTGCGTGACGTCAGCCTGCAGGTCGGTGCGGGGGAATTTGTCGGCCTGATCGGCCCCAACGGCAGCGGCAAGACCAGCCTGTTGCGCTGCGCCTATCGTTTCACCAGGCCCGCACGCGGCGATGTGCTGCTCGACCACCAGAACGTGTGGAAGCAAAGCGCCAAATGGTGCGCCCAGCGCATCGCCGTGGTGCTGCAGGAGTTCCCCGACGCCTTCGGCTTGCGCGTGGATGAAGTGGTCGCCATGGGCCGCACGCCCCACAAAGGCCTGTTCGATGGCGACACGTTACGCGACCGGCAACTTGTTCGCAGCGCGCTGGAGTCGGTGGGCATGCTCGGCTTCGAAGACCACGGGTTCGCCACCCTCTCCGGCGGCGAAAAACAACGTGTGATCCTGGCCCGCGCCCTGGCTCAGCAGCCGCAACTGCTGATCCTCGACGAGCCCACCAATCACCTCGACCCACGCTATCAGCTGGAGTTGCTGCGTCGGGTCAAGCGCTTGAACATCGGCACCCTGGCGAGCATCCACGACCTGAACCTGGCCGCCGCGTTCTGTGATCGCCTGTACGTGATCCACCACGGACGTATCGTCGCCAGCGGCACACCTCACCAAGTACTGAGCGTCCAATTGCTGCGCGAAGTGTTCGGCGTCGAAGCACTGATCGACACCCACCCCCTGTCCGGCTACCCCCGAATCACCTGGATAACCCAACCATGATCCTGCGCGCGCTCCTAGCCTTCGCCTTGTCTCTCGCGGCAGCCCCCGCGTTCGCCGACGCCACCCACTACCCGGTCACCGTGAAAAGCTGCAACCGCGACGTGACCTTCCAGCAAGCCCCGCAACACGCGGTCAGCCACGACATCAACATGACCCAGATGATGCTCGCCCTCGGCCTCAAGCCGCGCATGGCCGGCTACAGCGGAGTGACCGGCTGGAAGTCGGTCACCCCAGAAATGGCCTCGCTCCTCGACGGCCTGCCGGAGCTGGCGAGCAAATACCCCTCGGTGGAAACCCTGCTCAACGCCAACGTGGACTTCTTCTTTGCCGGCTGGGACTACGGCATGCGCGTGGGCGGCGACCTCACGCCGAGCACCTTGCAACCCTTGGGCATCAACGTGTACGAACTCACCGAGTCCTGCGCCTTCGTGATGAAACGCCCGGCCGCGACCCTCGACGACACCTATAACGACCTGCGCAACCTGGGCCGGATCTTCGACGTGCAGGACCGCGCCAACACCCTGATCGCGCAGATGCAGGCCCAGGTCGATGAGGTGCAACAAGACCTGCCCGAAGACAAGCCGCGGGTGTTCCTCTACGACAGCGGCGAAGACCGCGCCATGACCTCCGGGCGCCTGGGCATGCCCCAGGCGCTGATCGACGCGGCCGGCGGGCGCAACATCCTCGATGACGTCGACGCCAGCTGGACCCGCGTCAACTGGGAGACCGTGGTGGAGCGCAACCCGCAGGTGATCGTGATCGTCGACTACAGCGAAACCACCGCCGCACAGAAGCAGCAGTTCCTGCTGGACAACCCGGCGCTGCAAGCGGTGGACGCGATCAGGAACCAGCGCTTTATCGTGATCCCGTACGTGCAGGCCACGCCGGGGATCGACAACGTGCTGGCGGTGGAAACCCTGGCCAAGGGGTTCCACGGCGAATGATCTCCTGTCGCTACGCCTGGCTGCTGGTCGCCCTCGCGGCGCTGCTGCTGGTCTCGTGCGTGATCTCCCTGGGCTTTGGTCCGGCGCGGGTGCCGGTGGACGTGGTGTGGCGGATCATGCTCTACAAGGCTTTGGGCATCGGCGAGGTGAATTGGCCGGCGGGGCAGGAACATATCGTCTGGCTGATCCGCGTACCGCGCATGCTCCTGGGTGCGTTGGTCGGCGCCGGTCTGGCGTTGATCGGCGCGGTGTTGCAGGCGGTCACGCGCAACCCGCTGGCCGACCCGCACTTGCTCGGTGTGACCTCCGGCGCGACGTTGGGCGCGGTGATTGTGGTGCTGCACGTGGGCGAAATCATCGGCCTGCTGACCCTGCCCATTGCCGCGTTTATCGGCGCCATGCTGAGCATGCTGGTGGTGCTGGCGGTGGCCAGCCGCAATGGGCGGCTGGAGAGTGATCGCCTGCTGCTGTGCGGGGTGGCGGTGTCGTTCGTGATGATGGCGGCGGCCAACCTGCTGCTGTTCATGGGCGACCACCGCGCGGCCTCGGCGGTGATGTTCTGGATGCTCGGCGGCCTCGGCCTGGCGCGCTGGGAGCTGTTGGCGATCCCGTGCGCCACGGTGCTACTGGGTCTGCTGGTATTGCTGGGCATGGCCCGCCCGCTGAACGCATTGATGGCCGGCGAACAGACCGCCGTGACCCTGGGCCTGAACGCCCGCACGGTGCGCTTGAAGGTGTTCCTGGTAGCCTCGCTGATGACCGGTGTACTGGTGTCCATCAGCGGCTCCATCGGCTTTGTCGGGCTGATGGTGCCGCATATCGCAAGGCGCCTGGTGGGTGCCGAGCATCGTCGCTTATTGCCAGCCTGCGCCCTGCTTGGCAGCCTGTTCCTGGTGTGGGTCGATGTGGCGGCACGCACCCTGATCGCCCCCGAAGACCTGCCCATCGGCGTAGCCACGGCGGCGATTGGCGGGGTGTTTTTTATTGGCTTGATGCGCAAACGCTGAACCCTGGGTGTTTGAGCATCCCGTTCACCTTCACCCCACCTTTGCGTGTCCAGTGGTCATCTGTACACCCGGCGACTCAGTTCAAAGTTCGTCTTTTTCGGGCGCACCCGGCGTCGCGCCGTTCTGAGGTTGCCCCCCCTGCCCCAGTACTCCGCGCCTTGTCCAGAAGCGGCCGGCGTGCACAACCCGCAACTCGCCGATGCGGGCCAATTCAGCGATCACCCATGACGGTTCAGGCGCAAAATCTGTGTACCCACTCCCTTCGGACCATTTGCCGGTGCTGGCCAGCAGGTTGTATTCCGCGTCGCTGAAACGCGGGGTGTAGCGCAGCAGTGCGCCATCGCGGGCGCTCAGGTAGAACGCGTCGATGGACAGGCCATCGCGGGTCAATTGATGGATGTAGTACGCCAGTTCGCGCCATGACACGAAGTACTCGCGGTACGGGTCCTCAGCCACGGAATGTGGCTGGTCGAGGCCGGCATGAAACACCAGGTGCGCCGCACATAGCCGATAGCCCTCGGGCCATTGCGACCCGGTAAACAGCCGTGGTGCCATCGCGCAAGGAAAGCCCGCATCCACCACCGGCATCATCGCAACCCAACTGCTCGCCGCAGGATTTTCCAGCAGCGCCCCCAGGTATTGCGTACCGCTGAAGCGTCCGATGCGCCCATGCACGTAGCCCACCGCGTCATCCGCATGCGCATGGATCGGCCCCAACCCCCCTTGCGTCGCCCCACCCTGGGGCCAGTTCACGCTGGACACCAACACCGTCAACACGCCGGCCGCCCGCATGCGCTGGATAAAGTCGGCCGGACGGAGCAACCGCAAACGCAGTTTCAACTCATCGCCGTACCCGACAAACCGGGGGTCACGCACCACAAACCGCAGCAGTGCGCCGTCTGCGCAGGACAGGTACAGCGGCAGGCTCTGGCGTGTACTCGTGGCATGCACTTGAAACATCGCCTCGATCAGGTCGGAGGGTGAAAACAACCCCTGATAAACCCCGTCGCCGCTTTGCTCACGGCCCTCGGGATAAAACCCCGCCGGCTGCGAAACGCGCAGATACAGGCCCGCCAACTGGTAGCCATAGGGATAGCCGGCATCGCTGAATACACGGCGGCGCGCCAGCCTGGACCCCGCATCGCTGACCGGCAGGGTCGCGGTGTATTGGCCGTTGTGCCGGGCCTTGAGCACGTAGCCAAAGCGTAATTCGGTGCGCGCCATCGGCAGGCCATGCACGTACCGCGCAGCGTCGTCGGCCTGGCTGAACAGCGGGGTGCACGCCGGATCATGGCGCGCCATGGGGTAACCACGCGCCGTCGCCACCTCCGACACCAGCGGGTGCCACCCCGCCACCACGCCCTGCGGGCCCCATAACGGGCTGCCGATCACCACCTGTAAATCAAAGCTGTCGGCCACGCGGTTGACGTAATCAATCGGCATCAGTTCGGCGTTGCGCAGTTGGCGCTCCAGCGGGCTGTCCAGCCAATCATGACGGTGGCGTGGCTTGAGCTTGAGCTGAGCCGCGCTGATCACCGGGTTGTCGACCCGGGGCGCGCCGAACAGACGCAAGAGTGCTCCATCACTGGCCAGCAAATAGTGATATTGCCTGGCGGACGCATCTTCCATCGCCTGGGCCAGCTGCCGAGTGGAAAACATCGTGCCGTATACCTTGGCCTGGACCGGCGACAGAAACAGCGGCCCCCCCCTGGCAGGCCGTGATACGTAGCGCGCCACCACCGAGGTACGTACCGGGTACAGCCCGCGAGTCACCAGTTCATCGGGAAACACCCACGCGATGTCGAACACTTCATCCCGCACCTGCAGTGGTTCGGTGGCGACAAACCAGCCATCGTCGCGGCGCAGGATCACGCCACCGTAGTGCAGCGCCAAGTCGGTGGGTACCCGTTGCCGCACATACCGAGCCGCGTCGTCCATCGACACAAAGGCCGGGCTCAGGCGACGCCGCTCAAGAAAGTGGTAGGGGCTCCACAACCCGGAGACCGGCCCCTCGCGATCCCAGCACGGGCTCGTGCGGATCACCCGCAACGCCCCGGACATCGCGAAACGCCGCACCACCTGCACCGGCAGCAAGGTCCCGGCATTCAGCTTGGCCTGCATCACCTCGGCCGAATCCCCCTCGCTTTGCGCCTCGAACAGGCCACGGGTAGACGGCGACTGGTAGCGCAGCAAGGCGCCTTCCGGCGTGGCGATGTACACCAACGCGCCATGGGGCGGCAGCGGTGCATTGAGCCGGGCCTGGGTGATGGCCGTGTCCAAGTCTTGCATGCCGATGAAAAAACGCTCCAGCCACGCAGTCGACGCATTGCTTGCCCACGGCTGGGCGTAGAACAAAGCATGGCAGCTGAACCCCGCCGGCAGGGTGTCGCCGTACAGGCTCGACAGTGACAACAGCGGTGACGCGCGGGTAACGGGGATCGGCTCGCTGGCCAGATACTCGTCCTTGAGATCGGCCTTGAGAATAAAGGCGAAATAACGGCTGACGTGCTGTTCACCAAAGTCCTGCAAGTCGCGCTCTTGCAGGTCAAGGGCGGCGGCGTCGGCACTCGCGAACAGCGCGCCGTGGCTCACTGGCTGCGGTCGTTGATAGGCGAGCAGCCGGGTGAAGGGTGCCCAATCCGCATCAAGCGTGCCGGCGGGCCCCCACAGCGCGTTGCCCTGCAGTACCCGCAGCGTGCCGCCTTCGGTCAGCTTGCGCACCACATCCACAGGTTTGAGCACGCCGAGGGCAAGGTTGCGGGCGATCAGGCTGTCACCGGTCTTGGAGTCGCTTATCCATTGCGCCCGCCACTGCGCCGTGGACTCGCCCAGTTGATAGGCCAGCAGCCCGTCCTGGGCGCATGACAGATACGCCATCAGGCGATGCTGCAACAACGCTTCGATGTCGCGGTCCTGGAACATCTGCGCATCCAACTGCATATCCTCGCGCCGCCAGGCGGATCGCGCCGAAGCGCTGGGCTCAGAGACCGAAAGCGCCGGGCGCGAGCCATACACGGCGTGCAGTTGGTAGCCGGCGTGCAACACGATCGGTTGGCCTTGGCGGTCCTTGGGATAGGGCCCGCCCTCGGTAAACGGGTGCGTACCAACGGACACTGGCGCGGTGATCACGAAACGGCCGTCCTGCCGCTTGAGCACCAAGCCGCCATACGCGTGCCCACGCAGTGCATCGATGCGTTCGTGGGCATGGCGTGCGGCATCGTCGGCCGTCAGGAACGCACCACTGAGGGCCGGCAACGAAAAATCCGCATAGGGTTGCCACTGCGGGTCGACCACTCCGGGGCGGTCCCACAGGGCACTGGTTTTTTCCACACTCAGCTCACCCGCTGCAGCAACTTGCCGCACATAGTCACGGGTCAGCCGTTGCCCACTCGACAAGGCCGTCTGAATGCCGTGGTCGATGACCTCACCGTGCTCATCCCGGGTGAATAACTCGGATTCAGCCGCCGAGCCTGAAAAACGGTAGCGCAATACGGCTTCATCGCGCATGCGCAGGTACAGCGAGGCGCCCAACGTGGGCTGCCCGCTCAGGCTGTACTGGCGAAATCGTGCGATGTGGCCGGCCAACTCGGGCGGGCTGACAAAGTTCTTGTAGAGCCAGCCCTCCAGTGCCGGGTAGTGCCCGGGCAAAGGCCGGGAATGGACGTAGATGCCGTGCAGGTGCCAGCCCGCCGGCAGCAATGGCAGTGCATCGGGCGTCTGCGGTTCGCTGGCCACATAACCTTGGCCCGCCGTCTGTTGCAGGATCAACACCTGTTGTCGCGCCGCAGGTGTGCGCTGGATCAGCGACCAGGCATAGGAGAACACCTCAAGCTTGTCGTTGAACACCGGTCCGCAGGCGACTGGCAGCGCGGCCGCACTGAACGCCCGGTAAGGCTGCCAGTCGGCCGGCACCGCACCGACCGAACCACCCCAGGCAGCGCTGGAGAGCACAAAGGTCAGTTGCCCCACCGAGGCGAGCTTTTTGTAGACCCCCTCCAATGTTCCATCGTGAGCGTGCACCGACTCCCACGGGCCATTGGTGTCGAGCCAATGCACAAACCCGGCCTCGGCCACCGAGCCGCTGGGCTGGTACTTGAGCAACGCGCCATCCGGCCCGGACAGGTACGCCGCGGTAAAGCGTGCACGGTCCTGATAGTTGAAGCTGATGTCCGGCACCGAATAGAAGCTCATGAACGCCCTGGCCTGTTGCTGCGTCCAACGCGGGTTCTGGTGCTGGGTCGTCGCCAACGTATCGGGATGGGAGTGCAGGCTGGCGACAATGCGATAGCCGACCGGGTGGATGAACTCCCCGGACGCACGGTCGCGGTCCAGCAGCCGGTTCCAGTCGAAAGACGTCGCCTTGCCCATCACCGGCTCGCTGGCGACAAACCATCGATCCGACAGGCGCTGCATGATGACGCTCGCGTATTCAACGCTACGCCGCGCGCCAATGCGCTGGTGGGCCCAGCGCGCAGCATCATCGCTGCTGAGAAACGCGGGGCTCAGTCGGCCCGGCTTGGGGAGGTTTTTTTCGTCCATGAATGCACCTGAAACCTGAAAATGAAAGGTGCCCACCATCCTGATCCCATGCCTGCGACGCTGGCGCTACATAGTTAAATCGTGCACGCACCATGACGGTGCCCATCGCGCACCAACGCCGCCGTCCGGCGCCTATTCAGTGCGCGAGCCACGTACCGCCATCTGCCCGCAGGCCCCAGCCACGCCCTTTTCGAAAGCAGGCACAGCCTTTGCAATCGCCCCTGTATCTGTCCAACAACAACACTTGGGTTCTCGGAGATCGCACCATGAAGCGTCGCAGCTTGATCAAGGCTTTCACTCTTTCGGCATCCATCGCCGCCATGGGCATGACCTGGACCCTCCAGGCCGCCGAGACCATCAAGGTCGGCATCCTGCACTCGTTGTCCGGCACCATGGCCATCTCCGAAACGTCGCTTAAAGACATGGCGCTGATGACGATCGACGAGATCAACGCCAAGGGCGGCGTGAACGGCAAGATGCTCGAACCCGTCGTCGTGGACCCCGCCTCCAACTGGCCGCTGTTCGCTGAAAAAGGCCGGCAGTTGCTGACCCAGGACAAGGTCGCCGTGGTGTTCGGCTGCTGGACCTCGGTGTCGCGCAAATCCGTATTGCCGGTGTTTGAAGAACTCAACGGCCTGCTGTTCTACCCGGTGCAATACGAAGGCGAAGAGATGTCGCCGAACGTGTTCTACACCGGCGCAGCGCCGAACCAGCAGGCGATCCCGGCGGTGGAATACCTGATGAGCGAAGAAGGCGGCAGCGCCAAGCGCTTCTTCCTGCTGGGCACCGACTACGTGTACCCGCGCACTACCAACAAGATCCTGCGTTCGTTCCTGCATTCCAAAGGCGTGGCAGATAAAGACATCGAAGAGGTCTACACCCCGTTCGGCCACGCCGACTACCAGACTATCGTCGCCAACATCAAGAAGTTCTCCGCCGGCGGCAAGACTGCGGTGATCTCCACCGTGAACGGCGACTCCAACGTGCCGTTCTACAAAGAGCTGGCCAACCAGGGCCTGAAGGCCACCGACGTACCCGTGGTGGCGTTCTCGGTGGGCGAAGAAGAACTGCGCGGCATCGACACCAAGCCGCTTGTGGGCAACCTCGCGGCGTGGAACTACTTCCAGTCGGTGGAAAACCCGGTGAACCAGAAATTCGTCGCCGACTGGAAAGCCTACGCGAAGAAACACAACCTGCCGGGCGCCGACAAAGCCGTGACCAACGACCCGATGGAAGCCACCTACGTGGGCATCCACATGTGGGCGCAGGCGGCGGAGAAAGCCAAGTCCACCGACGTCGACAAAGTGCGTGAAGCCCTCGGCGGGCAGACGTTTGCCGCGCCGTCGGGCTTCACCCTGACCATGGACAAAACCAACCACCACCTGCACAAGCCAGTGATGATCGGCGAGATCCAGGCCGACGGGCAGTTCGCGGTGGTATGGCAGACCCAGGAGCCGATTCGTGCCCAGCCGTGGAGCCCGTACATCCCGGGCAACGACAAAAAGCCGGACTATGCGGTGAAAAGCAACTAAGCCCTACCTCGGTTCAACTGTGGGAAGGAGCCTGTGTGGGAGCGGGCTTGCTCGCGAAGAGGGAGTGTCATCCAGTACATCTGATACTGACACACCGCATTCGCGAGCAAGTCGAATCGTCGCACCGCCGCTCCCACATAAAGCCAGTCCGCGCATGATCAGGACACTTTGTTATGCCTACTGCCCTGTACCGTTTCATCCTCGCAGCGCTGCTGTTGCTGCCTCTGGCCGCACACGCCAGCGACGCCGAAGATTTCATCAACGCCAACCCGGCCCAGCAAGCCAAGCTCCTTCAGGACTGGGCTGCCCAGCCCGACCCGGCGCGCATCGAATTGGTCGACGCTCTTGAACAAGGCCAACTCAACCTCAACGGCGAAACCAAAACCGTACGCCTGAACAACCGCCTGCGCGGCTTGATCGACAACGTGCAAGCCAGCCAGCAACTGCTCGCCGCCGACCCCAAGGTGCGCCTGGCCGCGGCCCAGACCCTGCAAAAAAGCGCACAACCTGCGCAGCTCAAATTCCTCGACCAGCGGGTCGCCGCCGAAACCGACGAAGACGTGCATACCGCGCTGAGCCTCGCGCTGGCCAACCTGCAACTGGTCGACGCCGACCCCGTGGTGCGCCTCGCCGCCGTGCGCCTGCTCGGCAGCACCGGCGACCCGCTGGCGCGCACGCGCCTTGAAGCGCTGCTCGCTCCTGGCGTGGAAACCGATGCCGCCGTGCACATCGCCGCCGAGACCAGCCTGGCCCAGGTCAAACGCAAGCTGATGTTTGGCGAGATCCTCGGCCAGGCCTTCAGCGGCATGTCCCTCGGCTCGATCCTGCTGCTCGCCGCCCTCGGCCTGGCGATCACCTTCGGCCTGCTCGGCGTGATCAACATGGCTCACGGCGAGATGCTGATGCTCGGCGCCTACTCGACCTACGTGGTGCAAATGCTGATGCAGCGCTACGTGCCGCAGGCCATCGAGTTCTACCCGCTGATTGCGCTGCCCGTGGCGTTTTTCGTCACCGCCGCCATCGGCATGGCGCTGGAGCGCACGGTGATTCGTCACCTGTACGGCCGCCCCCTGGAAACCCTGCTCGCCACCTGGGGCATCAGCCTGATGCTGATCCAGTTGGTGCGCCTGGTGTTCGGTGCGCAGAACGTCGAAGTCTCCAACCCCGTGTGGTTGTCCGGTGGCATCCAGGTGCTGCCCAACCTGGTGCTGCCATACAACCGCATCGTGATCATCGCCTTCGCCCTGTGCGTGGTGGTGCTGACCTGGCTGCTGCTGAACAAGACGCGCCTGGGCCTCAACGTGCGCGCCGTCACCCAGAACCGCAACATGGCGGCGTGCTGCGGCGTGCCGACCGGGCGCGTGGACATGCTCGCGTTCGGCCTCGGTTCCGGCATTGCCGGCCTGGGCGGCGTGGCGCTGAGCCAGATCGGCAACGTCGGCCCGGACCTGGGCCAGAGCTACATCATCGATTCGTTCCTGGTGGTGGTATTGGGCGGCGTCGGCCAGTTGGCCGGTAGCGTGATGGCCGCGTTTGGCCTGGGGATAGCCAACAAGATTCTCGAACCACAGATCGGTGCCGTGCTCGGCAAGATCCTGATCCTCGCGCTGATCATTCTGTTTATCCAGAAACGCCCGCAGGGACTCTTCGCACTGAAAGGACGGGTGATCGACTGATGAACCAACCATTGATGCTCACGGCCACGCAAAAGGCCGGCCCCAAGGTGACGATTGCAGTGGGCGCGGTGATCCTCGCGCTGCTGCTGGCACTGCCGTTGCTCTCACTGTTGGCGCCGGACAACCCGCTGCATGTGTCGGCCTACACCCTGACGCTGGTGGGCAAGATTCTCTGCTACGCCATCGTCGCCCTCGCCCTGGACTTGGTGTGGGGTTACGCCGGCATGCTGTCCCTCGGCCACGGCCTGTTCTTTGCCCTGGGCGGCTACGCAATGGGCATGTACCTGATGCGCCAGGCGTCCGGCGATGAGTTGCCGGCGTTCATGACGTTTTTGTCGTGGACCGAACTGCCGTGGTATTGGGCTGGCACCGACCACTTCCTCTGGGCCCTGTGCCTGGTGGTGCTGGCCCCCGGCTTGCTGGCGCTGGTGTTCGGTTTCTTCGCCTTCCGCTCGCGGATCAAGGGCGTGTACTTCTCGATCATGACCCAGGCGCTGACCTTTGCCGGGATGCTGCTGTTCTTTCGCAACGAGACCGGGTTTGGCGGCAACAACGGCTTCACCAACTTTCGCAGCATCCTTGGTTTCGGCATTACCGAGCCGGGCACGCGGGCGGTGTTGTTCGTGGCCACGGTGCTGTTGCTCGTGACGAGCCTGTACATCGGCTGGCTCCTGGCCCAGAGCAAGTTCGGCCGGGTGCTGACCGCGCTGCGTGACGCCGAGAACCGCCTGATGTTCTGCGGCTACGACCCGCGGGGCTTCAAGTTGTTCGTGTGGGTGTTGAGCGCGGTGCTGTGTGGCCTGGCCGGGGCGCTGTATGTGCCGCAGGTGGGCATCATCAACCCCAGTGAAATGTCGCCGACCAACTCCATCGAAGCGGCCGTGTGGGTCGCCCTCGGCGGGCGCGGCACGCTGATCGGCCCGCTGCTCGGCGCCGGGGTGGTGAACGGCATGAAGAGCTGGTTCACCGTGGCATTCCCGGAGTACTGGCTGTTCTTCCTCGGGGCGCTGTTCATCATCGTCACCCTGTACCTGCCCAAGGGCGTTATCGGTCTGCTGAAGAAATGAGGAACGTCATGCTGGAACCTATTTTCGACGCAGGCAGTGGCCGCGAGGCCATCGGCCTTGGCCAGGCGGCAGGCCCGGGCCTGAATACGCGCCACGGCACCATCCTGACCCTGGAAGACATCAGCGTCAGCTTTGATGGTTTCAAGGCGCTCAACAACCTGAACCTGTACATCGGCGTTGGCGAATTGCGTTGCATCATCGGCCCCAACGGCGCGGGCAAGACCACCCTGATGGATGTGATCACCGGCAAGACCCGGCCCAGCCACGGCACCGCCTGGTTCGGCGAAAACCTCGACCTCACGGGCATGAGCGAAGTGCAGATCGCCCAGGCCGGTATCGGCCGCAAGTTCCAGAAACCCACGGTGTTCGAAGCCTTGAGCGTGTTCGAAAACCTGGAGCTGGCTCAGAAGACCGACAAATCCGTATGGGCCAGCCTGCGTGCGCGCCTGAGTGGTACGCAGAAAGACCGCATCGATGAAGTGCTCGACACCATCCGCCTGAGCGCCTCGGCACAGCGCCCGGCGGGGCTGTTGTCCCACGGGCAAAAGCAGTTCCTGGAAATCGGCATGCTGCTGGTGCAGGACCCGCAACTGTTGCTGCTCGACGAACCTGTGGCGGGCATGACCGACGCCGAAACCGAGTTCACCGCCGAACTGTTCAAGCGCCTGGCGGGCAAGCATTCGCTGATGGTGGTGGAGCACGACATGGGGTTTGTCGGCTCGATTGCCGACCATGTGACCGTGTTGCACCAGGGCAGCGTGCTGGCCGAGGGGTCGTTGGAACAGGTACAGGAAAACGAGCGCGTCATTGAGGTGTACCTCGGTCGCTAACCCAGACAAGCACTTGCTTTATGTGGGAGCGGGCTTGCTCGCGAATGCGGTGTATCAGTCACTACACCTTTCACTGACACACCGCATTCGCGAGCAAGCCCGCTCCCACAAGGGATTTGAGGAGAGTTGGAAGATGTTGCAAGTCGAAAAATTGCACCAGTACTACGGCGGTAGCCACATCCTGCGTGGGCTTTCATTTGATGTGAAAGTCGGTGAAGTCACCTGCCTGCTCGGGCGTAACGGCGTGGGCAAGACCACCTTGCTCAAATGCCTGATGGGCCTGCTGCCCGCCAAGGAAGGCGTGGTGAACTGGGAAGGCAAGGCCATCACCACGTTCAAGCCGCACCAGCGCGTGTATGCCGGGATCGCCTATGTGCCCCAGGGCCGGGAGATTTTCGGGCGGCTGACGGTGGAAGAAAACCTGCTGATGGGCCTGGCGCGCTTCCCCGGTGCCGAAGCCAAGGAAGTCCCGGCCTTCATCTACGAGCTGTTCCCGGTGCTGCTGCAAATGAAACACCGGCGTGGCGGCGACCTGTCCGGCGGCCAGCAGCAACAGTTGGCCATCGGCCGCGCGCTGGCCAGCCGTCCACGCCTGCTGATCCTCGATGAGCCCACCGAAGGCATCCAGCCCTCGGTGATCAAGGAGATCGGCGCGGTGATCAAGAAACTCGCCGAGCGTGGCGACATGGCGATCCTGCTGGTGGAGCAGTTCTACGACTTTGCCGCCGAACTGGCCGACCAGTACCTGGTGATGTCCCGTGGCGAAATCGTGCAGCAGGGCCGTGGCGAAAATATGGAAAGCGAAGGTGTACGCGGCCTGGTTACGATCTAATCTGTAGCGTCCTAACGATAAGCACAACGACATGAACCTGCCCTCTGCCCTGTTCACCCCCAGCTGGCACGCCGAGCTCAACCTCGGCTACGCCCGCTTCGGCGACACGACGCGCCCGGTGATGCGCCGCCACCTCGGCCCGCTGCGTGTGCAAAAACACCTGTACGCCGAAGGCCCCGAGGTGTGCCAGCACATCATCGTGCACCCGCCCGGCGGGATTGCCGGCGGTGACCGCCTGGACATCAGCGCCCACGTCGGCAGCGGCGCCTGGGCGCAATTGACCAGCCCCGGCGCGGCCAAGTGGTATCGCGCCAGCGGCCCGGCGTTTCAACAACTCGAGCTCACGGTTGAAACCGGCGCGACCCTGGAATGGCTGCCCCAGGAAACCATCGTATTCAGCGCGGCCCAGGCCGAACTCACCACGCGCATCGCGCTGCAGGGCGATGCACGCCTGTTCTACTGGGACGTGATCGCCCTCGGCCGCCCGGCCAGCGGCGAGCGTTTTGACCTGGGGCACTTCCAATCGCACCTGGACATCCGCCGCGACGGCCAGTTGCTTTGGCATGAGCGCCAGCGCATTGTCGGCGCCGACGCTTTGCTCGACTCGCCGATCGGGCTGGACGGGCAACCGGTGTTTGCCACGTTGCTGCTCACGGGTGACATCGACCCTGAACTGCTCGAACAATGCCGTGCCTTGCCCCATGCGGTGCGCGGCGACTTGAGCCAATTGCCCGGCCTGTTGGTTGCCCGCTGTCTGGCCAGTGAAGCGCTGCTGGCAAGGGCATGGCTGATTGATTTATGGAAATTGCTGCGCCCTGCCGTACTGGGTCGCGAAGCGGTCGCCCCACGAATCTGGAGCACATGAAGATCCAAAGATGGGAATCGGCTTGTGTGGGAGCGGGCTTGCTCGCGAATGCGGTGGATCTGCAACAGATGCATTGACTGACACACTGCATTCGCGAGCAAGCCCGCTCCCACACAAGCTCACTCAACATGTGATCTCTGGTGTATTTGAGAATGTATTGATTAAGGACCTTGAACCATGGACCTGACCCCACGGGAAAAAGACAAACTGCTGATCTTCACCGCCGGCCTGGTCGCCGAGCGTCGCCTCGCGCGTGGCGTGAAGCTCAACTACCCGGAGACCATCGCCTACATCTCCGCCGCGCTGCTGGAAGGCGCCCGCGATGGCCGCACGGTGGCCGACCTGATGCACTTGGGCACCACCCTGCTCAGCCGCGAACAAGTGATGGAAGGCATCCCGGAAATGATCCCGGACATCCAGGTGGAAGCCACCTTTCCCGACGGCACCAAGCTCGTCACCGTCCACCAGCCCATCGCGTGAGGCACGGCCATGATTCGTGATGCACTTGAAAGCGACCTGCCGGCGATCCGCGACATCTACAACGATGCGGTGCTGAATACGACGGCGATCTGGAACGAGCAACCCGTGGACCTGGCTAACCGCCAAGCCTGGTTCAACGCCCGCCAGGCGCAGCGCTATCCGATCCTGGTGTCGGTGGAAAACGGTGAAGTCACCGGCTACGCCTCGTTCGGTGACTGGCGGCCCTTCGAAGGCTTCCGCTACAGCGTCGAACACTCGGTGTACGTGCGCAACGACCAGCGCGGCAAGGGCCTTGGCCCGCTGTTGATGCAAGCCCTGATCGCGCGCGCGCGCAGCGCTGGCAAACACGTGATGGTCGCCGCCATCGAAAGCGGCAACCAGGCCTCGATCCGCCTGCACGAGCGCCTGGGCTTCGTCACCACCGGGCAGATGCCGCAGGTGGGCATCAAGTTCGGCCGCTGGCTGGACCTGACCTTCATGCAACTGGCGTTGAACCCGGGTGCCGAGCCGCCCAAGGAGTGAGATCGATGAGCGCGACACAACTGCGTCGAGTCAATGCTGAAAGTTTTGCCCACTACCGCCTGGGCTTGATCGAGCTGTTGCTGGACGCGGTCAGGCACGGCGCGTCGGTCGGGTTCATGGCCGACTTCGACGAGGCTCAGGCCCGCACCTATTTGAGCGGCGTGCAGGCGAGCATCGAAGACGCCAGCCTGTTGCTGTGGGTGGTGGTACGCGATGAACAGGTGATCGCCAGCGTGCAATTGGCGCTGTGCCAGAAGGCCAACGGCTTGAACCGAGCCGAGGTGCAAAAACTGCTGGTGCACAGCAGCGCACGGCGCCACGGCCTCGGCCAACAGTTGATGAACACCCTGGAACTCGCCGCACGCCAGTACAAGCGCGGCCTGCTGTACCTGGACACCGAGGCCGGCTCACCGGCCGAAGCGTTCTACCAGTCGTTGCGCTACACCAAGATCGGTGAGTTGCCCGACTACTGCCAAAGCCCGGACGGGCGCTACAGCCCGACCGCCATCTACTTCAAGACCCTGGGGCAACCCTCATGATTCCTGGTGAATATCAGATCCAGCCTGGCGACATCGAACTCAACGTCGGCCGCCGTACGATCAGCCTGAGCGTGGCCAACAGTGGCGACCGGCCGATCCAGGTGGGTTCGCATTACCATTTTTTCGAGACCAATGACGCGCTGACGTTTGACCGCGCGGCGAGCCGTGGCATGCGCTTGAACATTCCGGCGGGGACGGCGGTGCGGTTTGAGCCGGGGCAGAGTCGCGAGGTGGAGTTGGTGGACTTGAGTGGGGGTCGGCGGGTGTTTGGGTTTGCCGGGCGGATCATGGGTGATCTTTAGGGCCTCTTCGCGAGCAAGCCCGCTCCCACATTTTGACCGCGTTCGCTTGAACAACACCGACTCCATGTGGGAGCGGGCTTGCTCGCGAAAGCAGTCTCACATTCAACACAAATATTTCAGGGCAACCACATGAAAATCAGCCGCCAAGCCTACGCCGACATGTACGGCCCCACCGTCGGTGACAAGGTCCGCCTGGCCGACACCGAACTGTTCGTCGAAGTCGAACAGGACTTCACCGTCTACGGCGAAGAAGTCAAATTCGGCGGTGGCAAAGTCATCCGCGACGGCCAGGGCCAGAGCCAATTGCTCGCCAGTGAAGTGGTCGACACCCTGATCACCAACGCGCTGATCATCGACCACTGGGGCATCGTCAAGGCTGACGTCGGCCTCAAGAACGGGCGCATCCATGCGATCGGCAAGGCCGGCAACCCGGACATCCAGCCCGGCGTGACCATGGCCATCGGCGCCAGCACCGAGGTGATCGCGGGCGAAGGCATGATCCTCACCGCCGGCGGCATCGACAGCCATGTGCATTTCATCTGCCCGCAGCAGATCGAAGAAGCGCTGACCAGCGGCGTCACCACCATGATCGGCGGCGGCACGGGACCGGCCACCGGCACCAATGCGACCACCTGCACCTCGGGCCCATGGCACCTGGCGCGCATGCTCCAGGCCAGTGATTCGTTCCCGATGAACATCGGCTTCACCGGCAAGGGCAACGCCAGCCTGCCGGAGCCGTTGATCGAACAGGTCAAGGCCGGCGCCATCGGTTTGAAGCTGCATGAAGACTGGGGCACCACCCCGGCAAGCATCGACAACTGCCTGAGCGTGGCCGACGACTACGACGTGCAGGTGGCGATCCACAGCGACACCCTCAACGAGTCGGGCTTCGTCGAAACCACCCTCGCCGCACTCAAGGGCCGCACCATCCACACCTATCACACCGAAGGTGCCGGCGGCGGTCACGCGCCAGACATCATCAAGGCCTGCGGCTTCGCCAACGTGCTGCCCAGCTCGACCAACCCGACACGCCCGTTCACCCGCAACACCATCGACGAACACCTCGACATGCTGATGGTCTGCCACCACCTCGACCCAAGCATTGCCGAAGACGTGGCCTTCGCCGAAAGCCGCATCCGCCGCGAAACCATCGCCGCCGAAGACATCCTGCACGACCTCGGCGCGTTCTCCATGATCAGTTCCGACAGCCAGGCCATGGGCCGCGTCGGCGAGGTGATCACACGCACCTGGCAGACTGCCGACAAGATGAAAAAGCAGCGCGGCCCGCTGCCCGGCGACGGCCCCGGCAATGACAACTTCCGTGCCAAGCGCTACATCGCCAAGTACACCATCAACCCGGCGATCACCCATGGCGTAAGCCACATTGTCGGCTCCATCGAAGTGGGCAAGTGGGCCGACCTGGTGCTGTGGCGCCCGGCGTTTTTCGGCATCAAGCCGACCCTGATCCTCAAGGGCGGTGCGATCGCCTCAAGCCTGATGGGCGACGCCAACGCCTCGATCCCCACGCCGCAGCCGGTGCACTACCGCCCGATGTTCGCCAGCTTCGGCGCCTCGTTGCACGCCACCAGCCTGACCTTTATCAGCCAGGCCGCCCATGACGCCGGACTGCCCGCGGCCCTGGGGCTGAAGAAGCAGATTGCCGTGGTAAAGGGCTGCCGCGACGTGCAGAAAACCGACCTGATCCACAACGATTACCTGCCGGACATCGACGTGGACCCACAGACCTACCAGGTCAAGGCCGACGGTGTGTTGCTGTGGTGCGAACCGGCCGAGGTACTGCCAATGGCGCAGCGCTATTTCCTGTTCTGAGACGATCGCCCCATGACCCGGTCTGTCACGCTGCGCAGCACGTTCTTGTGCTCCTCGCCCAGGCTGGCCATGTCGGCGAAATACTCGTCGTCGCTCATCACCTGCTCCGGGGTGGCCTGCGACGACGATTTGCCCAATATCTGCGCCGATGTGTCGATAGTCGCGCGCAGGTCGGCCTTTTCCAGCGCAGTCAAACCACCGTCACCCGCCAGCTCTTGTTGAGCGGAGTAGAGGTTGATCAGGGCTTCATTCTTTGCACTCACGGCATCGAACTCCCTGGGGAAATTCACCTGCACATAGTCAGCCCAGAACGGTTGCTCAATGATGCCTTCACGCAGCAGGTTGCCCCGCTCCAGCGCAATAACGCGGGTGTAGGCGGCATCCAGCATTTTCGAGGTTACATCGGGTTCCTCGAACCTCATGCTTTTGGACTGCCAGGGCAGGTCCAGGCGGTCCGCCAGCCCGGTCGCGTACGCCAAATGAACCTCCACCTCATCAATGCTGCGCACAGCGTTTCCTTGGTCGTCATACTGCTGCACCAAGTCTCCCATCGCGTCGTACTGGGGAAACCTGCGCCCCTGGGCCAGCAATTCGCCCACCCGGGCGTGGGCGATACGGCCCAATTCATCCAGCCGCGCCTTGCCCTTGGCCAGTTCGAGCATCTCAAGGGCGATCAGGCCGGCATCCGGCAAGTCCTGCGCTTCGCGCAGCATGACTTCGATCCCCATCGCATTGAACAACTGCGCGCCCGCATCCACACAGGTGGTGGGCGCGGTGGCCATCTCAAAGAGCCGCTCGCGCAGCGCCGTGTCGCTGGCCATCGCTTCGAGCATGCGCCAGACCTTGGCGGTCAAATCGATCTTGTAATCGGGGTGAAACATGTCCGATGACACACTCAGTTTGCGGATCTCGTCAAAAAACGCTTCGCTGCCAATGGCCTCTTCAAGGTCATTCCAGATGGGTTGTTTGCTCAACCATTGCTGTTGCGTCATGCCGCTCATCCAATGCGCGCTATCTTGCACGCCGCGTGGCGGAAAGCGCCGGGCGGGGTCCAGGCCTACTGATTCAACATAGAGACTGAGGGTGCTGCGCACCTGGGGTGTGAGCCAGTCACGCGTCACGACGGTTCTGGCGAGAATTCGTGCCCGATCGGAACCTGGGGCGACATCGGGAATGCTGCTCAGGTGATTGCCACTCAGATCAAGCAGAAACTGCCGGGGTCGATGGAAGGCAAACAGGCCCACCGGCCAATCGCGCAAACCACTGCCCGACAAGTACAACCACGTCAGGCGGGGCATGCGACTGATGTCGATGTTCCTGGACAGTGGATTTCCCTGCAGGGCCAGCCCTTCAATCCGGTGCATGGCACGGATGTGCAGTGCCGTCTCGCTCGTCAATACAATCGCGTTATCCGACAGTTCCAGGCCTTCAATGCGCGGCATGTTCGCGCACACATCCGGCAAGCGCGTCAGGGCATTGTTTTCCAGGTTGAGCGTGCGCAGTGCCCGAAAGCTCGACAGGAAGGCGATGCTCTGGTCAGTCAGGCCGCAGCCTGGCAGGTAGACGCTGGAGACATGATCGAAGTTGCCCGGCAAGGCAGGCAGCGTCGCCAGCTGCGCGCCAAGTGCCGGGTCTTCCAGACGGATGCGCTGGCCGCGGTAGTTGCCGCTGATGTCGGTGTCCCATTCCGCACTTTTGCGCCAAACGTCGCGCAAGGTGTCGTAGATCCTGCGGCGCACACGCAAGGTGGCGCGGTCCCTCGGCCCCTCCACCAACCAGCGGCTCAAGGTGCTTTCCAGTTGCTTGTACTCGGTTTCCAGGGCCTTGAGCCAACGGTCGTCCTCAAGGTTGCGACCTTGCAGGTACTCGCTCAACTGCGCCGGGTTCATGCTCGGGTACAACGAGCGCACACGCTCCTCGATAAGGCGCCGCCACGTCACGGTGCCACGCCCACTCAGCGGGTAGCCCAAGCGGTTGTCGGATAAACGCCAAGGCCACCTGAAGAAGGGCTTACGCTCCGGCTGCATGCCCAGCACGCGACGCAGGTTCTGGCGAGGCAACGCCTTTTCGAGGATCAGCCCTTTCAACTGCTCGCCCTGCCCCACATGGGGCAGGCCAATGGCATTACGGTGCGCGTCCGGCAGCGCGTGCTGCAAGGCACCAAACAGTCCGTTGACGCCGTGCAGCGCCTGCCCGCGCCCATCAAATGCCTGGTAACGCCCCGGTGCCTTGTGCACCAGCACTTTGCGCTCGGCCGCATCTTGCGCACCATAGCTGGCGCGCAAGGCACCCTCGAATTCGCCCTCACGCACTTCCAGGCGCAGAGGCTCTGTCCAGCCGGGAAGGTTCTCCAGACTGTTGAGCACCAACGCTTCGGTGTCGGGATTGGCCAACCCTTCGAGATACAAACCTTCGTAGGCGTGGACCAGTCGCACTCGCTGTTGCAGCACCCGCGCGCGCTCGGCAAGGTGCAGCGGCACCCGCGCAGCGCTGGTGAGGGCTTCGCGCTGCGCGGGCGCAACCTCGGCCAACAACTCGCGCACCATCAGGGTGGGCAGGCTCTTGAAGTCGCGTTGTATCAGCGCCACCGCCGTATCGGTCAGGGGTTGTTGGTCGGTGTACAGGCTACGCATCAGGCGCTCACGCGCCAAAATCGCACGTTCTTGCAAGGCTTTTTGCACCGCGCCGATACGTGCACCCGCCTCACGAGATGTGTAGCGCCCCACCAGCCGATCCATTTGCGCCTCATCCAGAAAGCCATGGATGCGCTCCGGCAGTTTCCCGGCCATCAGCTCGGCGCGCCGGACCTGCAGGGTGTCCCGGATGGAAGCGTCCAGGCTTCCATATTTGGCCGACGGTCCACTCAGCGTCTCGTCGGCAAACACCTCGATCGCCTTGCCGTCGGGCCAGCCCGGCAACTCCACCGCCAACACCGCGGCGTAACCACACAGCGTTTCGGGCAACGCCCCGTCACCAATGCCCTGCGCCACTTTGACCGCACCGTCGTAGGCCCGGAACTGCCGAATCGTATCGAGCAGGATGGCCGGCACCGGCTCCCCCTCCACATGCACCCGGCGCAATTTTGCCTCGCTGATGTCGCTGACCTGGCGGATCTGTTCCAGCGTGGCATCACTGAACCCCTCGACCACCGGCCCGAGGCGGCGCATCAGTGTGGCGCCTTGCCAGGTCAACGGCTGCTCCAACTCATGGTTCCAGGCACCGCTGCCATTCGCTACCAGTCGCGGTCGATAGGCGTCCGGACGAGTCGGGTGCTCAAGGTGATAACGCTGCGTAACCGGGTCCTGGCCCACGGCGTAACGCCGATCGTCCAGGGTCAGATAGCGCTTGCTGCCCACCCGGACAAGCCCTTGCTCATCCAACACCGACACCACAGGTAGCGGGCCGACGTGCTCATAGGCAGACAGGTCGGGCTTCCATAGGCGCGTCTTGCCACTGGGCAACTGCACCGACTTGAGGTTCTCGATAAAAGGCGATGCGGCCACGTGAAAAACCGCCGCGCCCACCGCCACCTGCGCCAGGCTCTCCAGCACATCGCTGATATGCGCCCACCCGGCTTCGCGGTCACCGGCACTGAGCTCGACCACTCCTTCGAGCACCTCATAAAGCATCTGCCCGACCATGACCACCGACATCACCGCCCCCAAGGGAGGCACCGCCATTGCCACCAGGTTGACCGCAAACAGGCCGATATTCAGGTAGTGCGCCAGGCGCAGGCTGCGGCTGGCGGCATCAGCATCGGCGGTGGGGATCGCCTGGGCCAGGCCATCATCGAGCATCCGTTTGCGCAGGCTCTCAAAGCGCTGTGGCCACAAGTCGACTTCGTCCCATGGGCCATTGATGGCATCGGCGTTGATGTTGAACCGAGGGTCCTTGAGCGGGTCTCGCCGGTACGGTTGCGGCTCGCCGAGAATCGACTCGATCGGCGACAGCCGTGGTGCGACCAGGCTCAGCGCCACCCGGCCCCATTCCGAACGCAGCCATTGCATGGCGAAGGGCTGTGGCGGTGCGTCCAGCACCAGTTCGGTCAGGCGTCGGAAGTAATAGGGCCGATCCTTGTAGGCCACGAACCGGCTGAAGAAATGCGCATAGTCAGTGCCTGAGGTGTCACGGGGGCTGCCAGCCATCAACCGCCGGGTCATGGCCCGTTCGAACTCATCGAAGGAGGCATAGCGCTTGATGGGGTGGTCAGGGTCATCGGGGATGTAGGCGATAAACCAATCCGAATAGTGGTATTTGACGCAGGGATCGATGATCAGGCAATCGTTCAGGTGCAGGTTCATCAGGCACGGCGTGCGGTACCAGATCTGTTTGTCGCCCACCCTGATCGGTGATTGGCCGGCCGCCACTTTCAGCAACAGCCCATGGTCGCTGTCGCCGATATCGCCCTTGAGTAGCGCCAGGTAGGCGGCTGCCAGGAAGGCATCTTTCTGGTAACGCAGGTAGCGCTCGCGAAGCACGCCCTCGGCCACGCCCTGGTCGGGATACAACGTGCTCTTGAGGTGGGCCTGGTAGCGCGCGCCCAGGTCCAGGTCGCGACACAGTTTTACGAAGACCTCGATCTTGAGCGTCGTGGCGTGGCGCTCGAAATGCCCGAGCGTGTCGGGCTCATTGATAAACCCGGAGGCGGCGTTGAAAAAGCCGCTCTCGGCCTCCTGCGCCGAGAAATTATTCAGCGCCCCTTGCAACAGGGAAAACGTCTTGACCTTGAAGCCCTCCGTGCTGACCCCAAACCCATCCTCGGCCGGGCTGTAGAGGCGCAACCAGGTGCGATTGACGTCCAGTGGGTAACCGGCCTCTTGCAGCGCTTTTTCCAGCAGGGGCTGGCAAAAAGCGTGCACCGTTTGCAGCTTGCCAAGGGTTTTCTCCAGTGCATTGAGCGACTCACAGCGCGCTTGCATCAGTGCCTTGAGCCGGTCCTTCTGAGCATCGGTAGCGGCTGCATACCACGCGGGTATCTGCACGGGCGTTTGTTTGAGGGCGCTGCGGCGTTGCGGCGAAGACTGGACCAGGCATGGCGCGATGGCCTGACGGATAAACGCGTAGTGCTGCCCCTGTTCCCCTGGCATGAGCAGGGATGAGGAGCTAGGGGCTTGGGAATCGGGCATGGGATGACCCACCTTCAGGAGTGAAAGAAGGTCATCCTAGGTCGCGTGTTCGGGCCGGCGGCGCTAACTATCTACCCGTCGGTTGCGCCTGTGAGGTGCTGCTCAGGGGGCCTGGACGGGCGGGAGCGGCAAGCGCGCTCTCCTCCAGGCGCGAGAGTTCCAACAGCTTCTGGTTGCGCGCCAGGGCCCCATCGACTTCGAGGCTTTGCAGGGCCTGGATATAGGCTTCGCTGGAGTAGCCTGTATATTGCTCCTCGATTTTCTCCTGTTCAGCCTCCGACTGACGTTGCAGTTCACGCAAGGGCTGCGGGTATTTTTCCTCCAGGTAACGCACCCAATACTCCCGTGAGATCAGTTCTTCATAGAACTGCTCCGTGGTCTCGGCCTGTTCCACTTCGCGCAGCGCATTTGCCCGAACCTCCCCTTCGACCGGCCTGGCAAACGCCATGTAGCGCGGCTGCCCCGGCAAAGGCAAGCCGTCGCGCCAGCCGTTGGTCAAACCGATCCGGTAACTCAGGCGCACCTCGGCCGCATCGGCCCCGCGCGTCAACGACGCATCGGCCAGGCGCTCTACCTGGCCGAGGCGGAACAACTGTCGCGACAGGTTCAACAACGCACGCCCACGTTGTGCCAGGCCCGGCGGGATCTCGCGCAGGGCCTGGTACTCGAAGGCCTTGACCTCCAGGTTGCTGAACGCCAGCGTACGCCCGTCAATACAGGTGTCGTGGGTGGCGGACAGGCTGAACAGAGTCTGGCGCAATTCGGTATCGCCCTCGGCGGCCTCCAGCAAGCGCCATACACGGCGGGTCAAGTCGGCACGGAACTGGGTGAACTCCCGCGT
This sequence comes from Pseudomonas sp. GL_117, assembly GCF_057835125.1. Classification (NCBI taxonomy): domain Bacteria; kingdom Pseudomonadati; phylum Pseudomonadota; class Gammaproteobacteria; order Pseudomonadales; family Pseudomonadaceae; genus Pseudomonas; species Pseudomonas sp. GL_117. The sequence goes on along the minus strand of NZ_CM174418.1, from coordinate 685,105 downwards.
ATCTTGCATGCGCAATAGCAGGTGGAAAAACTCCGCGTTATCCGGTTCGTCTGCCAGGCGCTGCCAGCGTGCACGGTGGCCCGGCACCTCGGCAGCGGGCACGGACTCCAGCCAGGGCGCCAGTTGCTCGGGGATCGCCGCGGTTTCGTCCTCGGAGATCACTTCGTCGGGTTGGTCCAGTTCCGGTTCATCGTCGCTGTCCCCTTCGAGTTCCTCAGGGGTCATGCCCAGTACATGATCAAGCCCGCGCCTATCGCCGTAGTCCCGCAAACGCTGGAGGCTGGCAGCCGACAGGTAGCGGTTATCACTCATGTCGGTGCCGGCCATCAACGCGTCATGCGCGCCTTCCAGGGCTTGTGCAGGAATATCGTTGATTTCGTTGCCGCTCAAGTTGAGGCGACGCAGACGCGGCGCTTGCAGCGCCCCCGCCGGCCAGCGCTCCAGAAGGTTCTGGCTCAGGTTCAGCTCTTCCAGGTGGTCAAACTGTTCAACGCTGAAGGCGTGCAGGTTGTTGTAGCCCAGGTCCAGCACGCGAAGGTGTTGCAGTTGGCGCAGGGTCGGGTAGAGAGGGGCAGGATCGCTAAGTTCGGTACTCGCCAGGCTGAGTCGATCCAACTGCGTCATCTCGGCGACCGCCTCGGGCAACGTCGCCAGGTGTTGGCCGTCGAGGGTGAGGTAACGCACATTGCTGAACGCCCGCAGAAAAGCGTTGGAGCCCTGCGCCGAAAGCCGCACACCTGTGAGGTCCAGGCGCGCCACATGGGAGAAATCGCCCGCCAGCGCTGGCAAGTCCCCGACTTGCAAACCTTTAAGGTCGAGGCTGTACGGCGCAAGGCCGAGCCCATCCAGTGCACCCAGGCGCCAGCAGTCAATGATTCTCGCCGCCGCCAGGGCGCGACTTTCGGATGAAATCTGCCAGCCCAGACCGCTGGACCGATGGCTGAACAGCCAGCCGTTAAGCGTTTGGGTCATGGTGTCGAGGGCCTGGTTTGCCTGGATGAGCCGAGCGTCAATGGCTGCGTCCGACTGCAGCGCAAGACGCAGTTGAGCCAAGCCAGCACGCACCTGCCCGATGGAAAACTGCGGCTGGATACGCTGCAGGCTTTGCTCACGCCACGCCGCCCCTTCGCCCAGGGCCGGCGGCGCCATCGGCAACAGGTCGCGCGAGACGCTAAGGGCCGTTTCAAGGGGTGGAAAGTAAGGCGTCTCTTCGGCTTCGCCGGCAAATCGGGCCAGTGTGCCTTCTGGCAACCCCCGCACGCGTTCGACGCGTGACATCGCCTGGGTCAATTCGCGCAGCGTCGGTGCATCCAATGCCAAGCCATGCACATTCAGCACGAGCAGCATCCGATCCTGCGCCAGCACCTCGGCGGGCAACGCGGTGATCGCGCTGTCGCGCAGGTCCAGATAGCCCAACTGCGCCAGTTGCTCGGCCCCCTTGGGCCAACTGCGCACGCCGCTGCCGCTGAGGTCCAGTGCCTTGAGACGGTGCATGCCGCTGACGTCCAGGGCGACCAGCGGGTTTTTGCCGAGGTCGAGGTTTTCCAGCATCGGCAGGTCGGCGGCCTCAAAGGGCAGTTCCGTCAGTGCGCTGTCATTCAGATCAAGGCTGCGTACCTGGCCAAAGCTACGGACAAATTCGCGCACCTGCGCCAGTGGGGCACGCAAACCGCGCAGGTTCACCGAGCGAATATGCGTGAAGCCGTCCTCAGGCAGGATGGGCAGATCAGCGACAGACAGGTCAGTCAACTCAAGGGCGGTGGAACCCCGTGCGCCGAAGCGTGGCAGCAACCCTTCCCACCAGCGGGTACGCAACTCTTCTACCACACGTTCATGGGACGGATTCCTGCGCCTCCAGTCCTCCAGGCTGGCATTGAGCGCAGCCTGTTCCTGGCGCAGCGCCTCAACCGCCTGGAACCGGGCGCGGGCCCCGGTAAAATGATTGAAAAACGCAGAGCGAAAGGCTGATTGCCGATCGAACTCCAACGCCAAGCTCACGAACGGACGGGTTTGCGCACTGATCCGATCCAGCTCGGCGTGGCAGTACTCCCTGATCATTTCTTCCTCGTCGACCAGATGCTCGGGCTGAGCCCTGAGAAACTCATAGGCGGCACGCAAGCTGTCGCGTTCCACCAACGACCAGTTGAGGGAGAGCCCGCGCCATACGCGCTCATGGCCCGGTTTCAGCAGTTCATCCGGCAAGCGGCGGACGACCATGTCCTTGAGGTCCAGGCGTTCCAGATGAGGCAGCCCGAGCACGCCTTTGGGCAAGGCTCCCAGGAACCCTTTGGAGATCTTCAACCGCTGCAACTGGGTCATTGCACTCACGTCGAACTCGCGCGCAGACCCCAAAACACGGTACAGGGACAGCGACTTCAATTGCGTCAGCCGCTCCAGTTTTGCCACTTCACTGTCAGCAAGGGGGGCCGCCGCATCGCCGGTTGAAATGCTCAGGTCGGTCAGTTTGGACAGCGTGCCGAGAGCGTCGGGGACTCGTTTGAACGGGGCACTGACGGCCTTGAGTTCAAGACGCTGCACGCCAGGAAAAGTGCGCAGCAACGACTCGAGGTTGGCATCTGTCACATTGGGGCCGGCGATGGTCAGATCACGCACATGGGAGAAATCTGCCGTCAGCGCCGGCAGCACATCGTTGCAACGCAGTTCCAGGGTGGCAAAGCCTGGCAATTCAGCCAAGGGGGCGTTTTGCCAACTATGCTTGATGTCTTCGGCCACGTACGACCGGCCCCAAATACTGCGACTGAAGAGGGTGTCCGGTTCAGCGGCGACCCACTGATCCAGCGTGGCTTCCAGGGCCTGCCACTCACGCTGGCGTTCATTGAGCAGGTGCACGATCTCACGATCGGTCTTGTTGGCGATCATCTGCTTCAAAATAAAGCCGTCGGCCTGGTCGTTGGTCAACTGCGGATACACGGCCCGGACCCGCGCCGTCAGATCGGGAGCCTCGCCCACCCCGCGCCCGCTCGCCGGGTAACCCAGCAGGTTTGCGGCGATTCGCTGCGGCGGCCTGAACCAGGGTTGCTCACGCATGCGCCCGGAAACAATCCGCGCCGAGTCCTGGGCGTGATTCACCGCGAACTCGCTGATCGTGCGCTGCAACGCGGCATGCTGGTTCACTTCGGGTACGCCAAGGGCGCCGCGCGCGCTGTCCGGCAGGGCATGCATGACTGACGCAAAGAAATTGTCGCCCTGGGCCGTGACGCTGTTGAGGGCTTCGCCCCGCTCGTCGAACGCCTGATAGCCTGGCCCGCGCTTGACCAGGTATTTGCGGCTGGCGGCACCTTCATCGCCGATGGCATCGAGTAGAGCGCCGGCCACGTTGCCCTCGCGCACCTCCAGGCGCAGCCCCTGCGGCCAGCCAGGCAACTTGGCCAGGGTGTGCAGGGCCAGGTGGCGGCTATCGGCCGAGGCCATGTGTTCGGAGTGCAAACCGCTGAGCGCCCGGGTCAGTTGGCCTTGCTGCGCGTACCAGCGCCCTTGCTCCAACAGGCGAAGCGGCACTTTGTTACTCGCCTGCATCCGCGTGATCTCTGCCCCATCAGCCTGGGCCAGCACGGTTTTCGCCGCCGTGTCGCTGAGGCCAGGGCATTCGCGTTGCAACCGGGCGACCCAGGGCGAGCGCGGCTCAGTGCCGTTGTACAGGCTGTCAAAGATCGCCGAGGTGCGGGTGCGGGCGAAGTCGACCAGTTGCTTGCTGAACTCCCTGGGCCTGGCGCTGACCACCCGCGCCGCTTCGCCGCCGAGCAGATGGGTGACTTCCGACTCGTCCAACTGCGCCAGGATGCGCTGGGGCAATTCACCGCCGAGCACTTCGGCGCGGCTCACGCGGATCGGTGCCTTGCGCAGGCGTACGGGCACCCGGTGCTCGGAGCCATACTTGACGGATGGCCCGCTCAACTGCGGGCCCTCGAACACCTCCAACATCCGGCCCAGCGGCCAGCGGGGCATTTGCGTCACCAGCGGCAGGCTGTAGAAATAACGGCCATTGATCGGCCGTGCGCCGCCCAGTTGTTCCAGCACTTGGGCCACATCACGGTCCGCTTCCAGTAGCCGCAAGGCATCACTCAGTGCCGGCGGCGGCAAGGCGTTGTCCAGGTGCATCTTGCGCAATGCGTTGTCATCGATACCGCTGAAGTCGGCGGCCTTGAGCAGGGTTTCATCGCTGGCCCCCTCAGTGATCGGGCCCATGCGCCGCAAGAGGGTGAGACGGTCCCAGCTCAAAGGGCGCTCCAGGGTATGGCGCCAGGCACCGGCGCCGTTGTGGCTGAGCAACGGTTGGTAGGCGCTGGCGTCGCTGGGATGGCGAATGCGCCAGCGTCGCTGGGCGGGGTCCCAGGCCTGTTCATAGGCCTTGCCATCGATGCGGATGAAGGTTTTGCCATCGACCCGATATTGCCCCTGCGCATTGGCATGGTCAGGCAGGCTGACGGTTTGTTCATAGCCACTGAGGTCCGGCTTCCACAACCGGGTCTGGCCGTCGGGCAGGGTTACCGGTTCGAGGTTTTCGATCACCGGCGTGGCCTTGGCGGCCACCAGCTTGGCCAGGCCCTTACCCGCACCGGCGGTCACGGCGAGCAACGCAAGGTTTTGTGCGACATCCAGCAGGTGGGCCTTGGCGGCCTGGCGGTCGCCCTCGCTCCACTCCAGCACGCCTTCAAAACTTTCGTACAGCAACTGCCCCGCCATCACCGTGAGCATCAGTTCGCCCAGCCCGGGCACGAACATCGATACCCCCGTGAACAGCAACATGCCGATGTTGAGCAGGCTCGCGAACTTCTGCGAGCGGGCCCGGGCGTCCACATCTGCCGTCGGGACCGCATGGGCGCGGGCATCAGCGATGGCCTTGGCGCGATGCTGATCGTACAGGTAGGTCCACAGGTCAATATTGTCGGCCCACAGGCCATGGCCTGCGCGAGGCAAATCCACGGGCGCCAGGAACGGATCAGGGTTGGCTTCGCGGGCACCCGGCGCTTGTGGCGGTAGATCGCGAATGCCGGTGAACACGGCAAACGGATTGAAGCCCTTGGCGATCTCGTTGAACACCGGTGCATAGCTCGCCGCCTTGTGGGCAAACGAAGGGTCGGGGGTGGCCTGGGTCAGTTGGCTGAAATAATCGGGGAGGTCGGCATAGCCCACGAAGCGGCTGAAAAACCTTTGGTACGGCGTTGGGCTGCCGTCGTTCGGCGCCTTGGCATCGCGTTCGGTAAAGCGCTGCTTGAACGCATGCTTCATGGCGTCGCCACTGTAGCGCTTGAGCGGGGCCTGCGGGTCGTTGGGAATGTAGAGCAGCCACTCGTCGGTGTACTTGTACTTGTCGCTGATCACAAACAGCACGCAGCCGGTCATGCGGTGTTTCATAAGGCCCAGGTCACGGAACCAGACGGGTTTGCCATTCACGTTCGGCAACCGCTCGCCGCCTGTCACCGACAGGATCATGCGGTAGTCGCGAGGTTCGATGTCTTGCTTGAGTAACGCGATTTCGGCGGCCACGCGCAAGGCCGCTTTTTGCGCGGCGATGAATTTGTCGCGCAGCACGTAATCGGCCACGCCATCCTTGGGGTACAGGTAGTCCTTGAGGTAGGCCTGGTACTGCGAGCCGATGTCGAGGCGGCGACACAGGCGGGTGAATTGCGTCACGGTCAACGGGGTGGTGACGGCCTTGAATGTGCCGTCGGCGGCGTCCTGTTCGATGAACCCCGAGCTTTCATGGAAGGTATCGGCCTCACACTCTGACGCTTCGAAGTTATGCAGCGCCGCCTGCAGCAGCGGCAGCTTGAGCACGTCGTAGCTGGCGATATCGATGCCGAGGATGCCCAGCTCTACCGCTTTGCGCAGTTGCAAAAATGTCGAGTCAACGTCCAGTTCGACGCTGAACTGATCCTTCAAGGCCTTGACCAGCAATGGCCTGGCAAACGCGTCGACGCTCTGCAGGCCCGCCATGGCCTGGTCCAGCCGGGTCTGTGCGGTGAAGCTGGCGAGGGTTTGCGTGTGCAAGGCCTGGCGCTGCGCCAACGTGGCCTGCCGGTACCACGGCGGTGGTTCGGCGGGGGCGTCCTTGAAAGCGGCAAGGCGTTCGGGTGTGGCGTTGATCAGCCAGTCGGGAATGGACTGTTCGATGAAGTCGCCGTGCAGGCTGCGGGAAATCGGCGGGTGTGGCTGCGCCGTGGAAGGGGTGGTTTCGGGCATGGTGTCGCTCCTCTGATTGGGAGCGTCAGCACACCATGCCCGGATGAGCGAGCCGCGCTAGATAGTTAGCGCGGTGGCCGATACCTCAGAAGTTTTCCCGAGGGTTGAACGCGGCCTTTTTCGCCAACTCCTGCCACAGGGCGATGGTTTCGTCGTCTGCCGCCTTAGGCATCACGGCCTTGAGCTGGATATACAGATAGCCGCGTTGCCCACTCTTGTTCAACAGGCCATGGCCCTTGGCGCGCATGCGCTGGCCGTTCTGGCTGCCGGCAGGCACCTTGAGGTTGATCTTGCCGGTCAGGGTCGGCACCGCCACTTCTGCACCCAGCGCCAGTTCCCACGGCGCCAGCGGCAGGGTAATCACCAGGTTTTCGCCTTCGACCTCGAACTTGGGGTGTGGCGCAAACTTGACGATCAGGTACAGATCACCGTTGGCCCCCCCGCCAATACCCGGTGCACCCTGGCCCTTGAGCCGGATGCGCTCACCGTCGGCGACGCCGGCGGGGATCTTCACGTTCAGGCTCTTGGTGGTGTTGCTCACATGTCGGCCCGAGGCGTCGTATTGCGGCACCTGGAAGCTGATTTGCTTGGACTCGGTAGAAAGCGTCTCTTCCAGGAACACCGACAGCTGCATCTCCACGTCCTGGCCCTTGCGCCCGGCAGGACGGCGCTGACCGCCGCCGAAACCGTCGCCGCGCGAACCGAAGATCGAGCTGAAGAAGTCCGAGAAGTCCTCGCCGCCGCCACCGCCGCCAAAGCCGCCACGGCTCTGCCAGCCCGGTGGCCCCTGGAACGGTTGGCCATGCTGGCCGTATTTGCGCAACTCGTCGTATTCGGCGCGCTTGTCGGCGCTCTTGAGCGCCTCATAGGCTTCGGACGCGTCCTTGAACTTGGCTTCGGCGTCTTTTTCCTTGCTTACGTCGGGGTGATATTTACGCGCGAGCTTGCGGTAGGCCGCCTTGATTTCCTTGTCGTCGGCCGTCGGCTCTACGCCCAATATCTTGTAGTAGTCTTTGAAATCCATCGGCGGTTCACCTTCCTTAATCGAGATCGCACAGCCGGGGCACAACGTGCGCTGGTTTGCACCTGTTGAGTCTTGTGGCCAGGGGGTGCGTCAAAGTGTTATCGGCATTCGCCGTATGCAGCAGATGTGGGGGCGAATCCTGAACTTTCAAGGCGTATTTACAGATAGCCGGCCTACGCATCCGCCGCCGACTGGCATACACTGCGCGGCCGTTTTTCGACCGGAACCCGATAGACATGAACAACCCATCCCCGGCCCGTGCCTGCGGCATCGACTTTGGCACGTCCAACTCCACCGTCGGCTGGATTCGCCCCGGCGAGGAGACGCTCATCGCGCTGGAGGACGACAAGATCACCCTGCCGTCGGTGGTGTTCTTCAACTTCGAGGAGCGTCGCCCGGTGTACGGTCGCCTGGCACTGCACGAATACCTGGAAAACTACGAAGGCCGCCTGATGCGCTCGCTCAAGAGCCTGTTGGGTTCCAAGCTGATCAAGCACGACACCAGCGTGCTCGGCACGGCGATGCCGTTCACCGACCTGCTGGCGCTGTTTATCGGCCAGCTCAAGAGCCGCGCCGAAGCCAACGCCGGCCGTGAGTTCGAAGAAGTGGTGCTGGGCCGCCCGGTGTTTTTCGTCGATGACGACCCGATGGCCGACCAGGAAGCCGAAAACACCCTGGTCGACGTGGCGCGCAAGATCGGCTTCAAGGACATCTCGTTCCAGTACGAGCCGATTGCGGCCGCGTTCGACTACGAGTCGACCATCGCCAAAGAAGAGTTGGTACTGATCGTCGACATCGGCGGCGGTACGTCCGACTTCTCCCTGGTACGCCTGTCGCCGGACCGTCGCCACAACGACAACCGCCAGAGCGACATCCTCGCCACCGGCGGTGTGCACATCGGCGGGACCGACTTCGACAAGCAGCTCTCGCTCAACGGCATGATGCCGCTGTTCGGCTACGGCAGCCGCATGAAGAGCGGCGCCTACATGCCCACCAGCCACCACATGAACCTGGCGACCTGGCACACCATCAACTCGGTGTACTCGCAAAAGTCCCAGTTGGCCCTGGGCAGCATGCGCTACGACATCGAAGACACCGGCGGCATCGACCGCCTGTTCAAGCTGATCGAAGAACGTGCCGGGCACTGGCTGGCCATGGAAGTGGAAGAAACCAAGATCCAGCTGACCCACGAAGACAGCCGCCACGTTGCGCTGGACCGCATCGAAGCGGGCCTGAGCGTGGACCTGAGCCGGGCGCTGTTCGAGTCGTCCATCGACGCCTTGCTGGAGCGTGTGCGCGGCAGCGTGACGCAGTTGCTCAACGACGCCTCGGTGAGCGTGGAGCAGGTGGATACGGTGTTCTTTACCGGCGGTTCCAGCGGGATTCCGGCACTGCGCCACAGCATCTCGGCGATGTTGCCGAAGGCGCGGCATGTGGAAGGCAATATCTTTGGCAGTATCGGCAGTGGTCTGGCGATTGAGGCGAGCAAGCGGTACGGCTACTGAGTTTTAGCTGAAAGACTGCGGCGCGCCCTTCGCGAGCAAGCCCGCTCCCACATTTACGGTGTTTACACATTTAGACTTGTGAACACAGTACATGTGGGAGCGGGCTTGCCCGCGAAGAGGCCAGCCCAGGCAACACAAGCCTTAAACCATCCCTCCAAGCTTCAACTCACTCTTGAGATACGCATAATAAATCGGCCCCGCCACCACCCCCGGCAGGCCGAACGCCGCCTCGAACACCAGCATCGCCAACAACAGCTCCCACGACTTGGCGCTGATCTGCCCGCCGACGATCCGCGCGTTGAGGAAGTACTCGACCTTGTGGATCACAATCAAATACCCCAGCGCCGCCACCGCCACCCAGATCGACAGGGACAGCGCGACGATGGTGATCAGCGTGTTGGACATCAGGTTGCCGATCACCGGCAGCAGGCCGAGCAGGAAGGTCAGCACGATCAGGGTCTTGGTCAGCGGCAGGTGAATCCCGCACAACGGCAGCACCACGGCGAGGAAGACCGCCGTGAAGGCGGTGTTGAGCGCAGCGATCTTGATCTGGGCGAAGACGATGTTGCGAAAGGCCTGGACCAACAGGTGCAGGCGGTCGAACAGCGCGGCGGCCAGGGGTTTGCGTTTGGTCAGGTCGGGCACGCGCTGTAGGGCGATGATCGCGCCGAGCACCATGCCGATCAGCAGAGTGACGAACATGTGGGCGGCATCCTTACCCACAAGCTGCAGTTCGCTCAGGTGCTTGCTCATCCAGTCGCCGATGGCCACGCGGAACTCGGCGGCACTGGCGGGCAGGTAGGCGTCGATAAACGGCGGCAACTGCCCGCGCGCGCGGTCGACCACGCCCATGAATTTGTCGAGGGAGGCCCCGGGGTTTTCCGCTTCGTGAAGCAGGAAGCTGATGGCCCCGGCAAAAATCAGGGTCAACACGCTGACGATCAAAGTGCCGAGCAAGGCCACCGCCAACCAGCGCGCACGCCGGCCTTCGATCAGCCGTTGCAGTTGGGGGGTGAGCATGTTGACCAGTTCATACACCAACAGGCCGGCCAACAGGCTGGGCAGCAGCTTGAGTGGCAGCACCAGCAGCAAACCGCCGAAAATGATGATGTAGCTGGCCAGCAACAACACAGGACGCTGAGAAAACGTTGGCATACAGCCTCAAAACAAACGGCGTGAAAGGATGGGCAGTCTGCCAGCCTTGAGGGAATCAAGCGAGAGTTCTGAAAATTGTGAACACCGTCAATGTGGGAGCGGGCTTGCTCGCGAAAGCGGTGTATCAGTCGCCAGATTTGTTGACTGACCCACCGCTTTCGCGAGCAAGCCCGCTCCCACAGGGTATGTGCGCTGTCAGCTGCCTTTGAGGCAAGTGCTCATGAAGGTCTTGCGCGCATCGCCAGTCAGCGCCTTGGTCTTCGCCGAGGCATTGCAGTCTTTCATCTTCTGCTGCTGCGGCGTCAGGGTCTTGGCGTCATTGGCCGCCGGGGCCGACAGGCAGGTTTTCATGAACGCCTTGCGCTCGTCACCCTTGAGGGTCTTGGTGGTGGCTTCGGCGTTGCAAGTGGTCATCTTGTTTTGCTGGGCCGTGGCGGCAAAGCCCTGGGAACACAGCAGCAGGCCCATCATCAACAACGGAATTCGCAGCATCTTCATGGAGTTTTCTCCCTGTTACCGTACCGAGGGGCACGGCCTACCCTGCAGTGTAGTCAAACCCTGTTACATCTTCACCCACCACGAATCGTGGTCCGCCGGTACTGCTCCGGGGTGCAACCGGCGTGGCGTTGGAACATCGCAATAAAGGCCGAGGCAGTGCTGTAGCCCAGGTCGAAGGCCACGTGTTGCACGCTGTGTTCGCTGTTTAGCGCCTCGATAGCCGCAAGGTAGCGCAGACGCTGGCGCCATTCGCCAAAGCTCATGCCCAACTCGCGCACGAACTGGCGCGCCAGGGTGCGTTCGCTGACGTGCACTTGCGCCGCCCAGTGGGCCAGCGGGCGGTTGTCGCCGGGGTCGGCCTGCATGCCTTCGAGCACACCGAGCAGGCCGGGATGGCGGGCGTAGGGCAAGAAACAATTGTGGATCGGCGCCTGCTTGAGTTGGTCCACCAGCACCTGGGCCAGGCGGGTGTCGGCTTCGCTCTGCGGGATGTTCACGTCGCGCCGGGCGAAGTCGCTGAGGATCGCCTTGAGGATGTCGCTGATCGCCAGGGTGCAGGGTTGCTGCGGCAGTTGCGCGCAGAGCGCCGGAGCCAGCCCCACCGAGTGGTAGACAATCGCCTCGGCGTTGTAAGAACTGTGCTCGGTGTGCGGCGGCACCCACACCGCGTACTGCGGTGGCGACATAAAGCGATTGCCGGCCACCTCCATGCGCATCACGCCGCTGGCGGAGTAATCCAGCGAGCCCCAGCCGTGCCGGTGCGGGGTGCATTCGGTATCGGGGGCAAAATCCGAATAGCGGAAGTACACCGGGCTCGGCAGTTGGGGGAAATCCGGGAGGCGTACGTTGTGCTTGGCCATGTTGTCTGGATACATCAGTCATTTGTCCGGATCGCAGTATAGGCTGCGATCCAGACAAGGGATAATCGCCCCTCATCAACACACCTGGTTTCTTTCAATGCAATACGCGTATCCCCTGCTGGCCATCTTCATTTGGGCCGGCAACACCGTGGTCAACAAGTTGGCCGTGGGTTCGATCTTTCCCTCGGAGATCGGCTTTTACCGCTGGCTGCTGGCGGCGCTGCTGTTTACCCCCTTCATGCTCAAGCCGGTGCTCGCCCACTGGGCGCAGATCCGCCCGAGCCTGGGCAAGATCGGCATCCTTGGCGTGCTGGGCATGGCGGTGTACCAAAGCCTGGCGTACTACGCCGCGTCGCTGACCACGGCGACCAACATGGGCATCATCCTGTCGCTGATGCCACTGATGGCGCTCACCGCGGCGATCATCAGCCTCGGCCAGCGCCTGACCTACGGCGCGCTCACGGGAGCCGTGCTGTCGTTTGCCGGGGTGGTCGTGGTGGTGTCGTCCGGCAGTCTCGGTGCGTTGCTGCAGCATGGGGTCAACCTGGGCGATGCGATGATGCTGGTCGCTACCCTGGCCTACGCGGTCTACAGCACCTTGCTGAAAAAATGGCAACTGCGCCTGCCGCCACTGGTGTTGCTGTACTTGCAGGTGCTGGTGGCGGTGGTGGTGCTGTTTCCGCTGTTCGTGTTCTCGGAAAAGGCCGGGCTGGGCTGGGCGAATATTCCGCTGGTGTTGTACGCCTGCCTACTGGCTTCGATGCTGGCGCCGCTGGCGTGGATGCACTCGGTGAAGACCCTGGGGCCAAGCCGAACCACGCTGTTTTTCAATTTGCTGCCGTTGATCACGGCGCTGATTGCGGCGGTGGTGCTGAAGGAAGAGTTGGCGCTGTATCACTTGGTGGGGGGCTTGCTGACACTGGGCGGGGTGGTTTTGTCGGAGCGCTGGACCACGCCGGTCAGAGCGGCCTGAACGCGATCAACATGTGGAGCGGGCTTGTGTGGGAGCGGGCTTGCTCGCGAATACGGTGTAACAGTCGCCAGATTTGCTGCCGACCCGCCGCTTTCGCGAGCAAGCCCACAATTGGACCGAGTCAACTGTTTAGACTCCGGCGGCCTTGAGCCTTTGGGCATGTTCGGTAAACAACCGGATCGGCTCGGCCCCCTTGCCCACCAGGCCCAGGGACTGGTTGACGATGTCAAAGTGGTCCAACGGAAAGTCATCACCGATCACCAGCCCCAGGTGTGAACTGTAGCGCCCGACCATGCCGTCGCACTGGCCCTTCTCACGGACAAAGCTGCGGGCGAACAGGCGACAGCTGCGGTTCGTGCCATCGAGCAGGTTGCGGCCGCGGTCGGTGATACCCGGCTGCAAGGTGCCGGACCACGAGTAATAACGCACCCCGTTGACCACCTCATCACCCTGCCCGCCCCAGGTCTGGGGCAACCCTTGCGGGTACTGACGATTGAACAGCGCCACCCCCGCGCTGGTCAGGGAATGGTGGGAGGCCTGTAAATCCGCCTTGAAGCGCGGCCCGCGATAGCCGGTTTCCAGCACACCCATTACCCACGCCGCCAGATGAAACAGGGCGCTGATGATCCGCCCTTTCACGCCGTCGATGGGGTAATGAACCTGGATATGGTCGGCCAGTTCCGAGCCATGGTTCGGCCCGGCCACCGAGGTCACCGAGGCCACCCATTCCGGACGCTGGGCCGCGGCATAACGGGCGGTCAACGAGCCCTGGCTATGACCGATCAGGTTGACCTTGTCGGCGCCGGTCTCCCGGCGGATACGCTCGATCTGCACCAGCAACTGCTCGCCGCGCACCTCGCTGGAGTCCAGCGGCGCCACTTGCACCGCAAACACCTGCGCGCCACCCGCGCGCAATGCCGGGACGATGCCGTACCAGTACGGGAACCAGCCCAAACGCACAAACCCAAGCATGCCGGGCACCAGGACCAGGGGGTAACGCGTGGCTAACGACTGCGGCATGGTGCGAACGTCCTCGAACCTGATCACTTGAGCGCCAGCCTAACCCGGCCTCAAGTCGGGCTGATGACGCACGGGGTAAATCCGATAAAACTTTTTGCTTGGTCCGGGACTCACAACTTCGAGCGATCACGCCGACAGAGCGTGGCGCAAAACCGGATTAGCACCAGGAGATTGAGATGACTGAAGCACACCTGACAGACGTTGCAACCCTGCGCAGCCGCGCGCGCCAAAACGTCGAAAATGGCGCCGTGACCGAAGGGTACGACGCCGACCGCGAAGAAATCATCCGCCTGCTCAACGCGTCGCTGGCCACGGAGCTGGTCTGCGTGCTGCGCTACAAGCGTCATTACTTCATGGCCAGCGGCCTCAAGGCCTCCGTCGCCGCCGATGAGTTCCTCGAACACGCCACCCAGGAAGCCGAACACGCCGACAAACTCGCCGAGCGCATTGTGCAGTTGGGCGGTGAGCCGGAGTTCAACCCGGACCTGCTGTCGAAGAACTCCCACGCGCAGTACGTGGCCGGCAAGGACCTGAAGGAAATGGTCTACGAAGATCTGGTAGCAGAACGGATTGCGGTGGACAGCTACCGCGAGATCATTCAGTACATCGGTGATAAAGACCCGACCACACGCCGGATCTTCGAAGACATCCTGGCCCAGGAAGAAGAACACGCCGATGACATGGCGGATATTCTGCAAGGTCTCTAACAGGCAATACCTAACAGTGTGGGAGCGGGCTTGCCCGCGAATGCGGTGTATCAGTCAACTTACATGTGGCTGGCACACTGCATTCGCGAGCAAGCCCGCTCCCACATTTTTTGACTCGGTTTGTTCGTTAGCCCTTCACCGTTTTCGGTGCCTTGCCCTCTTTCATCTGCTGCAACAACGGCGCGCACTGGTTCGGCACATCGCCGCTGGGTGCCACCAGCGCCAGCAAGCCGGCCGCCGGGGCAACGATCACGCCCAAAGCCACCATGCCCGCGCCGCGCAGCATCAGTGGGACCGCCTTCACGCCAGCGTTGGGCTTGATGAACGGCCCGTTGACGTACAGCGGTGAGCGCAGGGAGAACAGGCGAAAGCCCTTGGATTCCGGGGTGATGATCAGGTCCAGTTGCTCGGTGGCCATGTTGGCGGTGCCATCGATGTAGATGATCGCGTTCTCGGTATCGAACACAAACAAGCGCGTGGTCGCCAGGCCGTTCTTGACACCGAAGTCCGCCGCGGCGCAGTTGATCTTCACTTCCTTGTCGCCGAACAGGCGGCCGACCACGTAGTTACCGACGTTGAGTCCGGCAATTTCCATCAGGCCACGGCTGATCGCGCCGTCGTTGATCAGCATCTTCAGGTCACCGTTGGAACTGCCCAGCAGCGCCGCTACGGAGTTGCCGCGCCCGGCGATATCGGCGTCGCCGTTGAGTTCGCCGAAGCTGGTTTTCATCGGTTCGAAGGTCGGGAACAGTTGCTTGAGCTTGAAGTTGCGTGCCGTGAGTTTGGCGCGGCCTTCCATGGGCGTGATGCGCCCGTTCAGGCGGATCTGCGCGTCGAGCTTGCCGCCAGCCACGCCGAAGCGCAGGGGTTCGAGGCTGAGTTGGCCGTCGTTGAGCAACACGTGGGTGTAGAGGTCGGTGAAGGGCAATTCGGCGCTGTGCACGATGCGTTTGCCGGTGAATTCCACGTCGGCATCCATGTCGCGCCAGCGTTCGGTGCGGAACTCTTCCACCGGCAGCACTTTGGTCGCCGGCTGTTTGCTTTCGCCGCCACGGGCCTTTTGCTTGGCGTTGGAGTCGGCGCCGATCAGCGGTGCGAGGTCGGTCATCAGCAGTTGGTTGGACACCAGCGCGCCACTGAGCTTGGGGCGTGGCTGGCTGGCGACGTAGGCGAGGTTGCCGTGGATGTCGCTGTTGCCGATCTTGCCGTTGAAGTTGTCGTAGCTGAATGATGCGCCGCTGGCCTCGTGCAGCTTGGCGATCAGGCGGCCGTCGGTGGAGTAGGCCGGCGAATCCGGCAGGGTCACGCCGGTCAGCGGGTAGAGGTTGCCGAGGCTGGCGCCGGCGAGTTTAAGACGCAGGTCAAGGGCGCCGAGGTTGAGCGGGTCGGTCAGGGTGCCGGCCAGGGCGATGCTGGTGTCAGCGATCTTGACCTGGGCTTGCAGCGGGAATGGCTTGGCCGCGTCCTGCAAGGCGAGCAGGCCGCCGATCTTGCCGGTGCCGTCGAGTTTCTGGCCGTGGTACTGGCCTTTGACCTTGAGCGCGAACGCGTAGTCCTGGGGCGCCGAGCCTTTTTCCAGGGCCTTCTTCGCATCGGCGTCGCCGACGATTTCGCCGAAGGGGATGGGTTTGCCCAGGGGATCGATGATCACGTCGAGTTGGGTCTTGAGGGTTTGGTCGTCGAGGGTCACGTGGCCCTTGTCGAAGCCGATGGCGCCGATGTCGACCACCCAGTTGGAGGGCTCGGCGTTGGGGTCTTTAGGGTCGAACTTGAAAGTCCAGTTGGCGCGGCCGTCGGCCAGGCGCTGCAACTCGGCGCTCGGCTCGGTGAGATCGATACGCGGGATCACCACGCGCTGCACCAGCAAGGCCAGGGGCGAGATGCGCAGCTCGACCTTTTTGAGGCTGACCATCTGCGGTTTTTTTGACCAGTCGGGGTTGCCGAGGCTCAGGTCTTCGGCGATCAGGTGCGGCCACGGCACCCAGGCGCGCCAGCCGCCTTCATCGGGTTCACGCGCCCACACCACTGCCAGGTTGCCGTTGATGGCGAACGGGCGGTGCAGTTCTTCGGAGACCTTGGCGTTGATCTGCGGCTTGATGCGGTTCCAGTCGAAGAACACCAGCATCAACACCGCCACGGCGATTAATAGAACGAAGCTGGTACAGCTCCAAGCGACGATTTTGCGCGTGCGCGTCATTGCACAGGACTCCTGAATACGACCGGCTGGGTGACAGCCGTTTAAGACAGCTTATAGGACTACGACTGGCAAACCGCGCGGGGGTTTAACCGGATCGGCCATTTGCCAGGAAAAAGGCGTTTTTCTGACCATCTCGACAGATTTATCCCTACGCCGGCGCACCATTGTTACCCGTGCACGTGTCGAAAATACCCACCCCGGTGCAAAACCGCGGGCTTGAGAGGTGCGGTCTAGAGCCATCCCTTGGAACAATCAATTCTGTTGATTATTACCATTGTGTTTATGAACTTTTATATCGAGTTATCAAGAGTAGCATTAGCCCTGTACCCACTTTATCGCCCTCCCAAGGAGCAACCCATCATGAAACGCCAAGTACTCGCTACCGTCCTGTTGTCCGTCCTGGCTTCCAGCGCTTTCGCCCTGCCAGCTGCCGAACAGGCCATCCCACAGAACAAAGCACAAGCCGTCCAGTCCAGCCAGACCCTGGCTCGCAGCGGCTCGCAAGAAGAAGAAAACCGTGACTACGCCAAAGGCATTGCTGAAGGCGGCGCTGAACAAGCCAACGACCGTGCCTACACCCAAGGCGTCGCTGAAGGTGGTGCTGAACAAGCCAACGATCGCGCTTACGCCCAAGGTCTTGCCGAAGGTGGTGCTGATCGCCTGAAAGAACTGCACGAAGCCCAGAGCTAAGCCCGTGGTGGCCGAGAAAAAAGCCCGATCTGTCGATCGGGCTTTTGCTTTCCTGTAGACCGCATCACGCAGTACCCCGCCAAGTTCGACGCCAACAGAGCTGGTTTGCTAGAGTGCGTCGCTGTACTTGCCGACTAAGCCCGCCCGCCATGCTGCCCCGCGCCGAACAGAAGCAACAGACCCGCCTCGCCCTGATGGACGCTGCTCGCCATCTGATGGAGTGTGGCCGTGGGTTCGGCAGCCTGAGCCTGCGTGAAGTGGCCAAGACCGCCGGCATCGTCCCCACAGGTTTCTATCGCCACTTTGCCGACATGGACCAGCTTGGACTCGTGTTGGTCAGTGAAGTCGGCCAGACCTTTCGCGCCACCATTCGCCTGGTGCGCCACAACGAATTCGTGATGGGCGGCATTATCGATGCCTCGGTGCGCATCTTCCTGGATGTGGTCGCCGCCAACCGTTCGCAATTTTTGTTTCTCGCCCGCGAGCAATACGGTGGCTGCCTGGCCGTGCGCCAGGCCATTGGCGCCTTGCGTGAAGACATCACCCGCGACCTGGCCGCCGACCTGACATTGATGCCCAAGCTGCAACACCTGGACGGCGAAGGCTTGCACGTGATGGCCGACCTGATCGTCAAAAGTGTGTTCGCCACCCTCCCCGACATCATCGACCCGCCCGCCCAGGCCCTGCCTGCGCACCTCACGCCCCAGGCAAAAATCACCCAACAGCTGCGCTTTATCTTTATCGGCCTCAAGCATTGGCAAGGGCTGGGCAGCACCGAGTAACGCGGTCACCCCGCCGAGTGGAAACGCTTGGCAGTCGTGTAGTTCCTGTTCCAGTAGTTGTTGCTCAGCGAGTCGATGCGCACGGTCTTGCCGGTGCGCGGCGAATGGATGAACTTGCCCTCACCGATATACAGGCCCACATGGCTGACCTGGCCACGCCCGTTGCCGCTGAAGAACACCGCATCGCCGGGCTTCAAGGCATTGCGCGGGATAGTCGCGGCCGTCGAACGGTGCATCGCCGCCGTGGTGCGCGGCAGCTGGATATTCGCTTCGGTCTTGAACAGGTAGACCAGGAAACTGCTGCAGTCGAAGCCCTGCGTCACTGAGTTTCCGCCGTATTTATAGGGCGTTCCCAACAGCGCGTGGGCACGGTCGACCACATTGTTGATGTCAGCCTTGCTGAACACAGGGCGGGGCTGGAAATTGGCTGACGCGGTGGAGACGGAAAAAGACAGGCCGATAAAAACCAGACACAAAAATGACTTGATCATGATGAACGTCGCAGTGGATTAAACACGGCGCGAAGCCTAATCAATCACCCCGAAACGCCCTGAACGGCGAATCCCCAAGACATGTAGGAAAAATCCCAAAACGCCCGCAACAAGTGCGCCAGAGCAATCCATGCACCACATCGGCGCACACCAAAATTCCCACCACGCCCTGTTTCGTGGCGCCATCGTGCCTGCCTACAGGCAATTCCTACTCGCTCCCGGGGTTGGCAAGCCCCTTGCTCTAGCACTGTCATCGCTCATTGCTGGAAGCCTTCTGATGCTGGTGATCCACCGCCGAATCGCCCCCCAAGCCCTCTGGGCCGCCGAGTTGCTGCTGAATTTCGAAGCCCGCAGCAAAAGTCGCCTGCGCTGTTTCAGTGCCGACGGTGAAGACGTCGGCCTTTTTCTGGAGCGCGGTCAGCCACCGCTGCACGACGGCGAATTCCTACAGGCTGAAGACGGACGCGTCGTACGCGTCTGCGCCCGTCCTGAACAACTGCTGCATGTCACCTGCAGCAGTGCCTTTGAACTGACCCGCGCCGCCTATCACCTGGGCAACCGCCATGTGGCACTGCAAGTCGGCGATGGCTGGTTGCGCTTGCTTGATGACTACGTACTCAAGGCCATGCTCGAACAACTGGGGGCCAGCACCGCGACCATCGAAGCGCCGTTCCAACCGGAACATGGCGCCTACGGCGGCGGCCATCACCACTCACGGCATGGCGACGAAGATTTCAACTACCCGCCCAAGCTGCACCAGTTCGGCGTGCGGCTATGAACCCAGCCTGGGCGCTGCTGCGTCTGGCCAGCCCGCAATTGCCGATTGGTGGCTACAGCTATTCCCAGGGCCTGGAGATGGCCGTGGACAACGGCCGGGTGCATGACGCGGGCAGCGCCAGGCGCTGGATCAGTGACCAGTTGCTGCTCAACCTGGCACGCTTCGAAGCACCGCTGCTGCTCGCCCATTGCCACGCCGCGGCACAGGAGAATTGGCCAATGCTGGCAACCCTGTGTGAAGAGCACCGCGCCAGCCGTGAGACCCGCGAGTTGCATCAAGAAAGCCGGCAGATGGGTTATTCGCTGCAACAACTGCTCAACGGCTTGCCTGAACTGGACGACAGCGCGCGCGCCTTCCTTGAACAACGTGCCGAACCCCATCTCGCCCTGGGCTGGGCCCTCGCCGCCCGCGCCTGGGCCATCAGCCCCGCCGACGCCCTCGCCGCCTGGCTGTGGAGCTGGCTGGAAAACCAGTTGGCCGTGCTGATGAAGACCCTCCCCCTGGGTCAACAAGCCGCCCAACGCCTGACCAGCGAACTGCTGCCGTTGCTGCAACAAGCCCAGCAGGACGCCACCCACATCGACCCCAACCATATCGGCAGCGCCGCGTTCGGCCTGTCCCTGGCGTGCATGGCTCACGAGCGCCAGTACAGCCGCCTGTTCCGTTCCTAGGAGAAGCACACCATGAACACACAACCTCTGCGCGTCGGCATCGGCGGCCCGGTAGGTTCCGGCAAGACCGCCCTGACCCTCGCCCTGTGCCTGGCGCTGCGCGATCGCTACAACCTGGCCGTGGTCACCAACGACATCTATACCCGCGAAGACGCCGATTTCCTGGTGCGCAACCAGGCCCTCGCGCCCGAGCGCATCATTGGTGTGGAAACCGGCGGCTGCCCGCACACCGCAATCCGCGAAGATGCATCGATCAACCTCGAAGCGGTCGACCAACTCAACCGCCGCTTTCCCGGCCTGGACCTGATCCTGGTGGAGTCCGGCGGCGACAACCTGTCGGCCACCTTCAGCCCGGAGCTGTCGGACCTGACCATCTACGTGATCGATGTGTCCGCCGGCGACAAGCTGCCGCGCAAGGGTGGGCCGGGTATTTGCAAGTCCGACCTGCTGGTGATCAACAAGATCGACCTGGCGCCGCTGGTCGGCGCGTCGCTGGAGTTGATGAACAGCGACACCACGCGCATGCGCAACGGCAAACCCTTTGTGTTCAGCAACCAGAAAACCGGTGTGGGCCTGGAAGAAATCGTCGCCTTCATCGAACGCCAAGGCTTGCTGACCGCTGCCTGATAAACCACAAGGAGCCTGTTTATGAGCCTCAAGAAACTCTTCACCGCCGCCGCATTGCTGCTGGCCCCCGCCCTCGCCTTCGCCCATCCGGGGCATGGTGACAACGGCTTGATCGCCGGGATCAGCCACCCGCTGGGCGGCCTCGATCATTTGCTGGCGATGGTGGCGGTCGGTCTGTGGGCCGCGCAACAGCAAGGCGCGGCCCGCTGGGCACTGCCGTGCACCTTTGTCGGCACCATGTTGCTCGGTGGCGTGCTGGGCTTTGAAGGCATGCAATTGCCAGCGATGGAAAGCGGGATTGCCGCTTCGGTGCTGGCCCTGGGCCTGGCGGTAGCGTTGGCGGTGCGGCCGCCGTTGTTCATGGCCGTCGGTGCAACAGCCTTGTTCGCCTTGTTTCATGGCGTAGCGCACGGTTTGGAGCTGCCGGACATGTCCAGCCCGTGGGCGTATGCGGCCGGGTTTGTCGGGGCGACGGCAGTGTTGCATGCGGCCGGGTATTGCGTGGTGCGCTTCCTGCCGGCGGCGGCTGCGCCGTTGGTGCGGATTGCCGGGGCGGCTTCGGCGGCGACGGGGGCCTGGTTGTTGGCGGGCTGATTCGCGGCGTTGATTCGGGCCTCTTCGCGAGCAAGCCCGCTCCCACATTTAACTGCGTTCTACCTTTGAAATGCGCTCGAATGTGGGGGCGGGCTTGCTCGCGAAGGCGGCGGCACAAACAACAGATAACCCAAGCCTGCTACCATGCGCGCCTACACCCCTGCCGTGACGACGCCAGCCAATGCCCACCGCTCCAAGCTCCGCCCTGAATGCCGTGCTCAATCACTTCCACACCTTGATCGTGCCGCTCTGGCAAGGCCCAGGCTGGAATGCCGACCTCGCGCTGCCCTATGAAGCGCTGGACGCCCATCACCAGCCGCTGCCTCCGCAGCGCTACCGGGCCATGGCGTGCGCCCGGCAGTTGTACCTGTTTGCCAGCCTGATCGGCGAACCCGGCGCAGCATTTGCCGAAGAGCGCGCGGCGGCGTTGTTCCGCTCTCTGCAACGGCATTTCCACGACGCCGAGCACGGCGGTTGGTTCTACAGCATCGACCCGGCCGGGCAGCCACTGGACAAGCGCAAAGACCTCTACACCCACGCCTTCATTATTTTTGCCTGCGCCCACTACTGGGCCAAGGTGCGCGAGCCGTTGGTGGAATCGGTGCTCAACGCCGCCCTGGCAGTGGTAGCCCAGCGCTTTTCCAGCGGCGACGGCCTCTACGAAGCGGTACTGGAGCGCAACTGGTCGTCCCTCAAATCCGGCCCGCTGCAAAACCCGTTGATGCACCTGGCCGAAGGTTTCCTCGCCACCCTCGCGGTGCGTGAAGACGCCGATGTGCAAGCCGCATTGCTGGGGTTGGCGACGGCCATGCAGCAGCGCTTCATCGACCGCCAGCATGGCGTGATGCTGGAGAAACCGCTGGGTGCTGTGGATAACTGGTTTGAACCGGGCCACCAGTTCGAGTGGTTCTTCTTGCTGGAATCGTCGGACGTCCTGCGCGGTACGCCGTTGCATGCCTCGTTGACGCGGGCATTTGCCTACGCCGAGCTCAAGGGTGTGGATAACTTGAGTGGTGCTGTCAGCGGCATGCTGGCCCTCGATGGCAGCGTGCGTGACGGGACCCAGCGCATCTGGGCCCAGGCGGAATACCTGCGGGCACTGACATTACGGCCGGGTAGCGAGGCGGTGTTGCAGCGGCAATTGCTGGCGCTGCAACAGCACTTTTTGCATAGCAATGGCTGGAATGAATGCCTGGATGCCCAGGGTGTGGTGAGTCGGCGGGATATGCCGTCGACTACGCCGTATCACTTGGCGACTTGCTATCAGGGCCTGATCCAGCAT
The DNA here is from genome assembly GCF_057835125.1 of Pseudomonas sp. GL_117. Classification (NCBI taxonomy): domain Bacteria; kingdom Pseudomonadati; phylum Pseudomonadota; class Gammaproteobacteria; order Pseudomonadales; family Pseudomonadaceae; genus Pseudomonas; species Pseudomonas sp. GL_117. The sequence goes on along the minus strand of NZ_CM174418.1, from coordinate 663,047 downwards.
CTGGGCTGATCTTCAGGGCCTCTTTGCGAGCAAGCCCGCGCCCACATTTAACTGCGCTCTAGCGTTGAAATGCAGTCGAATGTGCGAGCGGGCTTGCTCGCGAAAGCTTCATCCCGGTCTACCTGCCCCTCACGCAATCCACTTGCGATCCCCGGTAAAACTGATGGTCAACCAGCGCGCCGCATCCGGTTTGCCGAGCCCTGTGGATATTTCTTCGCGCAGCCCATCCAGGGTCGCCACGTTATCCACCGGGTAATCCGCCGGCAACACCACATGAATCTCGATAAACCGTGCCCGCCCGTGCTTTTGCACGTAGGACACGTAATCGGCGAAACCATGCTTGGCCTGCGCCGTGTTCATCACTTCGCGCACCTTGTCGTCCAACTGGTCCGGGGCGATCCCCAGCACCTCGCGCAATGCCGGGCGCAGGATCTTGAACGCCGGCGCCAGCATGCTCAGGGCCAGCAGGATCAGGATCAGCGGGTCGACATACATCGCCCACTCATCGTAACCCTGGGACTTGAGCAACAACGCCACCAGGAAGCTGATCAGCAAGCCGATCGAGAGCATGGCGTCCACTAGCCAACTGATGTTGTCAAACTGGATCAGCGACGATTTCAGCGTGCGATTGCGATACCGCACATAGAAGAAGTAGGCGAATTCCAGCACGGTAAATACCGCCGCGTAGATGATTACCAGCCCCAACTCGATCTCGCGCCCGCCATTGATAATGCCGAACACACCGTTGAGGAACGCGTAGATGGCGATCAGCAACAGGAAGCTGCCTTCGATCAACAGCACCATAGGCTCCAGGTGCCAATAGCCGAACTGGAAGCGTTCGTTGCTTTTCTTGGCGATCAGCTTGGCCGTGATCAGCATCAGCACCTTGATGGCGGTGGCGATCAGCGAGAAAAAGCCGTCGAACAGAATGGACTGGGCGCCGGATACTACACCCGTGACAATCCCGGCGATCGCGACTGCGAACATCAGGATAGTCGATTGTTTGAGCAGTGCCTGCTCACCTCGGTTACTCACATTTCCTCCCGTCAAAACCTTGAATCCACAGAGTGCGGAGGGGTTTTACCGGGTGGAGTGTACCTTATGTCGCATTTTGGCCGATTTGACGCCTTCGCGAGCAAGCCCGCTCCCACACTTGACCGCATTTCAAGGATGTACTCGGTCAACCTGTGGGAGCGGGCTTGCTCGCGAAGCAGGCGGCGCGGTTTAAAGCCTTACTTGGCCCCACGCTCAATGGCAAACCCAGCCCAGGTCTGGCTCACTGGCATCAGTTCCAGGCGGTTGATGTTCACATGCGCTGGAGTGTTCATCACCCAGAAGATGGTGTCGGCAATATCCTGCGGCTGGATCGGCTCGGCACCCGCGTACGTCGCGTCATACCGCGCCTGATCGCCACCAAAGCGCACCAGCGAAAACTCGCTTTCACACAGGCCTGGCTCGATGTTGGTCACACGCACGCCGGTGCCTTGCAGGTCGCATCGCAGGTTCAGCGAGAACTGCTTCACGAACGCCTTGGAGCCGCCATACACATGGCTGCCCGGGTACGGGTAGTTGCCGGCGATGGAACCGAGGTTGATGATCCCGGCACCACGGCCGTGGGCGATCAGACGCGGCAGCAGCAGGTTGGTGGTGGTCAGCAGGCCCTTGATGTTGGTGTCGACCATGGTCTCCCAATCGTCGAGGTCGCACTTGGGCGCAGGGTCGGTGCCCACGGCCAGCCCGGCGTTGTTGATCAGCCCGCGCAGCTTGGCGAACGACGGCGGCAGGTTGGCGATCGCCTCTTCCATGCCCTTGCGGTCACGCACATCCACTACCAGGCCGTGCACTTCGGTCTGCTCTGACAGCTCTTGCACCAATGCATTCAAGCGGTCGGCGCGACGGCCGGTGAGCACCAGTTTCCAGCCGGCTTGGGCAAAACGACGGGCACAGGCCTCGCCGAAACCTGAGGTTGCGCCAGTAATAAACAGCGTGTCGGACATGGTGTTCTCCTTGCGGGCATCGGGAAAAAAGTTGCCAGCAGAATGCCCGTACGCCGCCGCGGCGGCAACCGTTAAGCACACAACTCGATACACGCCTGATCAATTTTTAACCATGTCTAGCAAAGCCTTTTAAACCGTGGCTTACAGCCATATGCGCGCAGGTTATCCACAGCTGCGCCCACAGTCTCTGGGGGCAAGTCCAAAACAGCCCAAGCCGCTGTATGCGTGGCTTTCAGAGGGTTTTAGAAAGTTTTTTGCTTGACCTCTGCGAGGGCGTATGTAGGCCCACTGCCAGCGGGGAAATTCGAACGATGGCTCCAGGCCAGTCATTCCGGCCTCTGCGGCGGTCTTTCCAGAGTTTAGTCACAGACTTATCCACAGGCCTGACGGACATAAATCAGTCATATACCTGTGTCTATAAACAGGTTGACAAAGCCCTCGACAGGCCGCGAAAAAGTCCTTGATCAAAAAACGACCATCGCGCTACAAGCCACGGTTTTAAAGGCCTTCAGCAGAGTACTACCACGTTACCCACAGCCGGTTCCACAGTAGGTGGGGACAAGTCAAAACTGTGACAAAACAGGGATTTGCGGCGGCTATATGTCGCGCTTTGGAGGGGAGCCAGATTTGTTTTCCACAATTTGGTATCGGCCTTATGAACACCGTAAAACAAATGTGGGAGCGGGCTTGCTCGCGAAGGCGGTGGATCAGTTTCAGATGTTCTGACTGACACACCGCTTTCGCGAGCAAGCCCGCTCCCACAGGGGCCTGCGTCAAACTTCAGGTCAGTGCCCGCCGAGATAGGCGTTGCGCACTTCCTCGTTCACCAGCAGCTCTTTACCCGTGCCTGTCAGGCGAATCTCGCCGTTGACCATCACATACGCCCGATCCGACAAGCGCAGCGCATGGTTGGCGTTCTGCTCCACCAGGAAGATGGTCATCCCGGTAGACGCCAGCTCGCGCAACGTCGAGAAGATCTGCTTCACCACAATCGGCGCCAGGCCCAGACTCGGCTCGTCCAGCAGCAACAGCTTGGGCCGGCTCATCAGCGCGCGGGCGATGGCGAGCATTTGCTGCTCGCCGCCGGACATGGTCATGGCCCGCTGGTTACGCCGTTCCTTGAGCCGTGGGAACAACTCGAACATGCGCTGCATGTCTTCCTGGGCGTATTTGTCGCCAATCGGGATGGTGCCCATCAGCAGGTTTTCCTCGACGGTCATGTCGGGGAACACCCGCCGCCCTTCCGGCGACTGCGCGATGCCGTTGGAGGCGATGTAGTGGGACGACTTGTGGGTAATATCGACGCCGTTGTACAGAATCTGCCCCGACTCGGCCCTTGGTTGGCCGAAGATCGACATCAGCAGCGTGGATTTACCCGCGCCGTTGGAGCCGATCAGGCTGACGGTTTCGCCTTCGTTGATGTGCAGCGAGACTTTTTTCAAGGCCTGGATCGGGCCATAGAACACGTCCAGGTCCTTCATTTCGAGGATAGGTCCGCTCATACCAACTCCTCTTCGTCGGCGCCCAGGTAGGCGGCAATCACTTTCGGGTCGTTGCGGATCGCATCCGGGCCGCCTTCGGCGATCACGTTGCCGTGGTCAAGCACCACGATGTGGTCGGAAATACTCATCACCATGCCCATGTCGTGTTCGATCAGCACCACCGTAAGGTCGTGTTCGTCGCGCAACAGGCGAATCATCGCGCTGAGGGCTTCGGTTTCCTGGGGGTTGAGGCCAGCAGCCGGTTCGTCGAGACAGATGATCTGCGGCCGCGTGCACATGGCGCGGGCGATTTCCAGGCGCCGTTGTTGGCCGTAGGAAAGTTCGCCAGCGAGGCGGTTGGCGCAGTCCACCAGGTCCACCACCTCCAGCCAGTAGAAGGCGTGGTCGAGGGCGTCGCTTTCGGCCTTGCGGTAGCCTTTGGTGTTGAGGATGCCCGCGAGCATATTGCGGTTGACCCACATGTGCTGGGCCACCAGCAGGTTTTCCACCACCGACATTTCCTTGAACAGGCGAATGTTCTGGAAGGTCCGCGCCAGGCCAGCGCGGTTCACCAGATGGGTGCCGCCGAACATCTTGTAGAACACCCGGCTGAAAAAGCTTTTGGGCGACACGAAGTCGGTGGGCTGGAAGCGCTCGCCGAGCAGTTGGATCACGTTGGTGCGCTTGCCGCGCACGTTGAGTTCGATCTTGCCGCCGCTGGCTTTGTAAAAGCCGGTGAGGCAGTTGAACACCGTGGTCTTGCCCGCTCCGTTGGGGCCGATCAGGGCGAAGATCGAGTTGCGTTCGACCTTGAGGCTCACATCGCTCAAAGCCTTGATGCCACCGAAGTGCATCATCAAATGTTCCACAGAGAGGACGACTTCCTTGCTCATGGCGCTACCCCCTTGCGTGGTGTCACACCGGTCCGGCTGATGCGGATCAACCCGCGCGGTCGCCAGATCATCATCACCACCATCAACACACCAAACAGCAGCACGCGGTATTCGGAGAAGCTGCGCAGCAGTTCCGGCGCAACCGTCAGCACGAACGCGGCGATCACCACGCCCACCGTCGAGCCCATGCCACCCAACACCACGATGGCCAGGATCAGCGCCGACTCGAAGAAGGTGAACGACGACGGGTTGACGAAGCCTTGGTAACTGGCGAAGAACACCCCGGCAAGACCTGCGGTGGAGGCACCGATGGTGAACGCCGAGAGCTTGACCAGCACGTGGTTCAGGCCCATGGAACGGCAGGCGATTTCATCTTCGCGCAGGGCTTCCCAGGCACGCCCGACCGGCATGCGGGTCAGGCGGTGCTTGATGTACAGCACGGCCAGCACCACCAGGAACAGCACGATGTAGATGAACATGAACTTGATGTTGGGGTTGTAATCGATGCCGAAGAACTCGTGGAACGGAATCCCGCCGTCCTTCGCCTTGCGCCCGAACTCCAGGCCAAGGAAGGTCGGCGACGGCACCGGCATGCCGTTCGGGCCGCCAGTGAACGACAGCCAGTTGTTCAGCACCAACCGGATGATTTCACCAAAGCCCAGGGTCACGATGGCGAGGTAGTCGCCGTGCATTCGCAACACCGGGAAGCCGAGTATGCAGCCGGCCAAAGCCGCCGCGATGGCCGCCAGTGGCAGTACCGTCCAGAAACCCAGGCCGAGGTACTGATACCCCAGGGCCAGGCCGTAGGCGCCGATGGCGTAGAACGCCACGTAACCCAGGTCGAGCAGGCCGGCCAGGCCAACCACGATGTTCAGCCCAAGGCCGAGCAATACGTAGATCAGCCCGAGGATCACCACGGTCAGCAGGTATTTGTTGGCGAAGATCGGGAACACGATGGCAATCACGATCAGTGCCGGGATAATCCAGCGCAACCGCGACTTGTAGTCCGGCGCCAGCACATGCACACCCGAACCGCTGCTCTCGAAACCTTGCAGGACCTTGAGGCCCTTGGGCGTTTGCAGGAACAGGCTCAGGGCAAACCGGCCGACCATCACGATGGCGACCAACGTGGCCACGCGGGCCGGTTCCAGGTTGAAGCTATAGCCGTCGAGGACTACGCCGACGATCGGGCCGAACACGACCAGGGAAATAAGCCCGGCAAGGATCGTATCGACCACACTTTTCTTGATATCGATGGGTTTGGCAGCAGACATGTTTACACCTTAGCCACGAGTGGGCGACCCAGCAGGCCCTGGGGACGGAAAATCAGAATCACCACCAGCAGGGAGAAACTGAACACGTCTTTGTAGTCAGAGTTGATCAACCCCGAGAACAGCGACTCGGAGATGCCGAGGATGATCCCGCCGAGCATCGCCCCAGGCAGGGAGCCGATGCCGCCGAGAACCGCAGCGGTGAACGCCTTGATGCCGATGATGAAGCCGGCATAGAAGTCGAAGGTGCCGTAGTTGAGGGTGATGAGCACACCGGCGAGGGCGGCCATGGCGGCCCCGATGACAAACACGTAGGAAATCACGCGGTCGGTGTTGATGCCGAGGATCGAAGCCATCTTGCGGTCTTGCTGGGTGGCGCGGCACATGCGGCCGAGCTTGGTGTACTTGATCACGTAGGTCAGCAGGGCCATGCCCGCGAAGGCGGCGACCAGGATGAAGACCTTGGTGTACGTCAACTGCACGAAACCGGTGCCGATCTCGACACGCCAGGCCCCGGCCAGCAAGGTGGGAATCCCTTGTTGCTTGGCGCCCTGGGCGATCTGTGCGTAGTTCTGCAGGATCAGGGAGATACCGATGGCGCTGATCAGCGGGGCCAAGCGGGTGGAGTTGCGCAGCGGTTTGTAGGCGACACGCTCGATGACCCAACCGTACACGCCGGTGACGACCACGGTGAAGATCAAGGTGCCGAGAATGAGCAGCGGGAAGGATTCAATGCCGAAGTAGGCCAGCAGGGCCAGAGTGATCGCCGCGAGGTAAGCGGAAATCATATAAACCTCGCCGTGGGCGAAGTTGATCATGCCGATGATGCCGTAGACCATTGTGTAGCCGATGGCGATCAGGCCGTAGACCGACCCGAGGGTCAGGCCGTTGACCAGTTGCTGCAGGAAAATACCATCCATAACGCAATCTCACGCGGTGAGCACCTGCACACCTGTGGGTGTGCGGCGCTTCTGGAGGAAAAGACAGATCTTGATCACAACACAGTCCCCCTGTGGGAGCGGGCTTGCTCGCGAAGGCGGGGTGTCAGAAACACATTCAGAGACTGACACGCCGCATTCGCGAGCAAGCCCGCTCCCACATTAGGTCCGCGGTGTTTGTACTTACTTCTGTTTTTCCAGCTGATGGTATTTACCGTCTTTATCCCACTGGTAAACCACGTAGTCGGAGATTTTCAGGTCGCCCTTGCCGTCCCATTCCTTTTTGCCCATGACGGTCTGGACCGGGTTGGCCTTGAGCCATTTGGCCGCGTCTTCGCCCTTGTTGGACTTGGCGCCGTTGAAGCCGGCAGCCAGGGCCTGGACCGAGGCGTAGGCGTACAGGGTGTAGCCTTCAGGCTCGGTGCCGTTTTTGCGGAACTCTTCCACCACGGCCTTGCTGTCCGGCAGCAGGCGCGGGTCGGCGCCGAAGGTCATGTAGACGCCGTCGACGTATTGCTTGCCGCCAGCGGTGGCGACCAGTTCGTCGGTGACGATGCCGTCATCGGACATGAACTTGACGTCTTTCAGGCCGGCTTCACGGATCTGGCGAACCAGTGGACCGGCTTCCGGGTGCAGGCCGCCGAAGTACACGACGTCGGCGCCCAGGGAACGGATCTTGGTGACCAGGGCGCTGAAGTCTTTCTCGCCACGGGTCAGGCCTTCTTCCAGCACCGGCTTGACGCCACGCTTGGTCAACTGGGCAGCGGTGGCATCGGCCAGGCCTTTGCCATAGGTGTCCTTGTCGTTGATCACCGCGACTTTCTTGCCCTTGAGTACGTCGACGATGTAGTCGCCGGCGACGATGCCTTGCTGGTCGTCACGCCCGCACATACGGAACATGGCACCCAGGCCGCGCTCGGTGACTTGCGGGTTGGTGGAGCCAGGGGTGATGGCGATGATGCCCGCTTCGTCGTAGACCTCGGACGCCGGGATGGTGTTGGACGAGCAGAAGTGCCCGACCACGCCGATGACTTTGTCCTGATCGGCCAGGCGGTTGGCCACGGCTACGGCCTGCTTGGGCTCGCAAGCGTCGTCGCCGGCCACCAGGACGATTTTCTCGCCATTGATGCCACCAGCCTTGTTGATGGTATCGGCCGCCGCCTGGGCACCCTTCATGTACTGCTCACCGAAAGCGGCGTTGGCACCCGTCATGGGCCCCGCTACGCCAATCTTCACATCAGCTTGAACAAACGTAGAAACACCCAGGGCCGCTGCAACGGCGAGGGCAAGAAAACCTTTCTTGTAAAACGTCTGGGACATGAGTGGTGCTCCGATATTTTTGATTTTTGGCACTACAACTTGCGTTCAAACTTTCCACTGAAAGCCCAGAGCAAAGCGCGTGCCAGTAGGTTTTTATTCTTCAAAAAGACACGGTGTCATTGGAATTACAGGCGTTTCGGCTCCGTTCGTCAGGACGTGCAACCCTCTAGGATCAATAGGTGCAACCAATGAGCGAAAAAAGTACAACCCTGGCAGGTCGCACCTGCAACCAGGCCTATAAACGACAGTACCTACAGCTGTAACAGGCTGCGTAACGGAACTGCACATTTACAGTGCGCGACTGCTACGACTTGCACCAATACAGATTAGTAGCCTGCTAAGAAAATGCGGGCTTCTGAGCGGTATTTCGCTGATCAGATCACGATCCGCAGACATTGCCCGGCGTGATACAGCGAGAATCCAGCCTCATACAAGCAACTGCGCAGGCCCACCCCGGCCAGCGGCTGCATGGGTGCAAACGGGATCGGTAAGGCCTGGGGATTCTGGTGACATAGATAGTCGGCGAACGCCTTGCCGACCACACTGCCGGTGGTCACGCCACGCCCGTTATAGCCGGTAACGGCCACCAGCCCCGGCGCCGGTTCGAACAGGCGCATCAAGTGGTCGGGAGTGAAGGCGATGCAGCCGGTCCAGGTGTACTCCCACTGCACCGATTTGAGGTACGGGAAGTAATGCTGCTGCACCCGATCGGCCCACGCCTTGAGAAACCAGGCGGGTTTCTGGTTGCCATTGCCCAGGCTGCCAAGGAGCAGGCGGCCATCGGCGTCACGGCGGATGCTGCTCAGTACTTGGCGGGTGTCCCACGAGCCCTGGCCACCGGGAAGGATCTGTTGGGCAGCGGCATCCGTCAGCGGCGTCGAAGCGACCTGATAGTAGTAGCCGGGGAAGAAATTGCGCCGCAGTTCGGTCCATTCGCCTTCGGTGTAGGCGTTGGAGGCGATCACCACTTGGCTGGCCTGCACCGAGCCCTGGACGGTCTGCACCGACCAGTGCGAGCCCTGGCGTTCCAGCTGCGTGACCGGCGAATGATCGAACAACTGCCCGCCCAAGCCGACGGCAGCATTCGCCAGACCACAGGTGTAGGCCATCGGGTTCAAGGTGCCGGCGCGCCGGTCGAGCAAGGCAGCGGCGATTTTCTGCGTGCCGGTGGCCTGCTCACAGGCCTGGCCGGTGAGCAGCTCCACCGGCGCACCACGGCGCTTCCATTGTTCTTCGCGGCTGCGCAAATCCGCCTCGCCCCGGGCGTTGTGCGCCATGTGCAAGGTGCCCTCGCGGCGCAATTGGCAATCGATGTTGTACTTGTCGATCAGGCTGAACACCAGTGCCGGCGCCGCACCCAGCATGCGATTGAGCTGGCTGCCGACCGCTTCGCCAAAACCGGCTTCGATGTCATCCGGCGGGATCCACAGCCCGGCGTTGACCAGCCCGACATTGCGCCCCGAACCACCGTGGCCGGTGCGATGGGCCTCCAGCACGGCGACGCTTTTACCTTGTTCCAGCAAGTGAATGGCCGCTGACAAACCGGTGATCCCGGCGCCGATCACGCACACATCCACCTTGACCTCGCCCTTGAGCGCGGCGCGGTCTGGCCGGCTGGGGGTGAGGTGTTCCCACAAACATGTTTCGCGTAATGCCATTGCCAGACTCCGATGAGACCCAACAAACCACTCAATTCAGTTTCGACTTGGTAATCCAATCAAATGTGGGAGCGGCGGTGCGACGATTCGACTTGCTCGCGAATGCGGTGGATCAGCTGTAAATCTGTTGACTGACACACTGCATTCGCGAGCAAGCCCGCTCCCACATTTTCAACCGCGTTCCGACAGTGTTTTAGTCGAAGGTAATACCTTGGGCCAGCGGCAGTTCCAGCGAGTAGTTCACGGTATTGGTCTGGCGACGCATATACCCGCGCCATGCATCCGAACCCGACTCACGCCCGCCGCCCGTCTCTTTCTCCCCGCCAAACGCGCCGCCGATCTCCGCGCCGCTCGGGCCGATGTTGACGTTGGCGATGCCACAGTCACTGCCCACCGCCGACATGAACTGCTCGGCCTCGCGCACGTCCGTGGTGAAGATGCACGACGACAAGCCTTGCGGCACCGCATTGTTCAGGCGCAAGGCTTCGGCGAAATCGGTGTAGCCGACCACGTACAGGATCGGCGCGAAGGTTTCGGTGCACACCACGTCGCTTTGCTCGGGCATTTCCACGATGGCCGGCGACACGTAGTAGGCATTCGGGAAGGTGTCTTCCAACTGACGCTTGCCGCCGAACACCTTGCCGCCTTCGCTCAAGGCTTGCGCCAGGGCATCCTGCATATTGTCGAAGCCGTGTTTGTCGATCAGCGGGCCGATCAGGTTGCCTTCCAGCGGGTGGCCGATGCGCACCTTGGAATAGGCGGCCTTGAGGCGGGTGACGATTTCTTCCTTGACCGATTCGTGAGCAATCAACCGGCGCAAGGTGGTGCAGCGCTGGCCGGCAGTGCCGACAGCGCTGAACAGGATCGCGCGCACGGCCATGTCGAGGTCGGCGCTGGGGCCGAGGATCATCGCGTTGTTGCCGCCCAACTCAAGGATGCTGCGGGCAAAGCGCGCGGCGACTTTGGGCGCCACTTCGCGGCCCATGCGCGTGCTGCCGGTGGCGCTGATCAGGGCGACACGCGGGTCATCCACCAACGCGGCGCCGGCATCGCGACCGCCGATGATCACTTGGCTGAGGTACGGCGGCGCATCGTTGAAGTTCTTCACCACGCGCTCGAACAACGCCTGGCAGGCCAGGGCGGTGAGCGGGGTCTTTTCCGACGGTTTCCAGATCACCGCGTTGCCGCACACCAGCGCCAGGGCGGTGTTCCACGCCCACACCGCGACCGGGAAGTTGAAGGCACTGATCACGCCGACCACACCCAGCGGGTGCCAGGTTTCGCGCATATGGTGGCCAGGACGCTCAGAGGCGATGGTCAAGCCGTAGAGCTGGCGGGACAGGCCGACGGCGAAGTCGCAGATGTCGATCATCTCCTGCACTTCACCCAAGCCTTCCTGGGTGATCTTGCCGGCTTCCCAGGAGACCAACTCGCCGAGGTCGGCCTTGTATTCGCGCAGCACCTCGCCAAATTGGCGCACCAGCTCACCGCGACGCGGCGCCGGCACTTTGCGCCAGGCCTCGAATGCATGCTCGGCGCGACTGACCTGTTGCTCCACCTCGGCGGCACCTTCCCAGTGCACACTGCCGATACGGCTGCCATCAATCGGCGAATGCACGGGTTGTTTCCCCGCCTGGTACAGCGCCGGGTTTACCCCGAGACGATCAAGCAATGCGGCAACCATGGGTCACTCCTTCAGTCTGCAGACCTAAAAATTCGCGCCGCGAGGAACACGACGATCCAGAGCTTATTTGTAGCTGGCGCAAGACTTGCCAACAAACGACGATTAGGCGAGATATCATTCCATTAATTCATGCAAAACATAAAAAGAGGCACAGCGTGCTGAACAAAAGACATTTGCCCTCGATCACCGCCCTGCAGTGCTTCGAAGCCGCCACCCGCCACCTGAGCTTTACCCGCGCCGCCGAGGAGCTGAACCTCACGCAAAGTGCGGTGAGCAAGCAGGTGGCGCAGTTGGAAGAACTGCTCCAGCACCTGCTGTTTCGCCGCGTGCGCCGACGTTTACAGATGACCCCGGCGGGCGACCTGTACCTGGTGGAAGTGAGAAAAATCCTCACGCAAGTGGAGATGTCCACCCACTACCTGCGTTCCTACGGTGGCGAGACCGAAGTGCTACGGGTGTCCACGCCCTACACCTTCGGCGCCCGCTGGCTGGTGCCGCGCCTCAAGGGCTGGCGGCTGCGTCACCCGCAGATCCATCTGGACCTGTGCAACGAACAAGACCCGGACGAGCTGCTGCAAGGCAAGGCCGACATGGCCTTCTACTTCGGCCAAGGCTCACGCCCGGGCACCGAGAGCCTGAAATTGTTCAGCGAAGAGCTGGTGCCCGTCTGCGCCCCGGACAGCCTGCCCGCGCAGCCATTCACCGACCCGACGCAACTGAGCGACTTGGTGCTGCTGCAAAACGCCTCGCGCCCCCAGGGCTGGCACGACTGGTTCGCCAGCCAGGGCTACCAGACCGAACACAGCTACCACGGACCGCGTTTCGACACCTTTTACATGTGTATCCGCGCGGCGCAGGTGGGCTGCGGCGTGGCGCTATTGCCACGGTTCCTGGTGGAGGAGGAATTGGCCGACGGCAAACTGGTAATCCCCTGGCAGCATGCGATGCCGAGCCAGGACGCGTACTACCTGGCGTACCCGGAGCATTCGGCGGAGGTGCCGAAGGTGCGGGAGTTTGTGAGGTGGATGATGGAGCAGGTGATTTAGCGTCTGAAATGACGCCTTCGCGAGCAAGCCCGCTCCCACACTTGAAATGCATTCCAAATGTGGGAGCGGGCTTGCTCGCGAAGGCACAAGTGGTCGCCACAAAAATGCCAAGCTGAAAAAACACTGGCAAACCACCCCCCGCCTATGCGCCACTAGCCCCCATCCTTAATTGTGCGTAAAGGTCGGCGCCCATCGCCGATCCGTCTGGAGAGTCCCGTTATGAGCGAGAGTGTGTTTGCCGATCGCATCGTGCAGAACCTGCTCGACACCGACTTCTACAAGCTGACCATGATGCAGGCGGTGCTGCACAACTACCCGAATGTGGAAGTTGAATGGGAGTTTCGTTGCCGCAACAGTGAGGATCTGCGCCCGTACCTGGCGGAAATCCGCTACCAGATCGAGCGCCTCGCCGAGTTGAGCCTGAGCCCCGACCAACTGGGTTTCCTGGAGCGCATCAGCTTTATGAAGCCGGATTTTTTGCGCTTCCTCGGGCTGTTCCGCTTCAACTTGCGCTATGTGCAGACCGGGATCGAGAACGGTGAGTTGTTTATCCGCCTGCGCGGGCCGTGGCTGCATGTGATCCTGTTTGAAGTGCCGATGCTGGCCATCGTCAGCGAAGTACGTAACCGCTATCGCTACCAGAGCGTGATCCTCGAACAGGCCCGCGAGCAGTTGTACCGCAAGTTCGATTGGCTGACGGCCAACGCCAGCAGCGATGAATTATCCGAACTGCAAGTCGCCGATTTCGGCACGCGCCGGCGTTTTTCGTACCGGGTGCAGGAGGAAGTGGTCAACGTGCTCAAGCATGACTTCCCCGGCCGTTTCGTCGGCACCAGCAACGTGCACCTGGCCCGCGAGCTGGACATGAAACCGCTCGGCACCATGGCCCACGAATGGATCATGGCCCACCAGCAACTCGGCCCGCGCCTGATCGACAGCCAGATCGCCGCCCTCGATTGCTGGGTCCGCGAATACCGTGGCCTGCTGGGCATCGCCCTGACCGATTGCATTACCACCGATGCGTTCCTCGGCGATTTCGATCTGTACTTCGCCAAGCTGTTCGACGGCTTGCGCCACGACTCCGGTGATCCCGTGCAGTGGGCCGAAAAAGCCATCGCCCACTACCACAAGCTGGGCATCGAGCCGATGAGCAAGACCCTGGTGTTCTCCGACAGCCTGTCGCTGCCCAAGGCGCTGGAGATCTTCCGGGCGCTGCGTGGACGGATCAATGTGAGCTTTGGCATTGGCACCAACCTGACTTGCGATATTCCAGGGGTGGAACCGATGAGCATCGTGCTTAAAATGACCGCCTGCAATGGCCAGCCCGTCGCGAAAATTTCCGACGAAGCGGGCAAGACCCACTGCACCGATCCGAACTTTGTCGCCTATTTGCGTCACGTTTTCAAAGTACCTGCCATCTCTAGCAAGGAGTGAATCATGCAAGCCGTACAGCGTGAGATTGCTGAACAACTCAAGGTCCAAGCGCCGTTCAACGACCAGGCGGCCCTGGAGGCCGAGGTGGCCCGCCGCGTGGCCTTTATCCAGGATTGCCTGCGCAATTCCGGGCTGAAGACGTTGGTGCTGGGCATCAGCGGCGGCGTCGACTCCCTGACCGCCGGCCTCTTGGCCCAGCGCGCGGTAAAAGAACTGCGCGAAAACAGCGGTGATGCGGCCTACCGCTTTATCGCGGTGCGCCTGCCGTACGAAGTCCAGTTCGATGAAATCGACGCCACGGCCTCGGTGGACTTTATCGAGCCGGACGAGCGCCATACCGTCAACATCGGCCCCGCGGTGAAAGCCCTGGCGGCTGAAGTGGCGGCGTTTGAAGGCAAAGCCGCAGTTTCCCGCGACTTCGTGCTGGGCAACACCAAGGCGCGCATGCGCATGGTGGCGCAGTACACCGTCGCCGGCGCGGCCGGTGGCTTGGTGATCGGTACTGACCATGCGGCGGAAGCGGTGATGGGCTTTTTCACCAAGTTCGGTGATGGTGCGTGCGACCTGGCACCGTTGAGCGGGCTGGTGAAAAACCAGGTGCGTTCGATTGCACGCTACTTTGGCGCGCCGGAATCGTTGGTGGAGAAGGTGCCGACGGCGGACCTGGAAGACTTGTCGCCGGGCAAGCCGGACGAGGCGTCACATGGCGTGACGTATGCGGAGATTGATGCGTTCCTGCACGGTGAGCCGGTGCGTGAGGAAGCGTTCCGGATTATCTGCGAGACCTACCGCAAGACTGCCCACAAGCGGGTTATGCCGTTCGCGCCGTGAGGTGGGCCTGGCAAGTTCTGTATTGATTGTTAAGTCGCCTTCGCGGGCAAGCCCGCTCCCACACTTGACCGCGCTCCAACAGGGGAATGCGGTCGAATGTGGGAGCGGGCTTGCCCGCGAAGAACGATAACGCGGTCTTACTTGACGACCACCGTGCCTTTCATCATCGAGATGTGGCCCGGGAACGAGCAGAAGAACGCGTAGTCAGTCCCGGCGGCCAGTTTCGACACGTCGAAGGTCACCGAATCTTTCTCGCCGGCACCGATGATCTTGGTGTGGGCGATGATGCGTGCATCACCTTCCTTCAGGTAGTTCTTGTCGATGCCAGCGGCCATGCCGTCAGTGGCAACCGGTTGCATGTCGGCCGCGCTGGTCAGTACCCAGTTATGGCCCATGACGTTTTTCGGCAAGCTGCCCGAGTGTTCCAGGTTCACGGTGAACGTCTTGCAGCTCTTGTCGATCGTGATTTCCTTGGTGTTGAAGGACATCTGGTCAGTGGAGTCGACGGTGACCTTGCACTCTGCAGCAAGCAACTGGCCGCTAGCCAGAGTCAGCAGGGAAACAGCAACGAGTTTGGCGAACATGTGAATCTCCAAGGCAGGGTTTAAAAAACGCGGATTGCGACAAGGGTGCCTCAAGCAGGCATGAGTTCTTATGATCTGAGTCAACAGATTGTATACAACTTTAGGCTATCAGACTTATCAACACAATCTAACGGCCAAAGTACTACGACCACCCTATGATCGGCCCACCAACCACTGGAGCCCGCATCATGCACCTCGACCAACTGTTCAACGGCCTGCTGGCCGCTTACGCCTGCGGTAAGTGAAGGCCAAGCGCGCTGCTAAGCTGCTACCATGGCAGCCCAAGGCAGCTGCGCGCCGCCACCCTCACCTTCGACCCTAGAGGATCGCCCATGGCCAAACCTAATTACTCCTTCGCCAAACGTCAGAGAGACTTGGCCAAGGAGCAGAAGAAAGAGGAAAAGCTGCAACGCAAGAAAGCCGCTGCAGAAGACGAAGCCAATGGGCTGAGCACCGATGTCGATGCTGAAGAAACGAACGACGAGAGCGAAACGCCAAAAGATCCGGCGCAATAATTGAGCGCTCCCACCTTGTGGTGAGCAGGCCCTGGGTATCTACACATCTTCTGAATCCCTAGGCGAATCCTGTAGTGAGCGGGCTTGCCCGCGCTGGGTGGCGCAGCCACCCTAAATCCAGGCGCCTCGGTCTTTCTGAAACAGCGCGGCGGCCCTATCGGGGCGGCTGCGCCGTCCAGCGCGGGGCAAGCCCGCTCACGCCGCCAATCATTCCAGCGGCATCACCGTCACCCGCACCTCCGGGTCATGGCTACCGCCCCCCAGAATCACTCCCCGCAACGGCGACACATCGGAGAAATCCCGGCCCCAGGCCAGGGTGATGTGCTCCAGGGCCGGCTGCACATTGTTGGTCGGATCAAAATCCACCCAGCCCGATATCGGGCAATACACCGAAACCCATGCGTGGGACGCATCGGCGCCGATCAGCCGTGGCTGGCCGGGCGGAGGCTGGGTGAGCAGGTAGCCGCTGATATAACGCGCCGCCAGGCCACGCGAACGCAGGCAAGCGAGCATCAGGTGCGCAAAGTCCTGGCACACGCCACGGCGGCGCTCCAGCACTTCCACCAGCGGCGTGGCGACTTGGGTGGCTTCGGCATCGAAGGTGAATTCGCTGAAGATTTTTTCCATCAGCGCCTGCACACCGAGCAACAGCGGACGCCCCGGTGGGAAACAGCTGGCGGAGAACTCGACGAAGTTTTTCTTCAGGTGCACGTAGGGCGATTCGAAGCGGTAACGGATGGCTTCGATCAACTCATCGGACAGCGGCTGGCTGCTGTAGGTCAGGCTGTCGCGGGCCTGGTCCCAGGCGGGCGATTGCTGGAAGTCCAGCATCGGACGCGCCAGCACCTCCACGGTCAGCCCGGCGTTCACCAGCAGTTCGTCGTGGGGGCGCTCGAAGGCCAGGCGGGTGATCGGGTTGCCGAACACGTCTAGCTCATCGCGCCGCGACGAGGGCTGCGGGCTGATTTCCAGTTGCTGCTGGGTGCAGCGCTGCCACGCACACGGCCGGGGCCACAGGTGCGCCAACTGCTGGGCCAGGGACACCGGGCTGTCGTAGTGGTAATGGGTATCGTGGAAAATCTGGTAGTGCGCACTCATCACACCGACACCGTTTGCTGGCTGACATCATCCACGTGGGCAAAATGGCGCAGCGCGAGGCGATCCGACACTTGCCCACTCTCATCGGCGACCGCTTGCAGCAGGTCGGCCAGGCCGTCCAGCGCGGCACGTACGCTGGTTTCGCCGAACAGCGGGTTCTCCAGGCAACCCAGGTCGAAATGCGCAAGGCGCTCGACCAGCGGGCCAAGCCCGGTTTCCCGGGGCACGCCAAAATCATCGTTCAAGCGCCGCAGGGTGCGGCTCACCAGTTTCAATTGGAACAGCACTGCATGGGGGTTCTGCTCGTCCAACAGCAACAAGTCGAGCACCGGGATCAACTGCGGCACCGCCAGGTAGCGTGAGCGGTAGGTGATGCTGCTGTTGCCCAGTTCGAGCAACCACTCCAGCCCCGCCTGATCAAACACCGCCACACCCCGCAGAAACGCCGCCAGGCTGCTGCTCAGAAATTGCAGGCGCTCGATGCGTCGGCCCATCATCAAAAAGCGCCAACCTTCGTCACGGGTCATGTCGTCCAGGGCAAATCCGGACAGCGCCGCCAGGGACATCACCAGGCGGTTGAGGAAATCCAGCAATTCGCCGAAATCCGGCGCTTGGCTTTCCAACTCCAGGGCTTCGCGCTGCAACTCCACCAGCGCCTGCCAGTTCTCCCGGGACAACTTGCCCCGCACCTGGGACGCGGCCCACTGCAAGCGCTGCAGATTGGCGCGCAGGCTCGACGGCCAGTCGTCACCGAGCATGGCACCCAGCAGGCGTTCGGGTAGCTCGCCCTCCTCCGGCAGCAACCGCAGGTTCTCGCCCAACTCCACCGCCGCTTGCAAGGCCAGCGGATCGTCGCCATCGACATAACGCGCCAGCACGATGCGCAGCCAGCGCGCACTGTCATCGCAGCGCTCGCAATAACGACCGAACCAGAACAGGTTTTCCACCACGCGGGACGGCAGGTAAGGATCGCGGCGCACCAGGTCATGGGCGCCGATGGTGCGCTGCGCACGCCATTGCTCGCCACCCGGCGCGCGTTCGCCGAGCACCCAGGTGTCCTTGCTCGCGCCGCCTCGTTGCATCGACACCACTTCGGCATCGGCTTGCGCCGCTACACGCGTCAGGCCGCCGGGCAACACGCGATAACCGTCATCGCTGGCCACGGCGTACACTCGCATGCCGATGGCGCGGTGTTGCAGATGGTCCTCCACGGTGTGCCACACCGGCGCCTGGGACAGCTGCGCCAGCTCTTGGGCGACGTAGGCGTAAGGGCGCGCGCGCATGCGTTCGGCCAGGGCCTGGCGTTGTTTGTCGTCCAGATCGCGCCCGAACACCGGAGCAAAACTTTGCGACGCAAACGCCGGCTTGATCAGCAGCTCGGGCAGTTTCTCAAGCGCTTCGGCCAGTACCGGCGCTTCACCGCACCACCAGGTGGCGATGGAGGGCAGGATCAACGCCTCGCCGAACAGGAACTCATTGATCTTCGGCAGGAAACCAAGCAACCCCGGCGACTCCAGCACGCCGCTGCCCAAGGCATTGGCCACCAGCACATTGCCTTGGCGCACGGCATCGAGCAGGCCGGGCACGCCCAACGCCGAGTCGGTGCGCAGTTCCAGCGGGTCGCAGAAATCGTCGTCGAGACGGCGCATGATCGCGTGCACCCGGCGCAGGCCGCTGAGGGTCTTGAGGAACACACTGCTGTCGCGCACGGTGAGGTCGCCGCCCTCCACTAGCGGGTAGCCGAGCTGGCGCGCGAGGTATAGGTGTTCGAAGTAGCTTTCGTTGAAGCGCCCCGGCGTGAGCAGCACGATCAGCGGCGGCTGGTCATCGCCGGGTGCCTGGCGGGCCAGGGTTTCCTGCAGGGTGCGGAAGAAACCGGTGAGGTGCTGCACCTGCAAGTCGCGGTACAGGTCCGGAAAGGCGCGGGACACGATGGTGCGGTTTTCCAGTGCATAACCGGCGCCCGACGGCGCCTGGGTACGGTCGGCAGTGACCCACCAGCGGCCGTCGGGTGTGCGCGCCAGGTCCACGGCGTAGAGATGTAGAAACGCGCCGTCCGGCGGTTGGATGCCCTGGCACGGCCACAGGAAGTTGTTGTGTCCAAATACCAGCTCGGCCGGCAGCAGGCCTTCCTTGATCAGGCGCTGCGGGCCGTATAGGTCGGCGAGCACAGCATTGAGCAGGCGCGCGCGCTGGGCGATCCCCGCTGCCAGGTGCTGCCACTCTTCGGCGGCGAGCACATGGGGCAGCAGGTCCAGTTCCCAGGGACGGTCGGCGCCCTTGGGGTCGGCGTAGACGTTGTAGGTCACGCCGTTTTCCTGGATCTGCCGGGTCAGCAGCGCCTGGCGCTGGGCCAGTTGCGCGGGGGTGCTGCGTTGCAGGTGGTCGAGCAGGCGCTGCCAATGGGCACGCACCGCACCGCTGTCGTCCAGCAGTTCGTGATAAGTGCCCGCGGTCAGCGGGTAACGGTCGAGCAAGTCGGACATGGAACGCTCGGCAGAGGCAAAGAAGGTCGGATTCACCACAGTCTAATGTGGGAGCTGGCTTGCCTGCGATAGCAGTGGGTCAGTCACCAGAAGTATCGACTGGTACACCGCTATCGCAGGCAAGCCAGCTCCCACATTTTGAACTGCGTTCAGTCATTTTTATTGGGGAAGCGTCGTAGATCCAGGGTCATTGGCAATTCATCATTGATCACCAGGGACGGCACCGGAAGCTTCCCTGGGCTATGCCCAAGGCGGAAAAACCGCGCCATCCGCCGACTCTCCGCCTCGTTGGCATTCACCGGCAAACTGTCGTAATTGCGCCCGCCCGGATGGGCGACGTGGTACTGGCAGCCGCCCAGTGAACGTTGCATCCAGGTATCCAGCAAATCAAACACCAGCGGCGCATGCACCGGGATGGTCGGTTGCAGGCAGTTGGGCGGTTGCCAGGCGCGGTAACGCACGCCGGCGACAAACTCGCCCACGCGGCCGGTGGCCTGCAATGGCACGGGGATGCCGTTGCAGGTCAGCAGGTAGCGTTGCGGCGCCAGGCCGGTCAACTTGACTTGCAGGCGCTCCAGGGACGAATCCACATAGCGCACCGTGCCGCCCACCGCGCCCTCCTCGCCCAGTACGTGCCAAGGTTCGAGGGCCTGGCGCAGTTCCAGTTCGATACCGCTGACGGCGTAGTCGCCGACCTTGGGGAAGCGGAACTCCAGGTGCGCGGCAAACCATTCGGCGCGCAGCGGGTAGCCGGCGGCGTTGAGTTCGACGATCACGTCGGCGAAGTCCTGCTCGATAAAGTGCGGCAGCAGGAAGCGGTCATGCAACTCGGTGCCCCAGCGCGCCAGCTTTGGCGGCGCGTAGGGTTCGCGCCAGAACCGTGCGACCAGGGCACGCAACAGCAATTGTTGGGTCAGGCTCATGCGCGCATGGGGCGGCATTTCAAACGCGCGTAGTTCCAGCAAGCCCAGGCGGCCGGTGGCGCCGTCTGGCGAATAGAGTTTGTCGATGCAGAATTCGGCGCGATGGGTGTTGCCGGTCACGTCGATCAACAGGTTGCGCAGCAGGCGATCGACCAACCACGGCGGACATTCTTCACCCGGTTCAGGCATTTGCGCGAAGGCGATTTCCAGTTCATACAACGCGTCGTTACGTGCTTCATCCACCCGTGGTGCCTGGGACGTCGGGCCGATAAACAGCCCGGAAAACAGGTAGGACAACGAAGGATGGTTATGCCAGTAGCTGATCAGGCTGCGCAGCAGATCAGGTCGGCGCAGGAACGGTGAGTCCTTGGGCGTCGCGCCGCCGAGTACAAAATGGTTACCGCCGCCGGTGCCGGTGTGGCGCCCGTCGATCATGAATTTTTCCGTGGTCAGGCGGGCTTGCCGCGCCTCTTCGTAGAGGAATTCGGTGCGCTCGACCAGCTCGTCCCAACTGGCGGACGGCTGCACGTTGACCTCGATCACACCCGGGTCCGGCGTCACGCGCAAGTTGCTCAGGCGTGCATCGGCAGGCGGTTCGTACCCCTCCAGCAGCACCGGGCAATGCAACTCTTCGGCGGTGGCCTCGATGGCGGCGACCAGTTCCAGATAATCCTCGACACGCTCCAGCGGCGGCATGAACAGGTAGAGGCGCCCTTCCCGCGCTTCGGCGCACAACGCGGTGCGGGTCAGCCAGTCGGCGGATTCGTCCACGCTGGGCGTACGCTCATCGCTCGGCGCAGGTTCGCCGTGGCTGTTCAACTGGGCGGTCGTGGGCAGCTCCGGCTGATCCTGGTTCGGGTCCGTCGGGTGCACAAACGGATACTCCGCCGCCGTCACCCAGGGCTGCGACGCCAATGGCAGGCGATAGCCCAAGGGCGAATCCCCCGGCACCAGGCGGCAGTGGTTATCGCGCAAGTACCAGCGCCCGCTCTGCCAGCGGTCGTTGGCAGCCGTACGCGCCAGCGGCAGGACCTGGCCGATGACTTTGTCCAAGCCCTGGCTGAACACTTTGCGCAGGCGTTCGCGTTCCAGGTCGTCGCTTAGACGCGGGTCCTGGGCGGTGACGTTTTGCGGCAACGCGCCTTCGCGCCACAGGTAGTAGAAGTTGTCTTCAAACGCCGGGAATACAAAACGCGCCGGCAGTTTGAGGCGCTCGGCGACGCTGGCGAGGAAACGCCCGGCCATGGCGCCGTCCGCGCCGTAGTCTTGTTGTTCATCGGCGATCAGCGCGCTGTTGTGCCAGATCGGTACGCCGTCGCGACGCCAGTAGCAATTGAGCGACCAGCGCGGCAATTGCTCGCCGGGGTACCACTTGCCCTGGCCGAAGTGCACCAGGCCCTTGGGCGCGTAGTGCTTGCGCAGGCGCTGGAACAACTCGGCAGACAGCCGGCGCTTGTCCGGGCCGAGGGCCGCGGTGTTCCATTCGGCGCCGTCGGGGTCGTCGATGGAAACGAAGGTCGGCTCGCCGCCCATGGTCAGGCGCACATCGCCCTTGAGCAGGTCGCCATCGATCTGCCGGCCGAGGGCCTGGATCGCCAGCCATTGTTCTTCGGTGTAGGGCTTGGTGACGCGCGGCGCCTCCCAAATCCGCTCAACCGACATTTCGTGGGTGAATTCGCACTCGCACGGTTCCACCAAACCACTGATCGGGGCGGCAGACGATGGATCGGGACTACAGGCCAACGGGATATGGCCTTCACCAGCAAACAGACCGGAGGTGGCATCCAGGCCGATCCAGCCCGCGCCGGGCAAATACACTTCGCACCAGGCGTGCAAGTCGGTGAAGTCCACCTCGGTGCCGGACGGCCCGTCGAGGGCTTTGACGTCGGCGGTGAGCTGGATCAGGTAGCCAGACACAAACCGCGCCGCCAACCCCAGGTTGCGCAGCAATTGCACCAGCAGCCACGCCGAGTCACGGCAGGAGCCGGAGGCGTTTTCCAGGGTGAACTCCGGCGTCTGCACGCCCGGCTCCATGCGGATCAGGTAGCCGATATCGGCAGCCAGGCGTTGGTTGAGGCCCACCAGGAAATCCACCGCCGGCAATGGCGTGCGGTCGATACCGGCCAAGTAGGCGGCGAACTTCGGCGTCAACGGCAAGGTTTCCAGGTACGGCGCCAGCTCGCGCTGCTCATCGGCGGCATAGCTGAAAGGGATTCTTTCGGCGTAGGGCTCGAGGAAAAAGTCGAACGGATTAAACACCGCCATCTCGGCGACCAGATCGACTTCGATACGCAGCTCGGCAGTCTTTTCCGGGAACACCAGACGCGCCAGGTAATTGCCCTGGGGATCTTGCTGCCAATTGATGAAATGCTGCTCGGGCAGCACTTTCAGCGCGTAGGACAAAATCCGCGTGCGGCTGTGGGCCGCCGGGCGCAAACGCACGATCTGCGGGCCGAGTTCGACAGCGCGGTCGTAGCGGTAATGCGTAACGTGGTGCAACGCGACATGAATCGACACGGCGGCCTCCTGCGAGCCAGGGCATGGGGTTTGACGCGCGCAAGACTTATGCCAGCGCGGCAGTCATTGCACTTTGTCGTACGGCCCGGTGCAGTACAGCACCAAAACGGCGCCAACGTAGGTGCCCTGGTGCAACAGTTGCACATATTTGTGGCGGGTGTGGGGGATTACCTCGGTTTCTTTATTCTTATGATTGCGCGCTCGTGTTTGCGTCGTTTCTCGATGGCGTCCATTACCTTGCTGCGCAGGCGGCGAAGTTCTACGCAGTTGGCACGCATTTCCCCGTGGCGTTTACTGCTAAGCAGTACTAAACCGAGCAGCGGCCAAACGACGCTTTCTACGTAAATAAATGGATGCGGTGAAAACCGAAAAGCCGGTAAAGCGAACAATAGGCAGGCGATGAAAAGACCGTACATGCCCCAGACCCATTTTGGTCGCCCGTAAGCGATCATGAAATTGCAGAGGGTGATAAAGAGGGCCAACACGACACAGGCTTTCTCAGCAGCAGACGCCGATAAAGCCCACGGAGCTGTGCGCGGGTAGTAGTGTTCCAACAGCGCCACGACAGCGGTCCCGCCTAAAATACCCATGAAGATGGCACCCATAAAGACGGGAAAAAACCGCAAAAGAAAGGGGCGCACCGGTATAAGAAATCTCACTCTGAAAAATCTCATTCCGAGATTTCCTCATGCAGCCCAACCGCGATAATCCGGATGTTCCCAGACCTCACACTGCCAGCAATACTCGATACGGCGCCAAGGGCATCAAGCATCTGAATCATGGTCCCACGCCTTACTTCAGACGAAGTGAAACGCTTGGGCATCTCACCAGTCATCTGCTTTAGCTTGAGCATTTTTCGGGATATTTCCGGATGGTTGATACTTATCAGCTCCTTGGTGAGCTTCACCCGCTCCTGCCGATTCAACCCTTTGAGCACTTGGTGTGTACTTCTCCCCGTTGCCTTTTTGAGTGAATTAACCATTCGAATCGTAGACCTTGCTGTGTTGCCAGCACCTAGTAATGAGGCGGCGTCTAGCCCAAGCGTTACGGCTTGATACCATTCGTTGCGGTCGAGTTCATCATTAAGTGCTGGGTCTACAAATTCATTTCGCGTTCGTCGCATACCAATCGCGCATTGGAGAGTGCTTGCCGAAGCGCCTACGACGCTAATCGCGGCAACTACACCTGTGGCTCCAAAAGTAAACGGGGTCAGCGCTGCGCCCCCCAGTATCACCAACCAACTAATCACCGCCGAACCACACGCAAAGCCCGCATTCACCGCCTCAAACATCACATCCGATTCACGCGGCTCGTTCGCCAACCGCCGTGCAAACTCCACCCGCCCGACATAACTGGGCGCCTCCCGCAAAATCACCTTCTTGGGCACAACGCTGCAAATCGGCTGGAACTCGCGCAACACGATCACCCGCAACTGCGCATCGAGGTACACCACGCCAGCACCGACAATCGCCGGATCAGCATCAATGGCGGCAAACAACTTACGCAGATCAATCGTGCTTTCCACCCACTGCCGCGTCGTCAAGTGCGCACTGGGGAATCCGTCTTTCAACACACTGGAAGTCATCCCTTTACTCCGGTTTTTCACAAGAGCGCAGAGGGTAAAGACTGGGCATCGCGTAAAAATGTCAGAAGCTTCGCTTTATCCAGACAGGCACTTCCTGATCACGGTGTAGCGTCTTGTAGGCCATGTCCCGAATAAGAAAAAGTACGCCCCGCGCCACTACCGGCGCACATCAGTACAGGGAACGACAATAGGGGAGTCACCTCGATTTCTTTATTCGGATTATTGCGCGCTCGTGTTTGCGTCGTTTCTCGATGGCCGCCGTGACTTTGCGGCGCATATGGCGAAGTTCTACGTATTTGGCACGCATTTCATGGTGGCGTTTGCTGCTTAGTAGCAGTAGGCCAAGTACCGAGGAAAAAATGCAATCCACATAAAAGACGGGGATCGGCAAAAAAATAAAACCTGGCACAGCAACCAATAGGCAAGTGATGAAAAGGCTATACATGCCCCAGGCGCCCCTTGGAAATCCATAGGCAATCATGACATTGCAGAGTGTGATAAAGAGGGCTAGCACCACGCCGGCTTGTTCAGCAGCAGCGTTCGATAGCGACGGCAAATAATAGTTCTCCACCATCACCACGACGACAGCACTGCTGTAGATGCCCGAAAAAATCACGCCAACGAATACGGGGAAATACTGAATTAGAAAAGGGCCTCGCGGTATGAGTGATTTCCTTTCGATAAGTCTCATTCTGAGGTTTCCTCATGCAGCCCAACCGCAATGATCCCAGAACGTACGCTGCCGGCAACACTCGATGCACCGCCAAGGGCATCAAGCATCTGCATGAGGGTCCCTCGCTTGACCTGTGCCGAGGTGTAGCGCTTTGGCATCTCGCCTGCCATTTGCTTCAACTTGATCATTCTCCGGCTCATTTGCGGATGGTTGATGCTCAGTAGCTCCCTGGTGAGCTTTACCCGCTCCTGACGATTCAGCCCTTTGAGTACCTGCTGCGTGTTTTTCCCCGTTGCCTTTTTAAGCATGCTGACGAATCGAATCGTCGACATCGCCGCATTACCAGCCCCCAATAACGAAGCCGCATCCAAGCCGGCCGTTACGGCCTGATACCACGGATCGCTATCCAAAGCGTCGTTGAGTGCTGGGTCATCCCTTTCATTTGCAGTCCGGCGAATGCCCATCCAACATTGAATACTGCTGGCCGACGCTCCCACAACGCTGATCGCCGCCGCTACGCCAGTAGCCCCAAAAGTAAATGGGCTCAGCGCAGAACCACCCGCGATCAATAACCAACTAATCAGCGCCGACGTACACGCAAACCCCGCATTCACCGCCTCAAACGTCACATCCGCCTCTCGCGGCTCGTTCGCCAACCGCCGTGCAAACTCCACCCGCCCGACATAACTGGGCGCCTCCCGCAAAATCACCTTCTTGGGCACAACGCTGCAAATCGGCTGGAACTCGCGCAACACGATCACCCGCAACTGCGCATCGAGGTACACCACGCCAGCACCGACAATCGCCGGATCAGCATCAATGGCGGCAAACAACTTACGCAGATCAATCGTGCTTTCCACCCACTGCCGCGTCGTCAAGTGCGCACTGGGGAATCCGTCTTTCAACACACTGGAAGTCATCCCTTTACTCCGGTTTTTCACAAGAGCGCAGAGGGTAAAGACTGGGCATCGCGTAAAAATGTCAGAAGCTTCGCTTTATCCAGACAGGCACTTCCTGATCACGGTGTAGCGTCTTGTAGGCCATGTCCCGAATAAGAAAAAGTACGCCCCGCGCCACTACCGGCGCACACCAGTACAGGGAACGACAATGGCAACTGATATGTTTTTGAAGTTGGGCGACATCAAGGGCGAATCCAGGGATCAGGCCCATCGCGATGAAATCGAGATCAGCCGCTGGGGCTGGGGCATGTCGCAGACGGGCTCGATGCATAGCGGCAGCGGCGGTGGTGCGGGCAAGGTCAATATCGAGAACCTGTCCATCTCGAAAGTGATGGATAAGTCCTCACCCAACCTGATGATGGCCTGCTCCACCGGCAAGCATTACCCGCAAGCGCGGCTGGTGGTGCGCAAGGCCGGTGGCAGCAGTGCGGTGGAGTATCTGGTGATCACCTTGAAGGAGGTGATGGTGACGTCCTACCAAACCGACGCGGTGAAAAACAGCGACGAACTGACAGAGGTCATCGGCTTGAATTTCGCCAGCGTCGAAGTCAGCTACCAACCGCAGAAAGCCGACGGCGGCAAGGACGGCGGTGCGGTGAAATACGGTTGGAACATTCGTCAGAACGTGAAAATCTGACCACGCGAGCCAAGGCTACAGGCCCGCCTTGGCCGCCTCACGCAAGCGGCGCACATCCACCAGCTTGCCCACCATCGCCCGATAGCCCTTGCCGTTGATCAGCAACAACCCCAACAGTGGCCAGAACAGACATTCGCTGTAGATAAACCAGTGGGGGCCATAGGCCAGTGTCGGCAGGGTCACCAGCAGACACACCACGAAAAACCCGACCATACCCCACACCGCCCAGGCGTGCCCGCGCACGACCAGGATGTTGCTGAGGGTCACGAACAGCGCGGCAAACAGCACCACGAACCACGACACCGTCGCGTTGGTAGCCATCGGCACGTCGGCGAAGTAGGTGCTGGCAGCCAGGGAAATAGCGCCAGAGCCGCCCAGGCAGCCTGCGAGAATCACACCGATGAACGATGGGAAATGTTCCAGCAGGAATGGTTTCAACGACGGCACGCCACGCATTATTCGGACTCCTCGTACAAGCCAATCGCCAGGGTTTTCTTGACGTTATCCGAACGAGCCAGCCCCCAGCTGCCGAGCCCGGCGCCGAAGGCGTCGCCGATCTGCACGATGGTGGCGTGCTTGAGCTGGGTCGGGGTGAACCGCTTGGTCAACTCGCCACGCAGTTGCAGGAGCTTGCGCATCTTGGTCGACATCTGCGGGTCGGCGAGTTTCAGCAGTTCCTTGGTCAGCTTCTCCCGCTCCTGGCCGTTGAGGCCCTTGAGTACCTGGCGCAAGGTTTTGCCGGTGGAGGCGCGGGTGACGTTGATCAGTTTGACCGTGGTCAGCGTCGACGCGCCCACGCCGACCAAGGCCGCGCCGTCCATGATTTTTGTCGCGGTCTGATACCACTCTTCGTTATCCAGGTAGTCGTTCATGCCTGGGTTGACGATTTCATTGCGCGTGCGATACGCGCCGAAGAAGCACGAAGCGGTACTGGCCGTGGCGCTGGCATAGCCGATCACGGTCATCACCGAACTGGCGCCGGCGGTGAACGGCACGGCGATAGTACCGCTCAGGACAACGAGCCAACCGATGATCGCCCCGCCACAGGACAATGTGGTGTTGATGGCTTCGCCGATCAGCCGTCCTTCGCGCGGGTTGTTGACGACCTGGTCGGCGAACTGTGCCGGCGCGATGTATTTCTGTGCCTCGCGCACAATGATGCGCTTGGGCAGGATGCTGCAGATCGGCTTGAATTCGCGCAGGGTGACAACGTTGAAGTCGGCGTCGATATACACCACGCCGGCGCCGACGATAGCGGGGTCGGCGTCGATGGCGGCGAATAGCCGGGGTACGTTGATCTCACTTTCGATGCGCTGGCGCGCCATGAACTGGGAGCGGTTGGAGTCCATGCCGATGCCGGCCAGGGGGTTGCCCATGGGGGTGTTCTTCCTTGAATGGGGTGGTGACTGAGCTGACGCTTTCGCGAGCAAGCCCGCTCCCACACTTGACCGAGTTCCCACATGAGAATGCGGTCGAATGTGGGAGCGGGCTTGCTCGCGAAGGCGGCCTGATGGGCGCCACCTTAACAAACCGGCGCGCCACCGAATAGAAAGCAAAACGCCAGCACTCGGCTGGCGTTTTGCATATTCACGCGTCGATCAACGCGGCACCACTGGCTTGCGCGCAGGCTTGCCGCCCTTGCCCTTCGCCGCATCGCTACGTTCCTTGGCGGCCTGCTTGTTGCGGGCCTGGGCCGCGGCCTTGGCTTGCTCACGCTTGTCCCACGGGTTGCTGCCGTCACTGCCGCGTGGTGGCAGGCCGGTGTGCTGCGTGAGGATCCTGGTGGTGGTTTCCTTGGCGACCTTATGGCTGCCGGCCGGCGTCGAGTTCTTGCGACGGGCGCTCTGGTAGCTGTCAGTGCTCGGCTGGTGCAGCGGGATCAACTGCTCCTTGCCCGGGCCGATCAGGTCGGCGCGGCCCATGCGGGTCAGTGCCTCACGCAGCATCGGCCAGCCTTTGGGGTCGTGATAACGCAGGAACGCCTTGTGCAGACGGCGCTGCTCTTCGCTCTTGACGATGGTCACCGCGTCGCTCTTGTAGGTGACCTTGCGCAGCGGGTTCTTGCCCGAGTGGTACATGGCCGTGGCGGTAGCCATTGGCGACGGGTAGAACGCCTGCACCTGGTCGGCACGGAAGCCGTTGCCCTTGAGCCACAGGGCCAGGTTCATCATGTCTTCATCGGTGGTGCCCGGGTGGGCGGCGATGAAGTACGGGATCAGGTACTGCTCCTTGCCCGCTTCCTTGGTGTACTTCTCGAACATGCGCTTGAACTTGTCATAGCTGCCAATGCCCGGCTTCATCATCTGGTTGAGCGGACCTTCCTCGGTGTGTTCCGGGGCGATCTTGAGGTAACCACCCACGTGGTGGGTTACCAGTTCCTTGACGTATTCCGGCGACTCGACCGCAAGGTCGTAGCGCAGGCCGGACGCGATCAGGATCTTCTTCACCCCCGGCAACGCACGGGCGCTGCGGTACAGCTGGATCAGGGAAGAGTGGTCGGTGTTCAGGTTCGGGCAGATGCCGGGGAACACGCACGACGGCTTGCGGCACGCGGATTCGATTTCCGGGCTCTTGCAGGCGATGCGGTACATGTTCGCGGTCGGACCGCCTAGGTCGGAGATCACCCCGGTAAAACCCGGGACCTTGTCGCGGATCTCTTCGATCTCGCGAATGATCGACTCTTCGGAACGGTTCTGGATGATGCGGCCTTCGTGCTCGGTGATCGAGCAGAAGGTGCAGCCGCCGAAGCAGCCACGCATGATGTTCACCGAGAAGCGGATCATGTCGTAGGCCGGGATCTTCTCCTTGCCATACGCCGGGTGCGGGACGCGGGCGTAAGGCATGCCGAACACGTAGTCCATTTCTTCGGTGGTCATCGGGATGGGCGGCGGGTTGAACCACACATCCACTTCACCATGCTTCTGCACCAGGGCGCGGGCGTTGCCTGGGTTGGTCTCCAGGTGCAACACGCGGTTGGCGTGGGCGTAGAGCACCGCATCGCCGCGGACTTTTTCCACGGAAGGCAGGCGGATCACCGTTTTGTCGCGGGTCATGCGCGGGCTGGCCAGGATCTGTACGACCTTGGCTTCTTCCGGGTCATCCACCGGCCCCTTTTCCTGCTCGATGGCGCAGGCCTGGGTGTCCTGGGTGTTGACGTACGGGTTGATGATCTTGTCGATCTTGCCCGGGCGGTCGATACGCGTGGAGTCCACTTCGTACCAGCCTGCCGGCGTGTCACGACGAATGAACGCGGTGCCGCGCACGTCGGTGATGTCTTCGATCTTGTGGCCCCACGACAGGCGCTGGGCGACTTCGACAATCGCCCGCTCGGCGTTGCCGTACAGCAGGATGTCGGCGCAGGCGTCGATCAGGATCGAGTTGCGCACGCGGTCCTGCCAGTAGTCGTAGTGGGCGATGCGGCGCAGGGAGGCTTCGATGCCACCGAGCACGATCGGCACATGCTTGTAGGCTTCCTTGCAGCGCTGGCTGTACACCAGGCTGGCGCGGTCCGGGCGTTTGCCGGCCATGCCGCCGGGGGTGTAGGCGTCGTCGGAGCGGATTTTCTTGTCGGCGGTGTAGCGGTTGATCATGGAGTCCATGTTGCCGGCCGCGACGCCGAAGAACAGGTTCGGCTCGCCGAGCTTCATGAAGTCGTCTTTGGACTGCCAGTTCGGTTGGGCAATGATCCCGACGCGGAAGCCCTGGGACTCCAGCAGCCGGCCGATGATCGCCATGCCGAACGACGGATGGTCAACGTAGGCATCACCAGTGACGATGATGATGTCGCAGGAATCCCAGCCAAGCTGATCCATCTCCTCCCTGCTCATCGGCAGGAATGGCGCTGGACCGAAGCATTCGGCCCAATACTTGGGATAGTCAAATAACGGCTTGGCTGTTTGCATGACGGTGACCGGTGTTGAGATGAAAAATCGCGGGCGCGGAATATAGCACAAATTTTGACCAATTCCGACGGCAATGGTCGGCTTTTACCCAGGTATCACTTTTGCGCGCACACATAGCCGGATTTGCAGGGGGCGAGGGCCTAATCCGCTAGCCCCGCCCCCGGAAACACCCTGGATAGGCTGTCGGGATCCGACTCGCTTTTTCATGGAAACCCACATGAGCAGTAATCCTGCGACCCCACCGGCAATACCCGACGCCCACGCCGCCTTCATTCAGACCCAACTCCCCACCTGGCTCACCGACTCCCCCGCAGACACCCGCGCCGCCCTGCGCGCCAACCTGCTCAAGAGCAATCAATCCAGGCACAAGATCCAGGAACTGCTCAAGCAACTGCAAAGTCCCGAGGCGTTCGCTCTTGCGCTACTCGAGCAGGCGCTGCGCCGTGAATACCTGACGCTGCTGAATGCGAAGACTTCGGTCCTGGTGCGCGAATGGAGAAATCATCACCTGTTCGGGCTGCTAAGCACCCATGCACGCACCACCGAACAATCCCTTTTGGAGGCGGCCCTGCAGAACTTCGAGGCTTCGGAAGCAGAGGACGGCGGCATGGAGACCGGGACCGAGCTTTTCAACATCACCCAGGGTTCACGATTTCCTTCGTTGATCTCCGCAACGCAGTTCGCCGGTTTTTGCCGCGAACTGGACCTGGGCGGGCAGTACCTCAAGCACATTCGCGCAGTCATCAGCAACAATCTGTCGGTGCGCCCGCTCTTTCGCGAGCACGAACAGCAGCGGTTCAACGTTGCCTTGCACCTGGCCTACCTCAAGAACGAGATAGCGCAAACCCTGTACGAAGAATTGCTCGAGCTCTCCGAGCGCGGACACCACGTGTCCTTCGACTGCTTTCACCTGACGCTTGATGGGGTGGTGCTGCCTGACGTCCTGGTCATCACTGACACCCGGGCAGAAACCGGACCGCTCCTCTACACCCCCGAAGACCCGATCGCCGCTCTTCGCCAGCACCCCTCGATGGTGGACCTGGAAACTCAACTGGTCGAACGCCTGATGCAACCGGACTACCTGGCCTTCTTCAAGCGGCTGGCCCCAGTGCATCAGCGAGAATCGCTGCTGCTGGTAAAGCCCATGTGGATTGATTGGCTGCCCATCGGCTCCCCCGGGAAAATCAAGCCAGCGCACCTGGACAAACCGCTGAGCCTGACCAGAATCACCG
Organism: Pseudomonas sp. GL_117; assembly: GCF_057835125.1. Lineage (NCBI taxonomy): Bacteria > Pseudomonadati > Pseudomonadota > Gammaproteobacteria > Pseudomonadales > Pseudomonadaceae > Pseudomonas > Pseudomonas sp. GL_117. The sequence goes on along the minus strand of NZ_CM174418.1, from coordinate 631,383 downwards.
GCCACCTGTTCCAAGCCATCACCCTGCGACGGTTTTCCCAGATAGAAAGCGACGCTTGCGAAGTCGCGGTCCCGACGGCACAGGTCGATGCCATCAGCCGACAAAAACGCCTGCAGTTCTATGCCGACCTGGGTAAAACCCTGCTGTTCTTTGCCGCATCCTTCGTGCCAATCGTCGGCGAAGTGCTGCTGGTCGTTACCGGCGCTCAATTGATCGGCACGGTCTATAACGGCTTTGCCGCCTGGAGCCGGGGCGATAGCCAACAGGCGCTCGATGACCTGCTGGACGTAGTGGATAACATTGCCATGGCCGTAGCGACCGCCGGCGTGATCAAGGCCGGACGTTTTACGGCGGGCCTCGTGAAAGTTCAGGTACGCAATCAGGGCTGGCGCCTCTGGCACTCTGACCTGGAACCCTACAAACACCCCGCGACATTGCCTGAACACGTGGTTGCCGATAAACAAGGTATCTATCAATACCAACAGCAGCCGTATCTGAAGCTGGATGATCACCCCCATGCCATTCAGCGCTCACCCGATGGCACACAATGGGAGTTGTCACACCCCAGCGATGCGCACGCGTATTCACCTCCCTTGCTGAACAACGAAACCGGCGGCTGGCGCCATGTACACGAAACGCCAGATGAGTGGGACACACTCAAACTGATCAAGCGCCTGGGTCCCGATGCGGCCAACATAACCCAGCCGTGCGTGGAGCCCATCCTGCTGATCAGCGGACTGGACAGCGCCACATTGCGCCAGGCCCATCAAGAGATGGTGCGCCCTGCGCCCTTGCTGTGCGATACGGTTACACACTTCAACCTGGACCAGGAAATCAGTGATTTCAACCTGAGCCGCGCCGAGGGCAGCTCCGTGACGGCTCACTCGCCGCTGATTCAAGCCCACCTGCTCACCTCGCTGCCCGAATGGCCCGCCACTTACGGGCTGAAGGTGGTCGACCAGCAGCAACAGACCGTGATGCAGTTCGGCCAGGGCAGCGGCGAAATCAAGGTCAGCGAAGCCCGTTTCAGAAAGGGCGAGTTGTTGCATGCCGTAGAGGCGCAAATGCCTCAGACCGCGTTCAACAATCTGCTGCCCTCCCCGCCTATCGACTACTTCAGTAAAACCGAAAACCTGGCCATCCGATTGAGAGAGCAGGCCGCACAGAAAAAACAATGGCTGTTTTCCCAACTCAACGCGGCCAATGAAGCAGCGGTCACCCCCACCGAAAAAAGTCTGCGCACACTGATGCCGCAACTGTCCAAACGACATCTTGAAGAGATAGAGCGCACACTCCCGGCAAGCAAACGCCAACGCTTGCAAGCGGGAGGCGGCCTGGACCCCGTATCGCTCGAAGAAGCAGGCCACTACACCAAGATGGCAAAGGTCGCCCAGCTGCAAGCGAGTATTTTCCTGGATGCCTTGCGCAGCCGGGAAAGCGTGCAATTGATGCTCTACACACTGGAGCAGATACCCGGTTGGCCTGGGTCGCGCCGCATTGATGTGTATGACGACAGTACCGATGGGCCGCTTCTGGGGAGTATCGGTAACGCGGATGCCCCTTCGAGCCATACGCTGATCCGCAAGGGCGAGCTATACGCGCTTCACGCCTCACCAGGCACGCTCACGCCCCCGCTGACCGATCTGCCCGACGCCATCGCGCAAACACTTTCCCCCCTGGAGCAGCGTGCACTGCTGCGCCAATCGGGTGCGGATTCGTTTGAGCAGGCGCTGCACAAGTCCGGCGAGTCACTGATGGCCAGCAGCCTTGCACGTCTGCGCGGCAAGCCCCTTCCCCTCGAAACCCGGCCCCCGGCAGGGTTGCCACTCGACCCCTTGTTCGCCGAACCAACCCCGCCGGCCGGGCTGACAAGGCTGGCTGACCACAGCTTTCAAGCGCCGCCACTGCCTGACGGAAGTTTTCGCTATTACGTACAGGACAAGCAGAACTACTACCAGATCAAAAAAGACCCGCAGGGATGGCGACTGATCGATGCGCGCAGCCGTTTCCGGGCCTACTCGCCCTACCTGCGCAAAAACGCCGACGGGGGCTGGGAAATCGACCCCGCCAAGGGTGGATTACCGGGCGGAGGGGGCTCGCCTGCGCCATCACTCGAAAGCGTCGACTCCATTGACGGGTTTGAGTCGGCACACTCGTCCAGCCCTTACGGATCAGCCGAGGAAGGTCCTGTAAACGCGCTCTACACCCCGCAGGAATTGGCCCACATGCGCACCGAGCGCAGCTACCAGTACAGCCAGAACTATCGGCGTATTTATGACCGCGCCAACTGTGGCCGCTACCCCCTGCGCGATGAAAATGGCCAGCCCATGCGGATCCGGCTCATGCAAGCCCAAGGGAAGTCGTTAACGTCCGGCACGGTATTCAGCAAAGACCAACTGCTGCCGTACATTCGCTGGGAAGGTTATGAAAACGTCGCGCGCCTGTATGAAGACAAGCTTGAGGTTTTACCCTTCACCGCCGCTCATCAAAAATTCCCCCAGGAGGCCGCAATGATCGGCGAAGCCACGGTCATCACGCGGCGCCCGCTGAGAAAGGGCGAAGCGCTGGGCGTGTATGGAGGGGACATCCTGCCGTTTTTCGTGGCGAACGCGCGCCGAGATCCTTATCTGATGGCCGTCAAGGATGTGAGGCCTGTGTCGCCCCACGCGCTCAACACGCAGCCGGTACTGTCCGGCGACAACGCGTTGTCGAGGATCAATACCATTTTTGAATATGAGGCCGATGTTCCGGTGCGACAGGCCGCCTCGGGCTACAACGTTGAGGCGGCACAATTCAGGGTCCAGACCCAGGTCGGCAACCGACAGGATCAAATGATACTCACCGGATTATTTGCCAGCGAATCCATTCCCGCCGGCACTGAGTTGCGCTGGAACTACCAATACGACGAAGCCACCATCCGTGCGCTGTTTGCCCGGCCGTAAGGCGCGTTATTCGTCGTCGTCGAAGTTGTAGCTGCCCGGGGCGAGGTTTTCGAAGCGAGTGTACTTGCCGATGAACGCCAGGCGGATAAAGCCGATGGGGCCGTTCCGCTGTTTGCCGATGATGATTTCGGCAATGCCTTTGTGCTCGGTCTCGGGGTGATACACCTCGTCGCGATACACAAACATGATGACGTCGGCGTCCTGCTCGATCGCTCCGGATTCCCGCAAGTCGGAGTTCACCGGACGCTTGTTGGGACGCTGTTCCAGGGAGCGGTTGAGCTGGGACAACGCCACCACCGGGCAGTTGAATTCCTTGGCCAGGGCCTTGAGGGACCGGGAAATCTCGGAAATCTCGTTGGTGCGGTTGTCGCCGCTGGAGCCGGGAATCTGCATCAATTGCAGGTAGTCGATCATGATCAGCGCGATGTCGCCGTGCTCACGCACCAGGCGGCGGGTACGTGCGCGCATCTCCGACGGGCTGATGCCCGCGGTGTCATCGATGAACAACTTGCGATCGTTGAGCAGGTTGACCGCCGAGGTCAGGCGCGGCCAGTCGTCGTCTTCCAGGCGACCGGCACGGACCTTGGTCTGGTCGATACGGCCCAGGGACGAGAGCATCCGCATGATCAGCGATTCACCTGGCATCTCCAGGGAGTAAACCAATACGGTCTTGTCGCTGCGCAACACGGCGTTTTCCACCAGGTTCATCGCAAAGGTGGTTTTACCCATGGATGGACGGCCGGCGACGATGATCAGGTCGGCCGGTTGCAGGCCGCTGGTCTTCTCGTCGAGGTCGGTGTAGCCGGTGGAAATACCGGTGATGGCGTTGTCGGTGTTGAACAGCGTGTCGATACGGTCGATGGCCTTGGTCAACAGCTCGTTGACGCCCACCGGGCCGCCAGTCTTCGGGCGTGCTTCGGCGATCTGGAAGATCTGGCGTTCGGCTTCGTCGAGGATCTCGGCGGCGGTGCGGCCTTCGGGGTTGAAGGCGCTGTCGGCGATTTCGGTGCTGATGCCGATCAACTGGCGCAGGGTGGCGCGCTCGCGGACGATCTGCGCATACGCCTTGATGTTGGCGACGGACGGCGTATTTTTTGCCAGCTCACCGAGGTAGCCCAGACCGCCGACTTGGGAGGTCTGGCCTTCCTTGTCCAGCTGTTCGGCCAGGGTCACCACGTCGATCGGCGAGTTCTGGTCGGCCAGCTTGGCGATGGCACGGAAGATCAGGCGGTGGTCATGGCGATAGAAATCACCGTCCGAGACTTGATCCAGCACGCGCTCCCAGGCGTTGTTGTCCAGCATCAAGCCACCGAGCACGGCCTGTTCGGCCTCGATGGAATGCGGCGGCACCTTCAGGGCAGCGGTTTGCAGATCGTATTGCTCAGGAGCTGAAATATCGTTCATGGCCACTTGGAATTTGGGGTGTGTAGAAAAACAAAAGGCACGACCTGTAAACAGGATCGTGCCCGATGTTAACCGGCTGACACCGTAGGTGCCAGTCAGTTAGGTGCGACTTAAGCTGCTACCACGACAACGCGTACGGTGGCTTCAACTTCGGCGTGCAGGTGCACGGCTACGTCGAATTCGCCTACGTTGCGGATGGTGCCGTTCGGCAGACGAACTTCGCTCTTCTGCACTTCAACGCCGGAGGCGGTCAGTGCATCAGCGATGTCGTGGGTGCCGATCGAACCGAACAGCTTGCCTTCGTCACCGGCGGTGGCAGTGATAGTCACTTCCAGCTCAGCCAGTTGGGCAGCGCGAGTTTCGGCCGAAGCTTTCTTGTCTGCTGCTGCTTTTTCCAGCTCAGCACGACGCTCTTCAAACGCAGCCAGGTTGGCAGCGGTTGCAGCGGTGGCTTTGCCGTATGGCAGCAGGTAGTTACGACCGTAGCCGGCCTTAACGTTCACTTTGTCGCCCAGGTTGCCCAGGTTGGCGACTTTTTCCAGAAGGATCAGTTGCATGTGAAAATCCTCTAACTTTTAACCTTCACCGTTCGCGTTGTCGGCGTCTTTCGGCGCCAGACGACCGCGAAAATCAATCAGGCCGTCGACAATGGCCAAGACCACGAGTAACGGATAGATCAGCTGCATGAACAGCAACAGCGTGACGTACAACCCCACCAGCCAGAATTTGGCCAGGCGCTTTCGCGCAACCAGCCCATGAATCAGGGCCAATCCGGCAAACACCAGCGGTACGCTGCAAATCGGCGCCAACACGGCCATCTGTGGACCGAAATTCGGCCCGACAACCATGCACGCCAGCAGCAACATCGCCGGCCCCGCTGGGATTCTGATACTGCGAAATTCGCGACCAAAACCACCCGGGTTGTACAACAACGCCTGCCAATAGCGCCCAACAATCAGGCTCAGCACGCTGACGACCTGCAACAATGCCGCAATCAGGCCGGTCAGGACCGGGGCAATCAGTGACGCAAACCGCGCTCGCTCATCTACCGACAATTGCTGGTAGAGATCCCCGAGGGCCATCGGCAGGATCTTGACGATCTCTTGCGACAGCGCTTCGATTTGCGGGCGGAAAGCCGCGCCAAGCATCACTGAGTACACCAACCCCAATGCCACGCTGACCAGCAGCGTGCGGACCCAGGACTCACTTGCGCGCAGAACCAACGCAAGGCTCGATGACCCCAGCAGTACCAGAAGTACCCGTGGATCACCCAATTGCACCCACCAGATCAAGGCAGGCAACAATCCCAGGGCAAGAACGCCAAGGGCGTCCTTCAAACCGCGCCGCAGCAGCACAAGGCAACCAGCGGCAGCACCCAACCAATAAAGCAACGGCAATGCCGCACATCCAGCCACTACCAGAGTGGCCTGCACACGACCGCGCATGATGAACTCAGCTAAGGCGCGCATGCATTCAATCCCTTACTACTTGTCGACTGCCCGGTCTCAGCGGCCGTGGCTGTCGGTGTAGGCCAGCAGGGCCAGGAAGCGGGCGCGCTTGATAGCGGTGGCCAGCTGACGCTGATAACGAGCTTTGGTACCGGTGATACGGCTTGGAACGATTTTGCCGGTCTCGGATACGTAGGCTTTCAGAGTGTTGAGATCTTTGTAATCGATCTCCTTCACTTCTTCAGCGGTGAAGCGGCAGAATTTACGACGACGGAAGAAACGTGCCATTTGATAGGCTCCTTAAAAGGTCCGTGGATTACTCGTCAGCGTTGTCGCTGTTGTCGCTGTCATCACTATCAGCGCTTTCAGCGCCTTCGTGCTCAGGACGGTCGCGACGCTCACGGCGCTCACTGCGGTTTTCTTCAGCCTTGAGCATCTCGGATTGGCCGGTAACGGCTTCTTCGCGACGGATGACCAGGTTACGGATCACTGCATCGTTGTAGCGGAAGTTGTCTTCCAGCTCGGCCAGGGCCTTGCCAGTGCACTCAACGTTCAGCATCACGTAGTGAGCCTTGTGAACATTGTTGATTGCGTAGGCCAGTTGACGACGGCCCCAATCTTCCAGACGGTGGATTTTGCCGCCGTCTTCTTCGATCAGCTTGGTGTAACGCTCAACCATGCCGCCGACTTGCTCGCTTTGATCCGGGTGGACCAAAAAGATGATTTCGTAATGACGCATGAATGCTCCTTACGGGTTGTAGCCTGCCGCTCAAAAACGGTCAGACAAGGAGTGAATGACACTTATGGATCTTGCCGAAGGGGGACACATCGGTGCCCGCCAGGAAGGCAAGGGGCGCAATTGTAGAGAAGGGGGATCAAGGGTGCAAGGTGATTGGTGATTATTTGAACAATCACTCTCCCATGCTAAACACAAAACCAATGTGGGAGCGGGCTTGCTCGCGAAAGCGGTGTATCAGTCACCAAAAATGTTGACTGAAGTACCGTATTCGCGAGCAAGCCCGCTCCCACATTTTGACTTGCGCCAGACCCGATTACTTCTTCGGCTTGGCCTTGGCCTTGGCGCCGCGCTGGCGCTGGGCCTCGAACAGGCACACCCCGGTCGCAACCGAGACGTTCAAGCTGCTGACGCTACCGGCCATCGGCAGGTGCACCAGATAATCGCAGTGCTCACGGGTCAGGCGACGCATGCCCTTGCCTTCGGCGCCCATGATCAGGATGGTCGGGCCGGTGAGGTCCTGGTCATAAATGCTGACCTCCGCCTCCCCTGCCGTGCCCACGACCCACAAGCCGCGCTGCTGGAGTTTCTCCAGAGTGCGCGCCAGGTTGGTCACGGCCACCAGCGGAATCACTTCCGCTGCACCGCAGGCAACCTTGCGCACAACCGGCGTCAGGGTGGCCGACTTGTCTTTGGGCACGATCACCGCGAGTGCGCCGGCAGCATCTGCCGAACGCAGGCAGGCGCCGAGGTTGTGCGGGTCGGTCACGCCGTCCAGCACCAGCAACAGCGGCGCACCTTCGGTACGGTCGAGCAGCTCGTCGAGCATCGCCTCGCCCCAGACCTGGCTCGGGCTTACGTCTGCAACCACGCCCTGGTGAACGCCTTCGACCCACACGTCCATTTCACGACGCTCGGCTTGACCGATGGCAACCTTGTTTTGGTTCGCCAGCTCAACCAGCGCCTGAACGCGCGGCTCGCTGCGACCTTCTGCCAACCACACTTGCTTGACGCGCTTCGGGTGGTGACGCAGCAGTGCTTCCACGGCGTGTACGCCGTAGATTTTTTCCAGACTCATGACTTGGCCTTAGGTTTGCGCGACCCGCTGCTTTTGGCAGGGGCCGAGCCCGCTTTCGGCGGGCCTTTACGGTGTTTACTCGGCTTGCTCGACGGTTTTTCCGCCCCGTGGGACTTTCCCCCAGACGCCGCTTTACCACCGCTTTTGGCTTCGTTGAGCAACTGCTGCTTCAACTCACGACTCTTGCGCAGCTCGGCATTTTTCGCCGCGGCGTCGCTTGGGCGGTAAGCCTCGGGGGCTTTTTCCTTGGCCGCAGAGCGACGACCAGCCTTGGCCGGCTCAGGCTCAGGCGCTGCTTTGGCAGGGGCACCCTTGCCTTTGCTTGCCGGAGCAGTGGGTGTGCTGCCACGCTTCTTACGGCTACCCGGCGACTCGGCTGGCTTGTCGGACATACCAAAGTCGATCTTGCGCTCGTCGAGATCGACGCGCATGACCTGCACTTCCACGGTGTCGCCCAGACGGAAGCTGCGACCGGTGCGCTCGCCCGCCAGGCGGTGATGCACAGGATCGAAGTGGTAGTAGTCACCCGGCAAGGCGGTAACGTGTACCAGGCCTTCGACGTAGATGTCGGTCAGCTCCACAAACAGGCCAAAGCCGGTGACGGCGGTGATCACACCTGGGAACGACTCGCCTACGCGATCCTTCATGAACTCGCACTTGAGCCAGTTCACCACGTCACGGGTGGCTTCGTCGGCGCGGCGCTCGCTCATGGAGCACTGCTCGCCCAACTGTTCCAGGGCCGCTTCGTCGTACGGATAGATCCGTGCCTTCGGAATGGTCATGGCACCGGCGCGCTTGACGTGCGGGGTGTTCTGCTTGGAATGGATCACGCTGCGGATCGCGCGGTGCGTGAGCAAGTCCGGGTAACGACGGATCGGCGAAGTGAAGTGCGTGTACGCTTCGTAATTCAGGCCGAAGTGGCCCTGGTTATCGGCGCTGTACACCGCCTGGCTCAGGGAGCGCAGCATGACGGTCTGGATCACGTGGTAATCCGGACGATCCTTGATGCTCGCCAGCAGAGCCTGGTAGTCCTTCGGCGTCGGGCCGTCCTTGCCTTTGTGCAGGGACAGGCCGAGCTCGCCGAGGAACGCGCGCAGCTTCTCCAGACGCTCCGGCGGCGGGCCGTCGTGCACGCGATACAGCGCAGGAATTTCGTGCTTCTGCAGGAATTCGGCAGTGGCCACGTTGGCCGCCAGCATGCATTCCTCGATCAGCTTGTGGGCATCGTTACGCGTGGTCGGGGTAATCGCGGCGATCTTGCGTTCGGAACCGAAGACAATCCGGGTTTCCTGGGTTTCAAAATCGATCGCGCCACGGGTATGACGGGCGCCCAGCAACACTTTGTACAGCGAATAAAGCTGCTTGAGGTGCGGCACTACGCCAGCGTATTCAGTACGCAGGGCCTTGGCTTCGCTGGTCTTCGGCGTTTCCAGGATGGTGCTGACCTTGTTGTAGGTCAGACGCGCCTGGGAGTGGATGACCGCTTCATAGAACTGGTAGTCGGTCATTTCGCCGGTTTTCGAGATAGTCATCTCGCACACCATGGCCAAACGGTCGACTTTCGGGTTCAGGGAGCACAGGCCGTTGGACAGCTGCTCAGGCAGCATCGGAATCACGCGCTCAGGGAAATACACCGAGTTGCCGCGCACCTGGGCTTCGTTGTCCAGGGCCGAACCGATCTTCACATAGCTGGACACGTCGGCAATCGCGACGAACAACTTCCAGCCGCCGGAAAACAGACGCAGCTTGCCCGGCTTGGCTTCGCAGTAGACCGCATCGTCGAAGTCGCGGGCATCTTCGCCGTCGATGGTGACGAACGGCAGATGGCGCAGGTCGATGCGTTTTTCTTTGTCTTTTTCTTCCACTTCCGGCTTGAGCTTGGCGGCTTCTTTCAGCACAGCCTCAGGCCAGACGTGAGGAATATCGTAGGTGCGCAGCGCAACGTCGATTTCCATGCCCGGCGCCATGTAGTTGCCGACCACTTCAACAATATCGCCCTGTGGCTGGAACCGTGCGGTTGGCCAGTGGGTGATCTTCACCTCGACGAACTGACCGACCTTGGCGGCGCCATTGCGACCCGGGGTGATCAGCACTTCCTGCTGGACCTTCGGGTTATCCGGCACGACAAAGCCGATGCCGCCTTCTTCGAAGTAACGGCCAACGATGGACTCGTGGGCACGGGACACCACTTCGACGATCACGCCTTCACGGCGACCACGACGATCGAGGCCAGACACGCGCGCCAGCGCACGGTCGCCATCGAACACCAGACGCATTTGCGCCGGGCTCATGAACAGGTCGTCGCTGCCGTCGTCCGGGATCAGGAAGCCGAAGCCGTCACGGTGGCCGGCGATGCGGCCCAGGATCAGGTCAAGCTTATCCACAGGTGCATAAGTGCCACGGCGGGTGTAGATCAGTTGTGCGTCGCGCTCCATGGCACGCAAGCGGCGGCGCAGGGCTTCGAGCTGGTCTTCGGTGGTCAGACCGAATTCTTCAACCAACTGCTCGCGGCTAGCAGGCGAACCCCGATCGGCGAGATGCGCCAGGATCAGTTCGCGGCTAGGAATAGGGTTTTCATATTTTTCCGCTTCACGAGCGGCCTCGGGATCGAGGGACTGCCAATCGGCCATTAGAGAGTTTTCACCTTGTCTATATGCGGGTTAGTTTGGCATACGCGTATTGAAACGGGAAATTTCAGGCATCAACAAGCGTTTAAAAGCCTTTTGATGCCCTTTCCAGGCACCTTGCACGACCACTGGAGAAATATTCCAGGTTTTTTTCATGGCAGGGGTTTACAGCTCAAAAGCCCCTCCGTATAGTGCGCGCCATCGACGACGGCAACGTTGCTTGATAATGCCCAGGTGGTGAAATTGGTAGACACGCCAGCTTCAGGTGCTGGTGACCTTACGGTCGTGGAAGTTCGAGTCTTCTCCTGGGCACCAAATTCAGATCAAACCCGCGAAAGCGGGTTTTTTCGTTTCAGGCCTTTGATTTTTAACGCAAATCCCGATTTATTTTTTTGAATCAGGGGTTTACAGATCTAAAAGCCCGCCGTATAGTTCGCCCCATCAACAGCGGCAACGTTGCTTGATAATGCCCAGGTGGTGAAATTGGTAGACACGCCAGCTTCAGGTGCTGGTGATCGCAAGGTCGTGGAAGTTCGAGTCTTCTCCTGGGCACCAAATTCAGATCAAACCCGCGAAAGCGGGTTTTTTCGTTTCCGGGGTTTGAAAACCCCAACTTGAAAAGTTGCATACCTATTCCCCCCTCGCCCGCACTTGAGAAGTTTTATCGTTTATCCTTGCAATGATTTGTTGCACTCAAGCGAGGAAACCTCCGGATGATGATCCGCGATACCCGTCTCAAGACATCCCTTCTGCGTGGCCTGACCATCACTCTGCTCGGCCTGACCCTGCTCTCGCCCGCCGCTTATTCTGCCGACAAGGTCTCCCTGACCCTGTACAACGGTCAGCACAAGGAAGTCGGCGATGAACTCGCCAAGGCCTTCGAAGCCAAGACCGGCATTCACGTCAACGTGCGCAAAGGCAGCAGCAACCAGTTGGCCAGCCAGGTCGTCGAAGAAGGCGCGCGCTCCCCGGCCGATGTGATCTACACCGAAGAGTCGCCGCCGCTGAACAAACTCGGCGAGCAAGGCATGCTGGCCAAGATCGACGCCGCCACCCTCGATGTCTTGCCCAAGGACTATGTCGGCGCCAATGGCGACTGGATGGGCGTGACCGCGCGCACCCGCGTCGTGGCCTTCAACCCGAAACTGATCGCCGAAAAAGACCTGCCCAAGTCGGTGCTGGATTTCGCCGGCCCCGAGTGGCAAGGCAAGGTCGGCTTCGTGCCCACCAGCGGCGCGTTCCAGGAACAGGCCGTGGCGATCATCAAGCTGCACGGACGTGACGCCGCCGAAGAATGGCTGACCGGCCTGCGCGCATTCGGCAAGGTGTACAGCAACAACATGGTCGCCCTCAAAGCCGTGGAGAATGGCGAAGTGGCCACCGTGCTGGTGAACAACTACTACTGGTTTGCCCTGAAAAAGGAAAAAACCAACCTGGATTCGCAACTGCATTACTTCACGGATGGCGACGTTGGCGGGCTGATCACCGTGTCGTCCGCTGCTGCGCTGAAATCCAGCAAGCATCCCAAGGAAGCCCAGCAACTGCTGGCGTTCATGGCCAGTGAAGAAGGCCAGCGCGTGATCACCAACACCTCGGCCGAATACCCGCTGCGCAAGGGCATGGAATCCAGCCGCGGCCTCAAGCCTTTCAGCGAGTTGCAACCGCCGAAAGTCACCCCCGCCGACCTGGGCAACGCCGAAGAAGCCCTGGACCTGGAACGTGACGTTGGCTTGAACTGATGAACCCATCGCTCTGCGCCCCCGCCCTACGCGGGGGGTTAAGCCCGCGGCGCAAGCGGCCGTCGATCTGGCTGCTGTTGCCCGTGCTGTTTCTGGTGGGCTTGAGCCTGCTGCCGCTGGTGTATGTCGGGCTCAAGGCCTGGCAGGCGGGCTGGGCCGAGGCCGTGCACCTGCTGTGGCGCCCGTATGTATTCGGCCTGCTGCGCAACACCCTCGCGCTGATGGTCGGCGTGACGGTGACGTGCGCCGTGGTCGGGCTGTCCCTGGCGTGGCTGCTGGAACGCAGCAACCTGAGCGGTCGGCGTATCTGGGGCGTGATCCTGTGCCTGCCGTTTGCGGTACCGGCGTTCGTCAGCAGCTTTACCTGGGTGTCGTTGAGTGCCAACTTCGAAGGCCTCGGCGGCGCGATCCTGGTGATGAGCCTGTCGAAATACCCGCTGGTCTTCCTGCCGGTGGCGGCGACCCTGCGAAACCTCGACCCGTCCCTGGAAGAGTCCGCACGCACTCTGGGGCTGAACCGTTGGGGCGTGTTCTGGCGCGTCACCCTGCCCTTGCTGTGGCCGTCGCTGCTGGCCGGGGCGTTGTTGATCGCGCTGCATATGCTGGTGGAATTCGGCGCGCTGTCGATCATCGGCCTGCAAACATTCACCACCGCGATCTACCAGCAATTCGAGCTGGAATTCAGTAACGCCAACGCCGCGATGCTCTCGGCGGTATTGCTGGTGATGTGCCTGACATTGCTGTGGCTGGAGCTGCGTGTACGCGGCAAGGGCCGACACGTGCGCATCGGCCAGGGCGCGGCGCGACATGCCGGGCAGGTGCGATTGGGCAAGTGGGCACCGCTGGGGCAACTCTATTGCCTGGCACTGGCGATCATCGGCAGCGGCATTCCGTTGGGCATGCTTGGTTACTGGCTAGCGGTAGGTTCATCGGCAGCGTTTCCGGTGGCCGCGATCAGTGAGGCGCTGCTGTCCTCGCTGGCGCTGTCCCTCGGCGGCGCAGCGTTGTGCCTGGTGCTGGCGGTGCCGGTAGGCTTGCTGGTGGTGCGTTATAAAGGCCAGTTGGCGATCTGGGCCGAGCGCTTGCCCTACCTGCTGCACGCCCTGCCCGGCCTGGTGATTGCGTTGACGCTGGTGTATTTCGCACTGCATTACGTGCCGGCGCTGTATCAGACGTCGGCGCTGTTGCTGATTGCGTATGCGTTGCTGTTTTTGCCTTTGGCTCAAGCACCGATCCGTACGGCGTTGAACAAGGCCGCTCCGCAATTGGAAGAGGCTGCACGCACCTTGGGCGCGTCGTCGTTCAGCGCGTTTTGCCGGGTGACCTTGCCGATCATCTTTCCTGCATTGGGTGCGGCGTTCGCACTGGTATTTCTGGATGCCATGAAGGAATTGACGGCGACCTTGCTGCTCAGCCCGACCGGGTTGAATACCCTGGCGACGGCGGTGTGGGCGCACACTTCGAATGTGGAATTTGCAGCGGCGGCGCCGTATGCGGCGCTGCTGATTCTGGTGTCGGGGTTGCCGGTTTATCTGCTGACGACTCGGATGTATCTGAGCCGCTGATACCGCTATCGCAGGCAAGCCAGCCTCCCACATTTGACGGTATTCACAAATCAAAATGTGGGAGCTGGCTTGCCTGCGATGAGGCCGGAGCTGACGACCTTCAAGCCCGAAACTGCCCCAGGCTGGCCTTCAACTGCGCCGCCAACCCATCCAGCACCTTGCCACTGGCGGTCGTCTCCACCACCGCCTGCGCCGCCCGCTCGGCCTGGGCATGGATCACCTCGACCCGCCCACGCACCGCCTGCGCGCCTTGCGCCTGATGCTCCGCCGCACGCGTCGCCAAACCAATAGCCGCATGCACTTGCTCCACCGAAGCCTGTACGGTCTGCTGCAAGCGCACGCTGTCGCGCAGCACCAGCAAGCCTTCATTGGCCTGACGCCCGGCCTTGCCGATGGTTTCCACCGCTTCACGCGCGCCCTGCTGCAACGCGACGATATGCGCCTGAATGTCGCCGGTAGAGCTCTGGGTCTTGCTGGCCAATGCCCGCACTTCGTCCGCCACCACCGCAAAGCCGCGCCCGGTTTCGCCGGCACGTGCCGCCTCGATGGCGGCGTTGAGCGCCAACAGGTTGGTTTGCTCGGCAATGCCATGGATCACCGTCAACACCACCTCAATCTGCTCACTCTGCTGGGCCAGGCGCTCGATCACCTTGGAACCGGCCTGCACCTGCCCCGCCAGCGCTTCGATCAGGCTGCCGACTTCCGTCGAGGTGCGTGAGTTTTCATCCGTGGCCTGGCGAATGTCCACCACCTGCTGCAAGGCGGCCTGCATGGCATGGCTTTCGGCCTGGGCCTCGTCAGCCATTTGTGACAGCGCCCGCAGGCTCTCGGCCACCTCATCGCGTTGCAAACCGGCAGCGGCGTCGGCGCCAGCGTTGCGCAGGGTCATCGCGCCGATTTCCACGCCGGTGCGTTGGGCCACATCGCCGGCTTCACGCACGATGGGTTGCAACTTATCCACAAAGCGATTGACCGCCGAAGCCATGTCGCCGATTTCATCCTTGCTGCTGATTTGCACACGTTTGGTGAGGTCGCCCTCGCCCGCGGCCAGGTCATCCATTGCGGCAATCAACAGCTTCAGGCGATTGACCACACGGCGCCCGAGCACGATGGCGATCAGCAGCAGGACACCCAGACCGACCAGCGCGAGCCCCATGCCGATGCGCCAGCGCAGCCTGCCGGCGGCCTCCTGTACGGCGCTGGTGGTGTTGGCGGTCATCTGGGTGGCGGTGGCTTGTGCCGATTGCAGGCGTGCGCCCATGGCGGCAGCGCTGTCAGCGGCGGCGCCTTTGAGGCTGTCACCAACCAGTTGATCACCGCTGGCAATCAGGGTGGCGAAACGCTTATCCAGGGCTTGCAGGTCGGCCTCGACCGAAGCCGTCGAAACGCCCATCAGAACCTTGCCGATTTCCACGCCGTTGGGGCTTATGGAGGCCTCGACGTAGTACACCGACGGATCGTTCTTCGCCGCATTCAACACTTTGTCGAGTGCACGGTCACCCTGGCCTTTTTCCAGCAACGCCTTGTTGATCGGGTTTTCCCGGTTCAAGTAGCGCGTCAGGTGCTCACCCGCCGCGTCGTCGTAGACCACGAACAGCACGTTGGGATTGCGCTGGGCGCGCCGGGCGAACTCGGACAAGGTCGGCACATCGCTGTCCCACATGGCGCGTGGCGCCACCGAGGCCAGTAGTTGCGCCATATCGTTGGCGGAGTCTTTCAGGTCTTTTTCCAGGGTCGCACGCAGTTGCTTCTGTTCTTCCTGCAAGCGCGTCGAAAGTCCGGCGGTCAGACGCTGACGGGTACTGGTCGACAAGCTGTCGAGGCTGGACGTGACTTCCTTGCCGGCTTGCGCCAACTCGCCAGACAGTTTCTGGCTGTCGATCCCCAGGCGATTACCCAAATCCGCTTCCAATGCAGTCACCGTGCTCCGCGTCAGAGCGACGGCCACCAGCACTTGCACCAAAAGGGCGATACCTAGGGTAACGAACACGGGCCGCAACAGACGACTTTGTAACAATGAGAGAACGGCAGACATCGGGAATCCCTCCACCACGGGTGCCATTAAATTGATAGCACCGCGAAAGAAGGATTCAAAGCAAGGGTCGTGCCGCTTGGTCGCCAGAAACGACAAAGGGCTCCCGAAGGAGCCCTTTGCTTTTTACATCAACAGCTTATTAAGCGAACGGGTGACGCAGAACGATGGTTTCGTTGCGGTCCGGCCCCGTCGAAATAATGTCGATCGGTGCGCCGATCAGCGCTTCAACGCGCTTGATGTAGGCACGGGCGTTGGCCGGCAGTTCTTCCAGGGTTTTGGCGCCCACGGTCGATTCGGTCCAGCCCGGCACTTCTTCGTACACAGGCAGCAGGCCCACGTAGCTGTCAGCGTCGGTCGGGGCAACATCATTACCGTTTGCGTCTTTGTAGCCGACGCAAATGTTGATGGTTTCCAGGCCGTCGAGTACGTCCAGCTTGGTCAGGCAGATGCCCGAGATGCTGTTCACATCGATAGCGCGACGCAGGATAACGGCGTCGAACCAGCCGCAACGACGGGCACGGCCGGTGGTGGCACCGAACTCGTGGCCTTGCTTGGCCAGGTGAGCGCCGACTTCGTCGAACAGCTCAGTCGGGAACGGACCCGAACCTACACGGGTGGTGTAGGCCTTGGTGATGCCCAGGATGTAGTCCAGGAACATCGGGCCAACACCGGAACCGGTCGCAACGCCACCAGCGGTGGTGTTGGAGCTGGTCACGTACGGGTAGGTGCCGTGGTCGATGTCCAGCAGGGAGCCTTGGGCGCCTTCGAACATGATGTCTTTGCCGGCGCGACGCAGGTCGTGCAGCTCGGCGGTCACGTCCAGCATCAGCGGCTTGAGCAGCTCAGCGTATTCCTTGCACTCAGCCAGGGTCTTGTCGAATTCGATAGCCGGTTCTTTGTAGTAACCGACCAGCATGAAGTTGTGGTAATCCACCAGTTCACGCAGTTTGTCTTCGAAACGCGGCATGTTGAGCAGGTCGCCCACACGCAGGCCACGACGTGCGACCTTGTCTTCGTAGGCCGGGCCGATGCCGCGACCGGTCGTACCGATCTTCAGCTCGCCACGCGCCTTTTCACGGGCCTGGTCCAGCGCGACGTGGAAGGACAGGATCAGCGGGCAGGACGGGCTGATACGCAGGCGCTCGCGCACTGGTACGCCTTTCTCTTCCAACTTGATGATCTCGCGCAGCAGGGCGTCAGGTGCAACCACCACGCCGTTGCCGATCAGGCACTGCACGCCTTCGCGCAGCACGCCCGACGGGATCAGGTGCAAGACGGTTTTTTCGCCATCGATGACCAGGGTGTGGCCAGCGTTGTGGCCACCTTGGTAGCGCACTACGGCGGCAGCATGTTCGGTCAGCAGATCAACGATCTTGCCTTTGCCCTCATCACCCCATTGGGTGCCCAGGACTACGACATTCTTACCCATAACACTTGTCCTCATTCGCGCAAACTTGGTGCCGGCGATGGCCGGCAGGAAAACTCAAGAAGCCAGTGGCGATACTTGCCAAAGCCCGTTCTGCTGAATCAATTGCCGGTCGCAGTCCGCTTCACGGGCGGCGGCCAATGGCTGCCCAGGCAAAGCCTGGACGACACGCTGACCCTCACTGCGCAACTGGCAAACCTGCTGCCAGAGTGCCGCGTCCGTACTGTCGGGCATCCAGATGCCACCAGACGGCAGCTCGACCTCAGCACGCCCCAGGGTCACCAGGGTTTTCAAATCGGTAGAGAAGCCGGTCGCCGGACGGGCACGACCGAAGTCGGCGCCGATGTCGTCATAGCGACCGCCTTGGGCGATGGCCTGGCCAACACCCGGTACAAACACCGCGAACACCACACCAGTGTGGTAGTGGTAACCGCGCAATTCACCCAGGTCAAAGTACAGCGGTAACTGCGGGAAGCGCGCCGACAGTTGCTCGGCGATAGCCAGCACATCGTCCAGTGCAGCCAGTACCGGCGCCGGCGCCTTGGCCAGACGTTCGCGCGCAGCCACCAGCACTTCACGACCACCGCACAGGTTGACCAGTGCACGCAGCATCTCGGCCAACTGCGCAGGCACGCCTTCGGTCAAGGCAATCACTTCATCGATCGCCTTGCGTTGCAGGGCGTCGAACAGCTGTTGCTCCACTTCACCGGACAAACCGGCCGCACGGGCCAGGCCGCGGTAGATACCGACGTGGCCCAGGTCCATGTGGACATCAGGTACGTCAGCCAGTTGCAGCATGGCCAGCATCAAGCTGATCACTTCAACGTCGCTGCTCGGGCTGGCATCGCCATACAACTCGGCGCCCAGCTGGATCGGGCTACGGGAAGACGACAAGGCACGTGGCTGCGCATGCAGCACACTGCCGGCGTAGCACAGGCGGCTCGGGCCTTCGCGACGCAGGGTGTGCGCGTCAATGCGCGCCACTTGCGGCGTGATGTCGGCACGGAAGCCCATTTGCCGGCCCGATTGCGGGTCGATGACCTTGAAGGTGCGCAGATCCAGGTCCTGGCCCGCGCCGGTCAGCAGGGATTCCAGGTACTCGATATGGGGGGTCACGACAAACTCGTAACCCCAGCTCTGGAACAGATCCAACACCTGGCGACGCGCTACTTCAATGCGCGCAGCTTCCGGTGGCAGTACTTCTTCGATGCCATCTGGCAGCAGCCAGCGGTCTACCGTTGCCATTACGCCATTCCCCTTTGATCCGGGCGGCCAGCCCTAGGCCGAGCCTTGAGTGAAGCAGAAAATGCCCGCCGCCTGCATAAACCACGCGCAAGAGCGACGTGACGAATGGCCTGCAATCGGCCTCGTCGGGCACTTTCCTCGAAAAACCTGTCACGCCTGCCGAATCAAACATGCAGACGCAAAAAAGCCGGGAATTTCCCGGCTGCCGCATCATACACCCGTTTTCTGAAAGGATCACCCCGCCAGGCGTTTTAGCCGCCCGACGGAGTGCGTCCTACACAGTGACGAGCTGATTACTTGGCTTTTTCCAGGTAGCGGAAGAAATCGCTACTTGGGTCCAGCACCATGACGTCGGTTTTGTTCGCGAAGCTTTCACGGTAGGCGCGCAGGCTACGGTAGAACGCGTAGAACTCCTGGTCCTGGCCGTAGGCCTTGGCGTAGATCGCTGCGGCTTGAGCATCACCATCACCACGGGCCACTTCGGACTCGCGATAGGCTTCTGCCAGCAGTACACGGCGCTGACGGTCGGCATCCGCACGGATACCTTCAGCCAACTCGTTACCCTTGGCGCGGTGCTCACGAGCCTCACGCTCACGCTCGGTGCTCATACGCTCGAACACGCTGCGGTTCACTTCCTTCGGCAGGTCAATGGCCTTGACCCGGACATCAACCACTTCAATGCCCAGCTCTTTTTCCGCCATCGCGTTCAACGAACGCGTGATGTCAGCCATCAGCGCGTCACGTTCACCGGACACCACCTCGTGCAGCGTGCGTTTACCGAACTGGTCACGCAGGCCCGACTCAAGACGACGCGACAAACGATCGTCGGCGAGTTGCTTGATACCAGAAGTTGCCGTGTAGAAACGCTCGGCATCCTTGACGCGCCACTTGGCGTAGGCGTCAACCATCACGGCTTTCTTTTCCAGGGTCAGGAAGCGCTGCGTCGGTGCATCCAGGGTCATCAGGCGAGCATCGAACTTGCGCACCTGGTTGACGAAGGGGACTTTCACATGCAGGCCTGGCTGGACATCCGCCTGGACCACGCGACCGAATTGCAGCATCACCGCGCGCTCGGTCTGAGACACGATGTAGAAGCAGTTCCAGGCCGCGATGACCACGACGACGCCCACAATCAGGGCGGTCAGCGATTTATTGCTCATCAACGACTCTCCCTGCTACGTGTTTGCTGTTGCAGCAAGTCAGCGGCCGCACGGGCGCTCGCTTCATTGGCAGCGGCTGTCGAACCTGTGGCCGGTGCGCTGGTGCTGCTACGACCACCTTCGATCATCTTGTCCAGAGGCAGGTACAACAGGTTGTTCTGCCCACCTTTGTTGCCGGTCACGAGAACCTTGCTGGTGTTGCTGAAGACTTCCTGCATGGTGTCCAGGTACAGACGCTCGCGGGTGACTTCCGGAGCCTTGCGGTACTCGGCGACCAGCTTGGTAAAGCGATCCGCCTCACCCTTGGCGCGGGAGACCACTTCGTCACGGTAACCGTTGGCATCCTCAAGGATACGCTGGGCCTGACCACGGGCTTCCGGCACGACGCCGTTGGCGTAGGTTTCAGCCTGGTTGCGCGAACGCTGCTCGTCTTCACGGGCGCGGATCACGTCATCGAAGGCTTCCTGAACTTCACGCGGTGCGGCTGCGCTCTGTACGTTCACCTGGGTCACGGTGATACCGGTGCGATAGGTATCGAGGAACCGCTGCAGGCGCTCCTTGATCTCGCTGGCCATCAGTTCACGGCCTTCGGTCAGTACCTGGTCCATGGCGGTGGAACCCACCACGTGGCGCAGGGCACTTTCGGTCGCGTGTTGCAGGCTGATTTCCGGCTGGTCGACGTTCAGCACGAAGTCCTGCAGGTTGCTGATCTTGTACTGCACGGTCAGCGGCACTTCGACGATGTTCTCGTCTTCGGTCAGCATCTGGCCCTGCTTGGTGTAGGCACGCTCACGCGTGACGTTTTCCATGTACTTCTTGTCGATCGGCGGGAAGTAGATGTTCAGGCCCGGGCCGACAGTCTCGTAGTACTTGCCGAAGCGCAGCACCACGGCCTGCTCCTGCTCGTCCACGACGTAGACAGCGCTGTACAGCCAGACGGCTGCCAGCACGACAAGGCCCAGGCCCAGCAGGCCGTAGCCGCCGCCCTTGCTTGTGCGACCACTGTCGTCACCACCACGTTTTTTTCCACCACCGAACAACCCATTCAGGCTTTCCTGCAGCTTTCGGAAGGCCTCGTCGAGATCTGGTGGCCCCTTGCGGTCGCCATTATTGCGGCGTTTACCACCCCAAGGATCCTGATTATTCGAGTTGCCACCCGGCTCATTCCAAGCCATAGCGCTCTCCATCTGATAAAGCAAAGGCGCACCCACGGCGCGCCGACCAATGCTACAGAATGCCTGCTACTGCGGCACAACCGCTTTCGGAGGCTTTTATTGCAAAGTGTGTTGTTCGATGAACTCTGTCGGTACTACGCCTTCACGACTGACCAGCCGATTAAGCTCCGTGCGCGGCAATCGAACAGCCAGCAAGCTGACACCTTCTTCGTCGTATTCTTCTTTCTGTACTGCGCCCAACTCGAAAAACTGTGCACGCAGTCGAGCAAAACGCTGGGGCAAGCGCAAGGTGCCGACGAACAAATCGCTGCCGAGCAATTCGGCAATGGCTTGTTCAAGCAGCTCCAGGCCACTGCCGTCGCGCGCCGACAGCCATACCCGCTGGGGCTTGCCGTTCTCATCGCGCTGGATCTGTGGCTCAACGCCTTCAAGCAAATCGAGTTTGTTATAGACCTCGAGGATCGGCAAGTCCTGGGCGCCAATCTCGCCCAATACCAGCATCACCTGCTCGATCTGCAACATGCGATCCGGTTCGGCCGCATCGATCACGTGCAACAGCAAATCGGAATTGCTCGACTCTTCGAGCGTAGACCGAAATGCCTCGACCAGCTTGTGGGGCAAGTGACGAATGAAGCCCACGGTGTCCGCCAGGACAATCGGCCCCAGGTCGTCGAGATCCAGACGGCGCAAGGTCGGGTCGAGAGTGGCGAACAGTTGGTCGGCCGCGTACACGTCGGATTTGGTCACGTTGTTGAACAGCGTGGACTTGCCGGCGTTTGTGTAGCCCACCAGGGACACGGTAGGTATGTCCGCACGCGAACGCCCACGGCGCGATTGCTCGCGCTGGCTGCGCACTTTTTCCAGCCGGCCCTTGATCTGGCGCAGGCGCACCCGCAGCAGACGCCGGTCGGTTTCCAGTTGGGTTTCACCCGGGCCACGCATGCCGATACCGCCACCCTGACGTTCAAGGTGAGTCCAGCCGCGAACCAGCCGCGTGCTCATGTGGTCAAGCTGGGCCAGTTCAACCTGGAGCTTGCCTTCATGGGTACGGGCGCGTTGGGCGAAAATATCGAGAATCAGGCCGGTGCGGTCGATCACGCGACACTCGAAGACACGTTCGAGGTTGCGTTCCTGACTGGGCGTGAGGACGTGATTGAAGATCACCAGATCGGCTTCTTCGGCGTGGACCAGGTCGCGCAGTTCCTCGACCTTGCCGCTGCCAATCAGGAATTTGGCGGTTGGCCGATGACGCGGCACGTTAAAAAACGCAACGGTCTCGGCGCCGGCCGAATTTGCCAACTCCTGAAACTCCTGCGGATCTTCGCGCGCCTCAGGGTCCTGTCCATCCAAGTGAACGAGGATTACCCGCTCACCACCACCGTGGCGCTCAAAGAACAAAGGAGACTCCTATCAGGCGTTACCTGGCTCAGCGTCAGCTGCGTCATCACCGGTCGCGCTAGGCAGACGGATTGGACGAACTGGAACCACTGTAGAGATAGCGTGCTTGTAAACCATCTGGCTGACGGTGTTTTTCAGCAGGATGACGAACTGGTCGAACGATTCGATAGTGCCTTGCAGCTTGATACCGTTCACCAGGTAGATGGAAACCCCCACTTTCTCTTTACGTAAAGTATTCAAGTAAGGGTCTTGTAGCGAATGCCCTTTTGACATGTGCCGCACTCCTTTAAGGATCAATAATAAAAAAATCGGAAAATAGATAACTCATGGCCGTCACACCCCCAAGGATAGACGGCAATTGCAAGGACTCAGCTCAATATGGAGACCGTTCCCAAGTATTTCAAGGCGCGTGACAGATTGTCGCTGTCCAGGCTGTCCAGCCAGTGCAAATCGCTCCAGCTGCGCAACCAGGTGAACTGGCGTTTCGCCAATTGGCGCGTGGCGATGATGCCGCGCTCCTGCATTTCGGCTGACGTCAGCTTGCCATCCAGATGATCCCAGACTTGGCGGTAGCCTACAGCACGTATCGAAGGCAACCCTGGATGCAGGTCACCTCTGGAACGCAGTGCTACGACCTCGTCTATAAACCCCTGTTCCAACATAATTGTGAATCTTTGTGCAATTCGTTCATGCAGCACCTGGCGATTTGCCGGAGCGATGGCCAGATTCGCCACAGTATAGGGCAATTGTGACTGTCCAGATGCGCCTGCATCAGCACTTTGCGCAGATTGTCGCTGCCGATGCCAGGTCATGGTCTGGCCGCTGACACGCCAGACTTCCAGGGCGCGACTGAGCCGTTGGGGATCATTGGGGTGAATACGCGCGGCGGACACCGGGTCCACAGCCGCCAACTGGTCGTGCAAGGCTTGCCACCCAAGGCGTGCAGCCTCTTCTTCCAGCTCGGCGCGCACCTGGGGATCGGCCGGTGGCATCTGCGCCAGGCCTTCCTGCAAAGCCTTGTAGTAGAGCATCGTGCCCCCGACCAGCAGCGGAATATTGCCGCGCGCGGTGATCTCGGCCATGGCGGCCAGGGCATCGGTACGGAAATCCGCCGCCGAATAGCTCTGGGACGGGTCAATAATGTCGATCAGCTTGTGCGGATACTGCGCCAGCAGCTCTTTGGAAGGTTTAGCCGTGCCGATGTCCATGTCCCGGTAAACCAGGGCAGAGTCGACGCTGATCAGCTCGCACGGCAGCACCTTGGTCAGCTCGATGGCCAGGTCAGTCTTGCCGGCAGCCGTGGGGCCCATCAGGAAGATCGCGGGGGGCAGGGCACTCATCAGCGACCGCGCAAGAACAGTTTGTCCAGATCGTCCAGGCCCATCTGGGTCCAGGTCGGTCGGCCATGGTTGCACTGCCCGCTGCGCTCGGTGTTTTCCATGTCACGCAGCAGGCCGTTCATTTCCGGCAGCGCCAGGCGGCGGTTGGCGCGGATCGCACCGTGGCAGGCCATGGTGCCGAGCAGTTCGTTGATATGCGCCTGGACGCGGTCGCTGGTGCCGTATTCCATCAGGTCGGCAAGCACGTCGGCGACCAGGCGGTTGGCTTCGGCCTGCTTGAGCAGCGCGGGAATCTGGCGGATGGCCAGGGTTTCCGGGCCCAGGCGCTGCAACTCAAAGCCGAGCTTCTGGAACACCCCGGCATGCTCTTCGGCGCAGTCGGCTTCGCGCTGGCTGACCGCCAGGGATTCCGGCACCAGCAGCGGCTGGCCGCTGAGACCCTCGCTGGCCATGGCGATCTTGAGGCGCTCGTACATGATCCGCTCGTGGGCGGCGTGCATGTCCACCAGCACCAGGCCGTGGGCGTTTTCCGCGAGGATATAGATGCCCTTGAGCTGCGCCAACGCGTAACCCAACGGCGGAATATCACCGCCACCTTCCGGCAGAGCCACGGCACCGGGCTCGGCGCCCGGCAGCGGCGCGAAGAACTCGCGATACGCCGCCTGCGCTTCGGCTACCGGCACTGCCGATTGCGGACGCGGAGTGTATTGATACTGATAGCCGGCACCTGCGCCGGAACCCGGTGCAGCAAAGGACGGCTGTGGCGGCGTCGATTGCAGCAGGTTGCCCGCCAGGCTCATTTCGCCCTGAGGCCCGAACTCACCGGCCTGCGGACCGCTCGGGCGTACCACCGCGGTCACGATCGGCGCGGACAGCTGATCATCCGGACGCACATCGCCCAAGGTGCGGTGCAAAGTGCCATAAAGGAAGTCGTGCACCATGCGCCCATCACGGAAACGGACTTCGTGCTTGGTCGGGTGCACGTTGACGTCCACCACCGACGGGTCGACCTCAAAAAACAGCACAAACGTCGGATGCCGCCCGTTGAACAGCACATCGCGGTAGGCCTGGCGCACCGCGTGGGCCACCAGTTTGTCGCGCACGGCGCGACCGTTCACAAAGAAGTACTGCAAGTCCGCCTGACTGCGGGAAAAGGTCGGCAAACCGACCCAGCCCCACAGGCGCAAGCCGTTGCGTTCGATTTCAATCGGCAGCGCCTGCTCCAGAAAGCCCGCACCACAGATCGCCGAGACACGGCGCGCACGCGCTGCCTCGTCATGGGCCTCGTGCAGGCTGAGGATGGTCTTGCCGTTGTGGCGCAGGTGAAACGCCACGTCGAACCGCGCCAGGGCCAGGCGCTTGATGACTTCTTGCAGGTGATCGAATTCGGTTTTCTCGGCCTTGAGGAATTTGCGCCGCGCCGGGGTATTGAAGAACAGGTCGCGCACTTCCACCGAAGTGCCCACCGGATGAGCCGCCGGCTGGACCCGGGGCGCCATGTCGCGGCCCTCGGTTTCCACTTGCCAGGCCTGTTCGGCGGCGCGGGTGCGCGAGGTCAGGGTCAGGCGCGCCACGGAGCTGATGGACGCCAGCGCCTCACCCCGAAAGCCCAGGCTCATCACCCGCTCAAGGTCTTCCAGGTCGCGGATCTTGCTGGTGGCGTGACGGGCCAGGGCCAGCGGCAGGTCATCGGAGGAGATGCCGCTGCCGTCATCCCGCACCCGCAGCAGTTTGACGCCGCCCTGCTCCACGTCCACGTCGATGCGCTTGGCGCCGGAGTCGATGCTGTTTTCCAGCAGCTCCTTGATCACCGATGCCGGGCGCTCAACCACCTCACCGGCGGCAATCTGGTTGGCCAGGCGCGGGCTGAGCAGCTCGATACGCGAGCCGTTGTTCAACGCTGATTCACTCATTACTGTGCCGCCAATTCGGTGCCAGGGATGGTCAACACCTGGCCGACTTTCAATTCATCGGTCTTCAGGCTATTGGCGCTGCGCAACGTCGCGGCCGAGACCTGGAAACGCACGGCCAGCATGGCCAGGGTGTCGCCCGGCTGCACGCGATGGTCACGCGGGCCCTGGGCGATTTTGCCGGAGTCGCGCAGCCAGGCGATATAGGTGCCAGGCGGAGGATTCTGCTGGAAGAACTGACGAATACCGGCACTGATCGAACGCGCCAAGGCCTGCTGGTGACTGGCGCTGGCCAGCTTCGAGGCTTCGTTGGCGTTGGAGATAAACCCGGTTTCCACCAGGATCGACGGGATGTCCGGCGACTTCAGCACCATGAACCCGGCCTGCTCCACGCGTTGTTTGTGCAGCGACGTGACCCGGCCGATATTGCTCAGGACTTTCTGGCCGACGTTCAGGCTGGAGGTGAGCGAGGCGGTCATCGACAGGTCGAGCAACACGCCAGCGAGCATTTTGTCCTTGTCATCGAGGGACACGTTGCCGGCCCCACCGATCAAGTCGGAACGGTTTTCGCTGTCGGCCAGCCAACGGGCGGTCTCGGACGTGGCGCCGCGATCCGACAAGGCAAACACCGAAGCACCGAATGCGGCAGTGGACGGCGCGGCGTCGGCGTGGATCGAGACGAACAGGTCGGCGCCTTTCTTGCGCGCGATCTCGGTACGCCCGCGCAACGGGATGAAGTAGTCGCCAGTACGCGTCAGCTCGGCGCGGTAGCCTTTCATGGCATTGACCTGACGCTGCAGTTCGCGGGCGATGGCCAGCACCACGTCTTTTTCATGCTGCCCACGGGAACCCGAGGCACCCGGGTCTTCGCCACCGTGACCGGCGTCGATCACCACGATAATGTCGCGCTTGCCCGCCGGGGCCGGTGGCAACGGTGGCAACTTGACCTGCGGTTGCGCCGGGCTGACCGGGACGGCGGGCACGGTCGCCACGCTCGGGGTAGGTGCCGGTGGCGGGTTGGCGTCGGCGGCGTTGTCGAACAGGTCGACCACCAGCCGGTTGCCGTACTGGGCGTTGGGCGCCAGCACAAAGCTCTTCGGGGTCACGGCTTTTTTCAGGTCGATGACCACGCGCAAGTCAGTCGGCGTACGTTGGGCCGAACGCATGGACGTAATCGGGGTGTTGGCGGTGGAGACTTTCAGCGGCGCAGCCAAGGTCGCACCGTTGATGTCGATCACCAGTCGATCCGGCGCCGACAAGGTAAAGACACTGTGCTGGACCGGGCCAGACAGGTCGAACACCAGTCGCGTGTTATCCGGCGCTCGCCACAGGCGCACACTTTTCACCTGTGAAGCAGCCAGAACATTGACAGTCATTGCCGCAAGCAACACCCCTACGACAGCAACCAACGCGCGAAAGCGCATACCTAACCCCACCAATTATTTGAATTCCAATGCCAAAGCGGCGCACCACGACTGGCCGCGCGCGCTCTGGGGCAACAACTTCAACTGACGTCCTGTTTCATGCGGCGTAATGGTAATGGTCAGGTCCGGCTTTGGCAAAAAGCCTGTGCCTTTATCTGGCCACTCGATCAGGCACAACGCATCTTCATCGAAGTAATCCCGGATCCCCATGTACTCCAGCTCCTCGGGGTCGACCAAACGGTAGAGGTCGAAGTGAAAGGCGCGCACGGCGCCAATCTCGTAAGGCTCTACCAGGGTGAACGTCGGGCTTTTTACCGCGCCCGCATGGCCCAAGCCGCGAATGATTCCCCGGGACAACGTGGTCTTGCCCGCCCCCAGGTCGCCCTCGAGAAAGATCAGCCCCGCACCGGCCGTGACCTGCGCGATGCGCTGACCGAACGCGACCATGGCGTCTTCATCGGCCAGGAATAGGATTACTTCAGACACGGTGACTGTTCCTCCAGCAATTGACGAATGGCAGGTATCAGGTCACTGGCCGCCAGGCCGCGACCAAAGCTGCCCTGGCGATCCCCCGCCGTGGCGTGCAACCACACAGCCAGGCAGCTGGCGTCATAGGCTGGCATGCCCTGGGCCAGCAATGCTCCGACGAGACCGGCCAATACATCACCCAAGCCTGCCGTGGCCATTGCCGGATGGCCTTGGTCACAACGCGAAACACGTCCATCCGGGCTGGCAATCAAACTGCCAGCCCCCTTGAGAATAGCCACTGCATTGAATTTCCGGCTCAACGCGCGCGCCACCTTAAGACGATCAGCCTGAACCTCGGCTGTCGACAGGCCCAACAACCGCGCAGCCTCACCCGGATGCGGGGTGATGACACTGTTGGCCGGCAAGTTGACGTTGCCCGTGGCCAGTTGGTTCAAGGCGTCGGCGTCCCAGACCTGTGGCCGGTGCGCATTGGCAGCGACGGACAACAGGCTTTTGCCCCAGGCGGCATCGCCAAGGCCTGGACCAACCACGATGACCGAAATTTTCTCCAGCAAGCCCATCAACTGGTTGGCCGAGCTCACGCCAACGGTCATCACTTCCGGCAAACGGGCCAAGGCGGCAGGCACGTGCTCCGGGCGCGTCGCCAGGGAGACCAGGCCTGCGCCACTGCGCAAGGCACTTTCCGCGCTGAGCAGCGCAGCCCCGCCCAAGCCACGGTCACCGCCAATCACCAGCAGGTGGCCGAACCGGCCTTTGTGGGCGTCCGGGGAACGCGCAGCCAGTTGCGGTAAATCGCCAGGCAACAGGGGCTGAACGTCGTTAATTGAGTGTTTTGTCTGCGGCATGCGTCTTCGGGCTCCGATGTCTGGCAGAATTATACGCATCTAACCTGTGGTTTCCCCTGTCTCATGCCCGCGATTACCTCCGATCTGCCCGCCCTCGCCCAATCGATCAAAGACTGGGGTCGCGAACTGGGCTTTCAACAAGTCGGCATCAGCGGCCTGGACCTCGCCAAGCATGAACAGCACCTGCAACGCTGGCTCGACGCCGGCTACCACGGCGAGATGGACTACATGGGCGCCCACGGCAGCAAACGCTCCCATCCCGATGAACTGGTGCCCGGCACGCTGCGCGTGGTCTCGCTGCGCATGGACTACCTGCCCGGCGACACCCAAATGGCGCAACTACTGGCCAAGCCGGAAAAAGCCTACATCTCGCGCTACGCCCTCGGCCGCGACTACCACAAGCTGATCCGCAAGCGCGTGCAACAACTGGCCGACCGCATCCAGGCGCAGATCGGGCCGTTCGGTTTCCGCGCCTTCGTCGACAGCGCGCCGGTGCTGGAAAAAGCCATCGCCGAACAGGCCGGCCTGGGCTGGATCGGCAAGAACACCCTGGTGCTCAACCGCAAGGCCGGCAGTTACTTCTTCCTCAGCGAGCTGTTTGTCGACCTGCCGCTGCCGGTGGACGAGCCCCATGGCACCGAACACTGCGGGCGTTGCACGGCGTGCCTGGACATCTGTCCCACCAATGCCTTCGTCGGCCCCTATGTGCTGGATGCCCGGCGCTGCATTTCCTACCTGACCATCGAACTGAAGAACGCGATCCCGGAAGAGCTGCGCCCGCTGATCGGCAACCGGGTATTTGGCTGCGATGACTGTCAGATCGTGTGCCCGTGGAATCGTTTCGCCCGAGCCACCGACGA
This sequence comes from Pseudomonas sp. GL_117, assembly GCF_057835125.1. Lineage (NCBI taxonomy): Bacteria > Pseudomonadati > Pseudomonadota > Gammaproteobacteria > Pseudomonadales > Pseudomonadaceae > Pseudomonas > Pseudomonas sp. GL_117. The sequence continues at coordinate 602,537 of NZ_CM174418.1, read as the reverse complement.
AAGCGATTTCAAGCCTCGCCACAACCTGGACAATGCCGAGTTGGCCGAGCTGTTTATGTGGGACGAGGACAAATTCCTCAGCAGCACCGAAGGTTCACCCCTGCGTCGCGCCGGGTACGAGCGCTGGCTGCGCAACCTGGCGGTGGGCCTGGGCAATGCGCCATCGAGCATCCCCGTGCTGGAAGCCTTGAAGGCACGGCGGGACTCCCCCTCAGAGCTGGTGCGCGAGCATGTGGAATGGGCGCTGAAGCAGCACGCCACGCGCGGCTAGTGGACGTCGTCGTTATAGACGAACTTGGGCATTTCCCAGTGAAAACGGATCGCCAGCAGGCGTAAGAGAAAGCCGCTGAACAAAGTCAGCAGAATCGCCTGTTCGCTGGGCAGCTCCAGATACAGACACAGCAGGTAGAACCAGGCGGCGAGGAACGACACGCTGGCGTACAGCTCACGTCGAAAGATCAGCGGGATGTCGTTGCAGAAAATGTCCCGCAGGATGCCGCCGAACACGCCGGTGATCACGCCACTGACCGACGCCACCAGCATGCCATGCCCCATTTCCAGGGCGGTCATGCAACCGATCAAGGTGAACGCCACCAACCCCACGGCATCCAGCGCCAGGAACAGCGAGCGCAGATGGCGCATCAACGGCGCGATAAAGATCGTCACCAGCGCCGCCACCGAGGTCAGCACCAGGTATTCCGGGTGTTTGACCCAGGTCAGCGGGTAATGCCCCAGCAGCACGTCACGCACCGAACCGCCGCCCAGCGCCGTCACGCAAGCGATCAGCACCACACCAAACCAGTCCATACCGCGCCGCCCGGCGGACAGGGCGCCAGTCATGGCTTCGGCGGTGATGGCGATGAGGTAGAGCATCAGCAGCATGGTGGCGATCCTTGCGATGTTGTAGTGAGCGGGCTTGCCCCGCGCTGGGGCGCGCAGCGGCCCCAAAGCAGGCAATGATACCTGCTTGGACGAGTATGTAGGCTGCATTCGGGGCGCTTCGCGCCCCAGCGCGGGGCAAGCCCGCTCACTACAGAAAGAGATAGGCGCTCATCGCAGGGGTTGGCTCAAGCCTTGATGAAATGCTTGCGGTAATGCTGCAACTCGGCGATCGACTCGCGAATATCATCCAGCGCCAGATGGGTGCTGCCTTTATGGAAGCTGTCTTTGACTTCCGGCGCCCAACGCGCGGCCAGCTCTTTCAAGGTGGACACATCCAGGTTGCGGTAGTGGAAGTAGCTCTCCAGCCCCTTCATGTGGGTATAGAGGAAGCGGCGGTCCTGGCAGATGCTATTGCCGCAGATCGGCGACTTGCCCTTGGGCACCCACTTTTCCAGGAACGCGATGGTCTCGGCTTCGGCTTCGGCCATGCTGATGCGGCTGTCGCGCACGCGCTGGGTCAGGCCGGAGTTGCCGTGGGTGCGGGTGTTCCATTCGTCCATGGTGGCCAGCACGGCGTCGCTGTGATGGATGGCGATCACCGGACCTTCGGCCAGGGTATTGAGGTTGCTGTCGGTGACAATGGTGGCCATCTCGATGATGACGTCGGTGTCGGGGTTCAGACCGGTCATTTCCAGATCGATCCAAATCAGGTTCTGTGGGTTTTGCATGGCTCTATTCTCTTGGCACCTTGGCGTAGCTGCGCAGTTTAGCAGGCGGGGCCGTGCTAGACTCGCGACCGTTTTACCCAACCTTTGCATTATCGACACGGAACACCAATGGCCAAACGCCAGCTCAATCGTCGCCAAAACTGGCGCATCGAAAAGATTCAAGGTGAACGCGCTGCTCGCGCCGCCAAACGTGAATCCTCCGCCGTGGAAGCGCTCGAGGGCGGCGACCTGGGCCCCGAGCAAACGGGCCTGGTGATCGCGCACTTTGGTGTGCAGGTCGAAGTCGAGGCGCTGGAAGGCGAACTCACAGGCCAGGTATTCCGTTGCCACCTGCGCGCCAACCTGCCTGCGCTGGTCACCGGCGACAAGGTGGTATGGCGTGCCGGCAACCAGGGCATCGGCGTGATCGTCGCCCAGTTGCCGCGCACCACTGAACTGCGCCGCCCGGACAGTCGCGGCCAGCTCAAGCCGGTGGCGGCCAACGTCGACATGATCGTGATCGTGTTTGCGCCGCTGCCCGAGCCCCACGCCAACCTGATCGACCGCTACCTGGTGGCAGCCGAGCACGCCGGCATCCGCCCGCTGCTGCTGCTGAACAAATTCGACCTGATCGACGAGCAGAACGCCCCGGCGCTCAATGCGCTGCTGGCGGTCTACCGCACCCTGGGTTACCCGGTGCTGGAAGTGTCGGCGCACCACGGCAACGGCATGGAGCAACTGCAACAGCAGTTGGATGGACGCATCAGCGTGTTTGTCGGCCAATCGGGCGTGGGTAAATCCTCGCTGGTCAACAGCCTGCTGCCGGAAGTCGAAACCCGTGTAGGCCCGTTGTCGGAACTGTCCGGGCAGGGCACCCACACCACCACCACCGCGCGGTTGTTCCACTTCCCCGGCGGCGGCGAACTGATCGACTCCCCGGGCATCCGCGAATTCGGCCTCGGCCACGTCAGCCGCAGCGATGTGGAAGCGGGCTTCATCGAGTTCAACGACCTCATCGGCACTTGCCGCTTCCGCGATTGCAAACACGACCGCGAGCCAGGCTGTGCGTTGCTCAAGGCGCTGGAAGATGGACGCGTGCAACAGCAGCGGATGAACAGCTATCGGTCGATTATTGCGAGTCTTCCTGAAAGCAGTTACTGACCCTTGCTTGCGCTGGGGTGCGCAGCGCCCCTAAAAAGTCGGTGACTGCTGCGCAGCATAGAAAGCTGCGCCACAGGGCAGGAACAAAAAGGCCGCGATCATCGCGGCCTTTTTGCGTGTGCAGCTTAAGAACCAGCTTTAGGCACCGTAGGATCTTTCACCCCACCATCGTCAAACAGGTTCAGCTTCTGCCGCAGCTCATGGGCCGGCAACGGCTCCTGCCCTGGCGGGAGGGCGTTCGGGTCGGCCGGTACTTCACCGGGCGCACCCGCACCTGAGGTCGGCGCCGGTTTGGGTTGATCACCTTCAATCGCACGCTGGGCCTTTTTGGTCAGCACGACGATGTCGATCCGCCGGTTGATCGGGTTGAACGGGTCTTTGGGATCAAACAGCTGCGAGGAGGCAAAGCCCACCACGCGCGCCACTTGCGGGTCCGGGTAGCTGCCGGCCACCAGCGCGCGGCGGGCGGCGTTGGCACGGTTGGCGGAGAGTTCCCAGTTGCCGAAGTCGCCTTGGCCCGCGTACGGCTTGGCGTCGGTGTGGCCGCTGATACTGATCTTGTTCGGCACCGCCTTGATGGTGTCGGCCATGGCCAGCAGGATGTCTTCGAAGTAAGGCTTCAGGCGCGCGCTGCCGGAGTCGAACATCGGCCGGTTGGCCGCGTCGGTGATCTGGATGCGCAGGCCGTCCGGGGTGATCTCAAACGAGATCTGATCCTTGAACTTCAGCAGTTGCGGGTTCTCCTCGACCTTGGTCTGCAACTCTTGCAGCAACAGTTCCAGGCGTTCCTGCTCGACCTGCTCGGCCATGGCTTCGACGGTGTCGCGCTCAATCGGGATATGTTCCTGCGGCGCTTCGGTCTTGACCTCCGGGTTGATGGTGCGCTCCGGCGCCAACTGCGGCGAGCCGCCCAGGTCGATCACGAAAGGCGTGCCGCTTTCCGAGAAGCCGATCGGGTCCTTGAAGTAACCGGCGATGGCGATCTTCTGTTCCGGCGTGGCGGTGGACATCAGCCACAGCACCAGGAAGAACGCCATCATCGCCGTGGCAAAGTCAGCGAAGGCGATTTTCCAGGCACCGCCATGGTGCCCCGCAGCGAAGCGCTTGACGCGCTTGATGATTATCGGCTGGTTGTTTTCCATGGCTTAGCGACCGCGAACCGCTTGTTCCAGCTCGGCGAAGCTTGGGCGATGTTTCGGGTACAACACTTTACGACCGAACTCCACCGCCAGCGATGGCGGCATGCCGGAAGCGGACGCTACCAGGCTGGCCTTGATCGATTCGTACAGGTTGATTTCTTCCTTGGCATCGTGGGCCAGGGAGGTGGCCAGCGGGCCGAAGAAGCCGTAGGCCGCGAGGATACCGAAGAACGTACCCACCAGCGCCGCACCTACGTGCATGCCGATGGCCGCCTGGTCGCCTTCGCCCAGGGAAGCCATGGTCACCACGATACCGAGTACCGCCGCAACGATACCGAAGCCGGGCATGCCGTCGGCGATGCCGGTCACGGCGTGGGACGGATGCTCCAGTTCTTCCTTGAGGCTGAACAACTCCATGTCGAACAAGCCTTCCAGCTCATGGGGGGCCATGTTGCCGGAGGACATGATGCGCAGGTAATCGCAGATGTAGGCGGTCATGCGCTCGTCTTTGAGCACCGCCGGGTACTTGGCGAAAATCGGGCTGGCGGCAGCGTCTTCGATGTCGGCCTCGATGGCCATCATGCCTTCGCGGCGGCTCTTGTTGAGGATCTCATACACCAGGCCCAGCACTTCAAGATAGAAGGTGTGGGTAAAGCGCGAACCGAACATCGCCAGGGATTTCTTGACCACGTGCATGGTCATGTAGCCGGGGTTCGCCTGCAGGAATGCGCCCAGTGCGGCGCCACCGATAATCATCACCTCGAAGGGTTGAATCAGCGCGGCAATTTTACCGTGGGACAGGACGTACCCACCGAGCACGCTTGCGAAGACGACGATGATGCCGATAATTTTAGCCATAGGGGATGAGTACTTGCGCCGTCGGGTTCATGGACATATTTGGTGGAACTGAAAAACTCTTGTTCTACTTATCGGCAAAACTGCGCCAGACTATAGCCCGTTAAGGCGAAAAGCCAGTTCGGCCCGCTCCGGGCGTGTTGACCGCAAGTGATGATCGCGCCCCAATCATGGCTAATGAAACGACAGTCCCAACTGCAAAACCCAATTCTCTCGCCGCTTGGATCAAGCGCCTGGACGATGTGCTGCTGCCCGTCCCCCAGGCCAGTCACGAGCGCGTGTGCAAAGCCATCCGCGATAACCGCAGTTCGTTGCGCGATATTGCCGAGCTGATGCAAAACAGCCCGGCGCTGGTGCTCAGCGTGATTCGCGAGGCCAACAGCCATACCCATGGCAGCTTCACGGAACCGGCGGAAAACCTCGAAGTGGCGCTCAACCGCCTCGGCCTCAAGCGCGCCGAAGAGCTACTGGCGCGCCTGCCGTCGGTGCCGGCCCAGGAAATACCGGTGGCCTTGCGCCAACTGTTGCTGGTCAGCCAGCACGCCTCGCAGCAGGCCAACGGTTTGTTCGCCAGCCGCCTGGCGCGGTTGTGGCAGGACATCCACTGGGGCAGCCTGTTGTTCCTGTCGCCGCTGTGGCCGATGGCCGTCGCCTACCCCAAGCTCCTTGAAGAATGGGAGCTGCGGGTGATCCACAAAGGCCAGTCCGCGCGCCAGGTCGAACAGGAACTGTTCGGCGTGCGCCTGCTCGACCTGTGCCTGGGCTTGACCGAAACCTGGCACCTGCCGATCTGGGTGTCCCAGGGCTACAACCTGCTACTCAAAGAGCAGCGCTTGCTGGTCAAGGCCCTGCGCATCGCCCGCGAGGACGACGCGCTGCGCCACCAGCAATTGCTCGACGCCGAACCCAACCTGCGACGCTGGCTGAACCAGCCGGCCAACACCGTGCTGCTGGCCAACGGCCTGGCGATGTCGGCCCAGGAATCCTGGACTTGCCCGCACACCGAGCGCTGGCAATACCTCACCGCCCTGTACCTGCAACAGCCGCTGGGCGATGTGCAGCAACAGGTGCACCAGCAAGCCGTGACCAGCGCCCGCAGCACCTTGATGCCCGACCTCTGGCACCCGGCGCTGTCGCTGATCTGGCCGTGGCATGTGCAAAAAATCCATCGCGGCCTGCTGCCGGCACCACCGCCCACCGCCGAAGCACTGGCCCTGTGGCGCAGCCGCTGCACCGAGTTGCTGGTGGAACCGAGCCGCTTCGCCAACGCCATGCACCTGACCACCTGCGCCAAAGAGGCACTGGTGGCCAGCGGCATGCAACGGGTCATGCTGCTGATGACCGACCGCGCCCAAAGCACCTTGCGTGTGCACCAGGCCGACGGCCTGCCAAAGGACGCCGCCAACCTGAGCCTTGATGTGACCAACAGCACCTTGCTGCAGCGCCTGCTGGAAAAATCCGCCCAGGTGCGCCTCAACCCGGACAACCACGCGCAGTTCTCGGCCTTGTTGCCGCCGATCCTGCGTCGCCTGTTCAACGGCGAGCACCTGCTGCTGCGCTCCCTGAGCTGCAACGGCAAGGTGGTGATGCTGATGGTGGCCGACCAGGGCGGCGGGCCGTTCTCGGAAACCACCGTGCAAGCCTTCGGCAAAACCGCCCAATGCATCGAGAAAGCCCTGCACTGCTTTACCAACCGCAGCGCCTGATGCTTGCGCTACAATCGCGGTCCTTTATCGCCAACATTTGTGCCCAGGAGACCTCACATGCCTGACTTCTCTGGCTTGCCGCTGGTGATCGAATCCAGCGACCTGCAAGGTCGCCTCGATGCCGAACACCTGATACTGGTGGACCTCACCAGTGCCGCCCGCTACGCCCAGGGGCATATCCCCGGCGCGCATTTCGTTGACCCCAAGCGCACCCAACTGGGCCAGGCGCCTGCACCGGGGCTGCTGCCCAACAAGGCAGACCTGGAAAAACTCTTCGGCGAACTGGGTCACACCCCGGACGCGACCTACGTGGTCTACGACGACGAAGGCGGTGGCTGGGCCGGCCGCTTCATCTGGATGCTCGACGTGATCGGTCACCAGAAGTATCACTACCTCGACGGCGGCCTGCTGGCCTGGCTGGAAGGCCAACACCCGGTCTCCACCGAGGTCCCCGCACCCGTCGGCGGCCCGGTCAGCCTGACGCTGCACGACGGCCCCACCGCCACCCGCGAATACCTGCAAAGCCGCCTCGGCGCTGCCGACCTGGGCATCTGGGACGCACGCGGCCCGCTGGAGTATTCCGGCGAGAAAGTCCTCGCCGCCAAAGGTGGGCACATCCCCGGCGCCGTGAACTTCGAATGGACCGCCGGCATGGACCCTGCGCGCAACCTGCGCATCCGCCGCGACATGCCGCAGATCCTCGAAAACCTCGGGCTGACCCGCGACAAAGAAATCATCACCCACTGCCAGACTCACCACCGCTCTGGCTTCACCTATCTGGTGGCCAAGGCGCTCGGTTATCCGCGAGTCAAAGGTTATGCCGGTTCCTGGGGCGAATGGGGCAACCACCCCGACACCCCCGTTGAGATTTAAGGTTTAAGGACAGTAAATGAAAAAGCAGTTGTTTATCCTCAGCCAGTACTTGCTGCCGCACCACTTGCTCTCGCGCTTGGCCGGCTGCATTGCCGAGTGCCGCGTGCGCTGGTTCAAGAACGCGTTCACCAGCTGGTTCGCCAAGCGCTATCAAGTGGACATGTCCCAGGCCCTGGTAGAAGACGTGACCGCCTATGAGCACTTCAACGCCTTCTTCACCCGCGCCCTGAAAGACGGCGCGCGCCCGCTGGATCAAACCCCAGGCGCGGTACTCAGCCCGGCCGATGGCGCCGTCAGCCAGTTGGGCCCGATCGAGCATGGCCGTGTGTTCCAGGCCAAGGGCCACAGCTTCAGCGTGCTGGAGTTGCTGGGGGGTGATTCCGCCGTGGCGGCACCGTTCATGGGCGGCGACTTCGCGACGGTCTACCTGTCGCCGAAGGATTACCACCGCGTGCACATGCCGCTGGCCGGCACCCTGCGCGAGATGATCTATATCCCGGGGCGCATCTTCTCGGTCAACCAGACCACCGCCGAAAACGTACCGGAGCTGTTCGCACGTAACGAACGCGTTGCCTGCATTTTCGACACCGAACGCGGTCCGATGGCGGTGGTATTGGTGGGCGCGATGATCGTCGCGTCGATTGAAACCGTGTGGGCTGGCTTGGTGACACCGCCCAAGCGCGAGTTGAAAACCTTCCGCTATGACGAAGCCGCACGTGCGCCGATTCATCTGGAGAAAGGTGCCGAGCTGGGCCGCTTCAAGCTGGGTTCGACGGCGATCGTGCTGTTCGGGCCGGATCAGGTGAAGTGGGCCGAAGAGTTGGCTGCGGGCACACCAGTGCAGATGGGCCAGGGCATGGCACTGCCAAAAGCCTAACGCAGAACCCAATGTGGGAGCTGGCTTGCCTGCGATGCAGGCACCTCGGTGCATCAGTGATGCCGAGGTGATGCTATCGCCGGCAAGCCAGCTCCCACATTTTTTACTGCGTTTCTTCAGTGACTACAGCTGGCCATCGCGGTCGCGGAAACCCAGCAGATACAACACCCCATCCAACCCCAACGTCGAAATCGCCTGCTTCGCCGACTGTTTCACCAATGGCTTCGCCCGGAATGCCACACCCAACCCGGCAATCGCCAGCATCGGCAAGTCATTTGCACCGTCGCCGACCGCAATGGTCTGCTCCAGACGCAAACCTTCCTTATGGGCCAATTCCTTCAGCAAGTCCGCCTTGCGCTGTGCGTCGACAATCGGCTCGACCGCCACGCCAGTCACCTTGCCATCCACCACTTCCAGCTCGTTGGCGAATACATAGTCGATGCCCAACTTGGCCTGCAGCTGCTTGGCGAAATAGGTGAAGCCGCCGGACAGGATCGCGGTCTTGTAGCCCAGGCGCTTGAGTTCGGCGAACAGGGTTTCGGCACCTTCCGTCAGGCGCAGCGAGGCACCGATGGAGTCCAGCACGCTCACGTCCAGGCCCTTGAGCAGCGCCAGGCGCTCCTTGAAGCTGGCGCGGAAGTCCAGCTCACCGGCCATGGCGCGCTCAGTGATCTCGGAGACCTGCTCCCCCACGCCGGCCGCCTTGGCCAGTTCGTCGATGACTTCGGCTTCGATCAGCGTCGAGTCCATGTCGAACACCGCCAGGCGGCGGTTACGGCGGAACAGCGAGTCTTCCTGGAAGGCGATGTCGACATTCAGCTCCTGGGCCACGCTGAGGAACTCGGCGCGCAGGGCTTGCGGGTCGGCCGGCTCACCGCGCACGGAGAATTCGATGCAGCCCTTGCCTTTGTCGGCCGGGGTGTCCAACGGCATGCGCCCCGACAGACGGTCGATATGGTCGATATTCAAGCCATACTGCGCCGTGATCGAGCTGACGCGCTGCAGTTGCTCGGCCGTGACCTTGCGGGTCAGCAGGGTGACGATATGGCGCTTCTTGCCCTGGCCGGCGACCCATTGCTGGTAGTCCTCTTCCGATACCGGGGTGAAACGCACCTGTTGATCGAGCTTGTACGCGGTAAACAGGATGTCCTTGAGTACCGAAGACGCCTGTTCAGTGCTCGGGATCTCAACCAGGATGCCGAATGACAACGTGTCGTGGATCACCGCCTGGCCGATGTCGAGAATGTTCACACCACCCTGGGCCAGAACACCGGTAATGGCGGCGGTGAGACCCGGGCGATCTTCACCAGTGATGTTAATCAGGACAATTTCGCGCAAGGCGCACCCCCAGGCTGGAAAAAAACCGCATTCTACCCACTTTCAGTGACCATCGGGCACAGCCAGCGCTTTGACGCTCTGGGGCCTGTCGCTATACTGCGCGTCAACTTCACGGACCAAGAGCCGAGCGCAAGTGAACCGGCCCACGCCAGTAAAAACCGACAACTTCTTCCTGCTGATCTTCCGGGCACTGCGCCATCGCCGTGTACCGATCGCATTACGCATCGCCAGCCATAACGTGATCCTGGTCGCCCTGGCCCTGGTGATCTACGCCTGCGTGATGGGTTTGCAGTTCAAGCAGGCCATGCACGAGCAAGCCGACGCCCTGGGCGAGAGCCTGACCACGCAAACCGCCACCTCGGCGACTGAGCTTTTGGTGTCCAACGACATCCTCAGCCTCAACGTGCTGCTCAACAACCTGACCAAGAACCCGCTGGTGGCCCACGCCGCCATCTACAGCGTGGACAACCGGATCATGGCCGAAGCCGGGCAGCGCCCGAAAAACGGCCTGCTGGGTGAGGCCGAAGGCTTGTACCAGAGCAACATCACGTTCCAGGACGTGAAGGCCGGCCAATTGCGCATCAGCCTGGACATGCAGCAATTCCAGCAGCCAATGACCATCAGCCTGCAAAGCATGGGCATCCTCAGCGCGATCCTGCTGGCCCTGGCGTTGGCCCTGAGCCTGCGCCTGGGTCGGCATATCTCCACGCCTCTGATGCAACTGCGCATCTGGCTGCGGGACATCGACGAACACACCCCGGCCACCGACCGCCAGGATGAAATCGGTGACCTTGCCCGCCAACTGCATGCCAGCTTCGCCCCGGAGCCGGTCGTGCGCGAACCTGAGCCCGAGCCGGAATACGACGACGAGCCCGAGTTCGACGTGGGCGAGCCAGGCTTTGCCGAAAGCGCACCGGTCGCCGGCCTCAAGCCTGCCACCCGTAAGGCGATCCGGGCCGAAGAAGACGAACTGGACGACGAAGACCCGTTCGCCGACCTGCGCGACACGGCGTCCGACAGCCCGGCCATCGCGCCGAAGCCTGCCCCGGTCAAAAACGCCGAACCCCAGCACAGTGCGGTGCTGGCTGTGCAACTGGGCTCCCAGGATCAACTGCGCCGCCTGCCCCGCACCCGTCTGACGGAACTGCTGGAACGCTACCGCGACTGCCTCGACCAGGCCGCATCGCTGTACCAGAGCGAACTGCACACCCTGAACGACGGCAGCACGCTGATGCTGTTCCACAGCGAAGACAGCGGCGAAGACTACCTGACCAACGCCATCTGCTGCGGCGAGTTGCTGCGTGCCCTGGGCCATGCCTTGCAGATCGAAGTGGCGGACAGCGGCATCACCTTGCAACTGCAACTGGGCCTGACGGTGGGTGATGATCTGTTCGGCATGAGCCAGATCGACCTGCTGCTCACCGAAATCGCCCAGGATGCCCTGGCCTTGTCGCAGCACAGCCGCAACCTGCTGCTGGTGGAGCGCAAGATCAGCGAAGACACGCTGATCCGCCAGCGCGCACGTATCCGCCCGATTGCCAGCCCTGAAGGCGCGAGCTGTGTAGAGCGGTTGATGGAGCCGTACCCGTCGATGCTGGAGCGCCAGTTGGCCCGGATGCACGAGACCCGCAAGCCCTAAGCAACACCGCAACATCCACTGTGGAGTGGGCTTGTGTGGGAGCGGGCTTGCTCGCGAATACGGAGTGTCAGTCGATACATCAGTGACTGAATCACCGCATTCGCGAGCAAGCCCGCTCCCACAATTGATCTTCAGTGCTCCCCACATCGCGCACAAACAAAAAGGCCCGCTGAGTCAGCGGGCCTTTTTTTGTGTCGGTGATTCAGCTCAGAACCTGAACACTTCCATATCCGTACGGATCGGCGTTGCCATCGGCATCTTTGGCTTCTGCGGTTCTGCCGGCTTGGCCGCCTGCACCGGTGCCTGTTTGCGCGGCGCCTCGGCAATCGGCGGTTGGTTGGCCAATGGCTTGAGGGCCACCGACAACTGCTCGGCCAAATGCTGCAACAACACGCCCTGAGCCTGGACCTGGGACGCAGTGGTGCCGGCATGTTCTTCCTGCAAGTGCACGATGCGGCTGTCACGCACTTGGCCACGACGGTCGATCAAGCGCCACTGCGCATCGAGGATCGCTGGCTGCGACTTGCCGGAGTCAAGGCGCGTGATGGTCAACAACACCTGTACATCCGGGCTGAAGCCCGTCGGTGCCGGCGACAGCACCACGCGCTGGCTGTCCAGGTGACCCGCCACCTGGCGCAGCATCAGCTGGTTGATGTCGGACGACAAACTGCCCGCCCAACGACCATCGATGGAACCTTGCAGGCTGCCGTCGTTCTGACGTTGCAGCAGGGTTTCGCGTTGCAGGTAGTCAGCCACGACCACAGGGCCGAGCAAAACGGCCATACCGGCAGCCTGGGCGGGCTGCGCCGGACTTCCGCTGTCCAGCTGGTACAGCGACACCGGCTGGTGTGTGCTGCAACCCGCCAGCCCCAAAAGGCCAGCGAGCATCAAAAATAAAGGCACGCGTGGAGCGGTCATCATCCCATCCAGGTGGCTGCCACAAGGCTAACCACAACTAATACTAAAAATACCCTAAACACGCGCGGCCACGCCGGCGCTGGAAAGGCCATATCATCCGTGAATATGCGCTATGACTCCAGCGCCAAAGCGTCGATCTACGCGTTAAATCGTAGATCGAGGGCTCTAATGCGCGTTAAACCGGCGCTTCCACCAGCAAAGCATCCACCCGCTGGAAGCCCCGTGGCAGTTTGTTACCGCGCCGGCCGCGCTCGCCTTTGTAATGCTCAAGGTCGTCAGGGCGCAGCGACAGCGTGCGCTTGCCGGCTTGCAGCACCAGCGTCGCGCCCTCCGGAATCACCGCGATGTCGGTCACATACTCTTCGCGACTGGCCACTCGCTCGCCAGGAATCCCGATGATCTTGTTGCCCTTGCCTTTGCCCAGCTGCGGCAGGTCGCTGATCTTGAACACCAGCAGGCGGCCTTCGGTGGTCACCGACGCCAGCCAGTTGCTCTCACGATCGTCCACCGGTCGCGGCAGGATCACCTTGGCGTTGTTCGGCAGGCTCAACAGCGCCTTGCCCGCCTTGTTCTTGGCCTGCAGGTCTTCACCCTTGACCACGAAACCGTAACCCGCGTCGGACGCGATCACGTACAGCGCATCATCCTCCGGCAGCAGCACACACTCGAAATTCGCCCCTGGCGGCGGCGTCAGACGCCCGGTCAGCGGCTCGCCCTGGCCCCGTGCAGACGGCAGGGTATGGGCCGGCACCGAATAACTGCGCCCGGTCGAGTCGATAAACACCGCAAACTGGTTGGAACGCCCAGCCGCAGCGGTCTTGAAGCCGTCGCCAGCCTTGTACGACAGACCAGTGGCGTCAATATCATGCCCCTTGGCCGATCGAACCCAACCCTTTTCCGACAGAACGACGGTAATTTTCTCGTTTGGCAGCAGCTCGGTCTCTGTCAGCGCCTTGGCTTCAGCGCGCTGCACGATGGGCGAGCGGCGGTCGTCGCCATAGGTTTCGGCGTCTTTGATCAGCTCGGTGCGCACCAGCTTCTTCAGCTTGGCTTCACTGCCCAGAAGGGCTTGCAGCTTGGCTTGTTCCTTGAGCAGCGCGTCTTGTTCGTCGCGCAGCTTCATTTCTTCCAGGCGTGCCAACTGGCGCAAGCGAGTATCGAGGATGTAATCGGCCTGGATCTCGCTCAGTTGGAACTCGGCGATCAGCTCAGCCTTGGGATGTTCGGCAGTACGGATGATGTGGATCACCCGGTCCAGATTGAGATAGGCAATCAGCAAGCCATCCAACAGGTGCAGGCGGCGCTCGACCTTGTCGAGGCGGAATTGCAGGCGGCGACGCACGGTCTGCACGCGGAACTCCAGCCACTCCACCAGCAGGTTGCGCAGGTTTTTCAGCTGCGGCTTGCCGTCCAGGCCGATGATGTTGACGTTGACCCGGTAGCTCGACTCCAGGTCGGTGCTGGCAAACAGATGCTGCATCAGCACTTCATGGTCGACCCGGCTGTTGGTCGGAATGATCACGATACGGCATGGGTTTTCGTGATCGGACTCGTCACGCAGGTCGGCAACCTGCGGTAGCTTCGACGGTTTGGCCTGCATCAGCGCCGCGATCTGCTCCAGCACCTTGGCGCCGGACACCTGGTGCGGCAAAGCGGTGACAATGATGTCGCCATCTTCGACGTGGTACACGGCGCGCATGCGCACCGAGCCCTTGCCGGTTTCGTACATCTTCAGCAGGTCGGCGCGCGGCGTGATGATTTCCGCTTCGGTCGGGTAGTCCGGGCCCTGGATATGCTCGCAGAGCTGCTCGACCGTGGCCTTTGGCTCATCGAGCAGGCGCACGCAGGCCGTGGCGACTTCGCGCAGGTTGTGCGGCGGCACGTCGGTGGCCATGCCCACGGCGATGCCGGTGGTGCCATTGAGGAGGATATTCGGCAAACGTGCCGGCAATACCAGGGGTTCGTCGAGAGTACCGTCAAAGTTCGGGCCCCAGTCGGCGGTGCCCTGCCCCAGTTCGCTGAGCAATACTTCCGAGTAACGCGACAAACGCGCCTCGGTGTATCGCATGGCGGCGAACGACTTCGGATCATCCGGCGCACCCCAGTTGCCCTGGCCGTCCACCAGCGTGTAGCGGTAGCTGAACGGCTGCGCCATCAGCACCATGGCTTCATAGCAGGCCGAATCGCCGTGGGGGTGGAACTTACCGAGCACGTCACCGACGGTACGCGCCGACTTCTTGTGTTTGGAGTCAGCGTCCAGGCCCAACTCACTCATGGCGTAAATGATGCGCCGCTGTACGGGCTTCAGGCCGTCGCCGATATGCGGCAAGGCACGGTCCATGATCACGTACATGGAGTAGTTGAGGTAGGCATTTTCGGTGAAGTCAGCCAGCGAACGGCGTTCTACGCCATCTAAGCTGTCTGCGAGGATGTCACTCATGCGGGCCTCATCATTGGGTAAGGCACAGCGGAAATGCCGCGGCGCCGGGTCAATTCAAAATAATCAAAATTCATGGCTGGGCACTCCAGCCACCGGCCGGGGCGGCGAAACGATAAACCACCGGGCGTTTTTCACCATCGGCACGCGGGCCGAAGTTGTTGTCGATGCCCAACCAGGCACCGTCGGCATCCACCACCAGGGCTTCGGCCAGGCCATAGGCCTGAGGGTAGCGCCGCGCTGGGGTCAGGGTCTCATCGGCAAACGACCAGCACAGCTCGACTTTGGCCGTGACCGCATCGCGCCGGCAGATCTGGAACGCATTGCGCTCAAGGGTAAACAGCTTGCCATTGAACAGCGCCAGGTCGGAAAAGTCCTTGGACACCGCCTTGGCATTGGAGAACTGGGCGGGCTGCACTTCCTGGCCGGCCTCGCTCAGCAACACACACGGGCCGTCGCAATCCCACAGGCTTTGCGGACGCTTGATCGAGATTAGGCCGCGCCGCTCGCGCTCGGCCGCGAGCCAAATCTGATTGCCTTCAGGATTTATCGCCAAGCCTTCAAACAACGCATTGAAGTGCAGCAATAGGCCACTGGCCCGCGCCTCGCGCACCATGCCCGGGGCGATCCGCAACCACTCGGGCGCCCCACTGGCCGGCACTTGCAGCACCGCAGCATGGGCTTCGCTGACAATGTAGCGGTTGCCCGCGGCGTCGCAACTGATGCCTTCAAAATCCAGGTCGCCACCGCGAATGAACGACGCGGCCTTGGTGCGCGAACGCAGCCCCCAAGGCAAACCGGACTCCGGCACCGGCGGCACGTCGATCTTCACCGTTTCGGCCTTCCAGGTCGGCGCGCTGATGTCCAGGCGATAGATCTGGTCGTCGTCGCGATCAGAAACGGTCCACAGTTCCTTGCCACACAACGCCAGGCCCGACAGGTTGCCGCCGCGCATGCCGTCTACCGGGTGTTCGGATACCAACTTGAGTTCAGCCACGGGCGCAGCAGCCACCGAGGCAGCCGCCAACCCGCTCAACACCAGGATCGCCAGGGCGAAACCTGTGCGCATCAGCCCAGGACCTCGGCGAGGTTGCCTTTGGATTCCAGCCAGGACTTGCGGTCTGGCGCGCGCTTCTTCGCCAGCAGCATGTCCATCATTTCCGACGTCGCGGCGAAGTCATCGCCCAGGGTCAGTTGCACCAGGCGCCGGGTGTTCGGGTCCATAGTGGTTTCGCGCAGCTGCGGCGGGTTCATCTCACCCAGGCCTTTGAATCGCGTGACCTGCGGCTTGCCGCGCTTCTTCTCGGCCACCAGGCGGTCGAGGATGCCATCGCGCTCGGCTTCGTCGAGGGCGTAGAAAATCTCTTTGCCCAGGTCGATCCGGTACAGCGGCGGCATGGCGACGTAGACGTGACCGGCATCCACCAACGGACGGAAGTGCTGCACGAACAGCGCGCACAGCAAGGTGGCGATGTGCAGGCCGTCGGAGTCGGCGTCGGCGAGGATACAGATCTTGCCGTAGCGCAGTTGGCTCATGTCCGCCGCGCCGGGATCGACGCCGATGGCCACGGCGATGTTGTGCACTTCCTGGCTGGCGAGGACTTCGCTGCCATCGACTTCCCAGGTGTTGAGGATCTTGCCGCGCAACGGCAGGATCGCCTGGAACTCTTTATCCCGCGCTTGCTTGGCGGAACCGCCGGCGGAATCACCTTCCACCAGGAACAGTTCGGAGCGCATCGGGTCTTGCCCGGCGCAATCGGCCAATTTGCCCGGCAGTGCCGGGCCGGCGGTGATGCGCTTGCGCTCGACCTTCTTGCTGGCCTTCAAGCGACGGCCGGCGTTGTTGATCGCCAGTTCGGCCAAGGCCAGGCCGAGTTCAGGGTGTTCGTTGAGCCACAGGCTGAAGGCGTCCTTGACCACGCCGGAGACAAACGCGGCCGCCTCGCGGGACGACAGGCGCTCCTTGGTCTGGCCGGAGAACTGTGGCTCCTGCATCTTCATCGACAGCACGAACGCGATGCGCTCCCACACGTCTTCCGGCGCCAGCTTCACGCCGCGCGGCAGCAGGCTGCGGTACTCGCAGAATTCGCGCATGGCATCCAGCAAACCCTGGCGCAAACCGTTGACGTGGGTGCCGCCCTGCGCCGTGGGGATCAGGTTGACGTAGCTTTCCTGCACGCTGTCGCCGCCTTCGGGCAGCCACAACAGCGCCCAGTCGACGGCTTCTTTATTACCGGCCAGGCTGCCGCAGAACGGCTCGTTGGGCAGGCGTTCGAAATCGCTGACGGAGTCTTCCAGGTAGGAGCGCAGGCCGTCTTCATAGTGCCACTCGACCTTCTCGCCGGTGCCTTTGTCTTCAAAGGTGACGAGCAGGCCCGGGCACAGCACGGCCTTGGCCTTGAGCACGTGCTTGAGGCGGCTGATGGAGAATTTCGGCGAATCGAAGTATTTCGGGTCCGGCGCGAAGTACACGCTGGTGCCGGTGTTGCGCTTGCCAACGGTGCCGATGACTGCCAGGTCGGTGGCCTTGTAGCCATCGGCGAAGGTCATCTCGTATTCGTTGCCATCGCGCTTGACCCTGACCCGCACTAGCGTGGACAGGGCGTTGACCACCGAAATGCCCACGCCGTGCAGGCCGCCGGAGAACTGGTAGTTCTTGTTGGAGAACTTGCCGCCCGCATGGAGCTTGGTGAGGATCAGCTCGACGCCTGGCACACCCTCTTCCGGGTGAATGTCCACCGGCATGCCGCGGCCGTCGTCGGACACTTCCAGGGAGTGGTCAGCGTGGAGAATGACATGCACCGACTTGGCGTGACCGGCCAGGGCTTCGTCGACGCTGTTGTCGATGACTTCCTGGGCAAGGTGGTTCGGCCGGCTGGTGTCGGTGTACATGCCGGGGCGTTTGCGCACCGGGTCGAGGCCCGAGAGGACTTCGATGGCGTCGGCGTTATAAGAGCTAGCGCTGGGAGTGGCCATGGTGTCTCGTCGTGAGTCGTTCGATTAAAAAATGACCTGCGATTTTTACAATGACGAAAAATCGAAGGATTGATACTGATCTGCGCCAATCCCGGCAAAGCTCAACAACGCCGGCAATTGCCTGGCGAACCCCTGGTAACCATGGTCGCCACCGGCCTGGATGCGCAAGGCGCAGGCACGGTAATACTGTTGGGCGAGGCGGTAGTCCAGCGTTTCATCGCCGGTCTGCAACCACACCTGGTAACGCGCGGCGTCCTGGGGCGCCGCCACTTCCAGTTCGGCCAGGGCCGCGACGTGGTCGTGGGTCAATTCCCAGGTTTCATCGGTGTAGAGGTTCTTCTGGGTGCCCAGGTAACCGTCGAACATCCGATGGGGGCTGACCGCCGGGTTGACCAGCAGCGCCTTGAGGCCATGGCGTTCGGCAAGATGGGTTGCATAGTAGCCGCCGAGTGAGCTGCCGACCAGCAGTGGCCGCCCCAGTTCAGCGATCGCCGCTTCCAGTTGGGGAATTGCCTGACGCGGGTGGTGATGCAGGGCCGGCACACGCAACTGGTCGGCCAGGCCGAGGGCGTCCATCACGGTGATCAGCTGGCTGGCCTTGTTGGACGCCGGCGCACTGTTGAAACCGTGGATATACAGGATCGAAGCGGACATGCCGGGCTCTCCGTGACGTGGGCCAAAGAGGCGCAGTTTACAGGGATAGCGGCCCTGTGTGATGACCTCAATCCACAGGACACCGAAGAACCAATGTGGGAGCGGGCTTGCTCGCGAATGCGGTGGGTCAGTCACTGCATCTGTTACTGAGCCACCGCATTCGCGAGCAAGCCCGCTCCCACATTTATGATCAGTATTTGCAGCGTTTAATAGCCGTTGCTGCCGTAATCCACCATAAATTCGAAGTCCTGGACCCGCTCCACGCCAGTTTCCAACCGCCCGTCGGCATGCAATCGCAACCAGCGATACCCCGGCGCCTGCTCGCTGACCTGGAAATCCTCGCTGCCCGGCGCGAACTGGATGCAGGTCGACGGCGAGGCCAACAACCGCACGCCGTTGCGCTCGCGGTCGATTTCCTGGTGCACATGCCCCCAGAGCACTGCCTTGACCTGCGGGAAGCGATCCAGCACGGCAAACAGCGCGTCGGGATTGCGCAGGCCGATGGGCTCCATCCAGGCACAGCCAATGGACACCGGGTGATGGTGGAAACACACCAAATGATGGCGATTCGGCGCTTCACTCAACGCCTGGACGAGCAGTTGCAGCTGCTGATCCTGCAAGTAACCGGGCACCGAGCCCGGCACGGCGGAGTCCAGCAGGATGATGCGCCAGTGGCCGACATCGACCACCGGTTCCAACAGATCACTGTGCACGGCAGCGTGGGCCATGATCTGGGGTTCGTCATGGTTGCCGGGAATCCAGCGTGCCGGCGCATCGATCTGCCGGGTCATGTCGCGAAATTGCTGGTACGACGCCAGCGTGCCGTCCTGGGACAGATCGCCAGTGGCCAGCATCAGGTCGATCTGCGGTTGTTGCGTGCGCACCAACGCGATCACCTGTTGCAGGCTTTCACGGGTGTTCATGCCCAGCAGCGTGCCGTCGGCCTCGGCAAACAGGTGGCTGTCGGACAGTTGCACCAGCAGCGCCGGCGCATCGGGGTTCACGGTGGATACGCTCGGCAAGGCGCTCTCCCAAGGCAATCACAGGAATGGACAGTTGGCGTGATTATGCTGGGCAGGACACAAAGAGGAAACCAGGGGAAGCAGACGCAGTTCACATCTACCGCACCGCTTCGAACTCATGGCCCAGGGCCAGGCAGTGACTCAACCATTCACCGAGGAACACATTGAGCTGTGCTTTCTCATCGGGCTGATGCATGAACACGTTCGGGTAAGGGTAGATGCTGCGAAAGCGCCGCGCATGTTCGGCGCTGATCACTTCAGCCATGCGCGCGTCGTGGTACACCTGCACCTCCAGTTGCGGCACCGGCAGCCACGGCAGGCTGTGCTCCTGGCGCACGCGCAGGGTAGTGGTGTACGGGCAATTGACGATGACTTCCAGGGTCAGCACGCCAAGCATCTGGTCGCCATGGGTCACGCCGATGCGCCTGGCCGCCGGGGCGTGGCGCATGTCGGGGAGCAGACGCATCAACCGCGCATAGTTGGCCTCGCAGGCTGCTTGCAGCCCGATCAGGTCGACGCGATAACGTTCCCGTGCCTTTACTGCCATAACCCCCTCACTTCCGCGCGATTAAGCGCAAGCCATTGCAGGGCGATGATGCTGGCTGCGTTGGAAATCCTGCCGTCGCGCACCGCTTGCAGGGCGTCTTCAAAAGCCCAGACGGTGACGCGGATGTCTTCTGCCTCTTCTTCCAGTCCATGGACGCCACCGGCGCCCGAGCTGTCGCAACGGCCCAGGAACAAGTGGACAAATTCGGTACTGCCGCCAGGCGATGGGAAATATTTGGTGATCGGCCACAGCGCGGAGAATGTCAGCCCAGCTTCCTCCTCGGCTTCGCGGTGTGCAACCTCCTCCGGCTCCTCATCCTTGTCGATCAGGCCGGCGACCATCTCGATCAGCCAGGGGTTGTCGGTACGGCCCAGGGCGCCGACGCGGAACTGTTCGATCAACACCACTTCGTCGCGCTGGGGGTCGTAGGGCAATACACACACGGCGTCATGACGAACGAAAACTTCGCGGTTGATCACACGGCTCATGCCACCGTCGAATTTTTCATGGCGCAATTGCACCCGATCAAGCTTGTAGAAGCCCTGATAGGCATTGTCGCGCTGAACAATCTCGACCGCGCTCGGCGTCGATTTCGCTGTATCCGTCATATCCTGCCTCGTTAAGCCTGTGCAATTCGCGCCATCCTAACGCGCTCGCGCCCGTTGGTGCAGCCCCTTTCCAGTTGCCGGGATAGACGGCGAACGTCAAACTCACTCTATTCAGCTTAGTGGCGAACTGACGGCCATGCCGGTAGTCGAACCTGCACAATTTCGCTCTTATCGATAGACGAAGGACATCCATGTCGCTTTTAAAAATCGCCTCCGTGGCCTGCATCGCACTGACCCTCGGCGCCTGTCAAAGCCTGTTCCAACCCAGCTGGCGCACGCCGCTGGAAGCCACCCGCGACACCACTGAGCAAAGCCAGGCCGGTTGTGCCAGCGCCGATTGCCCACTGGTGAACATCGACACCGTGCACTTCGCCAAGGAGCCCAAGCTGGACGCCCTGATCGAACAGCGCCTGCTGGAAATGACCCGCACCAACGCGAACGACCCGCTGCCGACCAGCCTTGAGACCTATCGCGAGCAATTCCTGCGCACCGCCGCGCCGCGCAACAGCATGTACTTGCAGGCCAAGGTACGTGAGCAGCATGACGGCTTGGTGATCATCGAGCTGTCCAGCTACCTGGACCAGGGCGTTACCCACGGCGAGCCGGGCCGCGGCTTCATCAACTATTCGCGCCAGCAACAAAAGGCCCTGACGTTGACCGACATGCTGCTGCCCGGCAAAGAGGACGCGTTCTGGAAAGCCGCCCAGGTGGCCCACAACAGCTGGCTGATCAGTACCCGCCTGAGCCTGGAACCGGAGTTCGTGAAGACCTACCCCTTCCAGAAAACCCCGAACGTGGCACTGACCTACGGTGGGGTGATCCTCAAGTACCCCACCTCCACCATCGCGCCTTACGCCCTGGGCCACGTCGAGTTGCAAATCCCCTACTCGCGCCTGGACGGTATCCTCAAGCCTGAATGGGTGCCTGCGCGCCGCTGAACACGCGCCCGAGGATGAACTGCAACAGCCCTGCCAGCAGCAGCGCCGGCAGGGTTGCGCCGACATCCGGATACAGGTTGGCCAGCAGGTGGTAAGTGCCGATGCCCCCCAACCACGCCAGCAGCGCCGGCCAACGCAGAGCGGCGACCAGACCCGGGCCACGACGGCGCAGAATGAAGTGATCCACCAGCACCACGCCGAACAGCGGCGCAAACACTGAACCGATCAGCAGCAGGAAATTCTGGTACTGGGCCAAAGGCGCGAAGCAGGCGATCAGCGTACAGATCACGCCAATCGCCAGGGCCAGGTGCTCGACTTTCAGGCGCAATAGGATGCCGCTGGACACCGCCGCCGAGTGAATATCGGCAAAGGCGTTTTCCGACTCATCCAGCAGGATCAGTAACAAAGGAATCCCCAGGCCCGCACCGGCCAAGGCCAACAGCAGCGCATTCACTTCAGCGCTTGGCGCAAACGCCAGGGTGTAGGCCACGCCCAGGCTCATCAGCCAGAAATTACCGATAAAAAAGCCCAGCGCGGTGCCGCCGAATACGCTTTTGGCGCGCTTGCCGAAGCGTGAGTAATCGGCAATCAGCGGCAGCCACGACAGCGGCATGGCGATGGCAATGTCGAAACCCACCGCAAACGGCATCGAACCATCGCCGGCCTGGGCCCACAGTGCGCCAAGATCGGCCTTGGCGAACAGGTTCCAGGTCAGCCACAGGCAGGCGGCGAGCAGCAGCCAGATGCCCCATTTGCGCAGGATCTGGCGCACAAAGGTCAGCGGCCCACTGACGGCCAGCAAGGTCGCCAGGCCACCGAAAAACAGCGTCCACACCAACGGACTGGCCAGCAGGCTGCCTTCGCTGAACGCCCGCGTGCCCAACAGGCTGGCGGCGTCGCGCATCACGATGATTTCGAACGAGCCCCAGCCGATCAACTGCAGCAGGTTGAGCAACGCCGGCAGGCTCGCGCCCTTGGCGCCGAGGCTGAGTTTCAGCGCGGCCATGGCAGACAGGCCGGTGTCGCTACCGATCACGCCGACGGCGGCCAGCAGCAACACGCCAACCAGGGTGCCAAGGAAGATCGCCAGCAGCGAGCCGGACAAGCCCAGGCCCGGTGCGAGCAAGGCGCCGGTTTGCAGGACCATCAGGCCGATGCCGAGGGAGAACCACAGGGAGAACAGGTCGCGGGCGCCGAAGACGCGCCTATCGGCGGGGACCGCGATGTCAGGGGAATAGGTGTTCAATTTAGGAATCTCGTGAGGGACATGGGCTACAAGCTGCAAGCTTCAAGCTGCAAGCTTCAAGAAAAAGCAGATTCGCCTTTGCTTCTAACTTGCAGCTTGCAGCTTGCCGCTTACACCTTCTTGTACAACTGGCTACCTTCCTGCTTGAACCGCTCCGCCTGCTCCGCCAAGCCCTTGGCCACCTCCACATCCACCGCGTCAATACGCTGGTTGGCCGCGTACTCACGCACTTCCTGGGTAATCTTCATCGAGCAGAACTTCGGCCCGCACATCGAGCAGAAATGCGCGACCTTGGCCGAATCCTTCGGCAGCGTTTCATCGTGGTACGAACGCGCGGTGTCCGGGTCCAGGCCGAGGTTGAACTGGTCCTCCCAACGGAATTCGAAGCGCGCCTTGCTCAGGGCGTTATCACGGATCTGCGCGCCCGGATGGCCTTTCGCGAGGTCAGCCGCATGCGCGGCGATCTTGTAGGTGATGATCCCGGTCTTCACATCATCCTTGTTCGGCAGGCCCAAGTGCTCCTTCGGTGTGACGTAGCAAAGCATCGCGCAGCCGAACCAGCCGATCATCGCCGCACCGATGCCCGAGGTGATGTGGTCGTAGCCCGGCGCAATGTCGGTGGTCAGCGGGCCGAGGGTGTAGAACGGCGCTTCGTCGCAGCATTCGAGCTGCTTGTCCATGTTCTCCTTGATCAACTGCATTGGCACGTGGCCAGGGCCTTCGATCATGGTTTGCACGTCGTGCTTCCAGGCGGTCTTGGTCAGCTCGCCAAGGGTTTCCAGCTCGCCGAATTGCGCGGCGTCGTTGGCATCGGCAATCGAGCCCGGGCGCAGGCCGTCGCCGAGGGAGAAGCTGACGTCATAGGCCTTCATGATTTCGCAGATTTCGTCGAAATGCGTGTAGGTGAAGTTCTCTTTGTGGTGCGCCAGGCACCACTTGGCCATGATCGAGCCGCCACGGGAGACGATGCCGGTGACACGCTTGGCGGTCAGCGGCACGTAGCGCAGCAACACGCCGGCGTGGATGGTGAAGTAATCGACGCCTTGCTCGGCCTGCTCCACCAGGGTGTCGCGGAACAGCTCCCAGGTCAGGTCCTCGGCGGCACCGCCAACTTTTTCCAGGGCCTGGTAGATCGGCACGGTGCCGATGGGTACTGGCGAGTTACGGATGATCCACTCACGGGTTTCGTGGATGTGCTTGCCGGTGGACAAGTCCATCACGGTGTCCGAACCCCAGCGAATGCCCCAGGTCAGTTTCGCAACTTCTTCTTCGATGGACGAGCCCAGGGCGCTGTTGCCGATGTTGCCGTTGATCTTCACCAGGAAGTTACGGCCGATGATCATCGGTTCCAGTTCGGTGTGGTTGATGTTGGCCGGGATGATCGCGCGGCCACGGGCGATTTCTTCGCGCACGAACTCAGGCGTGATGATCTTCGGCACGCTGGCGCCGAAACTGTGGCCGGCATGTTGCTGGTCGAGCAGGCCAGTGGCGCGGGCTTCTTCGAGCTTCATGTTTTCGCGGATGGCAACGTATTCCATCTCGGCGGTGATGATGCCTTTGCGCGCGTAGTGCATCTGCGTGACGTTGGCGCCGGCCTTGGCGCGGCGTGGGTTCTTCACGTGGGCGAAGCGCAGTGCGGTCAGCTCGGCATCGCTGAGGCGCTGTTGGCCGAAGTGCGAGCTGAGGCCCGGCAGGCGTTCGGTGTCGCCACGCACTTCGATCCACGGCGAGCGCACATCGCCCAGACCTTTGCGCACATCGATGATCACGTTGGGGTCGGTGTAGGGGCCGGAGGTGTCGTAGACGGTGACCGGCGCGTTGATCTCGCCGCCGAAATCGGTGGGGGTCACGTCCAGGCTGATCTCGCGCATCGGCACGCGGATGTCCGGGCGGGAGCCCTGTACGTAGATTTTCTGCGAGCGGGTAAAGGGTTGCACGGAGCCGGAATCAACCTTGGCCGATTCACTCAGGTGCACGGTGTTTTTTGGTTTTGTACTCATCACGGGCTCTCCAACTCTTTATCCAGGCGGTGGATTTTTGTCGGAGCGAACCTGTGACGGACGGACGCACTGGAACCAGTGCTGTGCTTGGCGCACGAGGGCTGTTCGATTGTCGAACAGCATCCCGGACGAAGCACAAGAGGACTCGCCGGGTGACGAGAAATCTTGTTCCCTACGCAGGCGCTAACCTGATCAGGTTCAACGGGATCCGGTATTTACCGATCTCAGCCTTCCAACAAGGCACCCCGACAAGAACGCGGCCAGTCTAGACCATGGCGTAGGCAAATTGCCAATGGCGGTGCATTCAGCATGATGAATGGCGCAATTGCAGGATTGTTGTGCCGTGATCGCGCCACTACACTCGGTACGGCTCCAAGGCTTGACGCTCTGAAGCTGCGGCCGTAGCCTTGGCCGACAAATTATCGCCGTAATATTTGATCAGGGAACGCCTCATGCTGCGCAAACTCTCACTGGCTCTTGCCGTGTCTTGTGCGACCAATGGAATGGTTTGGGCAGCAGAAGCGCCCTTGTCCGCCAACACTGACTTGGTCAGCGTCTACCAGGAAGCGGTAAACAACAACGCTGACCTGGCGGCCGCCCGCGCCCAATACGGCGCGCAAAAAGAAGTGGTGCCACAGGCCCGCGCCGGTTTGCTGCCGAACCTGTCGGCCGGTGCCGACAGCAACAACGTGCGCACCCAGCTCTCGCAGCCATCAGGCACTGCCAATCGCGATGCGCATTCGTGGCGCGCAACCTTGAGCCAGCCGCTGTTCCGCGCCGACCGCTGGTTCCAGCTGCAAGCCGCCGAAGCCGTCAACGAACAGGCCGCGCTGCAACTCTCGGCCACCGAACAGAACCTGATCCTGCAAAGCGCCGAAAACTACTTCGCCGTGCTGCGCGCCCAGGACAACCTGGCCTCCACCAAGGCCGAAGAAAATGCCTTCAAGCGCCAGCTGGACCAGTCCAACGAACGCTTCGACGTCGGCCTGTCGGACAAGACCGACGTGCTGCAATCCCAGGCCAGCTACGACACTGCCCGCGCCAACCGCATCCTCGCCCAGCGCCAGGTGGAAGACGCGTTCGAAGCGCTGATCACCCTGACCAACCGCCAGTACAATTCGATTCAGGGCATCGTCCACACCCTGCCGGTACTGCCGCCGCTGCCGAACGACGCCAAGTCCTGGGTCGAAACCGCCGGGCGCCAAAACCTGAACCTGCTGGCCAGCAACTACGCTGTCACCGCCGCCGAAGAAACCCTCAAGCAGCGCAAGGCCGGCCACGCGCCGACCCTCGACGCCGTGGCGCAGTACGAAAAAGGCGATAACGATGCGCTCGGCTTCAGCAACCCCAACCAATTGCCGGTGCCGTACGGCGGCGATGTGTCCCAACGCACCATCGGCCTGCGCCTGAGCATCCCGCTCTACAGCGGCGGGCTGACCAGCTCGCAAGTGCGCGAATCCTATTCGCGCCTGGACCAGACCGAGCAGCAACGCGAAGGCCTGCGTCGCCAGGTGGTGGAAAACACACGCAACCTGCACCGCGCGGTGAACACCGATGTGGAACAGGTGCAGGCACGTCGCCAGTCGATCATCTCCAACCAGAGCGCGGTGGAAGCCACGGAGATCGGCTATCAGGTGGGTACGCGCAATATCGTCGATGTGCTGGATTCGCAGCGCCAGCTGTACTCGTCGGTGCGCAACTACAACAACAGCCGTTATGACTACATCCTCGACAACCTGCGCTTGAAGCAGGCGGCGGGGACGTTGAACCCGGGAGATTTGCAGGATCTGGCGCGTTATCTGAAAGCGGACTACAACCCGGACCGCGACTTCCTGCCGCCGGACCTGGCCAAGGCTGCTGCCGAGCAGCTAAAAGCCCGACCGGGATATTGATAACACTGCAAAACCAATGTGGGAGCTGGCTTGTGTGGGAGCGGGCTTGCTCGCGAAGGCGGTGTATCAGTCGCCACATGTGCAGGCTGACCCGCCGCTTTCGCGAGCAAGCCCGCTCCCACATTTGACCTCTATTGTCAGTGGGTGATGAGTCTGCTCAAACCATCCAGCAAACGCTTCAAAGCACCTTGGTTCGCCTGCATCACCTTGAGCCCCGCCTGCCCCATCCTGCGCGCATCCTGCGGCAACTCGAACAACTGCCGCACCGCCTCAGCCAACCCTTCGGCATCATCCACCTGCCGCAACGCCCCGCCTTCACGCATCATCGCGGTGATTTCGAGGAAGTTGAATACGTGCGGCCCCATGATCACCGGCTTGGCCAACGCCGCCGGCTCCAGCGGGTTATGCCCACCAGTCACCACCAGGCTGCCGCCGACAAAGGCACTGTCGGCCAAGGCATACAGAAACAGCAATTCGCCCATGGTATCGCCGAGCAACACCGAGGTTTGCGAGGTGACGGGTTCGCCCGTGGAACGGCGCACCGTGGCGAATCCCTGTTGCCCACACAACTCGAACATTGGCCCGAAACGCTCCTGATGGCGCGGCACCAGGATCAATAACGCATTGGGATAGCTGTCGAGCAACTGGCGATGGGCGGCGAGCACCACTTCATCTTCGCCTTCGTGGGTACTGGCGGCGATCCACACCGGACGCTCACTGGCGCCCCATTGTTCGCGCAAAGCGGCGGCGCGCTGCGGCAGTTCGGGGTCGATGGTCAGGTCGAACTTGATCGAGCCGGTCACTTCAACGGCTTGCGGACGCGCACCGAGGCTTAAAAAGCGCTGGGCTTCGGTTTGCGTCTGAACGGCCAACAGACTCATCTCTGCCAGCATCGGCGCGGTGAGCTTGGCGAAACGCCCGTAACCCTTGGCCGAGCGCGCCGACAGCCGCCCATTGGCCAACGCCACGGGAATACCGCGCAGGGCACAGGCGTGGATGTGGTTGGGCCACAACTCGGTTTCCATGATCACCGCCAGCTTCGGCTGCACGCGATCAAGAAAGCGCTTGGCGGCGCAAGGCAAATCATAGGGCAGGTAGCAGTGTTGGATGCGCGGCTCGTTGGCGAACAGCGCCTGGATGCGCTCGGAACCCGTGGGCGTCATGCAGGTCACGGTGATCACAAGCGTCGGATAACGCTCCAGCAACCCGCGCACCATGGGCGCGGCGGCGATGCTCTCGCCCACCGACACCGCATGCACCCAGATCCCGCCCGGCTGCAACACCGGCAAGCCATAGGAGAAACGTTCGCTCACCCGCTTGGCATAGGCCGGGGCCTTGCGCGCGCGCAGCCACAGACGTAAAGCCACCAACGGCAGCGCCAGGTAAAACAGACAGCTGTAGAGAGTTCTATTCATGGCGGCGGAGTTTATCGGCTTTTTCAGTCAATCGCCCGTAGACACTCGGCAAAACGTTCCGCCAGAAAGCGTGCGGCCGGGCCGAGGGGCTCGTCGCGGCGCCAGACCAACTCAACCACCAACGCCGGCGGGGTCCATTCGCTGTCGAGTTCGACCATCTGGTTCTGGTAGGTCGGGTATTGCACCACATGCCGCGGCAGCCAGGCCCAGCCGAGGCCACGGGTCAGCCATTCGGCCAGCACGTAGAAGCTGTCGGCACGCCACACCTGTGGGCTGGCAGCTTCACTGCCGGGGTAGACGCTGGTCTGGGTCGACATCAGCAGTTGGCGGTATTGCGCGAGGCCCTGGCAGTCCACGGTTTTCTGCCGAGCCAACGGGTGATTGCGCCCGCAGACGGTGACCATTTCCACACTGCCGACTACCCGCCGCTCCAGTGCCTCGGGGATCTGATCGTGATAGAACAACATGCCCAGGTCGGCCTTGCGCTCCACCAGCTTGCGTGCGACATCGCCTTGGGCGGCGCTGGAAATCTGCACTTCCAGGTTGGGAAACTGCCCGGCGAGCGCGTCCAGGCTGTCGAGCACCGGCTGATACAGCATCGCCTCATCCTGAGCCAGGCGCAGGCAGGCTTCTTCGCCGCGCATCAACGACAGCGCCCGGCCATTGAGGCGCTCGCATTGACGCAGCACTTCCCGGGCTTCTTCAAGCAACACCGTGCCAGCCTCGGTCAGGCGCGGTTGGCGGCCGCTGCTACGCTCGAACAGGCTCACGCCGAGGTCGGCCTCCAGCAGCGCAATCCCATTACTCACCGCCGACTGCGCCTTGCGCTGCCCGCGTGCCACCGCCGAAAACGAACGCTGCTCGGCGACGCTGACAAACAGGCGCATCTGCTCCAGGTTCCATTGCACGCTCATGGCTCAACCCATCTCCAATTCAGATAGGTAATGACTTTACCCCATCTGGCCAGGCCCTAAAATGGCGACATTATCAAACGCGCTTCACACCGAGGATTACCCATGAACCCTGCCTACTACTACCTGGCCATCGCCATCTGCTCGGAAGTGATCGCCACTGTTTCCATGAAAGCCATCAAGGGCTGGAGCACACCTATCCCACTGCTACTGGTGATCGTCGGCTACGGCGTGGCGTTCTGGATGCTGACCCTGGTGGTGCGCACCGTGCCGGTGGGCGTGGCCTACGCGGTGTGGGCCGGGATGGGCATCGTGATGGTGAGCGTCGCAGCGCTGTTCATCTACGGGCAGAAACTCGACCTGCCGGCGATGCTCGGCATGGGCCTGATTGTGCTGGGTGTGGTGGTGATCCAGTTGTTTTCGAAAACCGCCGGGCACTGACCACCACGCAACAGCCTGTATACTGCGCCTCTTGTCTTGAACACTGAGGTCGCCCATGCCATCCGTTATTTCCACCGACGTCCTGATTGTCGGCGCCGGGGTTGCCGGCCTCTGGCTGAATGCGCGCCTGCGCCGCCAGGGGTTTTCCACGGTATTGGTGGAAAACGCTACCCTGGGTGGCGGGCAAAGCGTGAAGTCCCAAGGGATCATCCACGGCGGCGCGAAATACGCCCTGCACGGCGCCCTCACCGGCGCCTCCGAAGCCATCGCAGACATGCCGCGCCGCTGGCGTGAAGCCTTGGCGGGCAATGGCGAGCTGGACCTGACCGGCGTGCGCGTGCTCTCCCAGGCCCATTACCTGTGGTCCCCCGGCACGCTCGCCGGCAACCTCACCAGCTTCTTCGCCAGCAAGGCCGTGCGCGGCCGTGTCGACCAGGTCAAGGGCGACGACCTGCCCCCAGCCCTGCAAGATCGCCGCTTCAAGGGCAAGGTCTATCGCCTGGCCGAACTCGTGGTGGACGTCCCCAGTGTGATCGAACGCCTGGCTCAATTGGCCGGCGACGGCTTGCTCGCCGGGCAGCACATCGAGCCGCTGCTGGACGGCAACAAGCTGGTGGGCCTGAAGGTGGATGGCCGCGAGATCCGCGCCCAGCGCATCGTGCTGAGCGCCGGTGGCGGCACCGCCGACCTGCTGACCAGCCTGGGCTTGAGCAAGCCGGCGATGCAAAAACGCCCGCTGCACATGATCATCGCCAAAGGCCCCGGCCTGAAGCCGCTGTACGCCCACTGCCTGGGCGGCGGCACCAAGCCGCGCCTCACCGTGACCACCCACCCGGCCGCCGATGGCAACTGGGTCTGGTACATGGGCGGCGACATTGCCGAGGCCGATGGCGTGGCACGTACGCCTGAAGAACAGATCGCAACGGCGCAAAAAGAACTGGCGCAATTGCTGCCGTGGATCGACATGAGCCAGACCCAATGGGCCACCCTGCGCGTCGACCGCGCCGAGCCACTGCAAACGGGCCTGAGCCGCCCCGACAACGCCTTCGTGTTTGAGGACGGCCGCCTGCTGGTAGGCTGGCCGACCAAACTGGCACTGGCGCCGGACTTCGCCGACCGGGTGATCAACAGCTTCGAACGTGATGGCATCCGTCCAGCCGCCAGCGAGCCGCTGCCCGAGCTGCCAAAGCCCGCCATCGGCGTACCGGCCTGGGAGCAACTGCTGCCATGAGCCTGCCGACCTTGCACGACCTGCATCGCCCCCTGGGCAGCACCGGCCTGCTGGTGTCGCCGCTGGGCCTGGGCACCGTCAAGCTGGGCCGTGACCAGGGGGTCAAATACCCCAACGGCTTCCAGATTCCAGATGACGACGCAGCCCGGATGCTGCTGCGTCAGGCCCAGCAATTGGGCATCAACCTGATCGACACCGCCCCCGCCTACGGCCGCAGCGAAGAGCGCCTGGGCCCGCTGCTGCGCGGCCAGCGCAAGGACTGGGTGATTGTCAGCAAGGTCGGCGAGGAATTCGACAATGGCGTGTCCCGCCACGATTTCAGCGCGGCCCACACTCGACTGTCGATTGAACGCAGCTTGAAACGACTGGAAACGGATTTTATCGACCTGGTGCTGGTGCACTCCGACGGCAACGACCTGCATATCCTCAACGACTGCGAGGTCTACCAGACCCTCGCCGAGCTGAAACAGGAAGGCAAGATCCGCGGTTTCGGTTTTTCCGGGAAAACCGTCGAAGGCGGCGTGAAGGCTCTGGAGCAGGGCGATTGCGCGATGGTCACCTACAATTTGAACGAACAGGCCGAGAAAGCCGTCATTGACTATGCGGCCGCCCACGGCAAAGGCATCCTGGTGAAAAAAGCCCTGGCCAGTGGCCACGTTTGCCTGGAGCCTGGAATGGATCCAATACGTGCCAGTTTCATGCTGTTGTTTGCGCAAACGGGCGTTGCCAGTGCTATTGTCGGGACCATCAATCCGCTGCACCTGGCCCATAACGTGGCGACCGCTGCCCAGGTTATTCGTCAACTCTGATGCCGCCGACGCGGCCGACCCAGTCGCAAGCAGGAGCCGACATGGCGCGCACGCTCATACGAAAAAACCCCAGCAACTTCAAGACACTGCCGCTGCACGTCGAAGCCACCCCCGAAGGACTGAACTACCAGAGCGTCGGCATGCCGCTCAACTTCGCCCAGACCCTGCAACGGCGCAAGCCGGTGGAGGTGGCCGACCCCGAGCGTTTCGTGCTGGAACTGGCGAACCTCGGCGTGTCGGTACGACTGACCCTGCACTGGCAAAACAAGGACTACTGGGTGCTGGTACGCCAGCGGCGCCAGGACCGTGGCGACGTGGTACTCAAGCTGATCTCCGGCTACGTCCCCGCCCACGAACTGAACCTGCCGCTGCACACCGCCATCCAGGAAATCGCCGAAGAGTGCCTGCTGGAAACGCCCGAAGGCTGGCTCGGCGGGCGCTTCAACGACACCTGGCTGCCGGCGCCCTACTCCGCCGCGCTGCATTACCGCGAAGCACTGCCGTTTCGCCTCAGCCCGTTGTCCGGCGCAGCTCGCCCGGTGCGTTGCGCGACCACCCAATTGATCGAACGCCCACGGGCCTATGTGCACCTGCCCACGGCGTCACTGCAATTGATCTACGACTTGCGCCTGGAAGTGCCGAAGGAAGCCAAGTCCCTGAGCCTGTTCCATGTGGACGAGCGCCTGGAAGGCGACCAGTTGGTGGCGCGCCTCGACCGCCAGCGCCCGGACCTGTACCTGATGCCACTCAAGGATGGCCAGCCCGTCGCTGAGCTCTACACCGTGAAGAAAGACCAGTTGTACCCGGCCAGCACCCGGGGTTTATTCCTCGCGGAGAGCTTCGCCCAGCAGGAAGGCTGGCTGGTGCGTGAGGAGCGGATTCGCTGGAAGGATTGGCTGCGCCAGCAAGGCTTGGCGGAGCCGGAGAAAGAATCGAAATTGAAGCGTTTGGCCCAGCGGGTGCTGCGCAAGATTACGCCGAAGAAGAAGGCCAGCAGCTAGCGGCTCCACTCCAATGCCAAGCCCGGCGCAAATCCAAATGTGGGAGCGGGCTTGCTCGCGAAAGCGGTGGATCAGCCCGCACAGGCAGAGACTGGTACAGCGCCTTCGCGAGCAAGCCCGCTCCCACATTTATAATTGCGTCAGCCGTTGAGCAAGCGTTCCAGGCCAACCTTCAGGGGGGTCGGTTCGGGGAGCGTGAAGCTCGCCAACAAGCGCTGATTATTCGCCCGCGAGTGGCGAATATCCCCCGAACGCGCCGGCCCGTAAGTCACCGCTGGCAACTTGCCGACCACCTCTTCCAGCGCCTGCAACACCTGCTTGAGCGTCGTCGTTCGATTCCAGCCCACATTGATCGCGCCCAACGGCGCGTCCGGCGCCTCAATGGCTTGCACCAACACGTCAACCAGATCTTCCACATACATGAAGTCACGGGTCTGCTCGCCATCGCCAAACACGGCAATCGGCACGCCCTGCTGCACGCGCTCGCTGAAGATGCTGATCACTCCGGAGTACGGCGAGGACGGGTCCTGGCGCGGCCCGAAGATATTGAAGAAGCGGAAAATTACCGGTTCCAGACCGTGCTGGCGACGGTAAAAGTCGAAGTAATGCTCGCCGGCCAATTTGTCGGACGCATAGGGCGTCAACGGCGCCTTGGTGGTCTCTTCGTCAATCGAAGCGCCCTCGCCATTGTTGCCGTACACCGCCGCGCTGGAGGCGAAGACCACGCGCTTCACCGCCGCTTTGCGCATGGCTTCGCACACGTTCAGCGTACCGACGAAATTGCTCTGGTGCGTGCTGACCGGGTCATCCACCGATGCCTGCACCGAGGCCACCGCCGCCAGGTGCACCACCGCCGCCGTGCCGACTGCGGCACGCGCGACCAGCTCGGCGTCGGCGACATCACCCTCAAGCAACTCGACCCGCGGATTATCCAACGGCAGGTTGCTGCGCTTGCCGGTGGACAGGTTGTCCAACACGCGCACGCCGTAGCCCTTGGCCAACAACGCATCGACCAGGTGCGAGCCGATAAAGCCCGCACCGCCGGTTATCAGGACACACTTACTCATTGTTGCGAATCTTCTCTACGATGGCCGTGGTCGAGCTGTTTTCAACCAGCCCCAGCACTTTGACCGTGCCGCCATAGGCACTGACGATGTCGGCACCGACCACCTGGTCGACGGAGTAATCGCCGCCCTTGACCAGTACGTCCGGCTTGACCTGGGCCAGCAGGTTTTCCGGGGTACCTTCAGCGAAGCTGATCACCCAGTCCACCGCGCCCAGGCCAGCCAGGACCGCCATACGACGGTCGACACTGTTGATCGGACGGCCCGGGCCTTTGAGGCGGCTGACCGACGCGTCGTCGTTGACCGCGACGATCAGGCGATCGCCTTGGGCGCGCGCCTGTTCCAGATAGGTCACGTGGCCAGCATGCAGGATGTCGAAGCAGCCGTTGGTGAACACAATGCTTTCGTTGTGGGCACGGGCATCGTCGATCGCCAGCAGCAATTGCTCGATCCCCAGCACGCCACGCTCCGAACCTTCGGAACGCTGGATGGCGCGCCGCAGTTCCGGTGCACTGATGGCCGCCGTACCCAACTTGCCCACCACAATGCCCGCCGCCAGGTTGGCCAGGGCCACGGCGTGAGGCAGTTCTTCGCCGGCCGCAATCGAGGCGGCCAGGGTGGAGATCACGGTGTCGCCGGCGCCGGTGACGTCGAACACTTCACGGGCCCGCGCCGGCAGGTGCATCGCCGGATGATCCGGACGCAGCAGGGTCATGCCGTGCTCGCCACGGGTCACCAGCAAGGCGCCAAGGTCGAGGTCGGCCATCAATGCCGCGCCTTTGCTCACCAGCTCGTGCTCATCGGCGCAGCCGCCGACGATGGCTTCGAACTCGCTGAGGTTCGGCGTGATCAGGCTGGCACCGCGATAAATCGAGAAATCCTTGCCCTTGGGGTCGGCCAGCACCGGAATGCCCTTGGCCTTGGCGGCCTGGATCAGTGCCTGGTGGTTCTTCAAGGCGCCTTTGCCGTAATCGGACAACACCAGCACCTTGATGCCTTCGAGCAACGCATCGACCTGACCGCTGAGGGCCAGGGCGTCGGTGGCGAAGGGTTCTTCAAAATCGATCCGCAGCAATTGCTGGTGACGACTCATGACCCGCAGCTTGACGATGGTCGGCTGATGGGCAATGCGCTGGAACAGCGCACGCACGCCGGCACCGCGCAGGCTGTTGGCCAGGCTGTCGGCGGCTTCGTCATCGCCGGTCACGCCGACCAGGGAGGCCGGGGCGCCGAGGGCGGCAATATTGAGGGCAACGTTGGCAGCGCCGCCTGGACGGTCTTCGATTTGCTCGACCTTGACTACCGGTACCGGCGCCTCAGGGGAAATCCGTGAGGTACCACCATGCCAGTAACGGTCGAGCATGACATCGCCGACCACCAAGACAGGGGCTTGATCGAATCGCGGCATGGACAACTTCATGGAGCAACCCACATACAAAATGAACAGGGGCGCGATATTAGCACAGGGTGGGCGCTGCCTAGTTCGAGAGCTTTATCTGTAAGACATCCGACCGCGCAACTGCTCACTTTTTGAACAAAAAACGGGGCGCATTGCGCGCCCCGGTCGGTCAGACGATGTTGGCCGTTGCCGGCTCGTCCAGCCCCATGGCGTGCAAACGCGAGTAGTAGCCACCCAAGGCCAACAAATCGGCATGGGTGCCACGCTCGACGATTTCACCGTGATCCATCACCAGGATCAGGTCAGCCTTCTCGATGGTGGACAAGCGGTGCGCAATCACCAGGGTCGTACGGCCCTTCATGACTTTGTCCAGGGCGGCCTGGATATGCCGCTCGGACTCGGTGTCCAGCGCCGAGGTCGCCTCATCGAGGATCAGCAGCGGCGCGTTTTTCAGCAAGGCACGGGCAATCGCCAGACGCTGGCGCTGACCGCCGGAGAGCAGCACGCCGTTTTCGCCGACTTCGGTGTCCAGGCCCTTGGGCAGCTCGGCGATGAAGTCCATGGCGTAGGCATCACGGGCAGCTTTTTCGACGTCTTCACGCGGCGCGCCGGCCAGGTCGCCGTAGGCAATGTTGTTGGCCACGGTGTCGTTGAACAGCGTCACGTGCTGGGTCACCTGGGCCACATGACGGCGCAGGTTGCGCAGGCGGTAGTCCTCGATTTCCACTTCATCAAGCAGGATCTCGCCGACTTCATGATGGTAGAAACGCGGAATCAGCGCGGCCAGGGTGGACTTGCCACTGCCCGAACGCCCGACCAGCGCGACCATCTGGCCTGGCGCTGCGATGAAGCTGATGTTCTTGAGCACTTCGCGCTCGGTGCCGGGGTAGGTGAAGCTCAGGTTGCGCACCTCAAGGTGGCCGCTGACCCGCTCTTTTTCCACAGTGCCGGTGTCGACTTCAGGCACCACGTCCAGCTGTTCGAAGATGCTCTCGGCACCGGCGACGCCCTTCTGGATCGTCGAGCTGACTTCCGACAACTGGCGGATCGGCTTGGGCAGCAGGCCCGCAGCCGTGATATAGGCCACCAGGTCGCCGGCGGTCGCATCACCCCGCAGGAACAGCACCAGGAACATCAGCGCCGCCATCGCGGTGTAGATCACCAATTGCAGCATGGGCGTGTAGACCGCACCGGTCTTGGTCATGCGCATCTGCTTTTCGGTGTTGCTCATGCTCGCCTTGGCGAAACGCTGCTCTTCGTAGGTCTCCCCACCGAAGCTGCGCACCACGCGATAACCCTGGATGGTTTCCGAGGCCACGTGGGTCACGTCGCCCATCGCCACCTGGATTTTCTTGCTCTGCTTGCGGAATTTCTTGCTGGTGCTGCCGACCATCATGGCAATGATCGGCAGGATCGCCAGCATCACCAGGGTCAGCTTCCAGTTCATCCACAACAGGTAGCCGAACAGGAACACAACCGTCAGGCCTTCGCGGATCACGACCTTGATCGCATCCGTGGCGGCGCCGGTGACCATGGTCACGTTGAAGGTGATGCGGGAAATCAGGTGCCCGGAGCTGTGGGTATCGAAATAGCGGTTGGGCAGGACCAGCAGTTTGTTGAACAACTGCACCCGCAAATCGTGGACCAGCCCCAGGGAGACCTTGGCCAGGTAGTAATTGCCCAGGAAAGAGCCCAGCCCCTGCCACGCGGCGATCAGCACGATCAGCAGCGGCACGGCCATCAGCAGTTTCAGATCCTTGAGGTACGGAACACTGGGGAAAAACACCACGTCCGGGTTGCTCAGGCCATCCACGAAGTATTTGAGAATCCCGGCCAGCATGGGCTGGGTGGATGCGAAAATCACAAACCCGATAATGCTCACGAGGAACATGCCGATGTACGGCTTCACGTATCCCAGCAGCCTGAAATAAATTTTCAGGCTGGATTCCTGTTCCGCTTTAGGCGGTGCGTCACTCATTGTTGAGCTCACTGATTAGGTAGGGCGGCAACTTTATCACAAGCACCGGGTTTGGCCCGAGCCCAGACCGACACACTGACCAGCGCGATCGGCAGCCAGGTGATAAACCACTCGGCACGCGGGGTGCCGGTGAGGTTGGCCGCATCGAACTGCATCGCCAGGGTAGAGAACACCCACATGCCGATGAGGCCTTTGCCGTAATGGGTGTCACGCACTTTCCAGGCTTGCCACAGCACGCCGAACCACACCGCGCACCACAGCAGCAGGCCCGGCAGGCCCAGTTCGATGGCGACGTGGGTGAACAGGTTGTGGGAATGGTCGAAGCGGAATTCATTCCAGACCACGTTGTAATTACCACCCAGGCCCAGACCGGTCCAAGGGTGCTCGCCAATCATCTGCAGCGCCGCCATGAAAATCTGCGGCCGGAACGACACGCCACGGGACAGCATCAACGATTGCATCGACACGAATACCACCACCGCCGCCACCGCTGCTGCGATCGCGATCACCGTGCTGCGTCGGTCGCGGCTCCACAGCGGCATCGCCACCACGCTCAACAGCAAGGCCAGCGCGGCACCACGGCTCTGGCTCGCCACGACAAACAGGCCGAGCAGCCCGATCGCCGCCAGGGAGGCCACTTGCATCCAGCGTCCGCGGGGCATCCAGTGCAGCATCCACACAGCCGCGAGACCAATGACGTACGCACCCAGGATCGGATGGGACAGCTGCCCCAACCCTTCAAGACGAGCGTCCCAGGCATTGCCTTGAAGGCCATAGAACCTGACCATCGCCAGCAGCGACGACAACGCCAGGCCAAAGCCGCCCCACTGCATCAGGCGAACCACCTGCTCGGTGCGCCCTTGGGCAAGCACCGGCAAGAACAGCAGGAATACGCCGATATACAGCAGGCGCTTGGCTTCGCGGGAAGGGTCCTCGGCATTGGTCCACAGCAGGCTGATCAAGCCCCAGGCCGCCATTACGCCCAGCGCCAGGTAGACCCAGCGCTGAGCCTGCCAGACCTGCTTGAGCTGCTCACGGGCAGACCAGGCAAACACCATGGCCGGCAGCCACAAGAACAGCGTCAGCCCCTGTTGATAGATCTTATTGGTCGGCGCAAAGGCGATTGCCAGTAAAAACCACAGCAACCCGAACCCCATCCATACTTGCGCCCAACGACTTGCCTGCATCATCCGCTCCTAATACTACGGCCAACCTGCCACCCCGGCATGGTTAAAACCCAAAACTTTCGGCATCATTGCCGACTCATGTGCCCGCGACTCCCACAAGGCTTCCTGACGATGCAATGTTCAAGGCTTCCCCAAGCCGCTCTAAACACGATGATTGAAGGCGCCAGAATCCTGGAGAAGGACAGCTATGGGCCCAAAGTCTACCTGCTGACGGACGGGAACATCCTTAAACTGTTTCGTCGCAAGCGGTTTTTTTCTTCCGCCTTGTTTCGCCCGTACTCCAAGCGTTTCATCGATAACGCGCTCGGGTTGCAACAACGCGGCATTCCCACCCTCACCGTACTCGACAGCTTCCAGCTGGACGCGCCCGGCATGACCGCCGTGCTGTATCGCCCGCTACCGGGCGAGACGCTGCGCCAGATCGCCAACAAGGAAGGTTTTGACTGGGAGCAGAACCTGGAACCGCTGGTGACGCTGATTCGCCGCCTGCATGGCGCCGGGATCTACTTCCGCTCCCTGCACCTGGGCAACATTGTCGTGACACCGGACAACCAGATGGGCCTGATCGACGTGGCCGACCTGCGCTTCCTGCGTGCGCCGCTGAGTCCGGCGCTGGTCAAGCGCAACCTGCAGCACTTCGCCCGCTATATTGCGCGCGAGAAGCTGAACGAACGCTTTCCGATGCAAGCGCTCGAACAAGCCGTACTACCGGGGTGAGAGCAGCCGGCGGGCGGTGGCGGTGAAGTCCTGCCAGGCCTGTTCCGGCGCCAGCGCCGCCAACTGAGCCGCCACGGCGACGTGCGGGCTGGTTGAGAAAGCGCGCTCCAGCAGTTGCGTCCAGGCGTCGACAGCGTCAGCCGGTGCATACCAACCAGCGTCCGCCAATTGCTCGCGGAACACCGCCAGCTCGCTGGTCAGCACCGGCACACCGGCCATCACGGCCTCCTGCACGATCAACCCAAGCCCCTCCTCCGAAGACGGTATCGCCACCCAATCAAATGCGCGATACAGGGTCGCCGCGTCCGCCAGGTGCCCCGGCATGAAGACTTTGCCGCGCAAGCCAAGGTGCTCGATCTGCGCTTCAAGCTCCGCACGCGCAGTGCCTTCGCCAATGATCACCAAGCGCGCCTCGGGCCGACGCGAGGTCACGGCGGCAAACGCATCCAGCAAACAGGCAAAGCCCTTGCTGCCCACCAGGCGCCCCACAGCGCCCAGCACCGGCGCGTTGTCTGCGGCCAGGCCCAACTGCGCGCGGGCCTGCTCGCGGGACAGCATCGCGGCGCAAAACGCGCTGGGGTCAAAGGCGCTGCGCAGCACTGCCACCGGGCGATGCAATTCGCGCTGCAACGAGTCGGCCAGGGTCTGCGACACGGCTGCCACGGTCAGTCGGGTCTCGGAGAATTGCTCGAACAACTTGCGATCCGTGCGACGCAGGCGCGTCATGCCGTGAAACAGCACCACAGCACGTACCTCGGGTACGGTCTTGAGCACCGGCAACAACACCCGCGCAACGCCGACGCCATCGAGCAGCACGACCTTCACGTCCTGCGGCAGCGCCCGTCGAAAACGCGCGCGCATGCGCGGCAGCAGCAACGCCCACAGGTGACGACCCTTGAGCTGAGCCGATGAGAGATTCCATTCCAGCGCCCCATCTCCAGCTTGTGCACCGCCCTGAAGCAGCCAGGTATGCACGGCT
Source organism: Pseudomonas sp. GL_117 (assembly GCF_057835125.1). Classification (NCBI taxonomy): domain Bacteria; kingdom Pseudomonadati; phylum Pseudomonadota; class Gammaproteobacteria; order Pseudomonadales; family Pseudomonadaceae; genus Pseudomonas; species Pseudomonas sp. GL_117. The sequence goes on along the minus strand of NZ_CM174418.1, from coordinate 562,990 downwards.
GCACCGCAGTCGACGCTGCCAAGCACTTGCTGATGAACCTTCTGCACGGAAGCGAATGCAGTACCACCGGCCCACATGACGTTGAGGATGCTCATTGAATAATACGAACCTTCTGCGGTGTTCTGGAGGCGTGCATGCAACTCAATTGACCAGCCAGCCGATGGCGAGGCCCAACAGCAGCATGGCGACCAGCTTGATCCGCTCGCGCCGCTTGCGCTTGGCCTTGTTCAAGCGCTCGGCCGAGGTCGACACATGCAAGCCGAAGCCGGTGTGCAATACCGCATCGCCCTCAAGGGTCACGGCCATCAAGTTCAACTGCGCATAGCGCCGCGACAAGCCCTTCTCGCCCTCGAACCCGGCATAAGGCGCGCACAACGCGTACTCCTTGAGGCGGCGCAAACCGGGGTTCAGGGAAAACGCCTGCCACTCCGGCTTGTCGGAGATCAGCGGGTAGCACGGCACCCCACCGATCAGCTCACGCGGCCCCAGATGGATATAGGGGCTGTGCACCTGCAAGTCATAGACAAAGTTGCGCAACCACACCTGGAGCACATCCGGGCGCAGCTCCAACACCGTCTTGGAGTCCTCGACAAACCCCGGGCGGTAAAACTCCCAGTCATCTTCACAATGGAAAATATAGGGTGTCTTCACCGACGCGTAGGCCAGGTCGATGGATGCCAACTGCCCCAGCTTCGGGCGGTTGACGAAGAAAGTGCAATGTTCCTGCCAATGGGCCGGAATCGCCTGGCGTACCGCGTCGTCACCGGCGTCCTCGGTGATGAACACCTCGCGGATGTCAGCCGTGTTGAACACGTCGAAGCTTTCAAGCGTGCGCTTTAACAGATCAAAGCGACCGCAGCTGGTCACTACAAGGGTGATGTCGCTCTGTTCGGAAAATCGCACGTGGGCACCAACAATAAAATGACCGCAATCGACGGCCTGACAGAGGTTACACGCCCAGTTTCAGGCGCAGCGTTTCCAGCAAACTCAACGGCGCACGTGGCCGCAGAGGTGGCTGCAGCACTTCGACAATACGCTGGCCGATACGTGCAAAGCTAAACTGGCTGACAGCCAGCTCCTGGCCTTTACGCGCAATATCCGCCGCCAACTGAGGGTTGGCGCGCAACTCGGCGAGTTTTTCCTGCAATTGCGGGATGTCTTTATAGAACACTACGTTGACCTTGTCCTTGAAACCCAGGGCCTGGTTTTCCGCCTCGCCCTGGTCAAACGCCAGCAGCACGCAACCACAGGCCATGGCTTCGAAGTTCTTGATCATGTATTCGCCCATACCCACGTCGGCACTGACAAAAAAGCGGATCCGGTTGAGCGTCGCACAATATTCCTCACCCGACTTGGTACGCGTCACCACCAGCGGCTCGACCCGTGCCAGCTCATCGAGCAACGCCTTGCGCCCGCTGTAGGCCACGCTATTGGTGCTACCGACAAACGCCAGCTCGATGTCACGCTCACGCGCCTGCGGCTGCAACAGCGCCTGGTCGTAGCCCTTGGGCACGAACACCGCGTCGAAGCCTTCCGCACGCAGGCGCTCGGTCACCATGAAGCCCGAGCTGATCACCCGCGCCCAGGGTAAACGGCGGTAATGGGCACTGAATTTTCCGGTGTATTTGCAGGGAATGTAGTTCTGGTAGGCATCGTGTTCGAGGATCACCAGATTGGGGATCGTACGGATAAAACCGGCCTGGCGGATCTCCTGCTTGAAACGCAGGAAGAACACGATGCGGTCGTAGCGGGTCACATCGACTTCGCGGCGAAAGTAGCCGCGCAGGTTGCGCTGCTCGGCGCTGCTCAGCCAGCGGGTATCGCATTCGCAATGCTCGGCGATGCCTTCGTAAAGACGATCGAGGATGGCGCGCTGTTCTTTCTGCACCAGAAATAAAACTTTCATGCTCTTCCTTTCACAGGTCACAAACGCCAGAACAACTCATGTCGCCGCACCGCCTTGCGGAAAAACTCGTTCTCCCCGTAAGGCGAACGCGCGCGCCCGGCCAGTACACGCTGCAACAAGCGCCGGACACGCCGCTTGAAGGGTGGCGCGGGTTGCAGGTCGTGCATCATGCCCAGTGCCATGGCCTTGTCGCGCTGTTGCGCCAACGTCAGCGGCAGGCTGCACGGATGCAGCTCCTGGGTTGCATCGAACAGCGGCGGCAAGGCTATGCCACTGCCAGCGTCGCCCATGGGCCAGCGGTCATTGTCATGCAGATGATTGGCGTAGCCCAGCAGCGTGGTTGGCTGCCACTCCAGGCCTTGCAAGGCCTGCATGACGGCGCTCTGCGCGCAGATATGATCGGGGTGCGGGTCCAGCGCCGAGTACGGCAGCACGATCACTTCAGGGCGCGCCATCAACAGCACCGCGCGCAGATCGGCCAGCAGGTTATTCCAGGTCGGCAAGCCGTCGCTATCCGACGGCAGCGGGAACGGATTGAACTGGCGAAACGGCCGCACATCGCTCAGTTCGGCTTCACGGGAGGCGAAGGGCTGGGCTGGCGCGGCCTGCATGGCTTGCAATTGCAGGCAGAAATAACCCAGTTGCACGCAGTGTGCCTGGGGTACGCCCGCCCATAGCGGCACGGCGATGCTGTCCCAGGCGCGCAGGCGGCCCTTGATGCGCGCGGCTTCGACCGTGTCCAGGCCCATCTGCTGATAGTGTTCGGCTTCGATTTCGCCCGCCGTAAGGGTAACGATCCACGGCTTTTCGGCCTGGCTGTAGAGCCCGAAAGCGGCCAGTTCGGCATCGTCGGCGTGGGGCGCGATGACCATCACGCGCTGGGCGCTGTAATCCGGCTGGGTCCAGGCCCACAGCCGCGGTGTGCCGAGCAGGCGACAATGGCGACCGCGCAGCTGCAACTGATCCAGCGCCAAACCGCTGAGGTTGAGATAACGCACGCCGTTGACCCCACGCTCAAAGGTTTGGCGGTCGTCACCCAGGGCAATGTTCGGGTCGAGAAAGCGTCCCAGCCAGGTGCTTTTGACTGTGATCGCCAGCACCAGCGTGGCGTCTGCGGCGACCGGTTGATCGAGCAACAAGCGCCCGTTCTCCAGGCGCACGCCGGATAACTCGGCATCGGCCGAGAAGCGGTATTGATAGTCTTCGTTGGGAGCATAAAACAGGTGGTCGGCAAACCACGCTTCGTGAGCGATCCAGGCCAGCACGGCCAACAGCAACGGCAACCACCAGGCCACCAGGATGCCGATCAGCACCAGCAGCAACACACCAATCAACAGCGCCATGCGCTTGTTGCGCCGATGGCGCTTGAGCAATTGCTGCTTGCGAGTCATGAGCTGAACACCTGCACAGGGTTGCACCAGCGGTCCTTGTACTCGCGGTCGGCACGCCCAAACGAAAAGCGCAGCGGCTTGCCGACTTCGCGGGCCTGTTCCCAGGCGCTCTGGGTGTTGAGAAAGCTCAACACGCTGCCGGGGCTGAAGGCACGGGTCTCAGGGTCGACCCCGCCGTTGACGTACTCCACGCTGATCCACTCTGGCGACTCGACCCGGTACACCAACTGGATCGCGATAGGCGCATCGTTGAGGAAGATCACCGAACCGATCAACCACTCGCGCAGCAACTCGATCACCTCGGCCAGCCGCTCGGCCCCCGTTGCGACAAAGCCCCAGCGACGCAGGAACAGGTCGCAGTAGATCGACGCCAGCTCAGTGCTGGAAAACTCGCTGACCGGCCGTACCACCCCGCCCGCCTCTTCCAGCAGGCGCAGTTCGCGGCGCTGGTTGTAGCGGAATTTCTTCGACAAATCTTCGGGCGTGCGTGCCATGGCCAACTGCTCGGCCTGGGGCTTGAGCCCAGTGAAACGGCCTTCATTGAGGCCCGACAGGTAACGCCCACGCTGGCGCAGTGGCGCCTGCGCATCGGCAGCGGCCGGCAGGATGATCTCGGCATTGCCCAGGTCGAACAGGCCTTTCTTGCCGCTGCGCTTGAGCACGTCCTTGGACAAGGCCAAGTCGCGGCCCCAGGTGGCAATGCACGCCTTGAGTTCACCGGCCTGTTCCCAGGCCAGGTAGCGCACCGGAATAGCCGCCAGCCCGGCCAGGCGTTCGATCACTTGCGGATGCGTCGCGACGCTGCCGCCAAAACGCTGCCAGGCCTGGCTGTAGGCCGGTGCATCGACGACGGTCCAGCCGCGCTCGCGCCAGCCTTGGAATCGATTGAGCATCAAGCCCTCGCGGTCAGTTCAATAACGTGTGGCAGTTGCCAGAAAGCAGTGCGTACCGCCTGATCCGAGAAGCGCGCGTGCAGACGCTCCAGCATCAGCTCGGCGCACTGGCGTCGCTGGTGTTGATCCATCGCGGCCAGGTGCCCCAGGCCTTGGGCCAGGTGCTCGGCGTCGCCGAATGGGAACAGGATGCCCACGCCTTCGACCACTTCCTTGGCGCCGCCGCAAGCAGTGGCCAGCAACGGTACGCCGGCGGCCATGGCTTCAAGCAGCACCATGCCGAACGGCTCGTGGTCGGAGCTCAGGGCAAACACGTCAAACCCGCGGAAATAGCGACGCGCATCCGGCACCTGGCCGAGGAACAGGACCTTGTCGGCAATCCCCAGTTCACGCGCCAGCTCCTTGAGGTCCTGCTCCAGGCGGCCGGTGCCGAGGATCGCCAGGCGGCTTTCGGCGGGCAACCGAGGCAAGGCCAGGGCGAAGCCCTTGAGCAGCGTGGCCTGGTCCTTGTCCGGGTGCAGGCGGCCGACGTTGCCGACCACCCACTCATCCGGCGAGAGCCCGAGGGCGTCCCGCGCCTCGTCCCTCGAGACTTGCAGAGCCTGCATGGCCTCGACATCGATGCGGTTGTACAAGGTCTGGATGCGCGCCGCCGGCCAGTTCGGCAGGCAACGGCGGATGTCGTCGCGCACGGCGTCGGAGACACCCAGCAAGCTCAGGCGCTTGCGGAAAATCGAAGCGAACAGGCGGCGGCCACGACGTTGGTAGTCACCAAAGGCGTGATGCACGCCGATCACCTGCAAACGCGTCGCGAGCAAGGCGACGTAGATCGGCTTGGCACGGTGCGCAATACAGAAACTGAAATTGCGCGATGCGGCAATCTTGCGCATCTCGGCGATGGCGCCCAGCTTCAAGCCACGAATGGCCTTGGAGCTGAACTCCATGAACAACACTTCATCAGAGGCGCAACCGGCCGCGACCTCAGGGTCGGCGACCCCGGTGAGAAACACCGTGGTCACCTTGTAGCCGGAGCCTGCGAACAAACTGGCGTACTGCCGCGCGCAGTCCAGGAACGGCCCGTCATAGCCGTGGCAGAACTGCAGGACGTGGCGATCAGCCGAGCGAGTCATAAGGGTCCACGCCGTCCTTGACCACCAGGATGTCTTCCATGATCAGGTACTGCAGGTCGGACCCGAAGAACATGTCCAGCGCGTCTTTCGGCGAGCAGATCATCGCTTCGCCACGACGGTTGAGCGAGGTGTTCAGCGACACGCCGTTGCCGGTCAGCACTTCCAGCTCTTTCATCATGTCGTAGTAGCGCGGGTTGTATTCGCGCTTGAGCACCTGGGCGCGGGAAGTGCCATCTTCATGGACCACTTCCGGCACGCGGGTCTTCCACTCTTCCGACACTTCAAAGGTGAAGGTCATGAACGGCGCCGGGTGATCGACCTTGATCATCTGCGGGGCCACGGTGTCGAGCATCGACGGGCAGAAAGGCCTCCAGCGCTCGCGGAACTTGATCTGGTGGTTGATACGGTCAGCCACGCCGGTGGCGCTTGGGCAACCGATGATCGAACGACCGCCAAGGGCACGCGGGCCAAACTCCATGCGGCCCTGGAACCAGGCCACCGGGTTGCCGTCGACCATGATCTTGGCGATGCGTTTAGGCATGTTCTCGATCTTGCGCCATACCGGCTTGCTCGCGTGCTTGGCGCACGCCGCGATCACGTCTTCGTTGCTGTAGGACGGGCCGAGGTAGACGTGTTCCATCTTCTCCACGGGTACACCCCGGGCGTGGGACACGTAGGCCGCCGCGCCCACCGCAGTACCGGCATCGCCGGACGCCGGCTGCACGAACAGCTCTTTCACGTCGTCGCGGGCAATGATCTTCTGGTTCAGCTTGACGTTCAGCGCGCAACCGCCGGCGAAGGCCAGCTTGCCGGTGTCCTTGAGGATGTCGCCCAGGTAGTGGTCGATCATCTGCAAGGCCAGCTTTTCGAACAGTGCTTGCATGCTGGCGGCGTAGTGAATGTACGGCTCGTCGGCGATGTCGCCTTCGCGTTTCGGGCCCAGCCACTCGATCAGTTTCGGCGAGAAGTAGAAACCCTTGCCCTTCTCTTTGTAGCGACGCAGGCCGATGACGTTGGCGTAGTCGGTGTTGATCACCAGTTCGCCGTTTTCAAACGAGGCCAGGCGCGAGAAATCGTATTTGCTGGCGTCGCCGTACGGCGCCATGCCCATGACCTTGAACTCGCCGTCGAGCATCTCGAAACCGAGGAATTCGGTGATCGCGCCGTACAGGCCGCCGAGGGAGTCTGGATCGTAGAACTCCTTGATCTTGTGGATCTTGCCGTTCTCGCCATAACCGAAGAACGTGGTGGCGTACTCACCTTTACCGTCGATGCCGAGGATCGCGGTTTTCTCCTGGAAGCCGGAGCAGTGGTAGGCGCTGGAAGCGTGGGCCAGGTGGTGTTCAACCGGCTCGATCTTGATTTTCTTCGGATCGAAGCCCAGTTGCTCCAGGCACCAGACGATCTTGTTGCGATAGCGCTTGTAGCGACGGTTGCCCATCAGGATCGCGTCGAGGGCGCGGTCCGGGGCGTACCAGTAACGCTTGGCGTAGTGCCAGCGCGCCTCGCCGAACAGGCTGATCGGGGCGAACGGGATCGCCACTACGTCAACGTCGGAGGGCTTGATACCGGCTTGTTCCAGGCAGAACTTCGCCGATTCGTAGGGCATGCGGTTCTTTGCATGTTTGTCGCGTACGAAGCGCTCTTCTTCGGCGGCCGCGATCAGCTTGCCGTCGATATACAGGGCTGCGGAAGGATCATGGCTAAGGGCGCCGGACAGGCCAAGAATCGTCAATGCCACAGGGGTCTAGCCTCTTTTAGTCTGCATGCAGGCGGGTTACGCCGCGAAAAAGTGTGCTTCCCGCCTGGGCAGGAAACAGCTAAAGGGCGGGATTATAGCTTAAAACCAGTGGGGAGCTGTTAGCGGCAAGCGCCAAGCTGATGGGGGCAGTCTGTAGGATTGCGTCTAGAGTCAGGTCAGACGTAGCCAAAGGCGCAGCCAGAGGATTCGTTAAACAGTGAAAGAATCGCTAGAATCCCGCGTTTGCCGCACTCTGCCTGGTTATCTGATGAAAATTGCTGGTCCTGCTCACCTCCCTCTTATTGCCGGCTTGCTCGGTTTTTGCGGCCTCGCGATGGGCGACGATTTGCCACTGGTCCTCGACCCCAGCGTCGTCACCGGCTCACGCAGCGCCAGCCCGACGTTTGACCTGCCGTATTCGGTGGACGCCATCAGCCGCGAGCAGATCAGTGACGGCCAGCTCGGCATCAACGCTTCCGAAGCCCTCTCCCGCGTACCCGGCCTGGTGGTGCAGAACCGCCAGAACTATGCCCAGGACCTGCAGATTTCCTCCCGTGGCTTCGGCGCCCGCTCGGCGTTCGGAGTCCGCGGCCTCAAGCTGATCGCCGACGGCATCCCCGCCAGCACCCCGGACGGCCAGGGCCAGGCCGCTACGTTCAACCTCGACACCGCCGAGCGCATCGAAGTGCTGCGCGGCCCCGCGGCCACCCTGTACGGCAGCAACGCCGGTGGCGTGATCCAGATGTTCTCCCGCAACGGCGAAGGCCCGCCGCGCATCGGCGCCGAGACCCTGGTGGGCAGCGACGGCCTGAGCAAAAACCACCTGAGCGCCGAAGGCGCGGCCAACGGCGCCGGTTTTGTCCTCGACGCCTCGCGCATGGACACCGACGGCTACCGCGACCACAGCAGCGCACGGCGTGACCAGACGTTCGCCAAGCTCAATTTCCAGCCGGATGACGACAGCAAGTTGGCGCTGATCTACAGCAGTTTGGAGCAGGATGGTACACAGGATCCGCTGGGGCAAAAGTGGGCGGCGTATAAAGCAGACCCTCGTTCGGTAGACCCCGTAGCCTTGCAATACAACACACGTAAAAGCATCGACCATCAGCAGTTGGGTACAAACTACGAACGTTATTTCGGTGATGCGACGTTGCAGGTGAATGCGTATACGGGACGGCGGAGTGTGATTCAGTATTTGTCGATTCGGGGTGGTACCGATTCAGACAAGCGCGGCGGCGTGGTGGCCTTCGACCGCAAGTTCTACGGCGGCTCGATCCACTGGCTGCAACCGATCACCAGCGCTCCCGGCGACCTGACCCTGATCGCAGGCCTCGACTACGACCGTAGCGAAGATGATCGCCAAGGTTACTCCAACACCATCAACGGTGTGCACGGCGTGAAAGGCGCCTTGGGCCGCGACGAAATCGACACCGCCACCAGCATCGACCCGTTCGTGCAGGCCAACTGGCTGCTCGGCGACTGGACCCTGCAAGCCGGGCTGCGCCACAGCACCATGAAGATGGACGTGGACGATCACTTCATCACCGACAAAGACGGCGACGACAGCGGCAGCAAGACCTACCAGAAGAACACCCCGTCGGTCAGCGTGATGTATGCGTTCACGTCGGACTTGCATGGCTACGTCAGCGCAGGGAAAGGTTTCGAAACCCCGACCCAGGCTGAATCGGCGTACTCCAACAGCTCAAACGGTTTCAACTTCGCGCTCAAGCCATCGGTCAGCACGCAATATGAAGTGGGTTTGAAAGCCCGCGTCGGCCAGGATACTCGCGTCAATGCGGCAGTCTTCCAAATCACCACTGAAGACGAATTGGTGGTCAGCGAATCCAACGGCGGTCGCAGTACTTATCAAAACGCCGGCCGCACCCTGCGCCGCGGCTTCGAACTGGGCATTGAAAGCCAGCTCAGCGAACAGTGGAGCACCAACCTCGCCTACACCCGCCTGCAAGCCACCTACGACAGTGACTTCACCAACAACGCAAAGGCTATTGAAAAGGGCAACTACCTCCCCGGCGTGCCCCAAACCACCCTGTTCGCCGAACTCAACTGGAAGCCCCGCGACTGGGTCAGCACCGCCATCGAAGGCCTGTACCGCAGCAAGGTCTATGTCGAAGACACCAACAGCGAGCGCGCCGCACCGGCCTACAGCGTGTTCAACTGGCGTGCGCGCTTCGAGCAGAAGGTCGAACACTGGACCTTCCACCAGACCCTGCGCCTGGACAACCTGCTGGACCGTCAGTACGTCGGCTCGGTGATCGTCGGCGACAGCAACAACCGCTACTACGAAGCCGCCCCCGGCCGCTCGTGGTACGCCGGTGCCGGCGCCGAATACCAATTCTAAAACCGCCAAAAATCAAATGTGGAAGCTGGCTTATGTGGGAGCTGGCTTGCCTGCGATAGCGTTGCATCAGGCACTGATGTGCAAGCTGACACGCCGCCTTCGCGGGCAAGCCCGCTCCCACAGTTGATTGGTGTTGCTGGGCTGTCGCCGTTCGGCTGGGTATCAAGAACTTGCGGCAGGACGCAGGTCTGGCATGTGTGGGAGCTGGCTTGCCTGCGATAGCGGTGCATCAGGCACTGATGTGCAAACTGACACGCCGCCTTCGCGGGCAAGCCCGCTCCCACAGTTGATTGGTGTTACTGGGCTGTCGCCGTTCGGCTGGGTATCAAGAACTTGCGGCAGGACGCAGGTATCAGGCACTGATGTGCAAACTGACACGCCGTCTTCGCGGGCAAGCCCGCTCCCACAGTTGATTGGTGTTGCTGGGCTGTCGCCGTTCGGCTGGGTATCAAGAACTTGCGGCAGGACGCAGGTCTGGCTTGTGTGGGAGCTGGCTTGCCTGCGATAGCGTTGCATCAGGCGCTGATGTGCAAACTGACACGCCGCCTTCGCGGGCAAGCCCGCTCCCACAGTTGATTGGTGTTGCTGGGCTGTCGCCGTTCGGCTGGGTATCAAGAACTTGCGGCAGGACGCAGGTCTGGCATGTGTGGGAGCTGGCTTGCCTGCGAAGGCGGTGTATCAGGCACTGACGTGCAAACTGACACGCCGCCTTCGCGGGCAAGCCCGCTCCCACAGTTGATTGGTGTTGCTGGGCTGTCGCCGTTCGGCTGGGTATCAAGAACTTGCGGCAGGACGCAGGTCTGGCGTGTGTGGGAGCTGGCTTGCCTGCGATAGCGTTGCATCAGGCACTGATGTGCAAACTGACACGCCGCCTTCGCGGGCAAGCCCGCTCCCACAGTCGATTGGTGTTGCAGGGCTGTCGCCGTTCGGCTGGGTATCAAGAACTTACGGCAGGACGCAGGTATCAGGCACTGATGTGCAAACTGACACGCCGTCTTCGCGGGCAAGCCCGCTCCCACAGTTGATTGGTGTTGCTGGGCTGTCGCCGTTCGGCTGGGTATCAAGAACTTGCGGCAGGACGCAGGTCTGGCGTGTGTGGGAGCTGGCTTGCCTGCGATAGCGGTGCATCAGGCGCTGATGTGCAAACTGACACGCCGCCTTCGCGGGCAAGCCCGCTCCCACAGTTGATTGGTGTTGCTGGGCTGTCGCCGTTCGGCTGGGTATCAAGAACTTGCGGCAGGACGCAGGTCTGGCATGTGTGGGAGCTGGCTTGCCTGCGATAGCGTTGCATCAGGCACTGATGTGCAAGCTGACACGCCGCCTTCGCGGGCAAGCCCGCTCCCACATTGATCTGCTTCCACCTTTTGAGCGCGATCAGACCTGCACTGGCAAGCGCTGGTCGATGAGTTTGTACAGCGCACTCTCCGGCGCCCAGTTGCGCATAAACCGCGCGCGGTCCTTGGCGTAGGCCGGGGCGAAGCTGGCATTGCTGCTGTGTTGGCGCATTGCATCGAGGTCGATCAGCGACCAGCGCCCCTTATCCCAGAACAGGTTGTGCCCCTTGAAATCACCGTGACTGATGCGCTCGCGGATCAGTTCGGCGAATAAATGATCCAGGGCCAGCAACTCACTTTCCGGGGCGTCACCGCGTTCAACATAGGGCGCAAAACGCTCGATGATGTCCGGGCCCGGCAGGTGCTCGGTGATCAGGTAAGCGCGGCTGCGCAGCCAGAAAAAGCGCTTCTCCAACACCGCCAGCGGTTTGGGTGTGGCGATGCCGAGGAACGCCAGGCGATTGCCTTCGCGCCAGGAGTGCCACGCGCGGCTCGGGCGCCAGAAGCGCTTGAGCCAATGGACGAAACCCTTGATGTTGTAGCGCTTGATCACCAGCGGGCGGCCCGCCACGTCGACCTTGGCCACGGTGGCCGCGCCTCCGGTCTTGAAGAGGTGACCCCTGTCGAGCAACGCGTCGGCCTGGTCCAGCACCGGCAGCATCGCGGCCTCTTCTTCGCGACGGATCGCCCGCAAGGCAAACGGCCCACGCAGCACGCTGAACAGGGTGCACTCGCGGCCGACCTTGTTGAGGAAATCCTTCAGGCGCCAGGCACTGACCTTGCGCACCTGTTTTTCCAGGGCTTGCAGCGGCAAGGCGTGCTCACCGTTGCTCAGCAGGTAATACACCAACAACTCTTCGGTGAACGGCTCGAGGTTTTTCGGCAACTGGGCGAAAAATACCCCGAGGTTTTCCAGCACGCGGTCACGCGACAGCGGCTTGCCAGCCTCTTGCACGCGAATCCCGGCGCCATCGATCAAATACAGTTTGCCGTCCTGGCGCAGCAGGTTGTCCAGGTGCAGATCTTCCTGCCACAGGCCCTTGGCGTGCATCTGCGCAATCGCGCCCAGGGCTTCGGCGAGGACCGCGGTTTGTTCATCGGCCAACGGTGGCAGGTCTTCGACGGCCTGCCAGGCATCGGCCAGGCTTTCGGCGCCGTCGATGAACTCAAAGAGCAGCCAGCCGCCCTCACCTTCCTGCAAACCGTCGGCGAGCAACGGCGGCGTGGTCAGGCCTTGTGCGGCGAGCAGGCGCACGCCGTTGAGTTCGCGCTGAAAATGCCGCGCCGCCTTGCTACCCACCAGCAACTTGGCCAGTACCGGACGCCCGCGCCAAACCGCCGCGCCCACATAGCGCTCGCCCGGCAACACGCGTAACAGGCTCAGCAGTTGCAGTTGGCCGGGGCCCGCCGCGTCGGCCAGCTCAAGGGTCAGTGGCAAGTCGGGGGTACGGCCGGCGGTTTTCAGCTCGGACAAACGCATCAACGGTTTTCCTTGTGGCTACGACGGGCATTCAGGCGCTGATACCAAGTGGCGACCAGCGCGCTGTCCTCAGGCTGATCGAGGTACGCCGCCAACAGTTGGCGCACGTGGGCATCCGACCATTGCGGCGCGCGACGCAGCAACGGCTCCAGATCCTTGACCCGATCACGCCAGCCGAACAGCAGCGGGCGGGTCTTCTCCAGGTCGATCAGCTGCGCGGCGTAGCCGTCGCCGGTGGCCTGCAAAAAAATATGCTTGGGGTAAAAACAGCCGTGCACCTGGCCGACGCTGTGCAGATGCCGCGCCAATTGACCGCAGGCCCGCAGGATGGCGCCGTGCTGGGCGTCGCTCAGTTGCGGCCACTCGTCGAGCAGTGAATCCAGGTCATTCCAGCCGTCGAGGGCGCGGGTCAGCAGCATTGCACGATGCTCACCGGCGACCTTGCGCTCGCCGTAGAACGCCGCCTGCAATGCCGGGATACCGAGCTTGCGGTAACGGCTGATATTGCGGAATTCGCGGGAGAAACTCGGCTCGCCAAACGGCCGGTGCAGGCTGCGCGTCAGGTAGTTGCTCTGGCGCTTGAGGTAGTAGCCGTGGCCGTCGAGTTCCAGGCGAAACACGCTGCTCCAGCCACCACGGCTGGTGTTCGGCTCGTCCACCGCATCGAGTTGCTTGGCCCACAACGCATCAAACGTGGCGAGACCATGGCGCTCCAGCAGCGCACGGTCTTCAGCCGCCAGGAAGTCAGTCATTCGCGCCCCTCAAAAAACTTCACCACGTGGCGAATCCGCTGCTTGTCCGATGCACTCAGGTGCCGGCGCTGGCGGTACTGCATGTAGAAACGCAGGCGCTGGGTGGCCGACAAGTGATACTTGGCGACCTTGTCCAGGCACGCCAGGTCCTTGGTGATGCGGTACTTGAGCCAGAACCCGCGCCAGAAGTCGCCGTTGGGGCAATCGATCAGGTACAAGGTCGACTGGTCGTCGATCAGCAGGTTGCGCCACTTCAAGTCGTTATGGGTGAAGCGGTGATCGTGCATGGTGCGCGTGTATTCGGCGAGCTGACGGCTCACCGCATCGACCCACTTCGGATCGTGCAGGCGTGCATCGTCGCGCTCGGCCAGCACCGACAAATCTTCGGTGCGCGGCAATTCGCGGGTGATCATCGCGCCACGGTCATAGGCCAGGCCGTTGCGCTCCAGACCCCAGGCGACCACGTCGGCGGTGGGAATGCCCCATTTGGCGAAACGCTTGAGGTTCTGCCATTCGGACTTGACCCGCGGCTTGCCCAGGTAGCGGCGCAGGCCCTTGCCGGCGCCGGTGTAGCGCTTGACGTAGTAATTGACCCCACCGCGCTCCACGCGGATCACTTCCGACAGCGGGTCGTGGGTCAGTTGCTCGCCTTGCAGGGCGAAGACCGCTTCAAGGCTGCCAAAATCATGCGCCAGGCTGGCGTAGGCCGGCTCCAGGTTCCAACCCGCCATCAGATCGCATCTCCGTAGCGTTGTTTGCGTGCGTAGAGCTTGTCGGCCTTGCGTTGCATCAGGTTCAGCGACGCCGATTGCTCGGCGAGGACCTGGCGCAGCGGCTGGCGGAAATAGCCCTTGAGGAAGCGCAACTTGTCGCGTCGGGTCAGGCCGATGTCCAGCGCCGAGTAGTACAACGCGGACAGGTCCTTGTCGCGCCAGCGCAGCGGCAAATGCGCGCGCAATTGGGCGCGGTGCAGGTCGATCACCGACAGCTTGATGTTGTTGGCGTCGATCGGTTGCGAGGTGTCGAGCAGGAAGTGGCACAGGTAGCAGTCGCGATGGTTCACGCCGCCACGGTGCATATCGCCGACCATGCGCGCCAGCTCAAAGGTGAGCGCATGGCGCAATGCCGGTGCCGGCGGTTGCGCGACCCAGTCGAGGGTCAGATCTTCGAGGCTGAGGGTCGGCGCCAGTTCTTCGGTGATGATGAACGAGTGCTGATCCGCTGGATTGTTGCCCTTCTCGCCGAACGCCACGCCGGTCATGGTCGGCACGCCGAGATCCTGCAGGCGGTGAATGGCCGCCCACTCAAGGCCCGCGCCGAGCACCGGCAGCTTGGCGGTGATCAGGTTCTTGAAGATCTCGCCCCAGCCGATGCCACGGTGGATCTTCACGAAATAAGGACGGCCCTCAACCACGGTGCGCAATGTGCGCCGCGCCGCCAGTTCGCGGAATACTTCGCCTTGCAGTTTCTCGACTTCGGCAAAGGCGTCACGCCCGGCCCACAACGTCTTGAACGGTTCGGCAAGAATCAACTTCATCGTTTCGGCTCCGCCAGAATCACATCCGCAGCGTGCTGCGGCATGCTGTAGAGGTCGGCCGTCTCGGCGAAGGCCAACCCATTGCGGCCCCAGGCCGCGCGCTGTGCAGTGTCGCTGAGCATTTGCGTCAGGTAGCGGTTGAGCTGGGTTTGTTCGAATGGCTCATCCAGCACAAGGCCGCAATCGGCTTCGGCGATGTAATGGGCATAACCACATACCGCCGAGACCAGCACCGGCAGCCCGGCGACCAGGGCTTCGAGCAATACGGTGCCGGTGTTTTCGTTGTACGCCGGGTGGATCAACAGGTCGGCGCCCAGCAGGAAACGCGGGATGTCGCTGCGGCCCTTGAGGAACTGCACGTTATCCCCCAGGCCCAGCGTCGCGCTTTGCAGCTGGAATACCTTGGGGTCGTCCTGGCCGATTACAAACAGGCGCGTGCGTTTTTTCAGCTCCGCTGGCAGCGCGGCCACGGCCTTGAGGCTGCGGTCGACGCCCTTGGTCTTGAAGCCCGAGCCGATCTGCACCAGCAGCAGGTCGTCATCAGCGAGGTTGAATTCCTTGCGGAAACCTTCGCGGATTTCGGCGGCATTCGGCGGTGCGCGACGGTCCTGGGCAATGCCTGGCGGCAGCAGGTGGAAGCGTTCCAGCGGGGTGTCGTAATACTTGATGAACAGCGGCTGCTGCACTTCGGAGATCATCAGAACCTGGGTCTTGGCATCCTTGGCAAACACCGCGCGCTCGTACTCGGCGAAGTGCTTGTAGCGGCCAAAGTAGCGGTACAGCGAGTGCCGCAGGTTCTGCGCCTTGTCTTCAAAGCAGCCGTCGGCGGCGTAGTACACGTCAAGGCCGGGCATTTTGTTGAACCCGATCAGGCGGTCCACCGGGCGCTTGGCCAGGTCGGCAGCCATCCAGGCACTGAGTTTCTCGTTGCGTCGATGGTTGAAGAACGCCTTGACCGGCGCCACCAGCACTTCGAAGCCGGGCGGGATGTCGCCTTCCCAGATCAGTGTGTAGACACGGATCTGGTGGCCGCGCTGCTGGCACTCCAGGGCGATGCGCATGAAGTCGCGCTGCAAGCCGCCGAAGGGGAAGTATTTGTACAAAACGAAAGCCAGTTGCATCAGTGCAGCTCCTCAGCCAATAACAACGTGCTCAGTCGGCTGGCCACACGCTCAGGGTTCAGGCGCGTGAAACACAGGGGCGACTCGCGCTTGAGGTCGAACCGACGCTGGTCGTCGGCCGTCGGTTGATAGGTACATTGTTTTTGCAGGCACGGCGCGCACGGGAAGTCGCTGCCCAGGTGAATCTGGCCCTTGCCGTAGGCGCCGGTGAGGCCGGGGTTGGTCGGGCCGAACAGGGAGATGGTCGGCACATCCAGCGCGGCGGCCAGGTGGCCGAGGCCGGTGTCCACCGCCACACAGGCGCGGGCGCCGGCCAATACGCGGGCGATGCCGGCCAGGTTCAGCCTGGGCAGTACTTCGGCGTTTGGCAGGCCTTGGGCCAGGCGCTCGGCGCGGGCTTTTTCGGCGGCGTTGCCCCACGGCAACTTCACGTCCACACCCAGGCGACCCATGCGCTCGGCGAGTTCGCGCCAGTAGGCTTCGGGCCAGTGCTTGGTGTCCCAGGTGGTGCCGTGCAGCAGCAGGACGAAAGGCTTTTTCGGCGGCAGGCCGAGCAGCTTGTCGACGCTCAGACCGTAGTCGCCCAAGCCTTTGGGCAGGTCATAACCGAGGGCCACGGCAAACAGCTGGCGCAAGCGCTCCACCGCGTGCTGCCCACGGGCGACGGCCAGGCGGCGCGAGTAGAAGCGTGCAGCGATGGGCTCACGGGCGGAGTTTTTGTCGAAACCGGCAATCGGCGCACGCACGTAGCGGGTCAGCCAGGCACTTTTGAACAGGCCTTGGGCGTCGATCACCAAGTCGTATCTGGTCGACTGGACTTGCTGCTTGAAGCGCCGCCACTCGCCGCTCTTGATGGTCTGCCAGAGGTTCTTGCGCCAGCGGCGGATCGCCACCGGGATCACCTTGTCGACGGCCGGGTGCCAGGTCGGAATCTCGGCGAAGCCTTCTTCTACGACCCAGTCGAACCGGATGCCGGGGATCGCCCGCGCGGCGTCGGTGAGTGCCGGCAGCGCATGGATCACGTCGCCCAGGGATGAGGTCTTGATTACCAGTACGCGCAAACTATCGGACCTCGACCGCAGAGTCCTGCAAGCGCTGCAAGGCCTCGTTCACCGGCTGCGGCAGCAACTGGCGCATGCAGTTGTAGTGGCCGAAGCGGCAAGTGCGATCAAAACACGGGCTGCACTCCAGGCCCAGGCGCACCACTTCGACCTTGTCGGCCAGCGGCGGGGTGAAGCCAGGGGACGTGGAGCCGTACACCGCCACCAGAGGGCGGTTCAGCGCGGCGGCGACGTGCATCAGGCCGGAGTCGTTGGACACCACCGAATCGGCGCAGGACAGCAGGTCGATAGCCTCGGCGAGGGACGTGTCGCCACTCAGGTTGACCGCTTCTTCACGCAGGCCAGGAATCAGGCGCTGACGAATATCCTCGCCGACCGGATGGTCCTTCTTCGAACCAAACAGCCACACCTGCCAGCCTTCGCGGATTTTCATCTCGGCGACCTTGGCGTAATGCTCCGACGGCCAGCGCTTGGACTCGCCAAACTCAGCCCCCGGGCACAGCGCCAACACCGGACGGTCCAGGCTCAGGCCGAACTTGGCCAGGGCCGCATCGCGGCTCACCGGGTCGATCTGCAAGCTGGGGCGCGGATACGGCTTGGGCAGCTCGGCACCCGGCTCGTAGGCCAGGGCCATGAAGTGTTCGATCATCAGCGGGTAGCGTGTCTTGTCGAGCGTGCGCACGTCGTTGAGCAGCACGTAGCGGAACTCGCCGCGCCAGCCGGTGCGCTTGGGAATACCGGCAAAAAACGGCACCAACGCGGACTTCAGCGAGTTGGGCAGCAGGATCGCCTGGTCGTACGCGCCGGCCAGGGATTTGCCGATGCGACGACGGGTCGCAAGCTCCAGGGCCCCATGACCGAGCGGGAAGCTCAAGGCCTGGCGGACTTCGGGCATGCGTTCAAGGATCGGTCGGCTCCACTCGGGGGCGAGCACGTCGATCTGGCAGTCGGGATGACGTTGTTTCAGGCACTGGAACAGTGTCTGCGCCATCACCATGTCACCGACCCAACTGGGCCCAACGATCAAAATATTCATGTAGTTTCCACAAACGATGCGGGGAGGCTTATGCCTCCCCGCCCTAATAGTGTTTCAGCTCAAGCCCAGCTCCTGCCAGATTCGCATCACCTGGCGCCGTTCGTCGGCAAACTGCTCGCCGGTCACCGTCCCCGCCTCGTTTTGCAACGCCTGGCGGTGCGCGGCGGAACGGTAGGCCTTATACACCTCGCGCAGCAGATGGGCATCGGCGGCGGGCATCAACCCCACCTGCTCCAGACCTTCCAGAATGCGGATATTGTCGGTGTAGCGCAGCAACGATGGATGTTGCGCAGACCACGCCAAAGCCGCGTATTGCACCATAAATTCAATATCGACGATACCTCCGGCGTCCTGCTTGAGGTCGAACGCCACCGTGGCGTCGAAGGCATTGGCGCCGGTACCGGCCGCCGTGCCCTTGGTGCCCAGGTTGTCACGCATCTTGGCGCGCATCTCGCTGACCTCCTGGCGCAGCGTCGCCAGGTCGCGCTCACGCCCCAGCACCTTGGCCCGTACCTGCTCGAACGCATGGCCGACATCCTGGCTACCCACCAGCACCCGCGCGCGAATCAGAGCCTGATGTTCCCAGGTCCAGGCTTCGTTTTCCTGATAGCGCTCGAACGCGCCCAACGAACTGACCAGCAGCCCGGAGGCGCCGGACGGACGCAGGCGCATATCGACTTCATACAACTGGCCGGAGTTGGTCTGGGTGGTCAGCAAGTGAATGATGCGCTGGCCCAGGCGCGTGAAGAACTGCGCACCATCAATCGGCTTGGCGCCATCGGTTTCGGCCTGGGGGTCACCGTCGTGGATGAACACCAGGTCCAGATCCGAACCATGCCCCAGTTCGATGCCGCCGACTTTCCCATAACCGACAATGATGAACCCAGGATCGCACAGGGTGCCGTCCACCCGCTGCGGCGAGCCGTGGCGCGCCACGGTCTGGCGCCAGGCCAGGGCCAGCACTTGTTCGAGGATGGCCTCGGCGAGCCAGGTCAGGTAGTCGCTGACTTTCATCAACGGCAGGCTGCCGGCGATTTCCGAGGCCGCAACGCGCAGGCGGTGGGCCAGTTTGAAGTGGCGCAGGGCTTCCATCTGTTGCTCGAGGTCGTCCTCGGGGATGCGCGTGAGGCGCTCGCGCAGTTCGGCCGCCAACTCAGGGGCCAACGGCGGCTTGAACAGACGGCCTTCGTTGAGCAATTCGTCGAGCAGCAACGGGAAGCGCGTGATCTGCTCGGCGATCCACGGGCTGGCGGCGCACAGGGTCAGCAGGCGGCGCAGGGCGTCGGGGTTTTCCGTGAGCAGCACCAGGTAGGCGGAACGACGGGCCACGGCTTCCACCAGCGGCAATACGCGCTCCAGCACCAGGTCCGGGTTGGCATGCTCGACGGCCTGGGCCAGCAGGCGCGGGATAAATGCATCCAGGCGCTCGCGACCGAGGCGCTGCATCGCACGCAATTGCGGGCTGCTGCGCAGGCCGGCCAAGGCCTTGAGGGCCTTGGGCGCGTCACTGAAACCGCCTTCGGCCAACTGACGGCAAGCGGCCTCTTCATCCTGGGACTCTTCCCACAGCGGCAACCACTCGCCGCCCACGACCAACTCGCTTTCTTCGCCCTCTTCTTCATCCGGGTCGGCGATCACCTGACGGAAGTGCCAGTCCACTCGACCGCGCCAATACATCAAGCGCTCATGGAAGGCCGCCCAATCATCAAAGCCCAGAATGAAGGCAATACGCGCCTGATCTTCCTCGGTGTCCGGGAGCATTTGCGTCTGGCGGTCGGCAATCGCCTGGATCGCGTGTTCGGTGTAACGCAGGAATTCGTAGCCATCGCGCAACTCGGCGATCACCGCCGGCGGCAGGTAGCCCTGGCCTTCAAGGGTGCCAAGGACCTTGAGCAGCGGCCGTTGTTGCAGGCTGAGGTCGCGGCCGCCGTGGATCAGCTGGAAGGCCTGGGCGATGAACTCCACCTCGCGGATGCCGCCCGCGCCCAGCTTGATATTGTCGGCCATGCCCTTGCGCCGCACTTCCTGCTGGATCAGCTGCTTCATGGTGCGCAGCGCTTCGATGGCGGAGAAGTCCAGGTAACGGCGATAGACGAACGGTCGCAGCATGTCGAGCAACTGCGCACCGGCCACCTGGTCGCCCGCGACTACCCGCGCCTTGATCATGGCGTAGCGCTCCCAGTCGCGCCCCTGGTCCTGGTAATACTGCTCCAGCGCGTTGAAGCTGAGCACCAGCGAGCCCGACGAGCCATAAGGACGCAGGCGCATGTCGACGCGGAACACAAAACCGTCGACGGTCATCGGATCGAGGGCCTTGATCAGTTTTTGACCAAGGCGAATAAAGAACTCCTGATTATCCAGCGCCCGCTTCACACCCACCGTTTCGCCGCCTTCGGGGTACGCGAAGATCAGGTCGATGTCCGATGACAGGTTCAGCTCCACCGCACCGAGCTTGCCCATGCCGAGGATGACCATGTGCTGCGGCTCACCGCTGCGCCGGCCGGTGGGGATACCGAATTGTGCGCTGTGGCGCTGGTACAACCATTGGTACGCCTGGTCGATGCTGGCGTCGGCCATGTCGGAGAGGTCGCGACAGGTTTGTACCAGGTCTGCCTGACGGGTCAGGTCGCGCCAGATGATGCGCACTTGATGACGGGTACGCTGGCGGCGCAGGACGCGGCCCAGCTCATCTTCTGTTTCAGCCTGTTGCACAGCGCCAGCAATCTGCCCACACAGCTCGCCGGGGGCGAAACCGCGGTCCAGCTCGCCCCAGGCCACCAGCTCCAGCAACATCAAAGGGTCACGAACGCTCTGTTCAATCACGAAATCACTGGCGGCGCACACACGGGCAAAGTCGGCCCAGCGTTGCGGCGACCACGCAGAAAGGCCATGATCGTCGCCCAGCGCGGCCACTGCGTCACGAAATGACTGCTCGGCCCGGCTGGCGTAAGGCAGGAGGATGGCCGGCAAGTTGGCCAGCGTTGGAAGGCTCATGGTCTATCCTTGATCGGCGCGTAATTGACTGATTGCGGTGACGACAAGAACCCCACGCGGCGACGAACTGTCGAACAAAGGTTATAAATAGCTGAAAATTCATATTTTTTGGCAGGCAACATTAAACTTCTACCTTTTCTTGTCTGCAAAAGATCAACATTAACGATTATGCTCACCAGCCAGACCGAGCAATCCGCTCTGTCTTGTGTAGTTTTACTACTCGTATATACATTCGAAAGGCTGAAATGGCCGACGATTTGTAGTAAAACTACAGGACGCCGAAGCAACCTTCGGCCATCCAAGAATTTATGTCGTCTGCCCACAAGGCCAGTCGCAAACTTCAGGCAACCGATTCTGGTAGCCTTTCCGCCCTGGAGCAAGCCATGCAAGACCTCGATCCCGTCGAAACCCAGGAATGGCTGGACGCCCTGGAATCGGTTCTCGACAAAGAAGGCGAAGACCGTGCTCACTACCTGATGACCCGTATGGGCGAACTCGCAACCCGCAGCGGTTCGCAATTGCCTTACGCCATCACCACGCCATACCGCAATACCATCCCCGTTACCCACGAAGCACGCATGCCTGGCGACCTGTTCATGGAACGCCGCATTCGCTCGCTGGTACGTTGGAACGCCATGGCGATGGTAATGCGCACGAATCTGAAAGATTCGGACCTGGGCGGTCACATTTCCAGCTTCGCTTCCAGCGCAACCCTGTATGACATCGGCTTCAACTACTTCTTCCAGGCCCCGACCGACGAACACGGCGGCGACCTGATCTACTTCCAGGGCCACACCTCGCCAGGCGTCTATGCCCGCGCGTTCATGGAAGGTCGCATCAGCGAAGAACAAATGAACAACTTCCGCCAGGAAGTGGACGGTCAGGGCCTGTCGTCCTACCCGCACCCTTGGCTGATGCCTGATTTCTGGCAGTTCCCGACCGTTTCCATGGGTCTGGGTCCGATCCAGGCGATCTACCAGGCACGTTTCATGAAGTACCTGGAAGCCCGTGGCTTCATCCCTGAAGGCAAGCAGAAAGTCTGGTGCTTCCTGGGCGACGGCGAGTGTGACGAGCCGGAATCCCTGGGCGCCATCTCCCTGGCCGGCCGCGAGAAGCTCGACAACCTGATCTTCGTCATCAACTGCAACCTGCAGCGCCTCGACGGCCCGGTTCGCGGCAACGGCAAGATCATCCAGGAACTCGAAGGCGTGTTCCGCGGTGCTCAGTGGAACGTGACCAAAGTCATCTGGGGCCGTTTCTGGGACCCACTGCTGGCCAAGGACGTCGACGGCATCCTGCAACGTCGCATGGACGAAGTCATCGACGGCGAGTACCAGAACTACAAAGCCAAAGACGGCGCGTTCGTACGTGAACACTTCTTCAACACGCCTGAACTGAAGGCGATGGTTGCAGACCTGTCCGACGACGAGATCTGGAAACTCAACCGTGGCGGCCACGACCCGTACAAGGTCTACGCGGCGTACCACGAAGCGGTGAACCACAAGGAACAACCGACCGTCATCCTGGCCAAGACCATCAAGGGTTATGGCACCGGTGCCGGCGAAGCGAAGAACACCGCGCACAACACCAAGAAAGTCGACGTCGACAGCCTGAAGTTGTTCCGTGACCGCTTCGACATCCCGGTCAAGGACGAAGAGCTGGAAAACCTGCCGTTCTTCAAGCCGGAAGAAGGCAGCGCCGAAGCCCGCTACCTGAGCGAGCGTCGCAGTGCACTGGGCGGTTTCGTGCCACAGCGCCGCGCCAACAGCTTTGCCGTACCGACCCCGGACCTGAGCACGCTCAAGGCCATCCTGGATGGCTCGGGCGACCGTGAAATCTCCACCACCATGGCCTTCGTGCGTATCCTGGCGCAGCTGGTCAAGGACAAGGACATCGGCCCGCGCATCGTCCCGATCATCCCGGACGAAGCCCGTACCTTCGGTATGGAAGGCATGTTCCGTCAGTTGGGCATCTACTCCTCCGTCGGCCAGCTCTACGAGCCAGTCGATAAAGACCAGGTGATGTTCTACAAGGAAGACAAGAAGGGCCAGATCCTCGAAGAAGGCATCAACGAAGCGGGCGCCATGAGCTCCTTCATCGCTGCCGGTACTTCGTACTCCAGCCACAACCAGCCAATGCTGCCGTTCTACATCTTCTACTCGATGTTCGGTTTCCAGCGTATTGGCGACCTGGCTTGGGCAGCCGGCGACAGCCGTACCCGTGGCTTCCTGATCGGCGGTACTGCCGGCCGGACCACGCTGAACGGCGAAGGCCTGCAACACGAAGACGGTCACAGCCACATCCTGGCTGCCACCATCCCGAACTGCCGCACCTTTGATCCAACCTACGGCTACGAGCTGGCGGTGATCATCCAGGACGGCATGAAGAAGATGACCGAAGAGCAGCAGGACGTTTTCTACTACATCACCGTGATGAACGAGTCCTACCAGCAGCCAGCCATGCCGGCCGGTGTCGAGGAAGGCATCATCAAGGGCATGTACCTGCTCGAAGAAGACACCAAGGAAGCAGCGCACCACGTACAGCTGATGGGCTCCGGCACCATCCTGCGCGAAGTGCGTGAAGCGGCGAAGATCCTGCGTGAAGAGTTCAACGTCGGCGCTGACGTGTGGAGCGTTACCAGCTTCAACGAACTGCGTCGCGATGGCCTGGCCGTAGAGCGCAGCAACCGCCTCAAACCTGGTCAGAAACCTGCGAAGAGCTACGTCGAAGAGTGCCTGGCCGGCCGCAAGGGTCCAGTCATTGCCTCTACCGACTACATGAAGCTGTTCGCTGAACAAATTCGCCAGTGGGTCCCGTCCAAGGAATTCAAAGTCCTGGGCACCGACGGTTTCGGCCGCAGTGACAGCCGCAAGAAGCTGCGTCACTTCTTCGAAGTCGACCGTCACTTCGTGGTGTTGGCAGCCCTGGAAGCCTTGGCTGACCGCGGTGAGATCGAACCCAAGGTGGTAGCAGACGCTATCGTCAAGTTCGGTATCAACCCGGACAAACGCAACCCACTGGACTGCTGAGGAGACTTTTTGTGAGCGAACTCATTCGCGTACCTGACATCGGCAGCGGTGAAGGTGAAGTAATCGAGCTGTTTGTGAAGGTCGGCGACACCGTCGAAGCCGACCAGAGCATCCTGACCCTGGAATCGGACAAGGCGAGCATGGAAATCCCTGCTCCCAAGGCCGGCGTGGTCAAGAGCCTGAAAGTGAAGCTGGGCGACCGCCTGAAAGAAGGCGACGAACTGCTGGAACTGGAAATCGAAGGTGCCGCTGATGCGGCCCCTGCTCCAGCGGCTGCTCCGGCTGCCGCTGCTGCACCGGCGCCTGCCGAGAAGCCAGCCGAGGCCCCTGCGGCCCCGGCTGCTGCTCCGGCCGCTGCTTCGGTCCAGGACATCCACGTACCGGACATCGGTTCGTCGGGCAAGGCCAAGATCATCGAGCTGCTGGTCAAGGTCGGCGATACCGTCGAAGCCGACCAGTCGCTGATCACCCTGGAGTCCGACAAGGCCTCCATGGAAATCCCCTCGCCGGCTGCCGGTGTGGTGGAAAGCATCGCGGTCAAGCTGGAAGACGAAGTCGGCACTGGCGACTTCATCCTCAAGCTCAAAGTACAAGGCGCTGCGCCTGCTGCTGCACCTGCCCCGGCTGCTGCTCCAGCGGCCAAGGCTGAAGCGGCTCCGGCTGCTGCCGCGCCTGCACCTGCTGCAAAAGCCGAGGCCGCTCCGGCCCCTGTGGCTGCCGCACCTGCACCAAGCGGTGCCAAGGTTCACGCCGGCCCTGCCGTGCGTCAGCTGGCCCGTGAGTTCGGCGTCGAGCTGAGCGCCGTCGCGGCTACCGGCCCTCACGGCCGTGTGCTGAAGGAAGACGTGCAGGCTTACGTCAAGGCCATGATGCAGAAAGCCAAGGAAGCTCCGGCTGCCGGCGGCGCTACTGGCGGTTCGGGCATTCCGCCGATCCGCACCGTGGACTTCAGCCGCTTCGGCGAAATCGAAGAAGTGCCGATGACCCGCCTGATGCAAATCGGCGCGGCCGGCCTGCACGCCAGCTGGCTGAACATCCCACACGTGACCCAGTTCGACCACGCCGACATCACCGACCTGGAAGCTTTCCGCGTTGCGCAGAAAGCCGTGGCTGAAAAAGCCGGCGTGAAACTGACCGTGCTGCCACTGCTGCTCAAGGCCTGCGCGCACCTGCTCAAGGAGCTGCCGGACTTCAACGCCTCGCTGGCACCAAGCGGCAAGGCGATCATCCGCAAGAAGTACGTGCACATCGGCTTTGCCGTCGACACCCCGGATGGCCTGCTGGTACCGGTCATCAAGAACGTCGACCAGAAGAGCCTGCTGCAACTGGCTGCCGAAGCGGCTGCGCTGGCTGCCAAGGCCCGCGACAAGAAGCTCACCCCGGACGACATGCAGGGCGCGTGCTTCACCATCTCCAGCCTCGGTCACATTGGCGGCACTGGCTTCACGCCAATCGTCAACGCGCCGGAAGTGGCGATCCTGGGTGTGTCCAAGGCCACTATCCAGCCTGTGTGGGACGGCAAAGCGTTCCAGCCGAAGCTGATGCTGCCGCTGTCGTTGTCCTACGATCACCGTGTGATCAACGGCGCCGCTGCTGCACGCTTCACGCAGCGCCTGGGGCAACTGCTCGGCGACATCCGCACCATCCTGCTGTAAATCTCCACAGGCCTCCCTTTCACCGGGGAGGCCTGGTTGCATCGATTTCCGAGCGCCACGCTCGTACCTCAACCCCGCCACTTGGCGGGGCTTTTTTTGCCCGCTTTTCAGGTGAAAATTGGACAGACAAAACAGGTTTGTACACCTTCCGTCAGTACCATTTCAGAAATCCCCCGCGCGGCCGATAACACCCATATAGCACTTAGCCTTCATCCTCTCTTGTCAGTGCGTGCTGCATGATGCAACCTTGCTTGCAGGCGACAGAAAAGAGGGCGTGAGCCCGGCGCCGTGCGCATTTTCCCAAGCGAGTTTCCCCCATGAAAAGCCAACCCGATGTCGCCCGTATGGCGGCCGAGGTAGTGACGCAGTTACCGGTGCCTTCGCGCCTCGGTATGCTGCGTTTCGAGCGGCTGAATGAGGCAAGCTGGGCCCTGCTGTACCTCGACCCCAATTGCGAACGCCAGTTCGGCCTGCCGGCCGTTGAGCTGTGCGCCCTGCTCGGCACCCCCTACGCCAGCCTGATGGAGCCGCAAGTGCGCTATCAGTTGCATGACGCGATCCAGCAACAACTCAGCCACAGCCCCCACTACCTGGTGCGCTACACCCTGCACACCAGCGATGGCCCACTGAGCCTGCTGGAGATGGGTGAAGCCTACAAACAACACAATCGCCACCTGCTGCGCGGCTACCTGATGGTGGTCGATGGCCTGTTCAACGAAATCCCGACGACCGTCCCGACGGCCGACCTGGAAAGCCAGAACAGCCGCCTGCAGATCGCCCTGGAGCTCAACCAGCGTGCGCAACAGGAACAGTTGCAACATCTGGAGCGCGTACGCGCCCAGCAGGAGCTGATCCTGCTGCTGGCCCGCCAGCGCTACACCGCCAACAATTCGTTGCAGGAAGCCGCCGAGCTGATCACCCGCAGCGCCTGCGAGATCTATCAAGTCGACAGTGCGCGCATCTGGCACCTCGAAGACCAGCGCCTGGTGCCGATTGCCGCCTACCTGCGTGCCGAGCAGCAGCACTATCTGCCCGAGCCCATCGATGCCAGCGGTTTTCCGGATTATCTGGAAGCCCTGCACAGCAGCCGCGCCATCGACGCCACCAACGCCCTGCGAGACCCGCGCACCCGCGAGCTGGCCGAAGAACTGCGCGCCAAGGACATCCAGGCCCTGCTCGACGCCAGCATTCGTGTGGATGGCCAGGTGGTCGGCGTGCTCTGCCTGGAGCAAGGTCGCAACACGCGTATCTGGCAGGCCGACGAAATCGCCTTTGCCGGTGAGCTGGCGGACCAGTTCGCCCAGGTCATCAACAACCACAACCGGCGCACCGCCACCAGCGCCCTGCACCTGTTCCAGCGTGCGGTCGAGCAAAGCGCCAACGCCTTTCTGCTGGTCAATTGCGACGGCGTGGTCGAATACGTCAACCCGAGCTTTACCGCGATTACCCAGTACAGCGCCGAAGAAGTCCATGGTCACCGCCTGGCACAACTGCCGGCGCTGGAGAACCTCAGCGAGTTGCTGTTCGACGCCCCCTCCAGCCTGGCCAAGAGCAACAGCTGGCAGGGCGAATTCAAGAGCCGGCGTAAAAACCTCGAACCCTACTGGGGTCAGTTGTCGATTTCCAAGGTGTACGGCGACAACCGCGAGCTGACGCACTACATCGGCATCTACGAAGACATCACCCAGAGCAAGCTGGCCCAGCAGCGCATCGAGCGCCTGGCCTACACCGACAATCTGACAAACCTGGGCAACCGCCCGGCGTTTATCCGCAATCTCGACGAACGATTTGCCCGCGACAGCGACAGCCCGATCAGCCTGCTGCTGGTGGACATCGACAACTTCAAGCGGATCAACGACAGCCTCGGCCACCAGACCGGCGACAAACTGTTGATCAGCCTGGCCCGGCGCTTGCGCAACAGCCTCAGCGCCAGCGGCAGCCTGGCGCGGTTTGCCAGTAATGAATTCGCGGTACTGCTCGACGACACCGACCTGGAAACCGGCCAACAAGTCGCCGGCCAGCTGTTGGCAACCCTCGACAAACCGATGTTCGTCGACAACCAACTGATCAGCGTCACCGGCTCCGTGGGCCTGGCCTGCGCACCGCTGCATGGTCGCGACCCGCAGACCCTGATGCGCAACGCCGGCCTGGCCCTGCACAAGGCCAAGGCCAATGGCAAACATCAGGTGCAGGTATTCACCGAAGCGCTGAACGCCGAAGCCAGCTACAAGCTGTTTGTGGAAAACAACCTGCGCCGCGCCCTGACCCAGAACGAGCTGGACGTGTTCTACCAGCCCAAGCTGTGCCTGCGCAGCGGGCGTTTGCTGGGCATGGAAGCGCTGCTGCGCTGGAACCACCCGGAAAAGGGCATGATCCGCCCCGACCAGTTCATCAGCGTGGCCGAAGAGACCGGCTTGATCATCCCCATCGGCAAATGGATCGCGCGCCAGGCCTGCCGCATGAGCAAGCAACTGAGCGCCGCTGGCATGGGCAACTTGCAGGTCGCCATTAACCTGTCGCCCAAACAGTTCTCCGACCCGGACCTGGTGGCCTCGATTGCCACCATCCTCAAAGAAGAACAGTTGCCGGCCAACCTGCTGGAGCTGGAGCTGACCGAAGGCCTGCTGCTGGAAGCCACCGAGGACACGCGCCTGCAACTGGACCAGCTGAAAAGCTTCGGCCTGACCCTGGCCATGGACGATTTCGGCACCGGTTACTCGTCGCTGAGCTACTTGAAAAAATTCCCGATCGACATCATCAAGATCGATCGCAGCTTCATCCACGAAATCCCGGACAACCAGGACGACATGGAAATCACCTCGGCGGTGATCGCCATGGCCCACAACCTCAAGCTCAAGGTCGTGGCCGAAGGCATCGAGACCGCCGAACAGCTGGCGTTCCTGCGCCGGCATCGCTGTGACGTCGGCCAGGGCTACCTGTTCGACCGGCCAATCCCCGGCGCAGAGCTGTTTGCTATGCTCAAGCGCTACCCACGCGGACCTGTCGCCTGACAGCGTGGTAACACTCGGGCACACTGGCTGTCTGACTCTTTACCGCTAACCCAACCTGACGAGAGGACTGATCATGGTCTTGCGCTCGGAAATTCTGGTGAATAAAAACGTGCTTCCTACTGCAGAACAAGCTTTGCCTGGCCGCGAAACCCCGATGGCGCTGCCCGAAACCCACTTCGTCAACGGCAACCCGTTGCTCGGCCCTTTCCTGGATGACGTCGGTTTCGCGATCTTCGGCCTGGGATGCTTCTGGGGCGCCGAGCGTAAATTCTGGCAGCGCGACGGCGTCGTCAGCACGGTGGTCGGCTACGCCGGCGGCTTCACGCCGAACCCGACCTACGAAGAAGTCTGCTCGGGCCTGACCGGCCACAGCGAAGTGGTGCTGGTGGTGTACGACCAGGCCAAGGTGAAATACGAAGACTTGCTGAAGATGTTCTGGGAACTGCACAACCCGACCCAGGGCATGCGCCAGGGCAATGACATTGGCAGCCAATACCGCTCGGTGATCTATGCGACCACGCCGGAGCAATTGGCGGCGGCGCAAGCCAGCGCGCAGGCTTATCAGCAAGAGCTGAACAAGGCCGGGCTGGGTGAGATCACCACCGAGATCGACCAGGCACCCACGGTGTACTTCGCCGAGGCATATCACCAGCAGTATCTGGCGAAGAATCCGCAGGGCTACTGCGGGATCGGCGGCACAGGCGTGACCTGCCCGATCTAAGAGAGCGCCGCTAATCAAAATGTGGGAGCGGGCTTGCTCGCGAAAGCGTTGGATCAGTCAACTGATTCTGTGACTGACACTCCGTATTCGCGAGCAAGCCCGCTCCCACAAAAGCCCGCTCCCACATTTGGTTCTGTGTCTGGCCTTAGAGCTGATTACTCAGCGATCAACCAATCCATCTGCCACCCGCCCTGGGTCTGCCCCAGCTGCTTGGACAACCACGGCAGCAGCTCACGCAATTCCTCCTCCAAACCCCACGGCGGGTTGGCGATCGCCAGGCCCGAGCCGGTCAGGGTGTTCGGCGTATCCAGCGGATGCACCAACAACTCCACGCGCAGCAACTTCGGCGCACCAGTGCCGGCCAGGTCCTGGTAGAAGCGGCGCAACATGCGCTGGTCTTTCACCGGATACCAGATCGCAGCGACGGTCTGGCGCATGCGGCTCACGGCTTCCTTGAGGGAAGCGGCGCAGCGCTGCATCTCGTCGAGTTTCTCGAACGGCGGATCGATCAGCATCAGTGCGCGTTTTTCCGGCACCGGCAACAGGGCACGCGGCACGTGCCAGCCTTCGCCCAGGTGCACTTTGACGCGGCGATCACCCTTCATATTGTCCTTGAGCAGCAGGCCGTCTTCCGGGTGCTTCTCGTTGAGCAACACACGATCCTGCGGCCGCGTGAGGCGGCGCGCCAGCTCCGGCGAGCCCGGGTAGTAGCGCAACTGGCCATCCGGATTCATCTCGTGCAGCACGCGCATGTAATCGGCGGTCAGTGGCGGCAGGTCGCTTTGGCCCCACAGGCGCGCGATGCCTTCCAGGTATTCACCCGTGCGGTTGGCCTGGTCGCCCTGCAGGTCGTACAGACCGATACCGGCGTGGGTGTCGAGGTAGGCGAACGGCTGCTCCTTGCGCGACATCAGGGCGATGAGGCGGGTCAAGGTCAGGTGTTTGAAGACATCGGCGTGGTTGCCGGCGTGAAAGGCGTGACGATAATTCATGGTTGCTCCTGCGCAGGGGGCGAAGTTTACCTTTTACGCGGGCTCAGGTGCAGTGCGGTGCTTATGCTTAAAGCGCAGGAACCTCGCTGAAAATGATCTAGCCCGTTATGTGGAAGCGGGCTTGCCCGCGATGCAGGCGACGCGGTATTACCTGCACACCGCGGTGATGCTATCGCAGGCAAACCAGCTCCCACACTGTCCAAGGAGGTCAATAACAATCATGAAAGACGCCACTATCGCACTGCACCACGGCTTCAAGTCGGACCCCACCACCAAGGCCGTCGCGGTGCCGATCTACCAGAACGTCGCCTTCGAATTCGATAACGCCCAGCACGGCGCCGACCTGTTCAACCTGGACGTGCCCGGCAATATCTACACGCGCATCATGAACCCGACCAACGACGTGCTGGAGCAACGTATCGCAGCCTTGGAAGGCGGTATTGCGGCCCTGGCCGTGTCGGCTGGCAGCGCGGCGATCCACTATGCGATCCAGACCCTGACCCGCGCCGGCGACAACATCGTCACCACGCCGCAGCTCTACGGCGGCACCTACACCCTGTTTGCGCACCTGCTGCCAAGCTTTGGCGTGGACGTACGCTTCGCCCGTGACGACTCCGCGCAAGCCATCGCCGAGCTGATCGACGACAACACCAAGCTGGTGTACTGCGAAAGCATCGGCAACCCGGCGGGCAATATCGTCGACCTGCAAGCCCTGGCGGACGTCGCCCACGCCCGAGGCGTGCCGCTGATGGTGGATAACACCGTGGCCACGCCGATCCTGTGCAAGCCCATCAGCTTCGGCGCCGACATCGTGGTGCACTCGGTGACCAAGTACATCGGCGGCCATGGCAACTCCCTGGGCGGCGTGATCGTCGACAGCGGCACCTTCCCCTGGAGCGATTACCCGGAGAAATTCCCCGGCCTCAACAACCCCGAGCCGGCCTATCACGGCGTGGTCTACACCGAAAAATTCGGCCCCGCCGCCTTTATCGCCCGCGCCCGCACCGTGCCGCTGCGCAATACCGGCGCGGCGTTGGCCCCGATGAACGCGTTCCTGCTGCTGCAAGGCCTGGAAACCCTGGCCCTGCGCATGGAGCGCCACACCGAGAACGCATTGAAAGTTGCGCAGTTCCTGCAAGGCCATGCCGAGGTGGAGTGGGTCAGCTACGCGGGCCTGCCGGATCACCCGCACCACGCGCTGGCGCAGAAATACCTGCAAGGCAAACCGTCGGCGATCCTGTCGTTTGGCTTGAAGGGCGGCTACGCGGCCGGGGTGCGCTTCTACGACGCGCTGCAAATCTTCAAGCGCCTGGTGAATATCGGCGATGCCAAATCCCTGGCCTGCCACCCGGCCTCCACCACCCACCGGCAGATGAACGAGCAAGAACAGGCCAAGGCCGGGGTCAAGCCGGAGATGATTCGCCTGTCGGTGGGCATCGAGGCGATTGAAGACCTGATCGAGGATTTGCAGCAGGCGTTGGGCTCAACCCAGCTCTGAGGCGAGGTAACCGGCCAACCCCGCATGGCTGATCTGCCGCCCGCGCGCGAAGTAGGCGACCTTGTGCCGCAAGGTCGTCGGCGTGAAGGCGGTATGGAGGTCCGGGCGTTGCTCTTCGAGCCCTTGCAACAGGTTGTCGATAAGGGTTCGGCGCGATCGCCCGGCCAGCTGTTCGAGCAGCGACGCCGGCACGTGCCACCACGGGCCGGGGTTGGCAACCGCCACCGGGCCGGTCGCCACGCTCAGCGACTGACCGTTGATCAGGTAGCGTTGGAACACGGGCAATAGCTCCGCGCCGCACTGCTGAACGATCGGCCACCACTGCACCCCGTCCCAGAACCGCAAGAACACCTCCTGGCCATCCGGCAGGAAGACCTTGGTCAGGCTTTGCAGGTGCGCGACCACACTTTCCAGCGGGCTGGACGAAACCGCCAGCCAACCCCAGTCGGTGGTCTCGGTGGCGGCGACCCAGTCGAGGAACGGACTGCCCGGTTCGACGATGGCGACGTAGGGCATCACCTCGCTCCATGTCCCATAGGGCGTGCCGGCCCAAACGGGTTGCAGAGGCGTTCCGGCGGCCAGCGCTCGCCAGGCGTCCACTGGCTTGGCGTCGCTGGCGGCGCCCAGTATGGCGAAGACCTGTTCACCCGCACGCAAGGATTGATGCATCGATGTAGGCTCCTTTTCAGGCAACGGCGCACTGGCCATTTTTGCAACGCTCACACTCTTCGCAGAACGGCGCACTGCGCTTGAGGCTGGCGACTTGTACGCGACTCAACGGTGCAGGAATCACCGTCTGCAACGCCTCCTTCAGCCCAGGCCGCAACGGCGCCGACACCACAGTGGGTGCACCACCGGGCTGGATCGGCACGCTGCTGAAAATCCCGCCGGCCGACAAGGTGATCGATTGCCCCCCGGCCTGGATCGTCACGCTCGCGCCCGCATCGATCACCACGCTTTGCCCGGCGCCAATCTGAATGGTGCCTGCGGCCCGCATCTGCTGCGAACCGCCGACCAGCAGATGATCATCCCTCTTGAGTTCGATCAGGCGATTGCCGTGGGTGATGCGCTGCTCCTCGCCTTGCAGTTCGTGGTGCGACTCGCCGCCCACCGTGATCCGCCGCCGGTTGTCGACCTGCACCTGCTGGTCATGCAGCACATGCTGGGTCCAATCGCGCTGGGCACGCAGGTAGATTTCCTCGGCGCCCTTGCGGTCCTCGATGCGCAGCTCGTTGTAACCGCCACCCCCGGGGCTGCTGTGGCTGCGCAAGATGCTGCGGGTCTTGTCCGCCGGCAGGTCGAGGGGCAGCGGCGTCGCCGCGTTGGGCAGGCAACCCATCACCAACGGCATGTCCACGTCGCCATTGACGAAGCCCACCAACACTTCCATGCCCACTCGCGGGATCAGCACCGCGCCATAGCGGTCATGGGCCCAACCGCTGGCCACCCGCAGCCAGCAACTGGAATGGTCGTTGTGTTCGCCATTGCGATCCCAGGCCAGTTGCACCTTGACCCTTCCGTATTCGTCACAATGGATTTCGCTGTCGGCGGGGCCCGTGACCACTGCGTTCTGATACCCCGAAATACTCGGGCGCCCAGGCAACGGTGGACGAAAGATCACATCCCACGGTGCCGCCACAAATTCATTGCGATACCCCTGGCGAAACTCCCCGCCCGGCACCTCGGTGACCGCCTCTTCCAGAACCTGGGGTTGCTTGCCTTCGTGGACGATATGGGTCACCAGCCACAAATCATTCCACTCCTCGCGCGGGTGCCCGGCCAGCTTGAGAAACCCGCCACTGACCAACGCCGGTTCATCGCCACTGCCCCGGGCGATTCGATAGTCGCTGCGATAGCGCTCCAGGCCACGCTGCGCCAGGTACTTGCCATGGGCGCGGTCGCTGAAGTGCGCGGGGTAGTCCTGCGCCTCAAGGTGGGGAAGCTGCTCGCCGGCCACCGTGCTTTCCAGCGTCAGACGCGGCTTGCGCCAGTCGTAATCACGCAGATTCAGCGCTGTAGTACGCGTCTCCAATTGCACCGCAAAACGCTTGATCGCCGGGGCGTGCGCAACCATCCCGGAACCGGGGGAGTAAGGGCTGGGCCGGTCAGGCTGGGCAAACACCGTCTGGTCATCGCCAAACACCAGCAGGTGCCGCTCGACGCAATGCTGGAAGTGATAGTGCATGCCAGCCTCGGCACACAGCCGCTGGACGAACGCCAGGTCGGTCTCGCCAAACTGCACGCAATACTCACGCTCGGGATACGTACCACTGAGGCGGAACTCAAAACGATCGCCCTGAATGCCCTGCGCGGTCAGCACCTGCGCAACCATCTGCGGCACCGTCTTGTGTTGGAAGATGCGCTGGTGGCTGCTGTGGGCCAGGTAGGCCAACTGTGGAACCAGACTGAGTTGATAACGCGTCAGCCGGCGCCCCGAGTCACCTTGAGCCACGCGATAGACCACGCCGTGAATGCCATGACCCTGCGCGTCGAAACCCAGGTACATCTGACGATGCAGCAGGCCTTCGAGATCCAGATCAGGCTGTTCGCTGACCAATTCAAGATCAAAACAATAGGGTTGGCTGAGGGCTTCGGTGCCCGTGAAGCTCAAGACCTTTAAGTCACTGGCAAGCCCATCCAGGGTCAGGGTGAAGGCACTTTGATTGGCAGGAGCGAACATCCGGTGTTTCTCTGCGAAGGGGTGGGCCGGGGATAGTGCCTCAGCCACTTGCCGTACTGATCACAGCGCCAACAAATCAGTAATTCCTTACGTCACGGGTTTGCTTTTCGCCCGATCACGTTTGCCTGGGTTTTCAGCGCAAAAAAGCAGGCATCTGACGGAAGCTTTTCGTCACCGCGTAGCCCGTTTCCCAAACTGAAAAAACCACCCCCCAATTCCCCCTGCATAACCACGACGTTTTCCGGGCAACTGATTAAATTTCGCTGCCATGTTCACTCCAAAGGAATGCGTTCATGGCAGGACATCTCGACCCCCAATCGCTGAGGGACTTGTAATGCCTCAGCCCTATGCCTTTATCAATGAGCGGCCACTGACGTCTGTGGAACTCAAGGCGAGCTTGTGCATGAGCCGACACGCCGAAGCCAAGTTTGACGCGCTGAATACGCATATCCGCAATGTGGTGGTGCTGCCGGGACAACTGGTGATCATCGGTGACCACACCACCTCAGCCTGCACCGCAGAGGAGTCATGCCTGGTGCGCGCCGCCTGGGATGTCCGCCATAGCGTAACGGCCCATGGCGGGGCTGCCTTTGCGCTGCAGAATTATGATTTGCTGCAAAAACTACTCGGATACGCTTCGCTGGGGATAGGTACCGCGGGGGATGCCTGGAGCCGGCATTTGCAGGAAATCGTGAAAACTCTCGATGAAATCGAGGCCCTGCATAAACAGTCGCTGCGCCGAGGCGGTGGGGCTGCGCGAGATGATTTTTTGGCTCGGCGCAAAGTGCTGTTTGCCAAACTGGAAGCGCAAATGCGCAGCTTTGCGCGCTACGGCACGGGCCTGCGCAATGAAGGATCGATCAAGAAAATGCTGGGGATATCGACCAGGAGCTATTTGCACACAGGGGAGATCAATCGATACGCAGAAACGATTGCCAAAATTTCGAAGACGGCGAAGCTGCTTAAACACGGCACGCCGTTGGGGATAGCGTTGAGTACGACAGCGACGGCGCTGGAGATCAAGGAGGCGTGTTCTACCGGGAGGGAGGAACAGTGTACGAAGGCGAAGTATGTGGAACTAGGGAAGCTAAGTGCGGGGGTTGTTGGAGGTTCCGTGGGGGGGATTGCCGGGACAGCCCTATGCGTTGCTGTATTGGGTGCCAGCACTGGCCCAGGGGCCTTGGCCTGCTTATTGATTAGCGGAGGTATTGGCGGTGCAACGGGTGGATACTTCGGGGGCATGGGCGGAGAAAAGGTAGGTGAGTATTTATATGAGTATTGATGAATTCCTGAGGTTTCCACCCATCATATTGCTCGCCATTACCTCAATATCAGCAGCAATCATCACGAACATAATGATGATCTTCTTTTGCTACCTAAAACTTGAGTCCATGGAAGCGCGCCTGAACAAATGTCGTCTGGTCGCCGTTCACAGCAGTTTTTGGGGTTGCTCACATAGAGGCCGGGTGGCGAGGCTTTGCGCAGTGTATTGCGCTATCGCACTACCCCGGCTCAACGCAAGAAGAGGCATCGTTGACCTGGAGCAAGTGCGGGCCTTTCCCCGCAAAACAAAAATCCTGCTTCACATAATGTTCCTGCTCTGCACACTGAGCCTGGTGGGAATGGTCGTGGCTGCCACAGACTGACCCGCAGAAACAAAAACGGCCCGCCATCCAAAGGATGCGGGCCGTTTTCTCAACTCAACAAGAGATTTTTACTTGTTGAGGTTGTAGTCCTTCTCCGCCGCATCAAAGCGCTCGACCATACCTGCAGTCGGTGCGCCCAGCTTGCTCACGAAGTAGATCGCCAGGCTGGCGAAGATGAAGCCCGGGATGATTTCGTACAGGCCCAGTAGCTCGAAGTGTTTCCACACGATCACGGTGATCGCGCCGACCAGGATGCCAGCCAAGGCACCGTTGCGGGTCATGCCTTTCCAGATTACCGAGATCAGCACCACAGGGCCGAACGCCGCGCCGAAACCGGCCCAGGCGTAGCTCACCAGGCCCAGCACACGGTTGTTCGGGTTGGCGGCCATGGCGATGGCGATCAGGGCAACCAGCAGCACCATCAGGCGGCCAACCCATACCAGCTCACGCTGGGAAGCGTTTTTGCGCAGGAAAGTCTTGTAGAAGTCTTCGGTCAGGGCGCTGGAGCACACCAGCAACTGGCAGCTCAGGGTGCTCATCACGGCAGCCAGGATGGCCGACAGCAGCACGCCAGCAATCCACGGGTTGAACAGCAGCTTGGCCAGTTCGATGAACACACGCTCGTGGTTCTCGGTCACAGGGCCGGCCACTTCCGGGTGCGCCGAGAAGTAAGCGATGCCGAAGAAGCCTACGGCCACGGTGCCGCCCAGGCACAGGATCATCCAGGTCATGGAGATGCGGCGCGCCTTGGCAATCGACTTCACCGAATCCGCCGCCATGAAACGCGCGAGGATGTGCGGCTGGCCGAAGTAACCCAGGCCCCAGCCCATCAGCGAGATGATGCCGATGAAGGTGGTGTTCTTCAGCATGTTGAAGTTGTCAGGGTTCTTGGCTTCGATGGCCAGGAAGGTGGTGTCGACGCCGCCGGTGGCCAGCAGCACGATGATCGGCGTAAGGATCAGCGCGAAGATCATCAGGGTGGCTTGTACGGTATCTGTCCAGCTCACTGCCAGAAAACCACCGACGAAGGTGTAGGCAATGGTCGCAGCAGCACCGGCCCACAGCGCGGTCTCGTAGGACATGCCGAAGGTGCTTTCGAACAGACGGGCGCCAGCCACGATGCCCGA
This sequence comes from Pseudomonas sp. GL_117, assembly GCF_057835125.1. Classification (NCBI taxonomy): domain Bacteria; kingdom Pseudomonadati; phylum Pseudomonadota; class Gammaproteobacteria; order Pseudomonadales; family Pseudomonadaceae; genus Pseudomonas; species Pseudomonas sp. GL_117. The sequence continues at coordinate 525,896 of NZ_CM174418.1, read as the reverse complement.
AGCGCAGTAGATGGTGAAGAACACCAGGATCACCACGGCGGAGATGATCCGCAGCAGGCCGCTCTTATCTTCGAAACGGCTGGAGAAGTAGTCCGGCAGGGTCAGGGCGTCGCCGTTGTGTTCGGTCTGTACCCGCAGGCGACCGGCCACGAACAGCCAGTTGAGGTAGGCACCGACGATCAGGCCGATGGCGATCCAGCTTTCCGACAGGCCGGACATGTAAATCGCGCCGGGCAGGCCCATCAACAACCAGCCACTCATATCGGACGCACCAGCCGACAAGGCCGTGACCACGCTACCGAGGCTGCGACCGCCGAGGATGTAATCGGAAAGGTTATTGGTGGAGCGATAGGCCATGAAGCCGATCAGCACCATTGCTGCGATGTAGATCACGAACGTGATCAGGGTTGGATTGCTAACGCTCATATGAGTGACGCCCTGGCTTTGTTTTTATGTAGCGACGGTCTGTCAGACGGCCACCCACTGAAAGTAGGTAGACGTAACTGCGTGCCGCGCATTTATGACTGACGTTTCCCCAGGAAAGCCGTCAGCCGATGAACCAAACCTTGCGGTGGTTGCACCTAGGGCGCGAATCCTATTCAACAAACTAAATAAGGTGCAACCAGTTTCTCGAGAATAAGTTGCACCTTGATGTTAATTCCAGAAAACACCCCGTTTTTGCTCCTTTTCGGAGCAAGTACAGCCGATCTAAGAAGCAAATGCACCACCGTGAAGCGGATTCTGTTGAGGGCCGATTTTTTTCATGCCCTCCTTCAAAAATTTCATGCATAAAAAGGGTTGCACCCGGTTGCACCTCTTCATGGGCGAAGCTAATCTTGCCGCCAGCTGATGCCACTCGGTAGTGGCACCCATGAGGATAAGAAAATGGCTACGACCACCCTTGGGGTCAAACTCGACGACCCGACCCGCGAACGCCTGAAGGCGGCCGCGACCTCCATTGATCGCACGCCGCACTGGCTGATCAAGCAGGCGATTTTCAATTACCTGGAGAAACTGGAGGGTGGTGCAACCCTGACCGAACTCAATGGCTTGAGCAGCAAGGACGGCGACGACGCTGGCGAGGTCCAGACCGACCACGCGCACCAGTGCTTCCTCGAATTTGCCGAGAGCATCCTGCCGCAATCCGTGCTGCGCGCCTCGATCACAGCCGCCTACCGCCGCCCTGAGCCGGAAGTGGTGCCGATGCTGATCGAACAGGCTCGTCTGCCAGCACCAATGGCCGAAGCCACCAACAAGCTGGCTGCGTCGATCGCTGAAAAACTGCGTAACCAGAAGAGTGCCGGCGGCCGTGCCGGTATTGTTCAGGGCCTGCTGCAAGAGTTTTCCCTGTCGTCCCAGGAAGGCGTGGCACTGATGTGCCTGGCCGAAGCGCTGCTGCGCATCCCGGACAAGGGCACCCGCGACGCGCTGATCCGCGACAAAATCAGCACCGGCAACTGGCAGCCGCACCTGGGCAACAGCCCGTCGCTGTTCGTCAACGCCGCCACCTGGGGCCTGCTGCTGACCGGCAAACTGGTCGCCACCCACAACGAAGCGGGCTTGACCTCGTCCCTGAGCCGCATCATCGGCAAGAGCGGCGAGCCGATGATCCGCAAGGGCGTCGACATGGCCATGCGCCTGATGGGCGAGCAGTTCGTCACGGGTGAAACCATCGCCGAAGCCCTGGCCAACGCGAGCAAGTTCGAAGCCAAGGGCTTCCGCTATTCCTACGACATGCTCGGTGAAGCCGCACTCACCGAACACGATGCGCAGAAGTACCTGGCCTCGTACGAACAAGCCATTCACTCCATCGGCAAAGCCTCCCACGGCCGCGGGATCTATGAAGGCCCGGGCATCTCCATCAAGCTGTCGGCACTGCACCCGCGTTACAGCCGTGCGCAGTACGAGCGTGTGATGGACGAGCTGTACCCACGCCTGCTGTCCCTGACCTTGCTGGCCAAGCAATACGACATCGGCTTGAACATCGACGCCGAAGAAGCCGACCGCCTGGAGCTGTCGCTGGACCTGCTGGAACGCCTGTGCTTCGAGCCGCAACTGACCGGCTGGAACGGCATCGGCTTCGTGATCCAGGCTTACCAGAAGCGCTGCCCGTATGTGATCGACTACGTGATCGACCTGGCGCGCCGCAGCCGTCATCGCCTGATGATCCGCCTGGTAAAAGGCGCGTACTGGGACAGCGAGATCAAGCGCGCCCAGGTCGAAGGCCTGGAAGGCTACCCGGTGTACACCCGCAAGGTTTACACCGACGTGTCCTACATCGCCTGCGCACGCAAACTGCTGTCGGTGCCGGAAGTCATCTACCCGCAGTTCGCCACGCACAACGCCCACACCCTGTCGGCCATCTACCATATTGCCGGCCAGAACTATTACCCGGGCCAGTACGAGTTCCAATGCCTGCACGGCATGGGTGAACCTCTGTACGAGCAGGTTGTAGGCAAGGTTTCCGATGGCAAGCTGAACCGTCCGTGCCGCGTGTACGCTCCGGTCGGCACCCACGAAACACTGTTGGCTTACCTGGTACGTCGCCTGCTGGAAAACGGCGCCAACACCTCGTTCGTCAACCGCATCGCCGACCAGTCCATCTCGATTCAGGAGCTGGTGGCCGATCCGGTGGCCAGCATCGAGCAAATGGCCACACTGGAAGGCGGCTTCGGCCTGCCACACCCGCGCATTCCATTGCCCCGCGACCTGTACGGCAGCGACCGCGCCAACTCGGCCGGTATCGACCTGGCCAACGAGCATCGCCTGGCATCGCTGTCCTGCGCCCTGCTGGCCACTGCCCACAACAACTGGAAGGCCGCGCCGATGCTCGGCTGCGCCGCCAGTGAGCAGCCGGCGGCACCAGTGCTGAACCCGTCCGACCTGCGCGACGTGGTCGGCCACGTACAAGAAGCTACGGTCGAAGACGTCGACAACGCCATCCAGTGCGCCATCGGCGCCGGTCCGATCTGGCAGGCCACCCCGCCCGCCGAGCGTGCCGCGATCCTGGAACGCGCCGCCGACCTGATGGAAAGCGAGATCCAACCGCTGATGGGCCTGCTGGCCCGCGAAGCCGGCAAGACCTTCGCCAACGCCATCGCCGAAGTGCGCGAAGCCGTGGACTTCCTGCGTTACTACGCGGTGCAGGCACGTAACGACTTCACCAATGACGCCCACCGTCCACTGGGTCCGGTGGTGTGCATCAGCCCGTGGAACTTCCCGCTGGCGATCTTCAGCGGCCAGGTCGCCGCTGCACTGGCCGCCGGCAACCCGGTACTGGCCAAGCCTGCCGAGCAAACCCCGCTGGTCGCCGCGCAAGCCGTGCGCATCCTGCTGGAAGCCGGTATCCCGCAAGGCGTGCTGCAACTGCTGCCGGGCCAGGGCGAAACCGTGGGTGCCCGCCTGGTGGGTGATGATCGTGTCAAAGGCGTGATGTTCACTGGTTCCACCGAGGTTGCGCGCCTGCTGCAGCGCAATGTCGCCGGTCGCCTGGATGCCCAGGGCCGTCCGATCCCGCTGATCGCCGAAACCGGCGGCCAGAACGCAATGATCGTCGACTCCTCGGCACTCACCGAACAAGTGGTCATCGACGTCGTGTCCTCGGCCTTCGACAGTGCCGGTCAACGCTGCTCGGCCCTGCGCGTACTGTGCTTGCAGGAAGATTCGGCAGACCGCGTCATCGAAATGCTCAAGGGCGCCATGGCCGAATGCCGTCTGGGCAACCCGGAGCGCCTGTCCGTAGACATCGGCCCGGTGATCGACGCCGAAGCCAAGGCGGGTATCGAGAAACACATCCAGGCCATGCGCGACAAGGGCCGCAATGTGTACCAGGTGGCAATCGCCGACGGTGAAGAGATCAAGCGCGGCACCTTCGTGATGCCAACCCTGATCGAACTGGAAAGCTTCGACGAACTGCAACGCGAAATCTTCGGCCCGGTACTGCACGTGGTGCGCTACAAGCGCAAAGAGATCGATCAGCTCATCGGCCAGATCAACGCGTCGGGCTACGGCCTGACCCTGGGCGTGCACACCCGTATCGACGAGACCATCGCCAAGGTGATCGACAACGTCCACGCCGGTAACGTCTACGTAAACCGCAACATCGTGGGTGCCGTGGTTGGCGTACAACCGTTCGGTGGCGAAGGCTTGTCGGGTACTGGCCCGAAAGCCGGTGGTCCGCTGTACCTGTATCGCCTGCTGTCGACTCGTCCTACGGATGCCATCGAGCAGTCCTTCGTACGTGGCGATGCCCTGGCCGCTCCAGATGTACGTCTGCGGGATGCCATGAGCCAGCCGCTGACCGCCCTGAAAACCTGGGCCGACGGCAACAAGCTCAGCGAGCTGAGCGCTCTGTGCAGCCAGTTCGCCGCGCAATCGCAAAGCGGTATCACCCGCCAACTGGCCGGCCCGACCGGCGAGCGCAACAGCTACGCCATCCTGCCCCGCGAGCACGTATTGTGCCTGGCGGAAGTAGAAGGCGACCTGCTGACGCAACTGGCGGCAGTGCTGGCGGTAGGCGGTTCGGCGGTATGGCCGGAAACTGACTTGACCAAGGCGTTGCTCCCACGCCTGCCGAAAGAAATTCAGGCGAAGATCAAGCGCGTGGCTGACTGGACCAAGGACGAAGTGGTATTCGACGCCGTTGTGCACCACGGCGACTCCGACCAACTGCGTGCGGTGTGCCAGCAAGTGGCGCAGCGCAGTGGCGCAATTGTCGGGGTGCATGGTTTGTCCCAAGGCGAGACGGCGATTGCGCTGGAACGCCTGGTGATCGAGCGGGCACTGAGCGTTAACACCGCGGCAGCGGGCGGTAACGCGAGCCTGATGACCATCGGCTAAACCTGCGGGAGCGGGCTTGCTCGCGAAAGCGGTGGGTCAGTCAACTAATTCAGTGACTGGCACTCCGTCTTCGCGGGCAAGCCCGCTCCCACATTTGGACTGCGTATCTCTCACCCGTCCGTGTTCTGCCCCTCCATCACCCAAATCAATCTTGCTATCCAGCCTCTATTTGCGCACTTAGACTCGGCCCTATTCCCACATAGGTGATCCGCCATGTCCGAGACGCTGCTCAGTTCCCGCAATCTGGCTTTCGAGCTGTACGAAGTCCTTGATGCCGAGAGCCTGACCAGGCGCGAGCGGTTTGCCGAGCACAATCGGGAAACGTTCGATGCGGCGATCAGCACCGCTCGAAACATCGCCGAAAAGTACTTCGCCCCCCATAACCGCAAGAACGACGAAAACGAGCCGCGCTACGAAAATGGCGCAGCCATCCTGATTCCCGAGGTCAAACCGGCCGTCGATGCATTCCTGGAAGCCGGCTTCCTCAACGCCGCGCGCAGCTTCGAAGCCGGTGGCATGCAGTTGCCCACCCTGCTCTCCCAGGCATGCTTTGCGCATTTCCAATCGGCCAACGCCGCATCCACGTCCTACCCGTTCCTGACCATGGGCGCCGCCAACCTGATCGAAAGCTTCGGCACCCAAGAGCAGAAACAGCGCTTCCTGCAGCCGATGATCGATGGCCGCTTCTTCGGCACCATGGCCCTGACCGAACCCCACGCGGGCTCGTCACTGTCGGATATTCGTACCCGCGCAGAACCTGCGGCCGACGGCACTTATCGTCTGAAGGGCAACAAGATCTTTATCTCCGGCGGCGATCACCCGCTGTCGGAAAACATCGTACATATGGTGCTGGCCAAGCTGCCGGACGCGCCCGCCGGGGTGAAGGGCATTTCGCTGTTCATCGTGCCCAAGTTCCTGGTCAACGACGATGGCAGCCTTGGCGAACGCAACGACGTGCTACTGGCCGGGCTGTTTCACAAGATGGGCTGGCGTGGCACCACGTCCACGGCGCTTAACTTCGGCGATAACGGCAACTGTGTCGGCTATCTGGTGGGCAAACCGCACCAGGGCTTGAGCTGCATGTTCCAGATGATGAACGAAGCGCGTATCGGCGTGGGCATGGGCGCGGTGATGCTCGGTTACGCCGGCTACCTGTATTCCCTGGAATACGCCCGTGAACGCCCGCAAGGTCGCCTGCCGGACAGCAAGGACCCGACAACGGCGCCGGTCTCGATCATTCAGCACGCGGATATAAAACGCATGCTGCTGACGCAAAAAGCCTACGTCGAAGGCGCCTTCGACCTTGGCTTGTACGCCGCACGCCTGTTCGACGACACCACCACCCTGGAGACTGAAACCGAGCGTAAACAGGCCCACGAACTGTTGGACCTGCTCACCCCCATCGTCAAATCCTGGCCCTCGGAGTTCTGCCTCAAGGCCAACGAACTGGCGATCCAGATCCTCGGCGGCCACGGCTACACCCGCGAATACCCGGTGGAGCAGTACTACCGCGACAACCGCCTGAACCCGATCCATGAAGGCACCCACGGCATCCAGTCCCTCGACTTGTTGGGGCGCAAGCTGGCGCAGAACGGCGGCGCGGGTTTGAAACAGTTGATCCGACTGATCGCCGAAACCGGCACCCGGGCGCAGGAATATCCATCACTCAATGCCCTGAGAGAACCCCTGGAGCAACTGGTCAACCGCTTGCAAAGCGTCACCATTGGCCTGCTCACGGATCTCGCCCAGGGCAAGGTCAACAGCAGCCTGGCGAATTCGGCGCTGTACTTGAAGGTGTTTGGGCATACGGTGATTGGCTGGCGCTGGCTGGAACAGGCGATTCGCGCCGAAGAAGGACTGGCCAAGGGCAATGCCGCCGACACGGCCTTCTATAAAGGCAAGCTCCAGGCCGCCCGCTACTTCCTGACCTGGGAAGTACCGGGCTGCCATCATGAATTGGCGATTCTGGAGGAGCGCGATGATACATGCCTGGGGATGCAGGATGAGTGGTTCTGATCAAACCACCCACAGCCCGTCAGCCTGATGAAAAAAGAACAGACCTGTAAGAGTTGACAGGTGCGCCTTGAGCTATTGCCCCTTAGTATCTTTGAACCGGATGGTTGTCTTGGTTTTCGTTCGGCACACGCCATTGGGCCAATCTAGAACGGAGATAACCTTCATGAGTGTCGTCGGCAAAGTCCACGCTTACATGGGCGGCAAGCAACTTCTGGGGGACGTAGTTCCCAAGAGTGAGTTTGCAACGCATATCCAGAGAGGTGACACATACAAAACGGGTGTGAACACCTACCTAGTACTCGAAAAACACTGGCACTTACTTCCCAGCAGCTCGAATGCAGAGATCACGCTAACAGTTGTCACGGTGGAGGGGCTGCCCCATTGATGACGGGCTAACCTATTCTTAGCCCATCATCGAATGAATAAATGACGCCACCAACATGGCGTCATTTATTCATTCTTGAGCCCGGGCATTTAGTCACCTTGCCCGACAGCTCGTGAGATCACCTCGACCGTGGCGCTGACTTGCTCTTGGTAACGGTCGAGTTCCTCCTGGTGCGCCTGCTGCATTTCGATCTGTTCGGCGCACAGGTTCAACGCCGCCAGCACCAGTAACTTGTCCCCGATCAGGGTCGGGTACTTTTTCTTGGTGGTGGCCAGGGAGGCCTTGAGCATGGTCACGGCGTGCATCAGGGTTTTGTCTTCCCCGGCTGGCGCCTTGATCGAGTAATCCTCGCCGAGAATCGAAACGACCTTTATCCCTTCATTCATGCGCCGACCGGACCTGCGCTCACACGCTCAACCAACGCTTGGATACGGGCGGCGGTGGCGCCTTGTTTTTCTTCCTGTTCCATCAGGCTCAGTTGCAGGCTGTCGTTCTCATCCTTGGCGCGAGCCAGTTCGGCCTTGAGGGATTCGTTGCTGCCCAACAGATCCTGGTTCTGCTGTACCAGGTCGCTGACCAGTTGTTCCAATTGGCTGAGGGATGCTTCTAACATTTTGATTTCTCGGGCTTTTTCAAAGGGCGGTGACGATAAAGAAAATTCACCTCGGATGCCAGGGTTATCCCCGGCGCGCAGCCTGATTATTCAGGGCCGGGCCGCGCTTTCGAGCCTTAGTGACTGCAATTCGCCCATCTGGTTCCTGAACCTCGTCGGATGCGACAAAAACGCACAGCCCCCTTTAGACTTTAGTCGTACGACCGATAGAGAGGCACACCCCGTATCACGCCCGCACGGATCGCGCTTCTCCCCCAGGATTCCAGCATGTCCCTTCGTAATATGAATATCGCGCCGCGCGCCTTTCTTGGCTTCGCGTTTATCGGCGCACTCATGTTGTTTCTCGGCGTGTTCGCCTTGAACCAGATGAGCAAGATCCGTGGCGCCGCCGAAGACATCACCCTGTCCAGCGTGCCGAGCATTCGCGCACTGGATGAGTTCACCCAGCTGACCCTGCGCCTGCGCGTCCTGTCCTACCGTTTGCTGACCAACCGCGAGCCGGACGTGCAGCAGAAGACCCTGGAAACCTTTGAACTGCGCGACCAGCAGATCCGCGCCGCCCAGGGCATTTACGAAAAACTCATCGACAGCCGCGAAGAGCGCGCCGCCTATGACGAGTACGTCACCTTGCTCGGCCAGTACCGTCAGATCGAAACGCGCATGAAGAGCCTGTCCCAGGCCAATCAGGTGGAAGCCCTGCGCACCCTGATCAACACCGAGCTGCTGAGCAACTCCGAGCAGGTCAACGCCGTGCTGGCACGCCTGCTGGACATCAACAACAAGATGGCCCTGGTCACCAATCAGCAAGCCAAGGATCAATACGACCTGGCTTTCGACCTGGTGGTAGGCCTGCTGGTACTGGCCACCGCGCTGACTGTACTGTTCGCCTGGCTGCTGACCCGCAGCATCACCGTGCCTATCGCCCAGGCCCTGGAAGCCGCCGAAGAAGTCGCCGAAGGCAACCTGACGCGCCCGATCAAGGTCGACGGCAACGACGAAGCCGGCCGCCTGCTGGCCGCCATGGCCAAGATGCAGGACAAACTGCGCGACACCCTGCAACGCATCGCCGGGTCCGCCACCCAACTCGCCTCGGCCGCCGAAGAGCTGAACGCCGTCACCGACGAAAGCGCCCGTGGCCTGACCCAGCAAAACAACGAGATCGAACAAGCCGCCACCGCCGTCAATGAAATGACCAGCGCCGTCGAAGAAGTCGCGCGCAATGCCGTAAGCACCTCCGAAGCCTCGCGCAACGCCACCACCTCGGCCGGTGACGGGCGTGATCTGGTGCAGGAAACCGTCAGCGCCATCGAACGCATGAGCGGTGATGTGCAAGCCACCGCCACATTGATTGGCGACCTGGCCAATGAGTCGCGGGACATCGGCAAGGTACTGGACGTGATTCGCGGCCTCGCCGACCAGACCAACCTGCTGGCCCTCAACGCCGCCATCGAAGCCGCCCGCGCCGGTGAAGCCGGACGTGGTTTCGCGGTGGTCGCCGATGAAGTGCGCGCCCTGGCACATCGTACCCAGCAATCCACCAGCGAGATCGAGCGGATGATCGGCAGCATCCAGGCCGGCACCGAACACGCGGTGGATTCGATGCGCAACAGCACCGAGCGTGCGGAATCGACGCTGAACATCGCCAAAGGTGCAGGGATGTCGCTGGATACCATCAACACTGCGATTGTCGAGATCAACGAGCGCAACCTGGTGATCGCCAGCGCCGCGGAAGAACAGGCGCAGGTGGCGCGGGAAGTGGACCGCAACCTGGTGAATATCCGCGATCTGTCGGTGCAATCGGCGACGGGCGCCAACCAGACCAGTGCGGCGAGCAGTGAGTTGTCGCGATTGGCGGTGGATTTGAATGGGATGGTCGGCCGTTTCCGCCTCTAACTGACACACCTCGGCCAAAAATGTGGGAGCGGGCTTGCTCGCGAAAGCGGTGTATCAGTCGCCAGGTGTATCGACTGGCACACCGCTTTCGCGAGCAAGCCCGCTCCCACATTGGATCTTCGCCAACCTGCAAAAGCTTTTTGACAGCGCAGCAATTCAACAGGTTAGAATCGCTGGCACGCAGACTGCATGGTCAGTTTGCGCCCCGTCTTGTTTGCCCATGGAGTACTGCCTTTGAATGCGACGACCATCAACAGCCTGTTCTTGATCGGCGCGTTGCTGGTGAGTGCGAGCATTCTGGTGAGTTCTCTTTCGTCCCGCCTGGGGATTCCGATCCTGGTGATCATCCTGGCCGTGGGCATGGTTGCCGGTGTCGATGGCGGCGGCATCATCTTTGACAATTACCCGACCGCCTACCTGGTGGGCAACCTCGCACTGGCCGTGATCCTGCTCGACGGCGGCTTGCGCACCCGGGTGGCGAGTTTCCGCGTGGCACTCTGGCCAGCGTTGTCGCTGGCCACGGTGGGGGTGTTGATTACCACCGGCCTCACCGGCATGGCCGCGGCCTGGCTGTTCGACCTCAATATCATCCAGGGCTTGTTGATTGGCGCGATTGTCGGCTCGACCGACGCCGCCGCCGTGTTCTCGCTGCTGGGCGGCAAGGGCCTCAACGAACGGGTGACCGCCAGCCTGGAGATCGAGTCCGGCAGCAACGACCCGATGGCGGTGTTTCTCACCGTCACCCTGATCGACATGCTCGCCAGCGGCCAGACCGGCCTGCACTGGAGCCTGCTGACCCACCTGGTACGCGAATTCGGCATCGGCGGCGTCGTCGGCCTCGGGGGCGGCTGGCTGATGCTGCAAATGGTCAACCGCATCAACCTGGCCACCGGCCTGTACCCGATCCTGGTGATCGCCGGCGGCCTGTTCGTCTTCGCCGTGACCAACGCCCTGCACGGCAGCGGCTTCCTCGCCGTGTACCTGTGCGGCCTGGTGATCGGCAACCGGCCGGTGCGCAGCCGTCATGGCATTTTGCATATGCTCGACGGCATGGCCTGGCTCGCACAGATCGGCATGTTCCTGGTGCTGGGCCTGCTGGTCACGCCCCATGACCTGCTGCCGATTGCCCTGCCGGCCCTGGGCCTGGCGCTATGGATGATCCTGTTTGCGCGGCCGCTGTCGGTGATCGTCGGCCTGCTGCCGTTCAAGGCGTTCCACGGCCGCGAAAAAGCCTTTATCGCCTGGGTAGGCCTGCGCGGCGCGGTGCCGATCATTCTCGCGGTGTTCCCGCTGATGGCCGGCCTGCCCCACGCGCAGCTGTACTTCAACCTGGCGTTCTTTATCGTGCTGGTCTCGCTGCTGGTGCAGGGCACGAGCCTGCCGTGGGTGGCCAAGCTGCTCAAGGTCACCGTACCACCGGACCCGGCGCCGATTTCCCGCGCGGCCCTGGAAGTGCACGTCACCAGCGAGTGGGAGCTGTTCGTCTACCGCCTGGGTGCCGAGAAATGGTGCATCGGCGCCGCCCTGCGCGAGCTGAAAATGCCCGAGGGCACGCGGATCGCCGCACTGTTCCGTGGCCAGCAACTGCTCCACCCGTCGGGTAGTACGGTGCTGGAAGTCGGCGACTTGCTCTGCGTGATCGGCCACGAACACAACCTGCCGGCCCTGGGCAAACTGTTCAGCCAGGCGCCGCAACGCGGCCTCGACCTGCGCTTCTTCGGCGACTTCGTCCTCGAAGGCGACGCCCAGCTGGGCGCAGTTTCCGCCCTGTACGGCCTGAAACTGGAAGGCATCGACCCAGACATGCCGCTGAGCAGCTTCATCACCCAGAAAGTCGGCGGCGCGCCCATCGTCGGCGACCAGGTGGAATGGAACAACACCATCTGGACCGTCGCGGTCATGGACGGGAACAAGATCGGCAAAGTGGGCGTCAGATTCCCCGAAGGAAGTCGCCCGGGCCCCGGACTCTTCCTCTAAACTGCGGGGCGACAACACCCCCGATTCTTCACCTTGCTCGACCGGTCTCTATGCCAATCCTGCGCTCGTTTCTCGCCACTGCCCTGCTGGGCCTGACCCTTTGTGTCGGCACCGTTCACGCGGCCGACCCGCCCAGCGCCGACGCCATCCAGCAAACCCTGGACAAGCTGCCCGACCGCAAGCTGCCCGACGCCGACATGAAGGCCTTGCAGACCATCCTGCAACAGACCCTGACGTACCTGGGCAACAAGCAGGATTACGAGCAGCGTCTGGTGGACCTCAAGCGCCAGCTGGGCGACGCGCCGCGCCAGACCGCCGAAAACCAGCGTGAACTGACCCGGCTCAAGGCCACCAAGGTCATCCCGGTGGCCCAGCGCTACGCCAGCCTGCCGGTGCCGCAGCTCGAACAATTGCTGGTGCAGCGCACCACCCAGCAAGGCGACCTGCAAAAAGAGCTGGCCGAAGCCAACAGCCTGAGCATCGCCGCCCAGACCCGCCCCGAGCGCGCCCAGACCGAAATCAGCAACAGCCAGACGCGCATCCTGCAGATCAACTCGACCCTCAAGGCTGGCAAAGACAACGGCAAGACCCTCAGCGCCGACCAGCGCAACCAGCTCAACGCCGAACTTGCCGCGCTCAACGCGCTGATCCCGCTGCGCCGCCAGGAACTGGCCGGCAACAGCCAACTGCAAGACCTGGGCAACAGCCAGCATGACCTGGTGATGGAAAAGACCGCGCGCCTGGAACAAGAGATCCAGGACCTGCAAACCCTGATCAACCAGAAACGTCTGGCACAGTCGCAACAGACCGTCACCCAGCAATCCATCGAAGCGCAGAAAGCCGGGGGCAGCAGCCTGCTGGCCACCGAAAGCGCGGCCAACCTGAAGCTGTCCGACTACCTGCTCAAAAGCACCGACCGCCTCAACGACCTGACCCAGAAAAACCTGCAGACCAAGCAGCAACTGGACACCGTGACCCAGAGCGATGCCGCCCTGGACGAGCAGATCAACGTGCTCAAGGGCAGCCTGCTGCTGTCCAAGATCCTCTACAAACAGAAGCAGGCCCTGCCGCGCCTCACCGTGGACCGCGACCTGGCGGACGACATCGCCAACATTCGCCTGTACCAGTTCGAGGTCAACCAACAGCGTGAGCTGATCAGTTCCCCGAGCGCGTATGTGGATAACCTGCTGGCGAACCAGTCGCCGGAAGACGTCACCCCGCAACTGCGCCGCACCCTGCTGGAACTGGCGATCACCCGCAGCGACCTGCTGGAGCGCCTTAGCCGTGAGCTGAGTGCGCTGCTGAATGAATCGATCACCCTGCAACTCAACCAGAAACAACTGCTGAGCACCGCCACCACCTTGCGCGCGACGCTGGATGAGCAGATGTTCTGGATCCCCAGCAACAAGCCGCTGGACACCGAGTGGCTGGAAACCGTACCGGCGAACCTGAGCAAGCAAATCACCACCCTGCCCTGGGCTTCCAGCGTCAGCGAGTTGTATGACGGCCTGACCCAGCGGCCGCTGCTGTTCCTGCCGTTGCTGCTGTTGATCGGCGCACTGCTGTGGCGGCGTAAAAACCTGTATCAGCGTCTGAACAAAGTCCATCAGGACATCGGCCACTTCAAGCGCGACAGCCAGTGGCATACGCCCCAGGCGATCCTGATCAATATCCTGCTGGCGATGCCGGTATCCCTGGGCCTGGCGCTATGCGGCTATGCCTTGCAGATCGACGCCCGCGGGCAAAACGCCAACCTGGGCGCTGCGCTGTTGCAGATCGCCCAGGCGTGGATGGTGTTCTACACCGCCTATCGCATCCTGGCGCCCGGCGGCGTGGCGGAGCTGCACTTTCGCTGGGAGAAACCCCAGGTCGAGTTCCTGCAAGGCTGGGTGCGCAAACTCGGCCTGGTGGTACTGGCCCTGGTGGCCGTGGTGGCCATCGCCGAGCACCAACCGGCGGCGCTGGCCGACGATGTGCTGGGCATCGGCGTGGTGCTGCTGTGCTACGCCTTGATGGCCTGGCTGCTGGGCCGCCTGTTGCTGCATAGCCCCACGCACGAAAAGGCCTCGCTGTTCCGCAAAACCGTGGGCGTGCTGTTTACCGCGCTGCCCATCGCACTGTTTATCGCCGTGTGCTTCGGCTACTACTACACCGCGCTCAAGCTCAGCGACCGCTTGATCAACACCCTGTACCTGCTGATGTTCTGGCTGGTGATCGAAGCCACTTTCGTCCGTGGCCTGGGTGTTGCCGCACGGCGCCTGGCCTATGCCCGCGCCCTGGCCAAACGCCAGGCGGCCAAGGAAGCCGGCGACGGCGAAGCGGTGATCGAAGAACCGACCCTGGACATCGAGCAGGTCAACGAACAGTCGATGCGCCTGATCCGCCTGGCCCTGCTCGGCGGCTTCATCGCGGCGCTGTACTGGGTGTGGAAGGACCTGATCACGGTGTTCTCCTACCTGGACAACGTGACCCTCTACGAATACACCAGCGGCACAGGTGCCAATATCAGCATGGTGCCCATCAGTATCGGCGACTTGCTGGGGGCTTCGATCATTGTCGGCATTACCTTTGCCCTGGCACGCAACCTGCCGGGCTTGCTGGAAGTGTTGGTGCTGTCCAAGCTGGACCTGGCCCAGGGCAGCGCGTACGCGACGACCACATTGCTCTCCTACGTGATTGCCGGCGTCGGCTTTGTGTCTACGCTGTCCACCCTCGGCGTGAGCTGGGACAAGTTGCAATGGCTGGTGGCGGCGCTGTCGGTGGGGTTGGGCTTCGGCATGCAGGAGATCTTCGCCAACTTTATCTCCGGCATCATGATCCTGTTCGAACGCCCGGTGCGGATCGGCGACACCATCACCATCGGCAACCTGTCGGGCACGGTGAGCAAGATCCGCATCCGCGCCACCACGATCACCGACTTTGACCGCAAGGACATCATCGTCCCGAACAAGACCTTCATCACCGGGCAGTTGATCAACTGGTCGCTGACCGACACCATCACCCGTGTGACCCTGAAACTGGGCGTGGACTACGGCTCGGATCTGGATCTGGTGAAGGAATTGCTGCTCAAGGCCGCCCGGGAAAACCCACGGGTGCTGAAGGAACCGGAACCTCATGTCTACTTCCTCAACTTCGGCGAAAGCACCCTCGACCACGAACTGCGCATGCACGTGCGCGACCTCGGTGACCGCAACCCGGTGATCGACGAGGTGAACCGCTTTATCAACCGCGAGTTCAAGAACCACCACATCAACATCTCGTTCCGCCAGATGGAGGTCTACCTCAAGAACCTCCACGGCCAGGAATACAAACTGGTGGAAGTCGACAGCCCGGCCAAGCCCGCCAACGACGGCGGCGTCACCGAACCGCCGCCGAGCAAACTCGACTAACCGCGTTATCCCCAGCAGAATGCTCGGACATTCTGCTGGAGATGGCCGGTGAAAGCCCTCGACGAACTGACCTTCGACAATCGCTTCGCACGCTTGGGCGACGCGTTCTCAACCCACGTTTTGCCCGAACCCCTCGATGCCCCCCGACTGGTGGTCGCAAGCCCTGCCGCCATGGCCCTGCTCGACCTCGACCCGGCCGAGGCCGAAACACCGGTGTTCGCCGAACTGTTCGGCGGGCACAAGCTGTGGGCAGAAGCGGAGCCGCGGGCGATGGTCTATTCCGGGCATCAGTTCGGCGGCTATACCCCGCAGCTCGGTGATGGACGGGGCTTGCTGCTGGGCGAGGTGTACAACGCCGCCGGCGAGCACTGGGACCTGCACCTCAAGGGCGCCGGGCAGACGCCCTACTCGCGCATGGGCGATGGGCGTGCGGTACTGCGCTCTTCGATTCGTGAATTCCTCGCCTCTGAAGCGCTGCATGCGCTGGGCATCCCGAGCAGTCGTGCACTGTGCGTGATCGGCTCCGACACCCCGGTGTGGCGCGAGAAACAGGAACATGGCGCGATGGTCTTGCGCATGGCGCCCAGCCATATCCGCTTTGGGCATTTCGAATACTTTTACTACACCAAAAAGCCCGAGCAGCAGGCGCTTTTGGCCGAGCACGTACTGAATCTTCACTACCCTGAATGCCGCGAACAGCCTGAGCCGTACCTGGCGATGTTCCGTGAAATCGTCGAGCGCAACGCCGAGCTGATTGCCAAATGGCAGGCCTATGGCTTCTGCCACGGGGTGATGAACACCGACAACATGTCGATCCTGGGCATCACCTTCGACTTTGGGCCGTTTGCCTTCCTGGATGATTTTGACGCGCACTTCATCTGCAACCATTCGGATCATGAAGGGCGTTACTCCTTCAGCAACCAGGTGCCGATCGGCCAGTGGAACCTGAGCGCATTGGCGCAGGCATTGACGCCGTTTATCAGTGTGGATGCGTTGAAAGAAGCGCTTGGCCTGTACCTGCCGCTGTATCAGGCGAACTACCTGGACTTGATGCGCCGCCGGCTGGGCCTCACCACCGCTGAAGATGACGACCAGAAACTGGTGGAGCGCCTGCTGAAGCTGATGCAGAACAGCGGCGTGGATTACACCCTGTTCTTCCGCCGCCTTGGCGATGAGTCGGCGGCGCTGGCCGTGGCGAAGCTGCGTGATGATTTTGTCGACATGGCCGGGTTTGACGCCTGGGCCGACCTGTACAAGGCCCGCGTTGAACGGGACGGGGATTACAGCCAGGAACAGCGCCGCGCACGGATGCACGCGGTGAACCCGCTGTACCTCCTGCGCAACTACCTGGCGCAGAACGCCATCACCGCTGCCGAGTCCGGGGACTACAGTGAAGTGCAGCGGCTGCATGAGGTGCTGAGCAAGCCGTTTGAAGAACAGCCGGGGATGGAGCAATACGCGCAGCGGCCGCCGGATTGGGGTAAACATTTGGAGATTAGTTGTTCGTCGTAACCTTTCAATTACTGTAGGAGCCCTCATGTCCAACCCTCTCGTCATCCCCTGCCCTCACTGCAACGGCCTCAACCGCATCCCCGGCGAACGCCTGGGCGACGCGCCCAAGTGCGGGCGCTGCAAGCAGCCAGTCTTACTGAGCAAGCCTTTCGAGCTGAAGCAAGGCGACTACGCCAGCCAGATCAAAGGAGACTTGCCGCTGCTGGTGGACGTGTGGGCCGACTGGTGTGGGCCCTGCAAATCCTTTGCGCCGGTGTTTGAGCAGGCGGCGGGGCAACTGGAGGGTAAGTGCCGGTTGGCCAAACTGGACAGTGAGGCCAATCAGCAGCTGTCGGCGCAGTTGGGGATTCGTTCGATTCCTAGCTTGATCCTGTTCAAGAACGGCCGCGAAGTGGCGCGCCAGAGCGGGGCGTTCCCGTTGCCGCAGTTGATGGCCTGGCTGCGCAGCCAGGGCGTGTAACTCGGTCGAAATGTGGGAGCTGGCTTGCCTGCGATGACAGTGTTGAATTCACTACAGCTATCGCAGGCAAGCCAGCTCCCACATTGATCGCATTGCAGGTTCAGGCCAGTGGGGCTTCGCGGTCCATCATCTGGCCGACCAGCAGCACGCCCAGTTCGCTCAATTGGTGGATCGCCAAGGCCACGTCGCGGTGTTCGCCGGTGAGGTCGTTGGACAGGTTGAGCAGCAGGGTGCGCACGGAAGAGAAGGTTTCGTAGCTGTTGAGCACGAGGGTTTCGGTGGGGAGGTTGGGGGTGACGCAATAAACATTAGCCATGGATCGTCTCCTAAATGGAGCTGCAACCGACCGCTACTAAACAGAGGGTGGCAGCTGTACGCAGGTTAGTAGACCGGGAGACGCAACCGGCGCGCTCGAAAGCGCCCTCCGTACAGCCACCATAAAATGGAGAATTGCTGTACGCCTCAACACGGGCTACTAAACCCGATCACTGAACATTCAGCGACCGGCGAACCTTAAGAGACACCCCTCCAGACGCACAAGCCGGCGGATTCTGGCGTACGCGTAGGCAACGATACAAGGCTCATGCCCTATTGCCAGACCTGTCCTACAGCCTCTGTGGGACAAATCCAAATCCCTCTGCCGGAATGCAAAACAAATGTGGGAGCGGGCTTGCTCGCGAATGCGGTGGGCCAGTCAAAATACCTGTGACTGATACACCGCATTCGCGAGCAAGCCCGCTCCCACAGGGATTTTCAGTGATCTGTCAGATCAGGCGTTTTCCAGCAAGTTATGCAACTCCACAAACTGCTGGGTCAGCTTGTGCCGTGGGTCCAGGTGGATCAGCGGTTTGCTCTCCTGGTGCGACTCACGCATGCGCACGGAGCTGGCCAGGTACACCGGCAGCACCGGCAACCCCTCGGCAATCAACTCGTCGAGCATCTGCTGCGGCAGGCTCGCCCGGGCCTGGAACTGGTTGACCACGATGCCTTCCACTTCAAGGCCTTCGTTGTGGTCTTCCTTCAACTCTTCGATTTCCGCCAGCAGGCCGTACAGGGCCTGGCGCGAAAAACTGTCGCAATCGAAGGGGATCAGCACGCGATCAGCGGCAATCAGCGCTGAAACCGCATAAAAATTCAGGGCTGGCGGGGTGTCCAGGTAAATCCGGTCGTAGTCTTCGCTCAGCTCGTCCAACAACTTTCGCAGCTTGTTGATCTTGTGCTTGGCCTCAAGCTTGGGCTGCAAGTCCGCCAGCTCGGCGGTGGCGGTGATCACGTGGAGGTTATCGAAGGGGGTTTCGTAGATGTCCACCTGGTTTTTCTTGGAAAACGGCCCGGAAGACAGGGTTTGCTTGAAGAAATCCGCGATCCCCATGGGGATGTCGTTGCCGGTCAGCCCGGTGAGGTACTGGGTTGAATTGGCTTGTGCATCGAGGTCCACCAACAGGGTTCGATAGCCTTCGCTGGCGCTGACTGCCGCCAGGTTGCAGGCGATGCTGGACTTGCCCACACCGCCTTTTTGATTGAACACCACACGCCGCATGGAAAAACCTCCGTGTATCAATGAATGTCCGAGTGTAGAGGGCAAAAGCGCCTGTTAGCTACCTCGTTCATCCATGCATTGCTGCATCACGGGCGATTGGCGCGCGGACTGTCATCCATCGCCGACAAATGAAACAGAACGAACCGACAATCCAACCGGACCTGCGGTAACGGACAATCTGTAAATCTTTCCAACACATTTGTAATCAGCCTTGAACAATTCATTACCAAAGTTTGCTAGAACTCCACGGCACCGGGATAATGCGCGCCATTCGGCCATTGCTCCCTGTCCCGGTATTCGGGGCCAACAGCCGCACATGGAAGCCCGCAGGGGCGGGATAACCTCTCAGTGATCAATTTCAATATCGCCCAATGGCGGGCCTGGGCCCCAGGTCTCGAAAGCGCGCAGGACTGGCACACCTGGTGCCAGGCCCCGGTGTTGCTGCCAGCCAGCGAAGCCTCCCCCGATGTGTCGTTCCTGCCGGCCATGCAGCGCCGTCGCCTCAGCCGCCTGGCGCGCATGGCGTTCAGCGTCGGCTGGCCATTGGCCGAAGGCCTGCAGGATCTGCCGCTGGTGTTCATCTCCCGGCATGGCGAAACCCCGCGCACCCTCGACATCCTCAGCGACCTGGCCAACGACCAGCCCCTGTCGCCGACCCAGTTCAGCCTGTCGGTGCATAACGCGGTGATTGGCCTGTGGTCGATCCTGCGCAATGAAACCAGCGAAATGACCGCCCTCGCCGCCGCCGGCGATGGCCTGGAGCACGGCGTGCTCGAAGCCGCCGCGCTGCTCAACGAAGGCGCCCCGGCGGTGTTGCTGGTGATCACCGAAGAACAGCCGCCCGCCGCCTACGCCAGCTGGATCAAAGACGTGCCATTCCCCTACGCCCTCGGCCTGTTGCTGACACCGGGCGACGAGTGGCAGCTGGAACTGCACACCGGCACTGTCCAACCCACTCAAACCCAGTGGCCCCACGCCCTGAACCTGCTGCGCACCCTGCTCACCGAGCAGGGCGCCTGCCAACATGCCTGGAAGAACCGCGTATGGAACTGGCAACGCAAGTAATGACCGACAAGCCACGGCAGGCCTACTACTGGCGCCTGTTCGCGACCGCCATCAGCTTCCTGACCTTTGGCATCGGCGGCCTGTGCCTGCGTTTGCTGGTATTCCCGCTGCTCAGTTGCCTGCCGGGCGATGCCAAGCAGCATCAACGGCGCGCCCGCCACACCATCAGTTGCCTGTTCTGGTTTTTCATTCGCCTGATGTACCGCCTGGGCATCCTCACCTACAGCGTCGAAGGTGCGGAAAAACTCGGCCGCCCAGGCCAGATGATCGTCGCCAACCACCCGTCGCTGATCGATGTGGTGTTTCTGATCGGCCTGATGCGCCAGACCAACTGCGTGGTCAAGCAGAGCCTGTTCCAGAACCCGTTCATGCGCGGCCCGGTGCGCGACGCGGGCTACATCAGCAATGACGGCAGCGCCGACATGCTCGACGCCGCCGCCGACGCCCTGCGCGACGGCCAGACCCTGATCATTTTCCCCGAAGGCACCCGCACCACACCCGGTGCCGCGCCCGCCTTTCATCGCGGCGCCGCCGCCATTGCCCTGCGCGGTGCGACAATCGTCACCCCGGTGGTGATCAAGGTCAGCCCCACGACCCTGACCAAGGCCGAACCCTGGTATCGCATCCCAAAACGCCGCTTTCACTTCAGTTTGCGCGTGGGTGCCGATATAGAACCACAGGCGTTCGCCACACTGGGGCCCGCGCCCCAGGCTTCACGCAAGCTCAACGATTACCTGCACGACTATTTTATTAAGGAGCTCGCCGAAGATGAGCAACCGAGACACACGCCTTGAGCAAGAAATAAAGGCGCTGATCATCGAGGCCCTGGGCCTTGAAGACATCAGCGTCGACGACATCGGTAGCGACCAAACCCTGTTCGGCGAAGGCCTGGGCCTGGACTCGGTAGACGCCCTGGAGTTGGGCCTGGCGATCCAGAAAAAGTACGGCATCAAGATCGATGCCGACGCCAAGGACACCCGCAATCACTTCACCGACGTGGCCAGCCTTGCGGCGTTCGTCACGGCCCGACAGGCAGCTTGAGACCGTACCATGCAAACTCGTGACGATATTTTCAACACCTTGCGCGATGCCCTGGTGGAACTGTTTGAACTGGAGCCGGAACGCGTCACCCTTGACGCCAACCTCTACCAGGACCTGGAAATCGACAGCATCGACGCGGTGGACTTGATCGACCATATCAAGCGCCAGACCGGCAAGAAAATCGCTGCCGAAGAGTTCAAGGCGGTGCGCACCGTGAACGACGTGGTTGAGGCGGTGTACCGTCTGGTCCAGCCCGCCGCATGAGCCGACTGATCGGCCTTGGCCTGTTGTTGGCGGGGCTGCTGTACCCCTTTGCGGTGTATTACGGCACCGAGCACTTTGCACCGTGGCAATTCGGCCTGCTGTTGGGCAGCCTGTGGCTGTTGCGCGCAATGACCGGCGCGCGGCGTCCGGGCAGCCGCTGGATGGCATTGGCGGTGATCGTGTTCTGCCTGCTGTTGGTCTGGTTCGACAACCCGCACTTGCTGCGCTGGTATCCGAGTCTGGTCAGCGCATTCATGCTGGCGCTGTTCGGCCTGAGCCTGAAATACGGCCCGCCGATGGTCGAGCGCCTGGCGCGCATGACCGATCCGCAACTGCCACCCCACGCGATTGTGTATACGCGCCAGGTCACCGTGGTCTGGAGCGCGTTTTTTCTAGGTAATGGCCTGCTCGCCGCCGCCCTCACCCTATGGGCGCCACTGAGCTGGTGGACGTTGTACAACGGCCTGATCGCCTACGGATTGATGGGGCTGTTGTTTGCCGTGGAATGGCTGGTACGACAAAGGGTTCGAGGCCGCGTATGAATGGGTTGAAACTTGAGCAGTTGCTGCTTGAGCCGCTGGAACAGCGTCCGGTCACGACCGAACCTGCAATGAATCACGCCCAGCTGTGGGAGCAATCCCTGAGCCTGGCCGCGGGCCTGCAAGCGCGTGGTATCCAGCACGTCGCCGTGCACCTGGAAGACGCCGGCCTGCTGGCGATCGCCCTGCTGGGTGCCTGGCGAGCCGGTGTCGGCGTACTGCTGCCCGCCGACCTGCAACCGCAAACCCGCCAACGCTGGGACGCAGCCGTCGACGCCTGGTTGACCGAAGTCGCGGACCTCGACGCCCTGTATCAGGCGCCGTTGAGCGCTGCGGCGCTGGATCTGGATACCTGCCAACTGAGCCTGTGCACCTCTGGTTCCAGCGGCGAACCCAAGCGCATCGACAAGACCCTGCGCCAACTGGCCAACGAAGTCGACGCCCTGGAAACCCTGTGGGGCGCAGACCTGAAAGACGCCTGCATCATCGGCAGCGTCGCCACCCAGCATATCTACGGGTTGCTGTTCCGCGTGCTGTGGCCCCTGTGTGCCGGGCGTACCTTTGTGCGCAAGCAACTGGCCTTTCCCGAGGACTTACAGCGCGCCAGCCGCGAACACCCACAATTCGCCTGGGTTGCCAGCCCGGCGCTGCTCAAGCGCATGGGCGACAACCTCGACTGGCCGGCGCTGAGCCAGGTGGCGCGGGTGTTTTCCTCCGGCGGTGCCTTGCCCATCGAGGCCGCTGGCGAATTGTACGACCGCTTGCAGCAATGGCCGACGGAAATCCTCGGCAGCTCGGAAACCGGCGGCATCGCCTGGCGCCAGGGCGCACAGCCCTGGCAGCCGTTCGCCGACGTGGCGCTGAGCCAGGACGCCGACGGTGCCCTGCGTATCGCCTCGCCCTATTTGCCCGCCGGGCATGTCGAACAGACCGCCGACGCCGCGCGCATCCATGCCGATGGCCGCTTCGAACTGCTCGGGCGCCTGGACCGCATCGTCAAGCTGGAAGAAAAACGCATCTCCCTGCCCATGCTCGAACAGGCGCTGATGGCCCACCCGTGGGTCGCCGAAACCCGCCTGGGCGTGGTCCAGGAAAACCGCGCCTCCCTCGGCGCGCTGGTGGTGCTGAGCGCCGAAGGCCTGCATGCCCTGCGCAATCAAGGCCGTCGTGCGCTCACCCAAACCCTGCGCCAGCACCTGAGCCAACACTGCGAAGCCTTGGCGCTGCCGCGTCGCTGGCGTGTGCTGCACCAGTTACCCCTCAACAGCCAAGGCAAACTGCCCCAGGCCCAGGTCGAGGCGTTGCTGCTGGCCCCACGGCCAAAAGCCCCGCAAGTGCTGGAACAAATCGAAGCCGACGGCGAATGGACCTTGCAACTGAGCATCCCGCCGGACCTGGCCTACTTCAGCGGCCACTTCCCGGTCACGCCGGTATTGCCGGGCGTAGTGCAGATCGAATGGGCGTTCAACCTCGGCCAGCAACTGCTCGACCTGCCCACGACCTTTGCCGGGATGGAAGTGCTCAAGTTCCAGCAACTCGTACGGCCGGGCGACCACATCCAACTGCACCTGCGCTTTGATCAGGA
Organism: Pseudomonas sp. GL_117; assembly: GCF_057835125.1. Lineage (NCBI taxonomy): Bacteria > Pseudomonadati > Pseudomonadota > Gammaproteobacteria > Pseudomonadales > Pseudomonadaceae > Pseudomonas > Pseudomonas sp. GL_117. The sequence continues at coordinate 502,778 of NZ_CM174418.1, read as the reverse complement.
GCGCAGCAAGCTGTACTTCGCCTACCGCAATGGCGAGGCGGCCTGCTCCAGTGGGCGGATTTTGCTGGAGAAACCAAGTGAATAAGCTTCTGTGGGCAAACCATGCATAACCCCTGCGCCCTGATCCCGGTCTACAACCACGAAGCTGCCGTGCCCGCCGTGGTCCAGAGCCTGCTGAACAGCGGCCTGCCCTGCCTGCTGGTGGACGACGGCAGCAGCCCGGCCTGTGCGGCGGTGCTGGCACAACTGGCAAGCCTGGACAACGTCACCTTGCTGACCTTGCCGAACAACCAGGGCAAGGGCGGCGCGGTCATGGCCGGTTTCCGTGAAGCCGCACGCCTGGGCTTCAGCCACGCCCTGCAAGTGGACGCCGACGGCCAGCACGACCTGCGTGAAGTCGAGACCTTCCTCGACGCCTCGCGCACTCACCCCGACGCCGTCATCTGCGGCTACCCCGAATACGACGAGAGCGTGCCCAACGGACGGCTGTACGCGCGCTACCTGACCCACGTGTGGGTGTGGATCAACACCCTGTCGCTGCAGATCCGCGACTCGATGTGCGGCTTTCGCGTGTACCCGCTGGCCCCCACGCTGGCACTGATGGACTCGGCCTACATCGGCACGCGCATGGATTTCGACTCCGACATCCTGGTGCGCCTGGCCTGGCGCAACCAGCCAATGCGCTGGCTGCCGACCCAAGTGCATTACCCGGCTGATGGCCTGTCGCATTTCCGCCTGCTGCGCGACAACGTGCGTATCTCGGCGATGCACACCCGCTTGTTCTTCGGCATGCTGGTGCGTGCGCCGATGATCCTGTGGCGACGGTGGCAGGCATGAGCGACAGCGCCAAGCACTGGGCCGACCGCGAGGAGCGCGGCAGCTTCCTGCTGATGAAACTCACCGCGTTCGCCGCCAAGGTTCTTGGCCGCCGCGTGCTGAGCCCGTTGCTGTACGCCATCGTCCTGTACTTCTACTTGTTCGGCCGCACTGCGCGCCAGAGCGCCTGGCAATACCAGCAGCGCCTGGCCGACTGGAGCGGGCGTGACGAGCTGCGCCCGACCCAGCGCAAAGTCTTCGGCCAGTTCATGGCCTTCGCCGACTCCCTGCTCGACAAGCTCGACGTGTGGAACGGCAAGCTGCGCCTGGAGCAGATCGAGATCAACGATCCGGCCAAGTTACGCGGGCAACTGCGCGGCGAGCGCGGGCAAATGCTGGTGGGTGCACACCTGGGCAACCTCGAAGTGTGCCGCGCCCTCGCCGAAATCGGCGAGCAAGTGACCATGAACGTGCTGGTGCACACCAAGCACGCCGAACAATTCAACCGCCTGCTCGGGGAAGCCGGGGCGACCCACTTGCGCCTGATCCAGGTCAGCGAGCTGGACCCGGCCACCATGCTGCTGCTCAGTCAGCGCCTGGATGACGGCGAGTGGCTGGCCATCGCCGGCGATCGCGTGCCACTGCATGGCGGGCGCACGGTACGCGTGGACTTCCTCGGCCACGATGCCGCCTTCCCCCAAGGCCCGTGGCTGCTGGCCGGCTTGCTCAAATGCCCGGTGAACCTGCTGATGTGCCTCAAGCACCAAAGCCGCTATCGCCTGACCATCGAGCCGTTCACGCCGTTGATCGAATGGAAACGTAATACCCGCGAGCAGGTCATAGCCCTGTGGACCGCGCGTTACGCCGCACGCCTGGGTCAGTTCTGCCTGGAAGCGCCCCAACAATGGTTCAACTTTTACCCTTTCTGGAAGACCGATGACGACGCATCTTGAGCCGGTAACCTTTGGCGAACGCGCCTTGCGCATCGAAGACGTGCTGGCCCTGGCCAACCGTCAGGCGCCCACCCAATTGCAGGGCGATGCCGCCTATCGCCAGCGCATCGCCAAGGGCGCGCAGTTCCTCGACTCGCTGCTGGACAAGGAAGGCGTGATCTACGGCGTGACCACCGGCTACGGCGACTCGTGCGTGGTGGCCGTGCCGTTGCAGCACGTCGAAGCGTTGCCCCGCCACCTGTACACCTTCCACGGTTGCGGCCTGGGCAAGCTGCTCGACGCCCAAGCCACCCGCGCCGTGCTGGCTGCGCGTTTGCAGTCGCTGTGCCACGGCGTGTCCGGGGTACGCGTGGAACTGCTGGAGCGCCTGCATGCGTTCCTCGAACACGACGTGCTGCCGCTGATCCCGGAAGAAGGTTCGGTGGGCGCCAGCGGTGATCTGACGCCGCTGTCCTACGTGGCCGCGACCTTGTCCGGTGAACGTGAAGTGATGTTCCGTGGCGAACGCCGCCAGGCCGCCGACGTGCACCGTGAGCTGGGCTGGGACCCGCTGGTGTTGCGCCCCAAGGAAGCCCTGGCGCTGATGAACGGCACCGCCGTGATGACCGGCCTCGCCTGCCTGGCCTTCGCCCGCGCCGACTACCTGCTGCAACTGGCCACGCGCATCACCGCGCTGAACGTGGTGGCGCTGCAAGGCAACCCGGAACACTTCGACGAACGCCTGTTCGCCGCCAAGCCGCACCCGGGGCAGATGCAAGTCGCCGCCTGGCTGCGCAAGGACCTGGCGATCGACGCGCCGACTGCACCGCTGCATCGCTTGCAGGACCGCTACTCGCTGCGCTGCGCCCCCCACGTGTTGGGCGTGCTGGCCGACAGCCTGAACTGGCTGCGTTCGTTCATCGAAATCGAACTGAACAGTGCCAACGACAACCCGATCATCGACGCCGAAGAGGAACGCGTGCTGCACGGCGGCCACTTCTACGGCGGCCATATCGCCTTCGCCATGGACAGCCTCAAGACCCTGGTAGCCAACGTCGCCGACCTGCTCGACCGCCAGCTCGCACTGCTGGTGGACGTGCGTTACAACCACGGCCTGCCGAGCAACCTGTCCGGCGCCCCCAAGGACCGCGCGATGATCAACCACGGCTTCAAGGCCGTGCAGATCGGCACCAGCGCCTGGACCGCCGAAGCGTTGAAAAACACCATGCCGGCCAGCGTGTTCTCGCGCTCCACCGAATGCCATAACCAAGACAAAGTGAGCATGGGCACCATCGCCGCCCGCGATGCGATCCGCGTGCTGGAGCTGACCGAACAGGTCGCCGCCGCCACCTTGCTCGCCGCCAACCAAGGCGTTTGGCTACGCGCCCAGGCCGAAGACGCCCGGCCGTTGCCGCCAGCCCTGGCCGCGATGCACGAACAACTGGCCCAAGACTTCCCGCCAGTGATCGAAGACCGCGCCCTCGAAGGCGAACTGCGCCTGTGCCTGCAGCGCATTGCCGCACAACACTGGAGGCTGCATGCGTAGCCCGGGCGTGCTGCATTGCGACACCGAGATCCTCGTGCCGTTTTTCGACGTCGACACCATGAACGTCGTCTGGCACGGGCATTACGTGAAGTACCTGGAAGTGGCGCGCTGCGCGCTGCTCGACAAGCTCGGCCACAACTACACGCAGATGCTCGCGTCGGGCTACGCGTGGCCGGTGATCGACATGCAACTGCGCTACGTGCGCGGCGCCGTGTTTGGCCAGACCATCAACGTGCGTGCCAGCCTGGTGGAGTGGGAGAACCGTTTGAAGGTCAATTACCTGATCACCGACCTGGCCAGCGGCGAGCGCCTGACCCGCGCGAGCACGGTGCAAGTGGCGGTGGAAATCGCCAGCCGTGAGATGCAACTCGCTTCCCCAAAAATATTCACAGACGCCGTCGAGAGAGCCTTGAAATGAGATCCCCTGTGGGAGCGGGCTTGCCCGCGATGGACGTCAACGATAACGCGAACCGCCTGACACTGCGCAGCGCCCTCAGGCTCATCGCGGGCAAGCCCGCTCCCACCTTTTTGATCGGGTTGTTCCTGAGCTTTAGTGCACACGCCTTCGACTTGCAGCAACTCAGCGACCAACTCGCCAAACCCTCGGTGATCCACGGCAGCTTCACCCAGGAAAAACACCTGCGCGCCCTGCCCCAGCCGCTGGTCAGCAAAGGCACCTTCGTGCTCGCCAAGGACCACGGCCTGCTATGGCTGCTCAAAACCCCGCTGCAACAGGACTACCGCATCAGCGCCCAGGGCATTGCCCGCCGCGACGCCAACGGTTGGCAGCCGCTGCCGAACAAGAGCGCCGGTGCCGAGCAGAATCGCCTGTTCCTCGCCGTGCTTCAGGGCGACAGCAGCGGCTTGCAACGCGACTTCGAACTGCAACTGCAAGGCGAAGCCAACGACTGGAAACTGACCCTGATCCCACGCTCGCTGCTGTTAAAACAAGTCTTCACCCAGATCAATATCGACGGTGGCGAGCTGGTGCAAAACATCGAGCTGCTGGAAACCCAGGGCGACAGCACCCTACTGCGCATGCAAGACAGCACCGCAGCCTTGCCCCTGAGCGACGCGGAGCAACATGACTTTGCCCAGTGAGCGCCTGCTGCCGCGCCTGTTCCTGATCCTGCTGGTGGCCGTGCTGGCCCTGGCCGGTTGGCAGTGGCGCCATGGCGCGCCGTTGTCGGCCAACCTGATGGAACTGGTGCCGGGCAACACGCCGGACGCGCTCGAACAAAAAGCCGAACAGCGCATGCAAGAGCCGCTGAACCGCGAAATGCTGGTGCTGGTCGGGCATGCCGACCGCCAGCAAGCGGTGGCCGTGGCGCAACAGTTGGGCGAGCGCTGGCAGGCCAGCGGGCTGTTTGAAAAGGTCCAGTGGAACCTGCAAGCGGACCTGCCGGCGCTGCGCGAGCAACTGCTGCGCGGGCGCCTGGCGATGCTCTCGGCCAAGGACCGCGAACAACTGATCGAACAGCCCGACGCGTTTATCCAGCAACGTGTGCAAGCGCTGTTCGACCCCTTCACCGGCTTCAGCCTGGTGCCGAGCCAGGACGATTGGCTGGGCCTGACCGGGCGCATCCAGAACAGCCAGCCGCAGCACGGCGCGGTGCAGTTGGACATTGGCAGCGGCGCGTTGATCGCCGACGCCGATGGCAAGAGCTGGGTGCTGCTTCGCGCGCGCACCACCGGCAATGCCTTCGACATGAAATTGCCGCTGCAAGTGGCGGACCTGCTCCAAACCAGCCGTGCACAGGCCAGCGAGCAAGGCGCCCAGCTACTCGCCGCCAGCGGCCTGCTCTATGCGGCCAACGGTCAGCAGCAAGCCACGCGGGAGATCACCTGGGTCGGCGGTGGCGCCACCGTGGGCATCCTGCTGTTGCTGTTGCTCGCGTTTCGCCGCTGGCGCGTGCTGCTGGCGTTTGTGCCGGTGCTGGTGGGCATGCTGTTTGGCGCGGTGGCCTGTGTGGCGCTGTTCGGCCACATGCATGTAATGACCCTGGTGCTGGGCTCCAGCCTGATCGGCGTGGCGGTGGATTACCCGCTGCACTACCTGTCGAAAAGCTGGAGCCTGAAACCCTGGCGCAGCTGGCCAGCCTTGCGCCTGACGCTACCGGGGCTGAGCCTGAGCCTGGCCACCAGTTGCATCGGCTACCTGGCCCTGGCCTGGACACCGTTCCCGGCGCTGACCCAGATCGCGGTGTTCTCCGCTGCCGGCTTGGTCGGCGCCTACCTGTCCGCCGTGTGTCTGTTGCCGGCGCTGCTCAAGGGCGTGGAACTGCGCCCGGCGCAGTGGCCGCTGCGCATCGCCGAATGCCTGTGGCTGGTGCGTGCCTCGCTGCTCAAGCGCGTACCCAGCCCGGCATTGCTGGCGCTGCTGTTGCTGTTTTGCGCCGGTGGACTGTGGCAACTCGACAGCAAAAACGATATTCGCCAGTGGATCGGCGCGCCGCCGCAATTGCTCCAAGAGGCCCAGGCCGTGGCGCGGATCACCGGGTTCCAGCCCACCAGCCAGTTCTTCCTGGTGCGCGCCGAGAACCAGCAGCAGTTGCTGGAGCGTGAAAGTGCCTTGGGCCAACGCCTGGATCAACTGGTGAACATGGACAAGCTCCAGGGCTACCTGGCGCTCAATCAACTGGTCAGCCTACCCGCCGAGCAACAACGGGTGCGCGATGCGCTGAACAACCTGCCCCAACACTGGCAACCGCTGCTGGACCTCGGCGTCCCCGTCGCTGCCCTGCAGGCCGAAGTCGCACAACTGCAAGCGCTGCCCACCCAAGACATCGACGCCGCACTGGCCGGGCCCCTGGCCGAGCCTTGGCGCACGCTGTGGTTGGGCCCGGTGGACGGCGGCGTGGCAGCGATGGTCAGCCTGCAGGGCCTGAACAACCCGGCGTTGCTGCGCGTGCAGGCCGTGGATTTGCCAGGGGTGCAACTGGTCGATCGCCTCGGCGAATTGAACCGGGTATTTGCCGACACGCAGATCAGCGCGGCCGAATTGAAATTGATGTCGTGCGTGCTGATCGTGTTGTTGCTGATCCTGCCGTTCGGCTTTGGCGGCGCCTTGCGCATCGTCGCGCTGCCGTTGCTCGCCGCGCTGTGCAGCCTGGCCAGCCTTGGTTGGCTGGGCCAGCCGCTGACCCTGTTCAGCCTGTTCGGCCTGCTGCTGGTCACGGCGATCAGCGTCGATTACGCGATCTTGATGCGCGAGCAGATCGGCGGCCCGGCGGTCAGCCTGTTGGGCACGCTGCTGGCGGCGTTGACGACCTGGTTGTCGTTCGGCCTGCTGGCCGTGTCCAGCACGCCGGCGGTAAGTAATTTCGGCCTATCGGTCAGCCTCGGCCTGGCATTCAGCTTTATGCTGGCGCCCTGGGCCGGGCAACAGAAGCACGCCTTATGAATGTGATTATCGCCAAAGTGGCAAGGAGCCCTCGTGCCCATAGTTGAAATGGAACGTCGCCAGGTGGTGGTGATCGGTGCCGGTCCGTCCGGGGCCATCGCCGCCGCGCTGCTAAAGCGCAAAGGGCATGATGTATTGATCATCGAGCGCCAGCATTTCCCACGGTTCTCGATCGGCGAAAGCCTGCTGTCGCACTGCATCGATTTCATCGAAGAAGCCGGCATGCTCGACGCCGTGCAGGCCGCCGGGTTCCAGGTAAAAACCGGCGCCGCGTTCGCCTGGGGCGAGCGCTATAGCGCATTTGATTTCAGCGATACGTTCAGCCACGGCAAGCCGACCACCTTCCAGGTGCAGCGCGGCGAGTTCGACAAGTTGCTGGCCGATCAGGCAGCGCTGCAAGGCGTGGACATCCGCTACGGCGAAACCATCGTCGGCGTCGATTTCAAAGGCGAGACCCACTACCTGCACGTGCGCCGCGAGAACGGCAGCGAGTACCACCTCAAGGCCAAGTTCGTGCTCGACGCCAGCGGCTACGGCCGCGTGCTGCCGCGCCTGCTGGACCTGGAAGCACCGTCGGATTTCCCGGTGCGCCAGGCGGTGTTCACCCATATCGAAGACCGCATCGAACACCCCGGTTTCGACCGCACCAAAATCCTCATCACCACCCACCCGACCCAGCGTGACATCTGGTTCTGGAGCATCCCGTTCAGCAACGGCCGCTGCTCGGTGGGCGTGGTCGCGGCCAAGGAGCATTTCGACGGCCGCGACAGCGACCTCGACGCATGCCTGCGCGGGTTCATCGACGAAACCCCAAGCCTGTCCACCGTGCTGCACAACGCCGTGTGGGATACGCCGGCGCGCACCATCGGCGGCTACTCGGCCAACGTCAAGACCCTGCACGGCCCGGGCTTCGCGCTGCTGGGCAATGCGGCGGAGTTCCTCGACCCGGTGTTCTCCTCCGGGGTGACCATCGCCATGCGTTCGGCGAGCATGGCTGCCGGCCTGTTGCATCGCCAATTGAAGGGCGAGGCGGTGGACTGGCAAACCGAATTCGCCGAGCCATTGAAGCGCGGTGTCGACACCTTCCGCTGCTATGTCGAAGGCTGGTACGCCGGGACTTTCCAGGACGTGATCTATCATCCGGACAGCTCGCCGGAGATCCGCCGGATGATCTGCTCGATCCTCGCCGGCTACGCGTGGGATGAGCGTAACCCGTTTGTCAGCGAGCCCAAGCGGCGCCTGCGGATGTTGTCGGAAATCTGTGCGAGTGAGCCGGTATGAGCAGTCAGTACCTGAGTAAAAACTACGTCGAAGAAACCAAGTTCGGCTTCTGGTTCCTGCGCAGCCACACCTGGCAGCACCACGTGTTGCGCGTGGCGATCAACGACCTGCGCAGCCTGTTCAGCGACCCGTTGCCGCCCGCGCCGGTGTTGCTCGACGCCGGCTGCGGCCAGGGCAAGTCGTTCCAGTACTTGCAGCAGGTGTTTGCGCCGCAGCGCCTGATCGGCCTGGATGCCGACCCTCACAGCCTCGCACTGAGCCAAGCCGAAGCGGCGCGCCAGGGCCTGTCCGTCGAGTTGATCGGCAGCGACTGCGCCACCCTCGATGTGCCGGACGCAAGCGTCGACATCCTGTTCTGCCACCAGACCTTCCACCACCTGGTCGAGCAGCACCGCGCGCTGAAAGAGTTCTACCGCGTGCTCAAGCCGGGCGGTTATCTGCTGTTTGCCGAGTCCACCGAAGCCTATATCGACACCTGGGTGATCCGCTGGCTGTTCCGCCACCCGATGCATGTGCAGAAAAGCGCCGAGCAATACTTGGAGATGCTCCGCGAGCAGGGTTTTGAATTCGGTCCGCAGAACGTCTCGTACCCGTATCTGTGGTGGAGCCGTTCCAGCGATTTCGGCCTGCTCGAACGCTGGGGCCTGCGCAAGGCGCCGCCGGTGGGGCAGCGCGAAGAAACCCTGGTCAACTGTGTGGCCCGCAAACCATTGGCGAGCACCGCCCCATGATGCGTCTGTTGCTGATCGGTTGCCTGTTGCTGCTGAGCGCCTGCGCCAGCCAGCTGCCGCTGCCGGAGAAAACCCCGGCCCTGGCGTTGCCGTTGCAATTGCATGTGCAGCGCCTGGCCGACGGCCAGAGCCAGGACTGGCTGTTGGTGATCCAGCGCGAAGGCGCTGGCATCCGCTGGTCGATGATGGACCCGCTGGGCATTCCCCAGGCCCGACAAAAACTGGTCGATGGCCAATGGCAGGCCGACGGCCTGCTGCCGCCCAATCCCCAGGCCCGCGAGCTGTTTGCCGCATTGCTGTTTGCCCTGGCTTCGGCGGATGAGGTGCGCACGCTGTACCCCAGCGCCCAGGCCATGGACCTGACGCGCACACTGCCGGGGCATTGGCAGATCATCTACCAGTCGTCCGAGGTGTTCAGCGTGAACATCAGCGGGCAGCCGTTGAGCTACCGCATCACCCCGCTCGGAGCCGCCCAATGACCGCCTACCTGAATGCCCTCGGCGTGATCTGCGCCCTCGGCCGTGGCCAGGCCGAAGTCAGCCGCAGCCTGTTTGCCGGTGACTGTTCGGGCATGCGCGCCGAAAGCGGCTGGGTGCCCGAACGCGTGTTGCCGGTGGGCAGCGTGCACGGCGAACTGGCAGCCATCCCGCTGGAATTGGGCCAGCAGAGCAGCCGCAATAACCAGCTGTTGCTGGAGGCGGCATTGCAGATCGAGGGCGAGATTCGCCAGGCAATCCACACCTATGGCCCGTCGCGGGTCGGCGTTGTGCTCGGCACCAGCACCTCGGGCATCGACGAGGCCAGTCGCGGCATCGCCCATTACCTGCGCGAACACCAGTTCCCCGGCGACTACGATTACCAGCAACAGGAACTCAGCGCCCCGGCGAATTTCCTTGCCGACTGGCTGCAACTGAGCGGCCCGGCCTATGTGATCTCGACTGCCTGCACCTCCAGCGCCCGCGCGTTGATGAGTGCCCAACGCCTGTTGGACCTGGGCGTGTGCGACGCCGTGATCTGCGGTGGCGTCGACAGCTTGTGCAAGCTGACGCTCAACGGCTTCAGTTCGCTGGAAGCGGTGTCGAACGAGCGCTGCAACCCGTTTTCGGTGAACCGCAACGGCATCAATATCGGCGAAGCCGCGGTGCTGTTCGTGATGAGTAAAGAACCGGCGCCGATTGCCCTGCTGGGCAGCGGCGCGAGTTGCGATGCACACCATATCTCCGCCCCCGAGCCCAGCGGCAAGGGCGCGTTGCAATCGATGCGCAAGGCCCTCGCCAGCGCGCAACTGACGCCTGAGCAGATCGGCTACCTGAACCTGCACGGCACCGCCACCCAGCACAACGACGCCATGGAGAGCCTGGCCGTGGCCAACCTGTTCCCCGGCGGCGTGCCCTGCTCGTCGACCAAACCCATGAGCGGCCACACCCTGGGGGCCGCCGGAGCGCTGGAAGCGGCATTCTGCTGGCTGAGCCTGACCCACGGCCAACTGCCGCCGCACCTCTGGGACGGCCAGCCCGATCCGGCGCTGCCCGCCCTGAAGTGGGCGCACCTGGGCGAAACCCTGGAAAAACCCCGCCTGATGAGCAATTCGTTTGCCTTCGGCGGCAACAACGTCAGCCTGATTATCGGAGAGGCCCCATGACCCCTTGGCCACTCGCCGAACTGCTGCCCCATGCCGGCGACATGATCCTGATCGATCAGGTGCTGTCGTTCGATGAAGAGCAGATTCACACCCGCCTCACCGTCACCCCCGGCGGCCTGTTCAACCGCCCGGACGGCAGCCTGCCGGCCTGGGTCGGCATCGAGCTGATGGCGCAAAGCGTCGCCGCCTATGCCGGCTGCCGCGCGCGCCAGAACGGCGAAGCGGTGGAACTGGGCTTCCTGCTCGGCACACGCAAGTTCGAGTGCAACGTGGAGCACTTCCCGGCGGGCGCCGAGCTGAAGATCCACGGCATACGCTCCCTGGAAGACGACAACGGCATGGGTGTGTTCGAATGCCACCTCACTGGTGACGGGATCCAGGCCAGTGCGCGCTTGAATGTATTTCGACCGCCCCAGGCGGCCAACTATTTAGATGAATCGAAGGACGTAACGCCATGACTGAATCCGTACTGGTCACCGGCTCCAGCCGTGGTATCGGCCGCGCCATTGCCTTGCGCCTGGCCCAGGCCGGCCACGACATCGTGCTGCACTGCCGCAGTGGCCGTGCCGAAGCCGACGCGGTGCAGGTCGAGGTCCAAGCCCTGGGCCGCAAGGCGCGGGTGCTGCAATTCGATGTGGCGGACCGCGCGGCCTGCAAGGCAATCCTTGAAGCGGACGTTGAGACACACGGCGCCTATTACGGCGTGGTGCTCAACGCCGGCCTGACTCGCGACGGCGCGTTCCCGGCCTTGTCGGAAGACGATTGGGACGTGGTGCTACGTACCAACCTCGACGGTTTCTACAACGTGCTGCACCCGGTAATGATGCCGATGATCCGCCGCCGCGCCGCTGGACGCATCGTCTGCATCACTTCGGTTTCCGGGCTGATCGGCAACCGTGGCCAGGTCAACTACAGCGCCTCCAAAGCCGGCCTGATCGGGGCCGCCAAAGCGTTGGCCATCGAGTTGGGCAAGCGCAAGATCACCGTCAACTGCGTCGCACCGGGCCTGATCGACACAGCGATGCTGGATGAAAACGTGCCGGTGGAAGAGTTGATGAAGATGATCCCGGCACAGCGCATGGGCACCCCGGAAGAGGTCGCCGGTGCGGTGAATTTCCTGATGTCGGCCGAGGCCGGTTATATCACCCGCCAGGTCCTGGCCGTGAACGGAGGCCTGTGCTGATGAAACGCGTAGTAGTGACCGGCATGGCCGGCATGACTTCCCTGGGCAGCGATTGGGCGACCATCTCGGCCAACTTCCGCGCCAACCGCAGCGGCATCCGGCGCATGGATGAGTGGGACCGTTTCACCGAATTGAACACGCGCCTGGCCGGGCCGATCGACGATTTTGTCGTGCCCGCCCACTGGACGCGCAAGCAACTGCGCAGCATGGGCCGTGTCTCGCGCTTTGCGGTGTGGGCGGCGGAGCAGGCGTTGCAGGACGCCGGTTTGCTGGGTGACGAGTCGATCAAGGATGGGCGCATGGGCGTGGCCTGCGGTTCGTCCACCGGCAGCACCGACGAGATCAAGGCATTCGGCAATATGCTGCTGAACTCGGTGGCCGAGGGCCTGAATGCCAACTCCTACGTACGCATGATGCCGCACACCACGGCGGCGAATATCAGCATCTTCTTTGGCCTGACCGGGCGGCTGATCCCCACGTCCAGCGCCTGCACCAGCGGCAGCCAGGGCATCGGGTATGCCTACGAGGCGATCAAGTTCGGCCGCCTGCCGTTGATGCTCGCCGGTGGCGCCGAGGAACTGTGCCCCACCGAAGCCATGGTGTTTGATGCGCTTTACGCCACCAGCCTGAAAAACGATGCGCCGCAGACCAGCCCACGCCCCTACGACAGCGGCCGCGATGGCCTGGTGATCGGCGAAGGCGGCGGCATGCTGGTGCTCGAAGAACTGGAACATGCGCTGGCGCGCGGTGCCCATATCCACGCGGAACTGGTCGGTTTCGGCAGCAACGCCGACGGCCAGCACACCACGCGCCCGGAACAGAAAACCATGCGCCGCGCCATGGAGCTGGCGCTTGAGGATGCAGGTTTGGAGCCGGCGGCCATCGGCTACGTCAACGGCCACGGCACCGCCACCGACCAAGGTGACGTCGCCGAGACCCTGGCCACCCACGCCTTGTTCGGCAGCCGCATGCCCATCAGTTCGCAGAAAAGTTTTCTCGGCCACACCTTGGGCGCGTGCGGCGCGCTGGAGTCGTGGTTCAGCATCGAGATGATGAACCGCAACCAGTACGTGCACACCTTCAACCTGGACGTGGTGGACCCGCAATGCGGTGAGCTCGATTACCTGCAAGGCGAGTTCCGCGAGATGCAGCACGACTACGTGATGAACAACAACTTTGCCTTTGGCGGCGTCAACACGTCGCTGATCTTCCGCCGCTGGTCCTGACTTTTTAATCGATTGGAGAATACGGAATGTCTTCCTTGCTACGCGCCACCCTGATCACCCTCGCCCTGTTGACCACCGCCGGTTGCACCAGCAAGCCGGTGCTCAACACCCAGCACGAACTGCCGGCCGACGCCCAGGTCGGCGAAGAAAAAATCAAGCAGGTCATCCTCAGCGCCCTGCAAAAACGCGATTGGACGGTACAACGCCTGAGCCCACAACTGGTGCAGGCCGAGATCACCGTCCGCAACCAGTACTACGCGGCCGTCGACATCCGCTACACCCGCAACAGCTACGCCATCACCTACCGCGACAGCCGCGCCCTGGGCTACAAGGACGGCAAGATCCATCGCAACTACAACCGTTGGGTGAACAACCTGGACAGCGACATCATGGCCGGGCTGCGCAGCAACGGCGTGAGCGAGTCGGGCTCGGCGGCGCAGTTGTTTGAACAGACGGGCACGACCAAATAACACTGAGACCGCTCCCGCGCCACATCCAGAAACGACAAAGGGCGCCTTTCGGCGCCCTCTTCACAAACAGGTTGGCTTGTCATCGCCTCGTCCTGCCTGGCTCTGCGATGGCTGGTTGCCCAGGATCCTCAGAGTCTCACAAGCCCCTTTCGGGAACGTGGGCAGTATGCCTGAAAGCAGCTCGCCTGCAATCAGTGGCAAAAAGCCGCTCGCCCAGCGCCAAGCTCATCGCAACCCAAGTGCACTGCGCACCGCCGCTTTTATCGCGTGAAACTGCTCACTGGTGAGCTCAGCGATTTTGTAAGTTCGTTTGCCATGACGATCTTTGCTTTTTATTCGGTCCAGCCGGCCCAAACTCACGGTCGCCACAATGTCGCATTTTGCCCAACAGATCGGATTGGCGCCGTGAAGATGACTGTCGAGTTGTAAGTGGTGCTCCAATACCGTCTGTGGAGCGGTAGTACTCAGCGGCACTACCGTTACCAGCAGCTTATTGGTTCGGTGCCTGCGTATCACAATAACGGGCCGAATCTTGATGATTTCCGGGACTTCATAGCCGCGAAAATCACAAATCAACACGCTGCCCTCCTTGGGCTGGTAGAGAAGTGTCATCCATATCACTCACTTGAGAAAAAGCGATTCTGCGCAACTTTCTCGCGAATCACTAAGTCGCTTGCGTTACCTGATATGTGACCGCGCCTACACCGACGCCTTGCGCGTCAACAACTCCACAAACGCCGCTGCCATCGGCGTTTGCACGCCCTTGCGCTGCACCAGCCACACCGATGTCACCGCCTCCTCATCCAGCAAGGTGCGATAGACCACGCCATCAATCCGGATACGCTGGTACGACGCTGGCAGCACCGACACTCCCAACCCGGCCGCCACCAGGCCGATGATGGTCATCGCCTCCCCTGCCTCCTGGGCAAAGTGCGGGCTGAAGCCGGCGTCACGGCACAGGTTCAGCAACTGCGCATAGAGACCGCTGCCGTAACTGCGTGGGAAAAACACGAAGGGTTCCTCGGCCAACTGCGCCAGGTGCAAGCCGCGCTCGCTGCCTTGCGCCAAGGGGTGACCGGCGCTCAGTACGGCCACCAGCGGTTCGCGCATCAACTCGATCACACTCAGGGAGTCCGGCAACGGCAGCGGGCGCATCAAGCCGACCTGGATCGACTCGTCCACCAGTGACTCGGCCACTTGGGTACTGCTCATTTCCTGCAGGTTCAGATGCACCGCCGGGAACGCCTGGCGGAAGGCAAAAATCGCCTGGGGAATGCTTGCGTTGAACGGCGCCGACGAGGTGAAGCCGATCTTCAATTCACCCAGTTCACCCAATTGCGCACGCCTGGCCACATCGGCGGCCTTGTCGACCTGGGCCAACACCAATCGCGCCTCGTGCAGGAACAAGCGGCCAGCCTCGCTCAGCTCGACCCGACGATTGGTACGCTCGAACAACCGCGCGCCGACCTCCTGCTCCAGTGCCTGGATCTGCTGGCTCAGCGGCGGTTGCGAGATGCCCAGCACCTGCGCGGCGCGGCCGAAATGCAGTTCTTCGGCGACGGCGATGAAGTACCGCAGATGTCGTAATTCCATGCCAGCCTCATTAGGTCGTAAAAGCTCTCAAACAGGTCGAATAATATATTGGAAAGAATCATTAGCCAGCTATATTCTTTTTTGCATGGCCGGTCCTGGCACGCTTTCCCTCCCCGAGGTCCCCGTGAATTCTGCTGTCGCTCCACTCGCTCAAGAAGTGCCACCCACTGCCCTGGATGAGGTGGTGGCCCAGCTCAATGACGCGTACATCGAAAAAGGCACGCCGATGTTCATGCGCACGGTACTGGCGCTGTTCTCCGGCGGTTTTGCCACGTTTGCCCTGCTGTATTGCGTGCAGCCGATGATGCCGGCGCTGTCCCATGAGTTCTCGATCAATGCAGCGCAGAGCAGCCTGATCCTGTCGGTGTCCACCGCGATGCTGGCCCTGGGCTTGCTGATCACCGGACCGATCTCCGACACCCTGGGGCGCAAGCCGGTGATGGTCGCCGCGCTGTTCTGCGCAGCAACGGCGACGATTGCCAGCGGCCTGATGCCGACGTGGGAAGGGATTCTCTTGATGCGCGCGTTGGTGGGTTTGTCCCTGAGCGGCCTGGCCGCCGTGGCGATGACCTACCTGAGCGAAGAGATCCACCCGCAGCACATCGGCCTGGCCATGGGCTTATACATCGGTGGCAACGCGATTGGCGGCATGAGCGGGCGCCTGATCATTGGCGTGCTGATCGATTTCGTCAGCTGGCACACCGCGATGCTGATCATCGGCGCCCTGGCGCTGATCGCCGCCACGGTGTTCTGGAAGATCCTTCCCGAATCGCGCAACTTCCGCGCCAGCAGCCTCAGGCCGCGCAGCCTGCTGGATGGGTTCGTCATGCACTTCAAGGACGCGGGCCTGCCGTGGCTGTTTCTTGAAGCGTTTCTGCTGATGGGCGCATTCGTGACGATGTTCAACTACATCGGCTATCGCCTGTTGGCCGATCCCTACGACTTGAGCCAGGCCGTGGTCGGCCTGCTGTCGCTGGTGTACCTGTCGGGCATCTACAGTTCGGCGAAAATCGGCTCCCTGGCCGACCGCCTCGGCCGCCGCCGCGTGCTGTGGGCCACCATCGTGCTGATGCTCAGCGGCATGCTCCTGACCCTGTTCACCCCGTTGTGGCTGATCGTACCGGGCATGCTGATCTTCACCTTCGGCTTCTTCGGCGCCCACTCGGTGGCCAGCAGCTGGATCGGCCGCCGCGCGGTGAAGGCCAAGGGGCAGGCCTCATCGCTGTACCTGTTCTGCTATTACGCGGGATCGAGTGTGGCGGGGACGGCGGGTGGGTTCTTCTGGCATTACGCCGAGTGGAATGGGATTGGCGGGTTTATCGTGGCGTTGTTGGTGGGGGCGTTGCTGGTGGCGTTGAAGTTGGCGAAGTTGCCGCCGTTGCAAGACGCAAAAAGCACGTAACACCTGCGCCTCTGGCGGTTCTGACGGGCCAAGGTACACTGACGGCATTCGTCAGTCTTGGTAAAGGAAAGCCAGAATGCGCCTGGACCAGCTTCACATTCAGAATTTTCGTTGCTATGAAGATGCCACTTTTGACTTCCAGCCGGGGTTTAACCTAGTGGTGGGGGTTAATGGGAGTGGCAAGACTTCGTTGTTGCAGGCGGTGGCAACCAGTTTTTCAGATTTTGCTTCATCGACAGGGCACCACTCCTTTGCAGGGGCAGGAGATGAAGTCCGATTCGTGATAAATGCCTATGAAGGACACAGCAGGTTTGAGCGGTGCTTTCCGCTGGTTCTGAAGGCAAGTGGCGATGTATTCGGCGCCACTCATTGGGAGTTTTTCATCTCCCGCAAGGGCACACCGCCACTCGCAGATATAGAGTTCGAGATAGAGATAGCTAAAACAATTAACGAAATCAGTTCAAAGAGCGATCTGGACCTGCAAGTCTTGGCGTTTTATCGAGCTGGCCGCCGCTGGACAGCATCAAACGTCTCTGCCGAGTTCGCAGCAACACACAAGGTCTCACGCTTCGACGGTTACAAAGACTGGTTTGACGCAGCAACAAACCTCACTGACTTCGAAAGTTGGTTTATCGGAAAGACCCTGGAGCAACTTCAACAAGTATCTAAATCCGGGCATCCGAAAAATGGTTTTAACGACGAACTTACATGGGTCAATGAAGCAATAAAGTGTGCCCTACCCAACTGCCAAGGCATGCAGTACGACCTTGCTTCACGCAGCTTGATCGTCGATTTCGACAATAACAGCTTTCCTTTTGGCGACTTGAGCGATGGCCAACGAGGCATGGTTGCACTGTTCGCCGATATAGCCCGACGCATGTGCATTCTTAACCCCCATATGGGTAAGAACGTGCTCAAGAAAACTTCAGGCGTGGTCATCATTGATGAGTTGGACATACATCTTCATCCAGCATGGCAACGCATTGTGGTACCGGCACTGAGAGCTGCATTTCCAAAAGTACAGTTTATTGCGGCCAGCCATTCGCCTCAGATCATTGGCGGTCTAAAACCAGACGAAATCATGCTTTTGAGCAACGGTGATGTCTCACACCCGCGCGTGTCCTATGGGCTAGATTCAAGTCAGGTACTGGAAGAAGTCATGGGCGTATCCGAGCGCGAGCCCGAAATAGAGGCGCTTCTAAGCGAACTATTCAACACCATCGAAGACAACGATCTGGACAAAGCCAAGGCGCAACTCCAATCACTCAAGAAGAAAGCGCCGGACCTCCCCGAGTTCGCAGGTGCACAGGCATTGATCCGCCGCAAGGAGATCCTGGGAAAATGAAACAAGTGTTCAAAGGATCTGAGCCTGCTTCATTTACCCAGTGGAAAGCCAGTATCAACGAGGAATGGGCACCTACTTACCCAACCCTTCAAAACCCGGAAAAACGCGATCTGCATGAAAGCCTGCTACGAGAGCAAGGTTTTTTCTGCTGCTACTGCGGCAGAGAAATTGATGCCACATCCAGCCATATCGAACACTTCCGACCGCAAGAACATTTTGAAGAGCTGGAGCTGGAGTACCAGAATCTTCACGCATCCTGCATCAGGGAAACCAAACGTGGCTCCCCACTGCATTGCGGACATGTCAAAGGCGACTGGTTTGACGAAGCCGAGCACATATCACCGATGGAGGAAGGCTGCGAGGAGCGCTTTCGCTACTTATTGACCGGAGAAATACAAGCAACCAACACCGATGATTCGCCAGCAGCAAAAATGATCGAAGTCCTGGCTTTGGACATCGCCTACCTGAACAACCGACGCCAGAGTGCCATTAAGCGTGTTTTTGCCCCGGATTTTGTAGCGCAGGCCACCGATGAGGACTTCAAAACCCTGACTAAGGCGCTGCGCGAAACAGCACTCGCTGATCAGCAAGCCTTCGATCACGTCGTTGCACGATTCGCTGAACAGATTCTGACATCCTGATCCCTACGTACGGCAGCGGCTGTCTTATCAAACGACATCCGCGCCATCACCCGCTTACCACGCGTTTCATGCAGCACCACCGCACCAATATGTGCGACCAGCATCAGCAACAACCCCACACACGACAGCACATGCACGCGGGTGTACCAGACAATGGCCGCCGGGTCACTTTCGAACGGGGCGATGGTGAACAGGTTAAATACGTTGATCGGCCGGTCCATCATCAGCACGCCCGTGGCCAGTACCACCGCCAGCATCAGGTACATGGCCTTGTGCACCAGCAGCGCCAGGTACTCCTGCGGCGTACGTTTGATGGAAAAATCCAGGCCGTGGCCAAACGAGCAATACAGCCGCATGACAAAGACCGGGATGTACAGGCTGGTCAACGACACGTTGAAAAAGCCGACCCACGCCTTGACCGGGGCGGGCACGGTAAACATCGCCACAACAAAGCCTGACAGCAGCGCCCACAGAATAATGACGGCCGATATCCAGTGCAGGAGCTTCTGGATCGTTGAATAGGGGGAAGTCTTCATCTCGAAATCACCTGACAAGCAACGCCAATCAATGGCGAGTGGAAGAGTCGGGTAGGATTTTTACCGAGGCGCACTACCTAGACTGTAGGAGAAATCCTAAAGAACCGAGATTACCCAGACAGTGCTGAACGACGGCTGAAACGCAACGAGCCCCCCTTTGCAGGCAAAGGAGGGCTCGTGTCAGGCGGGATGTTTACTGGTGGTATTGCGCAGACAGTTCATGCACCGCACGCAAGAACGCACCCGCATGCTCCGGGTTCACTTCCGGCGTGATGCCATGGCCGAGGTTGAACACGTGCCCGCTGCCCTTGCCGTAGCTGGCCAGGATGCGGCCGACTTCAGCGCGGATCGCTTCCGGCTTGGCGTAGAGCACGGTCGGGTCCATGTTGCCTTGCAACGCGACACGGTTGCCGACGCGCTGGCGGGCTTCACCGAGGTCGCAGGTCCAGTCCAGCCCGAGGGCGTCGGCACCGGCGTCGGCGATGCTTTCCAGCCACAGGCCGCCGCCCTTGGTGAACATGATCACCGGCACTTTGCGGCCTTCGTGTTCGCGGATCAGGCCGCTGACGATCTTGCGCATATAGGCCAGGGAGAACTCCTGGTACGCCGCCGCCGACAGGTTACCGCCCCACGTATCGAAGATCTGCACCGCCTGCGCGCCGGCCATGATCTGGCCGTTGAGGTAGGAGGTGACCGACTGTGCCAGCTTGTCCAGCAGCAGGTGCATGGCTTGCGGGTTGTCGTAGAGCATGGCCTTGGTCTTGCGGAAGTCTTTCGACGAACCGCCTTCGACCATATAGGTGGCCAGGGTCCAGGGGCTGCCGGAGAAACCGATCAGCGGCACGCGGCCGTTGAGCTCGCGGCGGATGGTGCTGACGGCGTCCATCACGTAGCCAAGGTCTTTGTGCGGATCAGGGATCGGCAGGGCTTCGATGTCGGCCAGGGTGCTGACGACCTTCTTGAAACGTGGGCCTTCGCCGGTTTCGAAGTACAGGCCCTGACCCATGGCATCAGGAATGGTGAGGATGTCGGAGAACAGGATCGCCGCGTCCAGTTGCGGGTAGCGGTCCAACGGCTGCATCGTGACTTCGCAGGCGAACTCCGGGTTCATGCACAGGCTCATGAAGTCACCGGCATTGGCGCGACTGGCGCGGTATTCCGGCAGGTAGCGACCGGCCTGGCGCATCATCCACACAGGGGTGACGTCCACGGGTTGCTTGAGCAGGGCACGAAGGAAACGGTCGTTCTTCAGGGCAGTCATGTCGGCATCCGCAAAAAAAGTGCGGGCATTTTCTCAGAGCCGGACGCAAAAGGCACGGAGTGAGCCGTGCCTTTTGTCTATCGGGTTGATTTGCAGCAATGTCTTGAATGTACTGGAACCAAATGTGGGAGCGGGCTTGCTCGCGAATGCGGTGGGTCAGTCGACACATTTGGTGACTGATCCACCGCATTCGCGAGCAAGCCCGCTCCCACAGTTTGATCGCATTCCAACCCGGATTGGGGTTAGACGCCCAGGTAATCCAGGATGCCTTCGGCAGCATTGCGGCCTTCGAAGATCGCGGTTACCACCAGGTCAGAACCGCGCACCATGTCGCCACCGGCGAAGATCTTCGGGTTACTGGTCTGGTGCTTGTACTGGCCTTGTTCCGGGGCCACGACGCGGCCTTGGCTGTCGGTCTGGATCTGGAACTGTTCGAACCACGGCGCCGGGCTTGGACGGAAACCGAAGGCGATGACCACGGCGTCGGCCGGGATGATCTCTTCGGAACCCGGGATCGGCTCGGGGCTGCGACGGCCACGGGCGTCCGGTTCGCCGAGACGGGTCTCGACCACCTTCACGCCTTCGACGCGATCTTCACCGACAATCGCAATCGGCTGGCGGTTGTAGAGGAATTTCACGCCTTCTTCCTTGGCGTTCTTCACCTCTTTGCGCGAGCCGGGCATGTTGGCTTCGTCACGACGATAGGCACAGGTCACCGACTTGGCGCCCTGGCGGATCGAGGTACGGTTGCAGTCCATCGCGGTGTCACCACCGCCGAGTACCACGACCTTCTTGCCTTTCATGTCGACGAAGTCTTCCGGCGACTTTTCAAAGCCCAGGTTGCGATTGACGTTGGCGATGAGGAAGTCCAGCGCGTCATACACGCCCGGCAGGTCCTCACCGGCAAACCCGCCCTTCATGTAGGTGTAGGTGCCCATGCCCATGAACACGGCATCGTATTCTTCGAGCAGTTGTTCCATGGTCACGTCTTTGCCGATTTCGGTATTGAGACGGAACTCGATACCCATGCCGGTGAACACTTCGCGACGGTGGCTCAGGACGGTTTTTTCCAGCTTGAACTCGGGGATACCGAAGGTCAGCAGGCCACCGATTTCCGGGTTCTTGTCGAACACCACCGGGGTCACGCCGCCACGCACCAGCACGTCGGCACAACCGAGGCCGGCAGGACCGGCGCCGATAATGGCGACGCGCTTGCCGGTCGGCTTGACCTTGGACATGTCCGGACGCCAGCCCATGGCGAACGCGGTGTCGGTGATGTACTTCTCCACCGAACCGATGGTCACCGCGCCGAAGCCGTCGTTGAGGGTGCACGCACCCTCGCACAGACGGTCCTGCGGGCACACCCGGCCGCAGACTTCCGGCAGGGTATTGGTCTGGTGCGACAGCTCGGCGGCGGCGAGGATGTTGCCCTCGGCCACCAACTTCAGCCAGTTGGGAATGAAGTTGTGCACCGGGCACTTCCATTCGCAATACGGGTTACCGCAACCCAGGCAGCGGTGGGCCTGGTCGGCCGAGTGCTGGGGTTTGAAGGGTTCGTAGATCTCCACGAACTCTTTCTTGCGTTGACGCAACAGTTTCTTCTTCGGATCTTTGCGCCCGACATCGAGGAATTGGAAGTCGTTGCTGAGACGTTCGGCCATCTTTAAAACCTCGTACACGACAGCTGTAAGCTACAAGCTTCAAGCTGCAAGAAATCAATTGAACCGGCACACCGCGCACTGCTCTGTGCTTGCGGCTTGAAGCTTGCTACTTGCCGCTGCGTCGTCATTGCGGACTCGCAAGTGTGCTGGAGAGCAGAGATTTCAAACTCGCTGCCTTCGGTTTGACTAGCCAAAAACGACGCAGGTAATCATCGAGGTTTTCGGCGAGGTTGCGGCCCCATTCGCTGCCGGTCTCCTCGACGTACTCGTCCAGCACGTGCTGCAAGTGGTTCCGGTAGGACTCCATGGCTTCGCCGCTGATCCGCTGGATCTCGACCAACTCGTGGTTGACCTTGTCGACGAAGGTGTTGTCCTGGTCGAGCACGTAGGCGAAACCGCCGGTCATGCCCGAACCGAAGTTGTAACCGGTCTTGCCCAGTACCGCGACAAAGCCCCCGGTCATGTACTCGCAGCAGTGATCGCCGGTGCCTTCCACCACGGTGTGGGCACCGGAGTTACGTACGGCAAAACGCTCACCGGCGGTGCCGGCGGCGAACAGCTTGCCGCCGGTGGCGCCGTACAAGCAGGTGTTGCCGATGATGGCACTGTCCTGAGTCTTGTAGACGCTGCCTTTAGGCGGAACGATCACCAGCTTGCCGCCGGTCATGCCCTTGCCCACGTAATCGTTGGCGTCGCCTTCGAGGTACATGTGCAGGCCACCGGCGTTCCACACGCCAAAGCTCTGGCCCGCAGTGCCCTTGAAGCGGAAAGTGATCGGCGCCTTCGCCATGCCTTGGTTGCCATGCTTGCGCGCGATTTCGCCGGAGATGCGCGCGCCGATCGAACGGTCGCAGTTGCAGATGTCCAGGGCGAATTCGCCACCGCTGGCCTCCAGGATCGACGAGCCGGCGATCTCCACCATCTTCTCGGCCAGCAGGCCTTTGTCGAAGGGCGGGTTGCGCTCGACGCCGCAGAACTGTGGCTTGTCGGCCGGGATGTGATCGCTGCCGAGCAGCGGCGTCAGGTCCAGGTGATGTTGCTTGGCGGTCTGGCCCTGAAGGATTTCCAACAGATCGGTACGACCGATCAGCTCTTCGAGGGAGCGCACGCCCAGCTTGGCCAGCCACTCACGGGTCTCTTCGGCGACGTAGGTGAAGAAGTTCACCACCATGTCGACGGTGCCGATGTAGTGATCCTTGCGCAGCTTCTCGTTCTGAGTGGCGACGCCGGTGGCGCAGTTGTTCAGGTGGCAGATGCGCAGGTATTTGCAGCCCAGGGCGATCATCGGCGCAGTCCCGAAGCCGAAGCTTTCGGCGCCGAGGATTGCGGCCTTGATAACGTCGAGGCCGGTTTTCAGGCCACCATCGGTCTGCACCCGGACCTTGCCACGCAGGTCGTTGCCGCGCAGGGTCTGGTGGGTTTCGGCCAGGCCGAGTTCCCACGGTGCACCGGCGTACTTGATCGAGGTCAGCGGCGATGCGCCGGTGCCACCGTCGTAGCCGGAGATGGTGATCAGGTCGGCATAGGCCTTGGCCACACCGGCGGCGATGGTGCCCACGCCGGCTTCTGCTACCAGTTTCACCGAGACCAGGGCCTGCGGGTTGACTTGCTTGAGGTCGAAAATCAGCTGCGACAAGTCTTCGATCGAGTAGATGTCGTGGTGCGGCGGTGGCGAGATCAGGGTGACGCCCGGCACTGCGTAACGCAGCTTGGCGATCAGACCGTTGACCTTGCCGCCTGGCAGCTGGCCGCCTTCGCCGGGCTTGGCGCCCTGGGCGACCTTGATCTGCAGCACTTCGGCGTTGACCAGGTATTCCGGGGTCACGCCGAAACGGCCAGTCGCCACTTGCTTGATCTTCGAGCTCTTGATGGTGCCGTAGCGCGCCGGGTCTTCGCCGCCTTCACCGGAGTTGGAACGCGCACCCAGGCGGTTCATGGCTTCGGCCAGGGCTTCGTGGGCCTCGGGCGACAACGCGCCCAGGGAGATACCGGCAGAGTCAAAGCGCTTGAGGATCGATTCCAGCGGCTCGACTTCGTTGATGTCCATCGGCGTGTCCAGGGTCTTCACCTTGAACAGGTCGCGGATCATCGACACCGGGCGGTTGTCCACCAGGCTCGTGTATTCCTTGAACTTGGCGTAGTCGCCCTGCTGCACGGCGGCTTGCAGGGTGTTGACCACGTCCGGGTTGTACGCGTGGTACTCGCCACCGTGCACGAACTTGAGCAGGCCGCCTTGCTGGATCGGCTTGCGCGCGCTCCAGGCTTCGGCCGCCAGGGCTTTCTGCTCGGCTTCGATGTCGACGAAGCGCGCACCCTTGATACGGCTTGGCACGCCACGGAAGCTCAACTCGCAGACTTCTTCGGACAGGCCGATGGCTTCGAACAGTTGCGCACCGCGATAGGACGTGACGGTGGAGATGCCCATCTTCGACAGGATCTTCAACAGGCCCTTGGTGATGCCCTTACGGTAGTTCTTGAACACCTCATAGAGGTCGCCCAGCACTTCACCAGTACGGATCAGGTCGCCCAGCACTTCGTACGCGAGGAACGGGTACACCGCCGAGGCGCCGAAGCCGATCAATACCGCAAAGTGATGCGGGTCGCGGGCAGTGGCGGTTTCGACAAGGATGTTGGAGTCGCAGCGCAGGCCTTTTTCGGTCAGGCGGTGGTGCACCGCGCCGGTGGCCAGCGAGGCGTGGATCGGCAGCTTGCCCGGAGCGATGTGGCGGTCGGTCAGCACGATCTGGGTACGACCGGCGCGCACGGCTTCTTCGGCCTGGTCGGCGACGTTGCGCACAGCAGCTTCAAGGCCGAGGCTCTCGTCGTAGTTCAGGTCGATGATCTGGCGGTCGAAGCCCGGGCGGTCCAGGGTCATCAACGAACGCCACTTGGCCGGGGAAATAACCGGCGAGCTGAGGATCACGCGGGAGGCGTGCTCAGGCGATTCCTGGAAGATGTTGCGCTCGGCACCGAGGCACACTTCCAAAGACATCACGATGGCTTCGCGCAGCGGGTCGATCGGTGGGTTGGTCACCTGGGCGAACTGCTGGCGGAAGTAGTCGTACGGCGTACGCACGCGCTGGGACAGCACGGCCATCGGCGTGTCATCGCCCATGGAGCCGACGGCCTCGTAGCCTTGCTCGCCGAGCGGACGCAGTACCTGGTCGCGCTCTTCGAACGTGACCTGGTACATCTTCATGTATTGCTTGAGCTGATCGACATCGTAGAACGCCGAACCGTGGTCGTTGTCTTCCATGGTCGCCTGGATGCGCAGGGCGTTCTTGCGCAGCCATTGCTTGTACGGGTGACGCGACTTCAAGCGGTTGTCGATGGCATCGGTGTCGAGGATCTGCCCGGTTTCGGTGTCCACGGCCAGGATCTGGCCAGGGCCGACGCGGCCTTTGGCGATGACGTCTTCGGGCTGGTAGTTCCACACGCCGATTTCCGACGCGAGGGTGATGAAACCGTTGGTGGTCGTGACCCAACGCGCCGGGCGCAGACCGTTACGGTCGAGCAGGCACACCGCGTAGCGACCGTCGGTCATGACCACGCCGGCGGGGCCGTCCCACGGCTCCATGTGCATCGAGTTGTACTCGTAGAATGCACGCAAGTCCGGGTCCATGGTCTCAACGTTCTGCCACGCAGGCGGAATGATCATGCGCACGCCACGGAACAGGTCGATGCCGCCGGTGACCATCAGTTCGAGCATGTTGTCCATGCTGGAGGAGTCGGAACCCACGCGGTTGACCAGCGGGCCGAGCTCTTCGAGGTCCATCAGGTCGTTGGCGAACTTGGTGCGACGGGCCACGGCCCAGTTGCGGTTGCCGGTGATGGTGTTGATCTCGCCGTTGTGGGCAAGGAAGCGGAATGGCTGGGCCAGCGGCCATTTCGGCAGGGTGTTGGTGGAGAAGCGCTGGTGGAACACGCAGATCGCGGTTTGCAGGCGCTCATCACTCAGGTCTGGATAGAAGGCGGTGAGGTCCGCCGGCATCATCAGGCCTTTGTAGATAATGGTCTTGTGGGAAAAGCTGCAGATGTAGTGGTCGGCATCGGCGGCGTTGGCCACGGACGAACGACGACGGGAGGTAAACAGCTTGATCGCCATGTCCTGGTCGCTGAGGCCGTCGCCTGCGATGAACACTTGTTCGATCTGCGGCAGACGCTCGTTGGCCAGGCGGCCGAGTACGCTGGTGTCGATCGGCACTTTGCGCCAGCCGACCAGTTGCAGGCCGGCCGCGAGGATCTCGCGGTTCATGTTCGCGCGAGCGGCTTCGGCTTTTACCGGGTCCTGGTTGAAAAACACCATGCCCACGGCGTACTGCTTGGGCAGGTCGACCGCAAATTGCTCTTTGGCGACAGCGCGCAGGAACAGGTCGGGCTTTTGGATCAGCAAGCCGCAACCGTCACCGGTCTTGCCGTCGGCGTTGATCCCACCGCGGTGGGTCATGCAGGTCAGGGCCTCGATGGCCGTTTGCAAAAGGGTATGACTGGGCTCGCCCTGCATATGGGCTATCAGGCCGAAACCGCAGTTATCCTTGAATTCATCGGGTTGGTACAGACCTGCTTTCATAGACACTTTCTCACCAGGCTGCCTCTTATATCGAGGCAAATTTCTTTTCAATTCAACCGGTTACCTTCCACGCCGAACGTACGCCGGCTTAGCGGGGGCAAAAGGGAGGTCATTGTACACACCGACACAGACGCTCACAAATTTAGCGACGAAATGTCGCAAATCTATGTCGCATTTATGAAAGGTTTAAAGCGATATGCTGTGCTAGTCAAAACTTTTTTAATTCTGACCGCTACGACTCAAAAGCCACTGTGACGCAGACACCACAAAGCGCGCGGCCTCTAGAGACTGCACGCCATGCGATTTTTTTGAGGTGCCGGGAGGGCGGCCTGGGTAAGGCCGCCGGATCTTCAGCGAGTTGCTGCCAGTTCTTGTTGAACGCTGGCGACAGTGCGAGGCCAAGGTTTACCAGCCTGAACCTTCGCTGGCAAGGATTTGATCGCAGAATCAGCGGCCGCACGGCTGGAGAAGTTGCCGTAGGTGATCACGTAGAGAGGCTTGCCGTTGAGCACTTTCTTGAAATAACGGTACTCGCCGCCCTGCTCTTTCACGAACGCCTGGGCGTTGGCTTCGGAGCTGGTGCCGAGGATCTGCACCACGAAGTTGCTCGCAGGCTGGCTGCCGTACCAACCGCTACCCGCTGCACCGGCCTTGGCGACGGTGACAGGCTTTTCAGCCGGCTTGGCGGCCGGAGCCGGGGTTGGCTTGGCGGCTGGCGCTGGCGCCGCGACAACCGGCTTGGTCACTGGCGTCGGCTTGGCGGTGGCGACGGTCGGTGCCGGCGTCGGCGTCGGCTTGGCAACTGCCGCTGGCTGGCCTGCCGGCACGCCCGCAGGTGGCGCGGTGGTGGTCACGGTTGGCGGTGTGGCGCTGGAGCCTTCCACCGGCACGCCGTCGTCGCCTTCGGAGATACCGCCGGCTTCTTCGGCGAGCGGGCCGCGCATCACCGGCTGGCCGACCATCGGCAGGTTGGTTGGCTGGCCGGAGTTGGCGAATTCGACATTTGGCGTGGGCTTGCCCAGTGGCAACTGCGCCTGTTCGGTTGGCGCGCCAGCGGTGGTCGGGGCCTTGTTGCGGCCCGGGATCAACCAGGCGGCGGCGACGGCAACCACGACAACGGCGGAAATCGCCAATACGTGCTTCTTAGGCATAGTGAACCCCATCTTTGGACGCTTGACCGCAGAGCGGCTGGCAATCATGGCTTCGATCATCGCATCGCGGGCGACCTGGTTGATGGTGCCAGGCCAGCCGTCGGAGCTTTCGTGAATATCAGAGATCTGCTGGGCGGAGAAAAGTTCGATACCGGCCCCTGCGCCTTCCAGGCGTTGAGCCAGGTATTCGCGGGTTTCCTCTTCTTCGTACGGCTGCAATTCGATCACGTGGAACAGCTCTTGATCGCCACTGATCTGCTCCAGATCGGCGATCAACGACGACTCACCAAACAGGAACACGTGGGGACGGCCTTCCGGCGTGCCAGCTGCCAGCGCCAGCAGCGCTTCCAGCGCGGATTCGTCAAGCTGCTCGGCGTCATCCACCAGCAAATAGACTTCCTGGCCGGTCAGGCCCAATTGCACCACTTGCTTGAGGATCGCATTCGGCTCGGCGCTGGACACGTCCAGGGCCTGGGCCACCTGGCGCAGCACACCCGCCGCATCACCGGCCCCGCGAGCGGATACGACCACGCTCTGCACCGATTGCTTGTTGGTACTGGCCACCAGGGCCTGGCGCAGCAAGGTCTTGCCGCTGCCCAACGGGCCGGTGACCACCAGCAGCAACTGGCTGTAGCGCGCCAAGTGGTGCAGTTGCCCCAGCACTGGCTTGCGCTGGGCCGGGAAGAATTTGAAACCAGGCACCCGTGGAGCAAAAGGGTCGTGGCTTAACTGGTAATGGCCGAGGAACGCCTCGTCGGCATGCAAACTAGTCATCGGAATCTGGTTAACCTTTCAGCTGAGCCAGGGCGCGGTAATCCGCTCCCAGCGTGGCCTGTAGAATCTCTTTTGGATAATCGTCGGTCACCACCGCTTCGCCCATGCGGCGCAACAGCACCAGTCGTAGTCGACCGTCGATCACTTTCTTGTCTATCGCCATATGTTCGAGGAAGTCCGCCTCGGTCATTTCCTCAGGCGGAATGACCGGCAAACCGGCGCGCTGGAACAGGCGGATACCACGATCACGCTCCTGGGCACTGATCCAGCCCAGGCGCTGCGACATGTCCAATGCCATCACTGTGCCAGCCGCTACGGCCTCCCCATGCAACCACACACCATAGCCCATGTGCGTTTCGATCGCATGGCCGAAGGTGTGGCCGAGGTTCAGGGTGGCCCGTACGCCGGACTCCCGTTCATCGGCATTCACCACCAGCGCCTTGGCAGCGCAGGAGCGGGAAATCGCTTCGGTGAGGGCGACCTGATCGAGGTTGCGCAGGGCGTCGACGTGCTCTTCCAGCCAGGCCAGGAACGGCTCATCGCAGATCAGCCCGTACTTGATGACTTCCGCCAGGCCCGCCGATAACTCGCGCGGCGGCAAGGTATTGAGGGTGGCGGTGTCGATCAGCACAGCCTGAGGCTGGTAGAACGCGCCAACCATATTCTTGCCCAGCGGATGGTTGATACCGGTCTTGCCGCCCACCGACGAGTCGACCTGGGACAGCAAGGTGGTCGGCACCTGGATAAAGTCCACGCCACGCTGGTAGCAGGCCGCCGCAAAGCCGGCCATGTCGCCGATCACACCGCCGCCCAGGGCGATCACGGTGGTGCGGCGGTCATGGCGCGCGGTGAGCAGGCCATCAAAGATCAGTTGCAGGGTTTCCCAGTTCTTGTGGGCTTCGCCGTCGGGCAGGATCACCGAGATCACCGAATACGCCGCAAGACTGCGGCTCAGACGCTCAAGATACAGCGGCGCGACCGTTTCGTTGGAGATGATCGCCACTTGCCGCCCGGCAATATGCGGTGCGAGCAACTCGGGCTGGTCCAGCAGACCTTCGCCAATATGGATCGGGTAGCTGCGCTCGCCTAGATCGACCTTAAGTGTCTGCATGTGTCCCCGCGTTAGAGATGTATTGACGACCGGCAACGTCGAGACTCGGCGTTGCCTGATGGCTCTACGCCACACCTCAGAGGGTGATGGCGCGCCGCCGAGAATAGCGCATTTCGGGCCTGGCTTTAACGGGGTGGCAGCCGTTGCAGGCGCTCAAGAATATCGA
This sequence comes from Pseudomonas sp. GL_117, assembly GCF_057835125.1. Classification (NCBI taxonomy): domain Bacteria; kingdom Pseudomonadati; phylum Pseudomonadota; class Gammaproteobacteria; order Pseudomonadales; family Pseudomonadaceae; genus Pseudomonas; species Pseudomonas sp. GL_117. Next base: position 473,337 of record NZ_CM174418.1, on the reverse strand, counting down.
GGACCACCATCCGAGGTGGCCGCTCATCGGTTTCCACCACCAGATCGGCGATCTCCCGATACAACGGATCTCGCAGCGCCAGCAGGTCCCGCAAGGTTTTTTCCGGGTTGGCCGTGCGCAGCAGCGGGCGATTGCGATCGCGGGCGGTGCGGCCAACCTGTTGCTCGACCGAGGCATGCAGGTAGACCACCCGACCACCGGCATGCAGTGCCCGACGGTTCTCTTCGCGCATGACTGCGCCACCGCCGGTGGCCAATACCACGCCGTCGAGGCCGCACAGCTCGGCGATCATCGCCTGCTCGCGGTCCCGAAAGCCCAGTTCGCCTTCCTTATCGAAGATCCATGGGATATTGGCACCCGTGCGCACTTCAATTTCCTTGTCGGAATCTTTGAATGGCAGGCGCAGCTCTTTGGCAAGCAAACGGCCGATGGTGCTTTTTCCAGCGCCCATCGGTCCTACAAGAATCAAATTTCGCACAGAATCAACGACTCACAGCAATCGCCTGGTTATTCATAATACGCGGAGTCAGGAATACCAGCAGCTCGGATTTTTTCTCCGCCAGCACATCGCGCCGGAAAAGGCGGCCAAGATACGGCACATCGCCCAAAAATGGCACTTTATCTACCACTTTGCTTTGGGTATTGGAGAAAACCCCGCCAATGACAATGGTCTCGCCATCCCGGACCAGCACCTTGGCGTTGACCTCGTTCTTCTTGATCGGCGGCACGTCGTTGAGTTTATTCAGGTAGTCGGGCTCATCCTTGGTGACCTTGACCTCCATGATCACGCGGTCATCCGGGGTGATCTGCGGGGTGACCTCCAGGGACAGCGAAGCCTCCTTGAACGACACCGATGTGGCGCCGCTGGAGCTCGATTCCTGGTACGGAATCTCGGTACCCTTGAGGATGCGTGCGGTTTCCTTATCGGATGTAACCACCTTGGGCTGTGAGACGATTTCGCCGTTACCGGTTTTCTCCATGGCGGTCAGTTCCAGGTCCAGCAGCAGGTTGTCGGTGATGTAGGCCACGCCCAGCCCCGAGGTGCCGGTAATCGCCCCCAAATCGACAAACGGTGAGCTGGGCGGGCTTTCCGGCAGCTCCGCGCCTTCCGGCAACGGCTTGCGGATGCCTCCGCCCGCCCAGTTTCCACGATTGAGCCGTCCGCCCCAGCGCGCCCCGAGGCTTTTGTCGTAATCCACGTTGGCCTCGACAATCCGCGCTTCGATCATCACCTGGCGCACCGGAATATCCAGTTGCGCCACAATCCGCCGCAGTTCCTCCAGGCGCTCGCCGGTCTGGTAGGCAATGATGTTATTGGTGCGTTCATCCACCGCCACCGAGCCACGCTCATCGGTGACACCCTCAAACCCGCTCATCGACTGGAACAGTTTGGCCAGATCAGCCGCCTTGGCGTAGTTGACCTGCAACAGTTCCCGGCGCAGCGGCGCCAATTCGGCCATCTGCCGGCGCGATTCCAAACTCAGCAATTCACGCGCAGCCAGCTCCTCGGCGGGTGCAACCAGCAAGGCACCGGCCTTGATCCGTTTATCCAGGCCTTTGGCTTGCAACACCAAGTCCAGCGCCTGGTCCCAGGGCACATCCTTGAGCCGCAGGGTAATCGAGCCTTGTACGTCGTCGCCGGCCACCAGGTTGAGGCCCGCCACATCGGCAATTTGCTGCAACACGGCGCGCAGCTCGACATTCTGGAAGTTGAGGTTGAGCTTGTCGCCAGCACCCGCCACCGGGGGCGGCAGGTGGATCAGGTCGACGCGATTGGGCACAGCAGCAGCCATCGGTGCCGTGAACGCTATCCATAGCGCCACACCGAAGGACAGGAAAGTCCTTTTCATTGGTTTTATTCCGTTATGAGTTGACGTTTAACGCGAGGGTTCGCGGGCGCTCCAACCAGTCACCCTGTTCATCGGGGAATAACTCGACCAGCTCGATATGCCCGGCGTAGATGGCGGTGATCCGACCGTGATGCGGCCCGAGGTAGTCGCCGACCGCCAGCCGATGCACCTCGGAAGCCGCGCGCAGCAAGACAAAGGCCTGCATACCACGGGACAGGGTGCCGACCATTTCGAATTGATCGACTGCCAGCGCTTCGAGGATGCCCCGTGGCCGCGCAAGGTCCGGCGCCTGGGCCGGCCGACCACGGGTGCGGGTGACTTGAACCGCAAGGGGCTGGAAAGGATCGCGCAATCCCTGGGGGTCGTAGACAAAGGACGGGGCCTGCGCCACGTACTCACCCGCCCCACCGCTTTGCTGCGCGTGCCAATAAGTCCTGGCCAGCAGATCAAGGCGCAACAGCTTGCCGTCAGGCCGCAGGGCGAGGTCATGCACCGTGGTGATCCGCGACAGGCCGCCCAGGGCACTCACGAACCTTGCCAGGTCGTGAAAGGTCCCGCTGACGCCAATCTGCACCGGCTGCTCGATATAGAACGGACGCGCCTGCTCATCCAACGGCGTGATGCTTTCTACCAACAGACCATTGGCCAGCGCCAACCGCGCCGTGTCGTCAAGCAGACCGGGCATTGCGGACTCGCCGGGCAATTGCCGCCAACGCGCCTCGACCTGCTCGCGCAGCACCTGCAACTGCTGGGTGCGCTGTTCAAGGCCGGCAGCCAGCACGCTTTTTTGCGCCAATTGCTGCTCAAGCGCCACGCCGTTCAGTTCAGCCTGGCGCAAACGCTCCTGTGACGCGTCGAGATACAGCCTATCGCCTACCAGCAGCACCAAACCTGCCAGCGCACAGCCTGACAAGAGCTTGCCAGCCAAAGGCCATGTTGCAGCGTTGTGATAGAGCGAGCCGACATCGAGCCTGACCCGGCTCATGGCTGAACCTCGCCTGGCGCTCCCTTGCGCACCATCAACTGGAATTCATTGTCGCCACGCACGCCTTCCGTTCGCACATGTTGCAAGCGGGTGGCGCTGGCACCTTGCGAGGCCTCCAGGCGGCGCATCAATTGGGCAATATCCTGGCTGGACTCGGCACTGCCACGGACACTCACCGCATCGCCCTTGGCCACCACCTCATGCAGGTGCACGCCATCAGGCACCGCGCGCGCCAACTGGTCCAACAGCTGGGCGCCGGACGAGCGAGCGTCGTGCAAGTCCTCGACCACCTTCATGCGCTGCGCCAATTGCCGGCCTTGCACGTGCAAGTCGTCGATGGTCTTGATGCGCGCATCCAGGACCGCAATGTCGCTATCGACGCGGCTATTGCGCGTGACCTGGCGGTCGATGGCCTGGTCGATCACTTGATTGGCCAGCCACACCGCTGCGAGCGCCACACCAGCGAATGCCAGCAGCAACATCAGGAAAAATTTGCGCCGCCGCTGCGCGAGTGCCTGGCGCCAGGGCAATAGGTTGATTCGTGTCATCAAGCGAAACTCCTCAGGGCCAACCCGCAAGCAACTCCCATTCCCTGGGCATCCATAGCCCATCGTTCACCATCGACTTGATGGCTCGGCGTGAAGCTGGCGAAATCCTGAAGGCAAGCGCGCGCCAATGCAAACCGTTCTATGTCCACCACCCTCGGCATCAACCCAGCCAGGGCCAGGACCGCCGCGCGCGCCTCGACCTGTTCCCTGAGGCACGCCGCCAGCAGCACCTCGACGCGCATGGGGTCATGGGCACAAGGGCCCTGCACATAAAAGTCGAGCGCCATGTCATCCAGTGGATAGGGAATGTATTGATCCGCCTCCATCTGGATCTTCCAGCCCATCTCGTCGTCGCTGAGCCCAGCCTCCATTTCGATCACCTGCGTGATGACCGAAGGCCCCGCCACGGCAACGGCCGCGTACCTGGTCGATGTGTGCAGCCGCGACAAGGCCTGGCGCAACGCCTGCCCGGCAGCCGCAAGGTCGAGCACGACGCCATCGACCACCACATGGGCCGGCAACGCCTGGATGACATAGCCTTGCACGCTGTAACCGCGACTTGAACGCCCCAGTTCGACCAGCTTGATCTCCTGATCATTAAGATCGACGCCCAGGACGCTGTCGACTTTTCGCCTGAAAAATCCCTTTTTCATAAAACTCCCCAAAACTTTCCCTGTCATACCGCCTGATTGCTGCCGCGCACCGTGCATTCGGTCGGCTTGTTTGAGAGGCGCGAATGACGCCCCAAGCCGAAAAATGCTTTAATGCGCAGCGTTTTTCCCCGCTTTTATCTGCAGCCCGGGTCGATCCATCGTTTGCCATGCATGCCCCGACGCCTAACCCATTCTTTTCTCTGGAAATCCAAAAGCCTTGATTCGTCTGCTGAAGTTTTTCGGGTACTCCATTGTCGCGATCGTCTGCGGGCTGCTGCTCGTACTCAGCGGGGCCTACCTCTACCTTAGTCCGGGTTTACCCTCCGTAGAGGCACTCAGAAGTATCCAGTTGCAGATTCCTTTGCGGGTCTACAGCAGCGATGAAAAGCTGATCGCGGAGTTCGGTGAAATGCGCCGCACCCCGATCCGTTTTGCCGATATTCCGCCCAATTTCATCAGCGCCTTGCTGTCGGCCGAAGACGACAATTTCGCCAACCACTACGGCGTAGACCCAAGCAGCCTGGTGCGTGCAGCCACGCAATTGGTAAAAAGCGGACACATTCAATCCGGCGGCAGCACCATCACCATGCAGGTGGCGAAGAACTTCTTCCTCACCAGCGAACGCAGTTTTTCGCGCAAGGCCACAGAGATCCTGCTGGCCTTGCAGATTGAACGCCAGTTGACCAAGGACGAGATCCTTGAGCTGTACGTCAACAAGATCTACCTGGGCAACCGCGCCTACGGCATCGAGGCGGCGTCGCAGGTCTACTACGGCAAGTCGATTCGTGATGCCAGCCTGGCGCAGATGGCTATGATCGCCGGCCTGCCCAAGGCGCCGTCGCGCTTCAACCCACTGGCCAACCCGGCGCGCAGCAAAGAGCGCCGCGACTGGATCCTGGGGCGCATGTACAAGCTGGGCAAGATCGACCAGCACGCCTATGAAACCGCCGTGGCCGAGCCGTTGAACGCCAGTTACCACGTGCCGACGCCAGAAGTGAACGCACCGTATATCGCCGAAATGGCCCGTGCCGAGATGGTCGGCCGGTATGGCAGCGAGGCCTACACCGAAGGTTTCCGCGTCACCACGACCGTTCCGAGCGACACCCAGGAAATCGCCAACAACGCCGTGCATTCGGGCCTGATCACCTACGACCAGCGCCACGGCTACCGCGGCCCCGAATCGCGTCTGCCGGGCAAGACCCTGAGCGCGTGGACCACCGAACTGGGCAAGCAGCGCGCGATCAGCGGCCTGGAGCCGGCCATCGTGACCCAGGTGAAGAAAGACGGCGTGCAGGTGCTGACCCGCACCGGCGAAGCCCATGTGTCGTGGGACAGCATGAAGTGGGCCCGCCCGTTCCTGAACACCAACAGCATGGGCCCGATGCCCAAGCAGCCGTCGGATGTGGCGCAGGTGGGCGATTTGATCCGCGTGCAACGCCAGAAGGACGATAGCCTCAAATTCAGCCAGGTGCCGGTCGCCCAGGGCGCGCTGGTCTCCCTGGACCCGCAGAACGGTGCGATCCGCGCCCTGGTCGGCGGCTTTGCCTTCGAGCAGAGCAACTACAACCGCGCCACCCAGGCCAAGCGCCAGCCGGGCTCGAGCTTCAAGCCGTTCATTTACAGCGCCGCGCTGGATAACGGCTACACAGCCGCCAGCCTGGTCAACGATGCCCCGATCGTGTTTGTCGACGAGTACCTGGACAAGGTCTGGCGTCCGAAGAACGACACCAACACCTTCCTCGGCCCGATCCGTATCCGCGAGGCGCTGTACAAGTCGCGCAACCTGGTATCGATCCGCCTGCTGCAAGCGATGGGCGTCGGCAAGACCATCGACTACATGACGCGCTTTGGCTTCAACAAGTCGGACCTGCCGCCGAACCTGTCCCTGGCCCTGGGCACCGCGACCCTCACGCCAATGGAAATCGCCACCGGCTGGAGCACCTTTGCCAACGGCGGCTACAAGATCACGCCGTACCTGATCGACAAGATCGAAAGCCGCAATGGCGACACCCTGTTCACCGCCAACCCACCACGTGTGCCGGGTGATGTGGTCAACGGCATCGCCGCCACGGACGGCCTGGCCGCGCCGAGCAACGGCGGTATCACGATCGAACCGACGCCAGGCGCCACGCCGGCCGCCAACGCCGCCGCACCTGCCGAGCCACAGGCGCCGGCAGTGGCCGAACGGATTGTGGATGGCCGCACCACTTACATCCTCAACAGCATCCTTGAAGATGTGATCAAGAAAGGCACCGGCCGCCGTGCCCTGGCCCTCGGCCGAGCAGACATCGCGGGCAAGACCGGCACCACCAACGACTCCAAGGACGCCTGGTTCTCCGGCTACAACGGCGACTACGTGACCACCGTATGGACCGGCTACGACCAGCCGGAAAGCCTCGGCCGTCGCGAATTCGGCGGCACCGTCGCGCTGCCGATCTGGATGAGCTACATGGGCGCTGCCTTGAAGGACAAGCCGTTGCATACCCAGCCTGAGCCGGAAGGCATCCTCAGCCTGCGGATCGATCCGGTCAGTGGCCGCGCCGCCTCGCCAAGCACGCCGAATGCGTACTTCGAGCTGTTCAAGAGCGAAGACACGCCGCCGTCGGTCAATGAACTGGGCAATGGTGTGGTGCCAGGCAGCCCGCTGCCGGCTGACGAGGCGGCGCCGATTGATCTCTTTTAGAGAGCGGCAAGCTGTTAGCTGCAAGCGACAAGTAAGAGCGATGCAGTCTCGCTCTTACTTGTAGCTTGCAGCTCAAAACTCCCCCATAAAAAAACCCGGCTTTCTGAGCCGGGTTTTTTTATGGGTCTACGGCTTAGCCGTTGAACACATCATCCACGCTTTGCAGCGGGTAGTTCTTCGGATACGGCAGGGTGGCCACACCGGTCTCGATGGCGGCTTTGGCCACGGCATCAGAGATCAGGGTGATCAGGCGCTTGTCCATTGGCTTCGGAATGATGTACTCACGACCGAATTCCAGCTTGGCGCCGCCGTAGGCGTCGCATACGTCCTGAGGCACCGGCAGCTTGGCCAGTTCGCGCAGGGCGTTGGCGGCAGCCACTTTCATCTCTTCGTTGATGCGCTTGGCGCGAACGTCCAGGGCGCCACGGAAGATGAACGGGAAGCCCAGTACGTTGTTGACCTGGTTCGGGTAGTCCGAGCGGCCGGTAGCCATGATCACGTCGTTACGGGTGGCGTGAGCCAGTTCCGGCGCGATCTCTGGGTCCGGGTTGGAGCAGGCGAACACGATCGGGTTGGCCGCCATGGACTTCAGGCCTTCGGCGCTCAGCAGGTTCGGGCCGGACAGGCCGACGAACACGTCTGCACCGTCAAGGGCATCAGCCAGGGTGCGCTTGGAGGACGGGTGGGCAAACATCGCCTTGTACTGGTTCAGGTCGGTGCGCTCGGACTGGATCACGCCCTTGCTATCGACCATGTAGATGTTTTCCAGCTTGGCGCCCATGCTCACGATCAGCTTCATGCACGAGATAGCTGCCGCACCGGCGCCCAGGCAGACGATCTTGGCGTCAGCCAGGGTCTTGCCGGCGATTTCCAGGGCGTTGATCATGCCGGCCGCGGTAACGATCGCGGTGCCGTGCTGGTCATCGTGGAATACCGGAATGTCGCACTGTTCGATCAGGGCCTTTTCGATCTCGAAGCACTCAGGTGCCTTGATGTCTTCCAGGTTGATGCCACCGAAAGTGATGGAAATGCGCTTTACGGTGTCGATGAAAGCCTGCGGGCTCTCGGAATCGACTTCGATGTCGAAAACGTCAATGCCGGCAAAGCGCTTGAACAGCACGCCCTTGCCTTCCATGACCGGCTTGGAAGCCAATGGGCCAAGGTTGCCCAGGCCCAGAATCGCGGTGCCATCGGAAATCACTGCAACGAGGTTGCCTTTGCCGGTGTACTTGTACGCCAGCTCAGGGTCGCGTGCGATTTCACGTACGGGCTCGGCCACGCCAGGGCTGTAGGCCAGCGACAGGTCGCGGGCGGTGGCGGTGGCTTTGGTGAGCTCTACACTCAGCTTTCCTGGACGAGGATGGGCATGATATTCGAGAGCGGCAGTTTTCAAATCAGACATATCGGCATTCCGCTTTTACTGTTGGTCGACGGACCGCCGAGGATACGCGTGTCGTAAAGTCCCTACAAGACTGGGTAGTCACCGGTGTCAAGGCCCCAAACCGACGTACTTTGGTCTAAGGCCACGGGATACAAGGGCTCAACTGTTCACAATCGCCTAAAAAAATGTCTACAATTTTTTATTAATGCAGCAATTAAATGCGATTCTCTCAAATTCCAGGCACAAAAAAGGCGTCCACAAGGGACGCCTCTTTTTTCAGCAGGAAAAGCCCAGGGGGCTTTTCAGCCTTACTCTGCTGGAGTAGCAGCAGGCTTCTTGCCGAAAGCGCCGAAACGGTCAGCAAAGCGCTGTACACGGCCGCCGGTGTCCAGAGTTTTCTGCTTACCGGTGTAGAACGGGTGGCACTCGTTGCATACGTCAGTACCCAGTGGCTTGCACAGGTTCGAACGAGTTTCGAACTTGTTACCGCAGCTGCAGGTTACTTCGATGGTTTCGTACGCTGGATGGATATCGGCTTTCATGGTGACTTCCTCGGGCTGCGTGCCGCCACTCGACACTATTGTCGAATACCGCACGTAATTAGGCCGCGGATTCTACCAGACCTTTTTAAACGCGCAAGCGGCGCTTTGGGCGTGAAACTTCCTTTCATCAGAAAACCATCGGCTACCCCAAGCCCTCCCCTGTCTGCTAGGCTCCCGCCCCTGCGCCACCGCCTGCCTTTATAGATGAGACCCCCGCGTGCCCGACGCCATCTTGCGCCTCGCCCTGCCTTCGCCCCTGCGCCGCCTGTTCGACTACCGGGCCCCGGCCGGCGTGCTGCGGACGCAGTTGCAACCAGGCATGCGCGTGCGCGTGCCGTTCGGGCGCCGGGAAATGATCGGCATCCTGGTAGAAGTCACCGACCACAGCGAAGTGCCGGCAGAGAAGCTCAAGCCTGCACTGGCAATCCTCGACGCCACGCCACCGCTGCCGCCCGCGCTGTTCAAGCTGTGCCTGTGGACCGCCCAGTATTACCAGCACAGCCTCGGCGACACCCTGAGCTGGGCGCTGCCGGTGCTGCTGCGCCAGGGCGAACTGGCCGAAGCGCGCCAGGAACGTTTCTGGTCGATGGTGCCCGGCGCGCGCCTCGATGACCCGCGCATCGCCCGCGCCCCGCGCCAGCGTGAGGCCCTGGCCACCCTGGCGCAGCATCCCCATGGCGTGGCCCATCAGCTGTTAAGCAAGCTGATGCTGAGCAAAGACAGTCTCGACCTGCTGCTGGCCAAAGGCCTGGTGCAGGTGGAAATCCGCAAGCACGCCCCCGACCCACGTCACGAACACTGGCTGGCCCAACCGGAACTGCCGCTGAACCCCGAGCAACGCGCCGCCTACGAGGCGATCCGTGCAGGCTTCGACAGTTTCCACGCGTTCCTGCTGGCCGGGGTCACTGGCAGCGGCAAGACCGAAGTGTATTTGCAACTGATCCGCGAAACCCTGCAGGCCGGCAAACAGGCGCTGGTGTTGATCCCCGAGATCAACCTGGGCCCGCAGACCCTGGCGCGTTTCGAGCAACGCTTCAACGCGCGCATCGCCCTGGTGCACTCGGCGGTCAACGACCGCGAACGCCTGGAGTCCTGGCTCGCCGCACGAGATGGCGAGGCCGACATTATTATCGGCACCCGCTCGGCGCTGTTCACCCCGATGAAAAACCCCGGGCTGATCATCATCGACGAAGAACACGACGGCTCCTACAAACAGCAGGAAGGCCTGCGCTACCACGCCCGCGACCTCGCGCTGGTACGCGCGCGCCAGGAAGACATCCCGATTGTGCTGGGTTCGGCCACGCCGTCCCTGGAGAGCCTGCACAACGCCTACACCGGCCGTTACGGCCTCCTGCGCCTGAACGAACGTGCAGGCGGCGCCAAGCAGCCACGTTTCCTGCGCCTGGACGTAAAAAGCCGCCCGCTGGACAGCGGCATTTCCGGGCCGATGCAACAAGCCATCGGCCAGACCCTCGCCGCCGGCCAGCAAGTACTGGTGTTCCTCAACCGTCGCGGCTTTGCGCCGACGCTGTTGTGCCATGACTGCGGCTGGATGTCCGAGTGCGAGCGCTGCGACGCGCGCATGACCGTGCATCAGCGCCACGGCGAGCTGCGTTGCCATCACTGTGGCCATGTGGAACGGGTGCCACGCCACTGCCCGCAGTGCGGCAAAGTCGACCTGCGGCCGGTGGGCGCGGGCACCGAACGGGCCGAAGAGCGCCTGGGCATCCTGTTCCCGGACTACCCGGTGTTGCGGGTCGACCGCGACAGTACCTCGCGCAAAGATGCGATGAACCAGCTGTTCGCCACCATCCAGAAAGGCCAGCCGTGCATTCTGATCGGCACGCAGATGCTGGCCAAAGGGCATCACTTTCCACGGGTGACCCTGGTTTCGATCCTGGATGCCGACGGCGGTCTGTTCTCCGGCGACTTCCGCGCCAGCGAGCGCATGGCGCAGTTGATCGTGCAGGTCGCCGGCCGTGCGGGGCGCGCTGAAGAGCCGGGCAAAGTGATTATCCAGACACACCTGGCCGACCATCCACTGCTGATTCAGCTGACAGAGCAAGGTTACTTTGCCTTCGCTGAACAGGCCTTGAGCGAACGCCGCTCCGCCGGCCTGCCGCCGTTTGCCCACTTGGCCTTGCTGCGCGCCGAAGCGCACAAGCCGGGGCAGGCCGAAGGTTTTCTCGACGAGGCATGCAGTGCCGCCGAACGTTTGCTCGGTGAGCTGGGTCTGACCGGCATCGAGTTGCTCGGCCCGGTGCCCGCCCCCATGGAGCGCCGCGCCGGGCGTTATCGTGCCCAGCTACTCTTGCAGGCGACGTCGCGAGCACCATTGCATCGGCTGTTAAGTAGCCTATTGCTTGCTCTGGAGCAAATGCCCAGCGGCCGGCAAGTGCGATGGTCGATGGACGTCGACCCCGTGGATTTGTATTGATCGATTGGTCCCACTGTTTGGATTGTGAACGCCCTGAAATGTAGGAGCGGGCTTGCCCGCGATGAGGCCCGCAGGTCCGCCAACCCGTCTGAACGGTTGGCAAGCCCGCCCTCGCCACGGATAATGCCCAGTTTTTCCACCTGCGCATCGCGCGCCGCCGCTTGCGGCACAAAGAGAACACCATGAAAGACACCATTCGCCAGCTGATCCAACAAGCCCTCACCCAACTCGTCAACGAAGGTGTGTTGCCTGAAGGCCTGACGCCGGCGATCCAGGTGGAAAATACCCGCGACAAGACCCACGGCGACTTTGCCAGCAACATCGCGATGATGCTGTCCAAGCCTGCGGGCATGAAGCCACGTGACCTGGCGGAAAAAATCATCGCCGCGCTGCCCGCCGATGACAGCGTGACCAAGGCCGAAATCGCCGGCCCTGGCTTTATCAACTTCTTCCAGAACGCCCAGGCCCTGGCCTCGCGCCTCGACGCCGCGCTGGCCGACGCCAAGATCGGCGTGCACAAGGCCGGCGACGCCCAGCGCGTGGTCATCGACCTGTCGGCGCCAAACCTGGCCAAAGAGATGCACGTGGGCCACCTGCGCTCCACCATCATTGGCGACGGCGTGGCCCGCGTCCTGGAGTTCCTCGGCGACACGGTGATCCGTCAGAACCACGTGGGCGACTGGGGCACCCAGTTCGGCATGCTGATGGCCTACCTGCAAGAAAACCCGATCACCAGCAACGAGCTGTCGGACCTGGAAAACTTCTACCGTGCCGCGAAGAAGCGCTTCGACGAATCCGAAGAGTTCGCCGACCGCGCCCGTGGCCTGGTGGTCAAGCTGCAAGCCGGCGACGCCGAATGCCTGGCGCTGTGGAACCGCTTCCGTGAGATTTCCCTGTCTCACTGCCAGGAAATCTACGAGCTGCTCAACGTCAAATTGACCATGGCCGACGTAATGGGCGAAAGCGCCTACAACGATGACCTGATCAACGTGGTCAACGACCTCAAGGCCAAGGGCCTCTTGGTCGAGAGCAACGGCGCGCAGTGCGTGTTCCTCGAAGAGTTCAAGACCGCCGATGGCGAGCCGCTGCCGGTGATCATCGTCAAGGCTGACGGCGGCTACCTGTATGCCACCACCGACCTGGCAGCCGTGCGCTACCGCAGCGGCGTGCTCAAGGCCGACCGTGCGCTGTACTTCGTCGACCAGCGCCAGGCCCTGCACTTCCAGCAGGTGTTCGAAGTGGCGCGTCGCGCAGGCTTCGTGACCCACCCGATGCACATGGAACACATGGGTTTCGGCACCATGAACGGCGCCGACGGCCGTCCGTTCAAGACCCGCGACGGCGGCACCGTCAAGCTGATCGACCTGCTCAACGAAGCCCAGGAACGCGCCTACACCCTGGTCAAGGAAAAGAACCCGGAGCTGGCCGAGGCCGACCTGCGCAACATCGCCCGCGTGGTGGGCATTGGCGCGGTGAAATACGCCGACCTGTCCAAGCACCGCACCAGTGACTACAGCTTCAACTTCGAACTGATGCTCAACTTCGAAGGCAACACCGCGCCGTACCTGCTGTACGCCTACACCCGCGTGGCCGGCGTGTTCCGCAAGTTGGGCAAGGACTTCAGCGAAGTCGAAGGCCATATCGTGCTGGATGCCCCGCACGAACAGGAACTGGCGGCCAAGCTGGCGCAGTTCGGCGAAGTGCTGAACAGCGTCGGCGAGAAAGGCACGCCGCACATCCTGTGCAGCTACCTGTATGAAGTTGCCGGCCTGTTCTCCAGCTTCTACGAGAACTGCCCGATCCTCACCGCCGACGACGAGGCCCAGAAGCAAAGCCGCCTGCGCCTCGCCGCCCTGGCTGGTCGTACCCTCAAGCAAGGCCTGGAACTGTTGGGCCTGGAAACCCTGGAGCGCATGTAAGTTGGCTGCCAAGAAAAAACCTGCACCCAAGCGCGGCGCCAGCCGCTACCAGGCCCCGGCGAAAAAGCCGATCCCGGGCTGGCTGTGGATGGCCATCGGCCTGTCGGTCGGCGCGTTTATCGTGTTCCTGATGAAGCTGGACCCGGGCAAGGGCGATGACGTCAAACGGGTCAAGCAGGAGCAGCAGAAGATCACGAAAATGGCCGAAGCCAACAAGACCGCGCCAAGTCCTACAGCACCAGTGAAGCCGAAGTACGACTTCTACACACTGTTGCCGGAGTCCGAAGTGATCGTGCCACCTGACGCCGTGCCGGAGAAAACCCTGCCGACCCCACAAGTGCCGACCACACCGGTCACGCCTGCGGAAGCGGCAAAGATCGACACCGCACGGGCCCAGGCCGCGCTGGCCGGGATCACCCCGCCGCCAGCACCGCCGGTTGCCGAGACCAAAGCGGCGCCGGTGACCAAGTTCTTCCTGCAAGCGGGCTCGTTCCCCAAGCAGGCGGACGCGGACCGTGTACGGGCGCAGATTATCTTGCTGGGCCAGGCGGTGACGGTGGAATCCGGCACGGTGAAAGATGCGACCTGGTATCGCGTGCTGGTGGGGCCGTTCAGCAACCGTGAACAGCTGACCGTGGCGCAGAAACAACTGGCTGGCGCAGGGTTCAGCAACCTGTTGTTACAACAACGCCAGAGCCGCTAAACCCAAGAACACAGCAGGCCCCATGTGGGAGCGGGCTTGCTCGCGAATGCGCTAGATCAGTCAATATTTTCGGCGGCTGACACACCGCTTTCGCGAGCAAGCCCGCTCCCACATTTGATCTATAGCGTTCTCAAGAGTGTGTCAGATCAATACACACCACTCGTCCGCACACCGCCCCCACGGTTGAAATCCCCCCCTCCATCCCCATATCAGTTTTCACCAGGGCATTTTCGCCCCGCTGTGTGGAGACTCTCCCCTTGACCACCATCGTTTCAGTACGTCGCCACGGCAAAGTCGTCATGGGCGGCGACGGCCAGGTTTCCCTTGGCAACACCGTGATGAAAGGCAACGCCAAGAAAGTGCGTCGCCTGTACCACGGCCAGGTTCTCGCGGGCTTTGCCGGCGCTACCGCCGACGCCTTCACCCTGTTCGAGCGTTTCGAAGGCCAGCTGGAAAAACACCAGGGCCACCTCGTGCGCGCCGCAGTTGAACTCGCCAAAGAATGGCGCACCGACCGTTCCCTCAGCCGCCTTGAAGCCATGCTGGCCGTGGCCAACAAAGACGCGTCCTTGATCATCACCGGCAACGGCGATGTGGTTGAGCCCGAGCATGGCCTGATCGCCATGGGTTCCGGCGGTGGCTACGCCCAGGCGGCCGCCAGCGCGCTGTTGAAGAAAACCGACCTGTCGGCCCGTGAAATCGTCGAGACCGCCCTGGGCATCGCCGGCGACATCTGCGTATTCACCAACCACAACCAGACCATTGAGGAGCAGGACCTCGCCGAGTAAGCCGTAGGCTTATTCCGGCTTGAGGCCGCCAAACATTATGTCCATGACTCCCCGCGAAATCGTCCACGAACTCAACCGCCATATCATCGGCCAGGACGATGCCAAGCGCGCCGTTGCCATCGCACTGCGTAACCGCTGGCGCCGGATGCAACTGCCCGAAGAACTGCGCGTTGAAGTAACGCCGAAGAACATCCTGATGATCGGCCCGACCGGCGTCGGTAAAACCGAGATCGCCCGCCGCCTGGCCAAACTGGCCAACGCACCGTTCATCAAGGTCGAAGCCACCAAGTTCACCGAAGTGGGCTACGTGGGCCGCGATGTCGAGTCGATCATCCGTGACCTGGCCGACGCCGCCCTGAAGCTGCTGCGCGAACAGGAAATGACCAAGGTCAGCCACCGCGCCGAAGACGCAGCCGAAGAGCGCATCCTCGACGCCCTGCTGCCGCCGGCACGCATGGGGTTCAACGAAGACGCCGCACCGGCCTCGGACTCCAACACCCGCCAGCTGTTCCGCAAGCGCCTGCGTGAAGGCCAGTTGGACGACAAGGAAATCGAGATCGAAGTCGCCGAAGTGTCCGGCGTCGACATCTCCGCCCCACCTGGCATGGAGGAAATGACCAGCCAGTTGCAGAACCTGTTCGCCAACATGGGCAAGGGCAAGAAGAAAAGCCGCAAGCTCAAGGTGAAGGAAGCGCTGAAACTGGTGCGCGACGAAGAAGCCGGGCGCCTGGTGAACGAAGAAGAACTCAAGGCCAAGGCCCTGGAAGCGGTCGAGCAGCACGGCATCGTGTTTATCGATGAGATCGACAAGGTGGCCAAGCGCGGCAACTCCGGTGGCGTCGATGTATCCCGTGAAGGCGTGCAGCGCGACCTGCTGCCGCTGATCGAAGGCTGCACCGTGAACACCAAGCTGGGCATGGTCAAGACCGACCACATCCTGTTTATTGCCTCCGGAGCGTTCCACCTGAGCAAGCCAAGCGACCTGGTGCCGGAGCTGCAAGGCCGCCTGCCGATTCGCGTGGAGCTCAAGGCGCTGACCCCGGGCGACTTCGAGCGCATCCTCAGCGAGCCCCATGCATCGCTGACCGAGCAGTACCGCGAGTTGCTGAAAACCGAAGGCCTGGGCATCGAGTTCCAGCCGGACGGCATCAAGCGCCTGGCGGAGATTGCCTGGCAGGTCAACGAGAAGACCGAGAACATCGGTGCCCGTCGTCTGCACACGTTGCTGGAGCGTTTGCTGGAGGAGGTGTCCTTCAGTGCCGGCGATCTGGCTGGGGCGCAGAATGGCGAAGTGATCAAGATCGACGCTGATTACGTCAACAGCCATCTGGGCGAATTGGCGCAGAACGAGGATCTGTCTCGCTACATTTTGTAAGCCGCACGCAGAGCCGCTTTGCTTTAATGTGGGAGCGGGCTTGCTCGCGAATGCGGTGTATCAGTCAATACTTGTGTGACTGGCACACCGCATTCGCGAGCAAGCCCGCTCCCACTTTTTTTGAGCCGGTTTCTTCAGGGTTATCTCCAATGACTAAATTTCCTACTGCCGTAAACCTGCACAAAACCTCCAACACCCTCGGCCTCACCTACGGGCCCGATGAGGTCTACCAACTCCCCGCCGAGCTGCTGCGCACCCACTCGCCTTCGGCCGAGGTCCAGGGCCACGGCAAACCCATCCTGCAATTCGGCAAGCTCAACGTGAAGTTGATCAAGATCGAACCGGCAGGCCAGTACGCACTGAAATTGACCTTCGACGACGGCCATGACAGCGGACTGTTCACCTGGGACTATCTCTACCAGCTGGCCGTGCGCCAGGATGCGCTGTGGGCCGATTATCTGGCCGAACTCAAAGCCGCTGGCAAAACCCGCGACCCTAGCCAATCGGTCGTGCGGCTGATGCTCTAGTCCAGGCGTCTTGCTCTTTAGAGGGCATTTTCTAATTTCATCTGCTTGAATGCCCTGTCGCGTGGCCAACGAATGGCCCGCTTGCGAAAAAAATTAAACTCGGGTAACCAATGGAACTGGCAAGTTCCCTGCATTTGACGATGCGGTATCAACGGTCACCCGAGTCGCAGTACCTGGCTTGTGTCGTGTATCGAAACCTGGTGCACAGAGCGGTAGCCGGTACTCGTCTTTCGGACAATGGAGCGTCGTAGATGAGTAACAAGAACAACGATGACTTGAAACGCCAGGCCTCGGAAAACACCCTGGGGCTGAACCCGATCATCGCGTTACGGAAAAAGGACTTACTCGCCTCGGCGAAGATGGTGCTGACCCAAGCCATCAAGCAACCGTTGCACAGCGTCAAGCATGTCGCGCACTTTGGCGTCGAACTCAAGAACGTGATGTTCGGCAAGTCCCAACTGGTGCCGGAAAGCGATGACCGTCGCTTCCATGACCCGGCCTGGAGCCAGAACCCGCTCTACAAGCGCTACCTGCAAACCTACCTGGCATGGCGCAAGGAACTGCACGACTGGATCGGCGACAGCAACCTGTCCCCCCAGGACATCAGCCGCGGCCACTTCGTGATCAACCTGATGACCGAAGCCATGGCCCCCACCAACAGTGCGGCCAACCCGGCGGCGGTCAAACGTTTCTTTGAAACCGGCGGCAAGAGCCTGCTCGACGGTTTGTCCCACCTGGCCAAGGACATGGTGCACAACGGCGGCATGCCGAGCCAGGTCAACATGGGCGCCTTTGAAGTGGGCAAGACCCTGGGCACCAGCGAAGGCGCCGTGGTGTTTCGCAACGACGTGCTGGAGCTGATCCAGTACAAGCCGATCACCGAACAGGTGCACGAGCGCCCGCTGTTGGTGGTGCCGCCGCAGATCAACAAATTCTACGTATTCGACCTGAGCCCGGATAAGAGCCTGGCGCGCTTCTGCCTGCGCAATGGCCAGCAGACCTTTATCGTCAGCTGGCGCAACCCGACCAAGGCCCAGCGTGAATGGGGCCTGTCGACCTATATCGAGGCGCTCAAGGAAGCGGTGGACGTCGTCACCGCGATCACCGGCAGCAAAGACATCAACATGCTCGGCGCCTGCTCCGGCGGCATTACCTGCACCGCCTTGCTCGGCCACTACGCCGCGCTGGGCGAAAAGAAGGTCAACGCCCTGACCCTGCTGGTCAGCGTGCTCGACACCACCCTGGACACCCAGGTGGCGCTGTTTGTCGACGAGCAAACCCTGGAAGCGGCCAAGCGCCACTCCTACCAATCCGGAGTGCTTGAGGGCCGCGACATGGCCAAGGTGTTCGCCTGGATGCGCCCCAACGACTTGATCTGGAACTACTGGGTCAACAACTACCTGCTGGGCAACGAGCCGCCGGTGTTCGACATCCTGTTCTGGAACAACGACACCACGCGCTTGCCGGCCGCGTTCCACGGCGACCTGATCGAACTGTTCAAAAACAACCCACTGGTACGCGCCAATGCCCTGGAAGTGTGCGGCACGCCCATCGACCTCAAGCAGGTCACCGCAGACATCTACTCACTGGCCGGCACCAACGACCACATCACACCCTGGCAGTCCTGCTACAAGTCGGCGCAGCTGTTTGGCGGCAAGGTCGAGTTCGTGCTGTCCAGCAGCGGGCATATCCAGAGCATCCTCAACCCGCCGGGCAACCCCAAGGCGCGCTACCAGACCAGCGACAGCCTGACGGCAACGCCGCTGGACTGGCAGGAAAATGCCACCAAGCACACCGACTCCTGGTGGCTGCATTGGCAGGCGTGGCAGGCGGAGCGGGCGGGGAAGCTGAAGAAGGCGCCGACAACATTAGGCAATAAAACCTACGTCGCGGCGGAAGCAGCGCCGGGCACCTACGTACACGAACGCTAGATTGAAATGAGATCCAAATGTGGGAGCGGGCTTGCTCGCGAATGCGGTGTGTCAGTCAGCACATCTGATACTGATGCACCGCTTTCGCGAGCAAGCCCGCTCCCACATTCAGACTGCATTCCGGCAGTAACACTTCACAGGGCTTGAGCATGCCGCAACCGTTCATCTTCCGTACCATCGACCTGGATGGCCAGACCATCCGCACGGCGGTGCGCCCGGGCAAGCCTCACTTGACGCCGCTGCTGATCTTCAATGGCATCGGTGCCAACCTTGAGTTGGTGTTTCCGTTCGTCCAGGCCCTGGACCCAGACCTCGAAGTGATCGCCTTCGATGTGCCGGGAGTGGGCGGTTCGTCGACGCCCAAGCGACCGTACCGGTTTCCCGGCCTGGCCAAGCTCACCGCGCGCATGCTCGATTACCTCGACTACGGCCAGGTCAGCGTGGTGGGCGTGTCCTGGGGCGGCGCGCTAGCACAGCAATTTGCCTACGACTACCCGGAGCGCTGCAAGAAGCTGATCCTGGCGGCCACGGCGGCAGGCGCGGTGATGGTGCCGGGCAAACCGAAGGTGTTATGGCTGATGGCCAGCCCGCGCCGGTATATCCAGCCGTCCCACGTGGTGCGCATTGCGCCGATGATTTATGGCGGCTCGTTCCGCCGCGATTCAAAACTCGCCGCCGAACATGCGAGCAAAGTGCGCTCGGCCGGCAAGCTCGGTTACTACTGGCAATTGTTCGCCGGGCTGGGCTGGACCAGCATCCACTGGCTGCACAAGATCCGCCAGCCGACCCTGGTGTTGGCGGGGGACGACGACCCGCTGATCCCGCTGATCAACATGCGCATGCTCGCCTGGCGCATTCCCAACGCACAGCTGCACATCATCGATGACGGCCACCTGTTCCTGATCACCCGGGCCGAAGCCGTGGCGCCGATCATCATGAAGTTTCTTGAAGAGGAGCGCATGCGTGCGGTGATTCATCCACGCCCGGCGGTGTAAGGACACACCGCCGCGCAACTTGCCAGGAACCGACTAAGGTTCTGAATTGGCGTGCCCGTTTGATGGCTTGACGAAGGAGTGTTGGCTCATGCGAGAAAGACCCGTGACAGACCCGGCGCCCACCCCGGCCGCGTTTATCAATGCGCAAAATGCGATCACCGGCCTCAGGGGGCGGGACTTGCTCTCGACCCTGCGCAGCGTGGCCGCCCACGGTTTGCGCAACCCGGTGCACACCGCCCGGCATGCCTGGGCGTTGAGCGGGCAACTGGGCCGCGTTTTGCTGGGCGAAACCATGCATGAACCCAACCCCAAAGACAGCCGCTTCAGCGATCCCACCTGGAAACTCAACCCCTTCTACCGTCGCAGCCTGCAGGCCTACCTAAGCTGGCAGAAACAGACCCGTCACTGGATCGACGACCTCTCCCTGAGCGCCGATGACCGCGCCCGCGCGCACTTCGTCTTTTCCCTGCTCAACGATGCGGTCTCCCCCTCCAACACCCTGCTCAACCCGCTGGCCATCAAGGAGCTGCTCAACTCCGGCGGCAACAGCGTGGTGCGCGGCGTGACCAACCTCTTCGAAGACCTGCTGCACAACAACGGCCTGCCGCGCCAGGTCAGCAAGCAAGCGTTCGAGGTCGGCAAGACAGTGGCCACCACCCCCGGCGCGGTGGTGTTTCGCAACGAGCTGCTGGAGCTGATCCAGTACAAGCCCATGAGCGAAAAGCAGTACGCCAAGCCGCTGCTGATCGTGCCGCCGCAAATCAACAAGTACTACATCTTCGACCTGAGCCCGGCCAACAGCTTTGTGCAGTACGCCCTGAAAAACAGCCTGCAGACGTTTATGGTCAGCTGGCGCAACCCGGATGTGCGGCATCGCGAATGGGGCCTGTCCACCTACGTCGCCGCGCTGGAAGAAGCGCTCAACGTATGCCGCGCGATCACCGGCGCCCGCGAGGTCAACCTGATGGGCGCCTGCGCCGGCGGCCTGACCATCGCCGCGTTGCAAGGCCACCTGCAAGCCAAGCGCCAGCTGCGGCGCGTCTCCAGCGCCAGCTACCTGGTTAGCCTGCTCGACAGCCAGATCGACAGCCCCGCGACCTTGTTTGTCGACGAGCAGACCCTGGAAGCGGCCAAGCGCCGCTCCTACCAGCAAGGCGTGCTGGATGGCCGCGACATGGCCAAGGTGTTTGCCTGGATGCGTCCCAACGACCTGATCTGGAATTACTGGATCAACAACTACCTGCTGGGCAAGGAACCGCCGGCCTTCGACATCCTGTACTGGAACAACGACAACACGCGCCTGCCCGCCGCGCTGCATGGCGACTTGCTGGACTTTTTCAAGCACAACCCGCTGAGCCATTGCGGTGGCCTTGAGGTGTGCGGCACGCCGATCGATTTGCAGAAGGTCACGGTGGACAGCTTCAGCGTGGCCGGGATCAACGACCACATCACGCCGTGGGATGCGGTGTATCGCTCCACCCAGCTGTTGGGCGGCGAGCGGCGCTTCGTGCTGTCCAACAGCGGGCATATCCAGAGCATCCTCAACCCGCCGGGCAACCCCAAGGCCAACTACGTCGAAAACCCCAAGCTGAGCAGCGACCCACGCGCCTGGTACTACGACGCCAACCATGTCGACGGCAGCTGGTGGCCGCGATGGCTGGAGTGGGTCCAACAGCGCTCCGGCGTGCAACGCGAAACCCTGACCGCCCTGGGCAACCAGAATTACCCACCGATGGAGGCGGCACCTGGCACTTATGTGCGGGTGCGCTGAGCCCAACGATCAGACTAAGAAGACTGGATGAAGACCCGCGACCGTATCCTTGAATGCGCCCTGCACCTGTTCAACCAGAAGGGCGAACCGAACGTATCGACCATGGAGGTGGCCAATGAAATGGGGATCAGCCCCGGCAACCTCTACTACCACTTCCATGGCAAGGAACCGCTGGTGCTCGGGCTGTTCGAACGATTCCAGAATGAGCTGGCGCCGTTGCTCGACCCGCCGGCGGACGCGCAGCTGGAGCCCCAGGACTACTGGCTGTTCCTGCACCTGATCGTCGAGCGCATGGCTCATTACCGGTTTCTGTTCCAGGACCTGTCAAACCTGGCCGGGCGCCTGCCAAAGCTGGCCAAGGGCATTCGCAACCTGTTGACGGCGCTCAAACGCACCCTCGCCTCTTTGCTGGCCCGGTTGAAAGCCGGCGGGCAGTTGGTCAGTGGCACCCAGGCACTGGGCCAACTGGTGGAGCAGATCACCATGACCCTGTTGTTTTCCCTGGATTACCAACGGATTCTCGACCGAGAAGGCGAAGTACAAGTGGTTGTCTACCAGATCATGATGCTGGTCGCACCGCATCTGTTACCACCGGCGCGACAGGCGACCGAAAGATTGGCACTACAGTATGTAGATGCCCCCTAGTTAAATGCCATTAACTACAGATGCTTCTTACAAACCGCTCATTAACCGGGCTCACCAAACTGCCGAGTAAACTTGAAAAGCTCGCTATCGGTTTTGATTCCCAGCTTTCGATAGGCCGACTGTTTCTGCGTACTGATCGTACTTGCACTGCGCGAAAATTTTGCTGCAATTGAATTCACCGACATGCCATCGAGAAAGCAACGCAATACTTCCTGCTCTTTGGGCGTCAGACAAGCGTTCAAGCGAAACGGTGATGACAACTCAAGTTTGGTCTTTATGTTCTCCCCTTCAGAAATGGGTTGCATACCTTGAATGGCCGATAACATACAAGGCTGCAGGTAAATCCGCCCCTGGGCGACGGTCCGGATGGCCGCGATCAATTCAGTCATCTTCTGGGTCTTGCCCAGCACCCCCCAACTTCCAGCTTTCAAGGCCAACGAAACGCTTGCGGGGGTGTAGTGCGACGACACCACAATTGGCTTGCACTGCTTGAAACGCCGGCTTAACGCGCGGATCAGGGTCAGGCCATCAATGTCCGATGGCCCGAGGATAAAGTCCATGATCACTATGTCCGCCGGGCGCCGTGCAAGTGCCTCCAGCAACTCCCGCCCCGTCCCGAAGGAGCCGATCACATCGAAGTCGCCTTCATTGGCCAGCCCTAGTTCGATCCCCTGTCGAACCATCTCATGATCATCAAGCAACATGAGGGTATGCGTATTGGAAGAAGAAGTAGGCATCAAAAAACCCGTTAAGTGAGAACAACCAAAAACTCTCTAGTTATAGCGAACACGGTATATCCCACCCACACCTGCGGATCAACACGGGAAAATAATAAGGACGGTTCTTTCAGGTGCGCCTTACAGTGGCGTCTTACACCGCAAAGTCAATGCAACAATTTTGATTGAATAGCGCATTTTTCGAATTATCACGAGATAAAACTCGCGACTTCTCTATAGGCAGTTTTCTTTTTCCCGCACACATTATGCCCTGCCCGCCAACTAGCAAAATGACGGGACATACTGAAAACTCATGATCGGGAATACTATGAAATTCAATACTCTGCCTACACTTGCTGCTATTGCCCTGGCCGCGGCCATCTCGCAAACCGCCCATGCCGCCAATGACGGCACCATCAACTTCAGCGGACTGGTCAACGATACAACCTGCACCATCGAAGGTTCGGCACCCGGTACGGGCGCTGTGGTCAAGGACGTCAACCTGGGCGGAGTCTCGGCTGCGCGCCTGGCGAAACCTGGCGACCGTGCCAACCTGACTGGCTTCACCATCCGCATCGGCGCACCGGGTGAAGGCAGCTGCACCAACGGCCGCACCGCAATGGTTGCGTTCGACCCCACCAGTCCGGCCATCGACGTAGCAACCGGCCGACTGAACATCGACGGCTACGACAACCCCGATGACACCGAAAACGCCAAGAACGTACAGGTGGAAGTCACCAACCGCAACGGCTCCCCAATCAACGTCTACACCGAAAAATCCGAAGGTGTGGTGATCGCCGACAACCAGGCTGTCATCCCGCTGGCCGCGCAAATGTACGCCACCGCCCCCGCTACCGAGGGTACGGTCAAGACGCGCGTAGGTTTTATGGTTGTGTACGCCGACTAAGGGGCCAGGGCCTGCGCACAAGCATGCCTTGTCTATAACGGACCTGCCGTAAACGGGCAGGTCCCTCCCCGATCCGAAGAGTTGCGAGACTATGAAAAAAATGGCCTGCCGAGTGCTTGCCACCTGTGCCTTGGGATGGTTAACGCTACAAGCGCTAACCGCCCATGCAGGCGTGATTATTTATGGCACACGTGTGATCTTTCCGGCTGAACAGCAGGAGGTCGTGGTGCGCCTGGAGAACAAGGGCGACCGTCCGGCACTGGTCCAAACCTGGCTGGATACCGGCGATGTGCGCTCGACACCCGCGACGGCGCAGACGCCCTTTACCCTCTCGCCGCCGATCTTTCGTATCGAGCCGAACCAGCAGCAAGCCCTGCGCCTGCGCTATCTGGGTGAAACAGCGCCCAACGATCGCGAAAGCCTGTACTGGCTGAATGTGCTGGAGGTGCCACCACGCTCAGCCAATTCCGAGCAAAACAACCAGATAGAACTGGCGTTCCGGACCCGTTTGCGTGTGTTCCTGCGCCCGCCGGCACTGCCCTATCCAGTGGCCAGCGCACCATCGAAACTGCAATGGCAGCTGGTGCCTCACGAGCAGGGGTATGCCCTGCAAGC
Organism: Pseudomonas sp. GL_117; assembly: GCF_057835125.1. Taxonomy (NCBI): domain Bacteria; kingdom Pseudomonadati; phylum Pseudomonadota; class Gammaproteobacteria; order Pseudomonadales; family Pseudomonadaceae; genus Pseudomonas; species Pseudomonas sp. GL_117. The sequence goes on along the minus strand of NZ_CM174418.1, from coordinate 449,366 downwards.
GACCAACCCGACGCCATACCATATTTCCCTGACCTCGGTTGACTTGCTGAGCGAAGGAAGACGCTTCAGCAAAGCACCCAACAAGGAAGCCAACGACGGTCTGCTGATGCCGGCCGGTGACGTGAAACGGTTTGCGCTACCGCTGCTGCGTGATCGCCCCAACGGCACACCGAAAGTGGAGTTCACCACCGTGAGCGACTTCGGCGCCCGGGTGCGCCACTCGGCCAGTCTTACTCCTTCAGTCGCCAGATGATCTCGCCCATGAAATCGATCTTTATCTCGTCTTTGTCATTCCCGTTCATGGCATGGGCATTCGCGTTGTTTGGCGCCACGTCCGTGCATGCGAGCGTGGTGATCAACAGTACGCGGATCATCTATCCGCAGAACGAAAAGGAAGTCACCGTCAGGCTGGAAAGCAAGAATCAGGCGCCAGTACTGATCCAGGCCTGGCTGGACAGCGGTGACGAACACTCGACTCCGGATCTGGCCGCAATTCCCTTTATCGCCACGCCCCCGATTTTTCGCATGGAGCCAGGCAAGCAACAGGTGGTGCGCCTGGCGTATACGGGCGACAACCTGACGGCGAAGCAGGAAAGCCTGTTCTGGTTCAACCTGCTGGAGGTACCCGCACAGTCCCAGGACGCCAAGCAAGCCAATCAACTGCAGTTGGCCTTTCGCTCCCGGATCAAGCTGTTCCTGCGCCCGCCAAACCTGCCCTATGGGGTCGACGCCGCGCCGGCAAAACTGCAATGGCGCCATGAATCGACCGAGCGCGGCCAAATCCTGGAGGTCTATAACCCCACGCCTTACCACGTGACCTTCGACCAGATCGACGTGCTGGAGGCAAAGCTGCGCCATACACGCAAGGCCGCACTCTCTGGTGCCGAAAACATGGTGGCGCCTGGCGGCCGCAATCGCTTTGAACTGCCCAGCCTCAAGTCACCGCCGGGTGCTGCGACCACGGTGGAGTTCCAGACGCTTGACGACTTTGGCGTAAGGACCTCCCACAGCGCCAAGGTCTCGAAATGACCGACCTGGCCAGCCCGACACCGTAGTTCTCCAACCCCGGACACACCTGTTGGATGCCCTTTTTCCTGGGCAGGGCCTCCCCTTGCCCGAATTCGGACAGCACTTTTTTTGGAAATGGTAAACATGAGCTTGAACACGCCTGCCAGAGCAAGACACTGGTCCCCGACATGTCATCGTCTGAAGCTTACGGCGCAGAGCTTGTTGCTGCTCGGCGGAGCACACTCGATGGCCGCCCACGCGGTGGAGAATGTCGAGTTCAACCCGGCCTTCTTTCCGGATGGCGCGGGTGGCCAGCAGCTCGATATTTCAAAATTCAGCCAGGGCAACGTCGTACTGCCCGGCAACTACCGCAGCGACGTCTACCTCAACGGTCAGTGGATTGGCCGCGAAACGTTGTCCTTCGTCGCGGTCGAGGGCCAGGACTCGGCGCAGATGTGCCTGGAGCGTGATGCACTGCTCAGGTTCGGCATCGACCTGGACGCACCGCAAAAACAACCCGTCGAGGACGGCCAGGCGCCGATTCCCGAGTTTGCCGGTTGCGAGGATATTTCAACCTACCTGCCAGGCAGTACCAGCCAGTTCGACTCAGGCGAAAACCGCCTGACACTGCAGGTTCCACAGATCTACATGGCACGTACGGCACGCGGCTATGTCGACCCGAAACACTGGGACAGCGGCATCAATGCGGCCTTCGCACGCTACAACATCAACACCTTCAATACACGCACGAACGGCCGCTCGATCAACTCCCATTACCTGGGCCTGAACTCCGGGCTCAATCTGGGTGACTGGCATTTGCGTCATAACGGCAGCTTCAGCCAGACCGACGCCGCCTCGGGTTATCAAAGCAGCAGCACCTATGTGCAACGGGAACTGAGCCCGCTGCGCTCACAAATGATGGTGGGCGAGATCTACACCCCGGGCGAGCTGTTCGACAGCGTGCGCCTGCGCGGTGCCAGCCTGTTCAGCGATGACCGGATGCTGCCGGATTCCATGACCGGCTTTGCGCCTGTGGTGCGTGGTGTCGCCGAGACCAATGCCCGCGTGACCGTGCGCCAACGTGGCGTGTTGCTGGATGAAGTCTCCGTGGCCCCCGGCCCGTTTGTGCTCAACGACCTGTTCCCCACCGGCTATGGGGGTGACCTGACTGTCACCGTCACCGAGGCCGATGGCCGCCAGCGCGAATTCATCGTGCCGTTTGCCGCCAACGCCAACCTGCTGCGTGCGGGCTACAGCCGCTATTCACTGAGCGTCGGCCTGCTGGATGAAATCGGCCTGAACCATCCACCCAAACTGATGCAGGCGACCTACCAGCACGGCCTCAACAATCTGCTGACCGGCTACACAGGGGCGGTGGTGGGTGAGGACTATCACTCGCAGTTACTGGGGACGGCCTTCAATACCCCGTTTGGCGCGCTGTCCTTCGACCTGACCAATTCGAACGCAAACCTGCCCGGCCACGGGTCCCGGGACGGGCAAAGCGTGCAGTTGCGCTACAGCAAGAACTTCACCGATACCGGCACTCACTTTGCCCTCGGTGCCTATCGGTACTCCACGCAAGGCTTCCTGAGCATCGCCGACGCCGCGAGGGTGCGCGACCTGGCCATCGACGGGCGCAGCCTGGACAACCTGTCACGCCTGCGCGACAGAATGGATATCAGCCTCAACCAGAGCCTGGGCAACAGCTCGGTGTACCTCACCGGCTCTTCGCAGAACTACTGGAACCGCGCAAGCGGCAACCTGACCTTCACCGCAGGCTACACCGGCAGCTGGCGGGGCATGCACTACACCCTCAGCGCCCAGCGCACCAAGGACTTGCTGAGCGACAGGATCGACAAGCGAGTGGATCTGACCCTGAGCCTGCCACTGGGCAGGGATGCTCGCTCGCCGACCCTGACCACCACGGCCTTTCGCGGTAATCAAAGCAGCGGCGAACGTGTGAACCTCGGCGGCACCCTGGGTGAGCGCAACGAGTTCAGCTACGGCGTGGGCAGCAGCAGGACCCAGGGCAGTGACAACGCCCTGAGCGCCGACGTGAAATATCAGGCGAGCCATGGCGTGCTGTCCGCAGGGTATGGCCAGAGCAACAGCTACCGCGCAACGTCCCTCGGCATGACCGGCGGCATCGTCGCTCACTCGGGAGGCGTGACGTTCGCCCCGGAGCTCGGCGACACCATCGGCATCGTCCAGGCTCCCAGTGCACAGGGCGCGCGGATCAATGGCAACCACAGCGCCCAGGTCGGCAAGAGCGGTTACGCCGTGGTGCCCCACCTCACGCCGTACCGCCAGAACGTGGTGGAACTGGACCCCAAGGACTTGTCCGTGGATGTGGAGCTCAAGACCGCCGCACAAAACATCGCGCCGCGCGCCGGGTCGGTGGTGAAGTTGCAGTTCGATACGGTCAGCGGCCAGGCGCTCTTGATCACGGCGCAGCGTGAGGATGGCAGCCCGCTGCCGTTCGGTTCGGATGTGTTCGATGAGGATGGCGCCAGCGTGGGCATTGTTGGCCAGGGCGGCAAAGCGTTTGTGCGCGTTGCGAAGGATCAGGGGCTGTTGACCGTCAAGTGGGGCAGCAATGACGACGCCTCTTGCCGACTGCAATACGGCCTGCAGAAAGGCCCGGAGGGAGATGCGACACCGCGTTTACGCCATCTGGATGCTGGCACGTGCTCTGCCAACACACGTGGCTGATCCGGCGGGCGCGCACCTCGCGCCCGCGGTTCCCAACAACCTCTTCTGATTACAGGACATGAAGATGAAGTCCCCCATCCTGCTGGCTTCGACACTCCTTGCGCTTGGCATGCCGATCGCCGCCCAAGCGAGGTGCGACAGGTTTCAAAATGACACGTTCACCCTGAACCTGCCCGCGAACATCACGGTCCCGGACAGCCTTCCCGTCGGGAGTGTCATCACTCGCCAAGCCTTCAGCGGCACGGCTCCCGCCTACTTTGCAAATTGCACCGTTGCCACCCACAGCGGAGTGTTTGGAAGATATTCACGCCTGCAAGACCCGGCTACCGGCGCCTACCACACCGAGGTTCCAGGCATCGGCTTGCGCATTACGATGACGTGGGCCGGCGGCGGCCCCGCCGCCTTCGCACTGTACAACCAAGGTTACCAACAGGTTTACGGGAAAATTCCCAGCTTCACCTCAGCGGAGGCCACCTTCTACAAAATCGGCCCTGTGACCAGCGGGACAGTACCGAGCGGCATGTTCTGGGAAAAAACCTGGGTTATCGCTCCAGAGCGTTTCCGTCTACAACTCGGCAGCCCTGTGCGTTTTGTCAGGCCCGCCGCCACCTGCGACCTGGCAGCCGGTGACGTCAACCGCACCGTGACGTTGCCCACCATACAAGCCAGCGCCCTGAAGGATGTGGTCTATGCCGGCGTGCAGAATTTTGACCTGACAGCCAATTGCAGCAACGCAGCCAACGTCACCTTTCGTATTACCGGCACCCCTGCCGTCGGCAACCCCTTGCTCTTCGCCAATACCGGCACCGCCCGCGGCGTGTCGCTGTGGATGTATTCACGGATCAATGGTGCGCCCCAGACCATCAGCAACAACGATACCCGCGCAGTGGCTGTCTCCAGCAACCGCGCGGTGTTGCCGCTCAGTGTCGCGTATCACAAAAACGGCACGGTGAGCTCAGGCACGCTCATCAGCAGTGCCACCGTCAACATCACCTACAACTAAAAACCCAAGGACTCTCGAATGAACCTGCGCACACTGCCCCTACTGCTGGCAATCACTGCACTCTTCGGCCATCTCACCGCCCAGGCCGCGACAACAGGCACGTTGCGCTTTGTCGGCCAGATCAACTCAGGGACATGCAACCTGACCGCCGGGGACGTGAACCGCACCATCACGTTGCCCACCATCAAGATTTCCGACCTGGCCTCGGCCGTGTATGCGGGCGCGCACAATTTCGAGATTTCTGCCGACTGCGAAGCCGATATTCGCAACGTGCACTTTCTGTTCGCCGGCACACCTGCCACAGGCAATGGGCTGCTGTTTTCCAACACAGGTACTTCAAAAGGGACAGCGGTCTGGCTGGCGCATCGCACGCCCGGCTGGATAACCATCCCAGCCAATGGAACCCCCGCGCAGCGCACCCGCACCGTTGCGACCAGCGCCAACAAGGCAGTGCTGCCACTCATTGGCGCCTACCACATAACGGGTGAAGCGATTACCCAAGGCAGTCTGGCCAGCGCCATTACGATTTCCATCACTTACAACTGATGACGGCCAGGTGCGGCCCTGTTGCAGGAGCAGAAAATGAAGCGATGCCTCAGATTCCTTTCGGTGCCCTTGGCCTACGCTCTTCCCATGGCTGCTCAAGCAGCATGCGACCGCTACCCCAACATGCAACACAGCGTGTCCTTTCCCAGCACCATCACCGTGCCGGAAAGCCTTGGCATTGGCCAATTGATCACCAGCCAGGTATTCCCAGGGCCCTACCCTACGTTCTATATGAACTGCCCCACCGCGACCCCAACCTTCCTGACCGGGCGATTCACATCAGCCATATCGGCGCCGGGCGGGCTCATTTATCACACCAATGTGCCCGGTGTCGGCATGCGCGTAATGGTGACGCTGACCTCCGGCGCGCCGTACTCCGCCAAGCTCAAGACCGAGAGCCTGGTGTCGGCACCGGGGAGAATCCTGTGGGGGGCAACACGCCTGGTAGCGGAGTTCTACAAGTTGGGGCCGGTCACCACCGGCACGCTGCCCAGCGGTGACATCCAACACAACAATTGGGATGGGGGCAAAGGCCATTATCGAATGGTGCTCAACACCTCCATACGCTTCGTCAATCCGGCCTCCACGTGCGACCTGGCGACCGGAGACGTCAACCGCACAATCACATTGCCAACCGTGCAGGTGAACGCGTTCAACAACTCCGTCACCGCAGGCACGCGTGAATTCGAGTTGAGCGCAAACTGCAGCAACGCCTCGGATGTCACCTTTCGAGTGACGGGCACCCCGGCCCCCGGGAATAACTTGCTCTTCACCAACACAGGCTCTGCTGGCGGGGTAGCGCTGTGGATGTACTCGCGCATCAATGGCGTGCCCCAAACCATCAGCAACAACGACACGCGCACAGTGGCCGTTTTCGGCAACCGCGCTGTACTGCCACTCGGTGTGGCCTATCACAAAAACGGCACTGTCGGCTCTGGCACATTTGCCAGTACCGCCACCGTCAACATCACCTACAACTGAAACCTGAAGGACTTTCGATGAAGCGTCTAACCCTACCTCTGCTGATGGTCGTCACCGCAAGCCTCGTCGGCACTGCTGCCCAGGCGGCGACCACAGGCAGCCTGCGTTTTGCCGGCCAGGTCAATGCTGGCACCTGCAACCTGGCTGCGGGCGATGAAAACCGTTTGATCACGTTGCCCGAGGTCAAGATTTCAGACTTCGATTCGGTGGTCTACACGGGCGAGCTGGATTTCGAGATTGCCGCCGACTGCGAATCGGACGTGCGCAACGTGAGCTTCCTGTTCACCGGAACATCCTCCGTTGGCAATGCCGGGCTGTTTTCCAACACCGGCAGCTCCGGCGGCACCGCCCTTTGGCTGGCATCCCGGTTGCCCTCTGCCGCCACAATCCCTGCCAACGGCACGCCGGCCCAGCGGACGCGGACGGTAGCGACGAGTAGCAGCAAAGCGGTCTTGCCACTCAAAGCGGCCTACCACAAGACCGGTCAAGCGATTACCCAAGGCACACTGGCCAGCGCAGTTACGGTGTCGATCACCTACAACTGAAAAAGTCACTCGCACGCCGACGCATCCTGATCACTATACGAAGTGGCACGGATCTCGGGCTGAACCGGCATCCACGGAATAAAGGCGTGTCCCATCCCCCACCATAGCCCGGTCAGTGGAGCGCTTTTCAATGCGCTCCATTGTCATTGCGACAGAATAAAAAGGAAAAAGGATGAAGTTTCCCCTGACACTTATTCCTACACCATTACTGCTATTCCTGCCGGGAGTTGTTCAAGCAGCGTGTGACCGATATTTCAACCTTGAAACAGCGTCACCTTTGCAGCCACCATCTCCGTACCAGACAGCTTGCCCGTGGGCGCAATAATGCGCCATCTATAGGCACCCATGAAGTGAGCACGCAAAAAAATGCCCGACCTTACAGGCCGGGCATTGTTGGGTCCTGCAAAGATCAGGATTGACTGGAGGACGGCGGGGTTGACGGCGTCGCCGTCGGCGTCACAGCAGCAGGGGTCGGTGCGAGCACCGAGTTGGCTGTGGAAGCAGTTGGCGCAGATGCAGGCTTCGCTGCAGCAGCAGGCTTCGGTGCTGCCGGTTTTTTCGCTACTGCTGGCTTTTTCGCGGCGGCTGTTTTTGCCGCTGGCTTGGCTGCAGCAGACTTGGCTGCCGGTTTCGCGGCGGCCGGCTTGGCAGCTGATTTTGCAGCAGCGGGTTTCGCGGCGGCTTTGGCAGCGGGTTTAACCGCTGCCTTGGCGGCCGGCTTGGCGGCAGGTTTTGCAGCGACGGTTTTTGCCGCTGGTTTGGCAGCCGCTTTGACGGGCGCCTTGGCTGCAGCTTTCGCAGCCGGCTTGGCGGCCGCTTTGACCAGAGGCTTGGCCGCAGCTTTTGCAGCGGGTTTGGCGGCTGCGGTTTTCGCCGCTGGCTTAGCAGCAGGTTTTGCAGCAGCCGTTTTCACAGGAGCGACTTTAGCGCCGGTGAGTTTTTCGATTTGCTTGGTCAGGGTATCGACCTTGCTGTGCAGTGCCTTGATTTCAGTCTTGCTCGGCACGCCCAGACGCGAAATGGCACTGTTGAGGCGCTTGTCCAGAGCCCCTTCCAGTTCGCTCCAAGTACCCAGTACTTGTTTCTTCGCATCACTGATACGCGAACCGGCAGTTGCCTTGGCGGCAGTTACTTTTTTACCAACTGCGCTATTGGCTACTTTCTCGGCCTTCTCGCCGTCTTTAACCAGAGTCTCGAAGAGTTTGCTGCCGTCACTGTCGATCTTCGAGTAAACGCCTAAACCAGCCAGCCAGATTTTGCGGGAATATTCTTCAACTTTCCCGACCCACGAGCTGCCTTCTTTCTGAGGTTTCTTTTGAACAGCCATCCCGATGTCTCCTTAGTGTTTACGCGCGACACGTTCGAGCAATGCCGTCAGCTCTTCGAGCTTAGCAGAGAGTGTCTCCACGTCATGTTTAGACGCAATGCCGATTCGATTCAAGGCACTTGCAACACGAGTATCAAAAGCTTTTTCAACTTTATCCAGCTGAACTTCTACCAGACCTTTGACAGAGGAGACATTACTCTTTACTTGGTCAATCTGACTATTGGCAGCGTCAAGTTGTTCAACTGCAACTTTTTTACCTTTACTTTCAACATGTTGACCCGCCTTGACGAGTTCCTTGAAGTACTCGTTGCCCTCGCTTCCAACCTTGGCATACGCACCAAGGCCCGCCAGCCAGATCTTGCGGGCGTAGGTTTTAACCTCGCTCAGGGCAGTAGTCGGGGCATCGATTTTTTTCTTCAAGATAACTTTGGCCATGGTGCACCTCACGCGAAATAGGGTGGAGGAACGGCCCGCAGGAGTTGAGGGCTTGGGCACAAAGTAGGAGGAAAAATTAGAATCGGCACCCTAGAACACTCGGATCACGCCAATGCCTTATCCAGGGCTTTCTCGATTTCGGACTTGATGGTGCCACTCATGGCCGACATCAACAGGCCCAGTTCCACATCAATACGCAACGAATCATCTGCAACCAATACCGTGCCTTTAACCCCCGAACGCTTGAGGTTCAAGGTATCGCCAGACCACGATGGCTCCAGGCCATATTGCTCCTTGAGTTTATGCGCCAACTTCTCGGCCTTTGCCCGAGCGCCTTCTTTACCCAGGGAATGTGCACGCTCAACGGTAATACGGGCCATTGCAATGACTCCTCTTTATTGCGGTTTGGATACCTTCGATGCGGCAAAAGGTCTCGGTGACCATCCATCTTACCTATACGCAACTCGACAATCTGTAGTGAGCGGGCTTGCCCCGCGCTGGGTGGCGCAGCCGCCCCAAACCCAGGCAACGCGGTCTTTCTGAAACTCCCAGGCGTCCTTGTGGGGGGCGGCTTCGCCACCCAGTGCGGGGCAAACCCGCTCACTACAGATTGAGCCTTGCCAAGACAAAGCAGGCCTTGGGGATTATCATGTGCCGCATTCTCTTTTGGTGACAGCGATATGACTGATCAGCGCAAAGGCAGCGATGCCGAACCCACCACTCACTTCGGCTTCAAGAACGTCCCGGAAAGCCAAAAGGCGGAAAAAGTCGCTGAGGTGTTCCACTCCGTTGCGGCCAAGTACGACCTGATGAACGACGTGCTCTCCGGCGGCATGCACCGCCTGTGGAAGCGCTTCACCATCGAGCTGTCCGGCGTGCGCGCCGGCAATCGCGTGCTGGACATCGCCGGCGGCACGGGCGACCTGGCAGCCAAGTTCTCCAAGCTCGTCGGCCCCACCGGCCAGGTGGTACTGGCGGACATCAACGGTTCGATGCTCAAGGTCGGTCGCGACCGCCTGCTCGACAAAGGCGTGGCCGGCAATATCGAATTCGTCCAGGCCGACGCTGAAAAGCTGCCGTTCCCCGACAACCATTTCGACTGCGTGACCATCGCCTTCGGCCTGCGCAACGTGACCCATAAAGAAGACGCGATCCGCTCGATGCTGCGCGTACTCAAGCCGGGCGGCCGCCTGTTGGTGCTGGAGTTCTCCAAACCGACCAACGCACTGATGTCCAAGGTCTACGACACCTATTCCTTCGCCTTCATGCCGTTGATGGGCAAGCTGATCACCAATGACGCCGAAAGCTATCGCTACCTGGCCGAATCGATCCGCATGCACCCCGACCAGGAAACCCTGAAGTCGATGATGGTAGAAGCCGGTTTCGACCGCGTGACCTACCACAACATGACGTCCGGCATCGTCGCCCTGCACCGCGGCATCAAGCCCTGATGCTGCTCCAGGGCCTTCTCGCCAGCGTTGAGCACGGCCTCAACCGTGTGCTGCGCCTGGACAGCACCGCCCTGGCGCGGCTCGCGCACTTGACCGGCAAGGTGATTGCCGTCGATTGCCGCAGCCCCGCCGTGCAGCTGTTTATCCTGCCCAGCGATGAAGGCCTGCTGCTCGCCAGCACCTGGGCCTGTGATGCCGACTGCACCCTGCGCGCACCGGCGTCGAGCCTGCTGCACCTGGCATTGAGCCGCAACAAGACCGCGATCCTGCACAGCACCGAAGTCGAACTGGAAGGCGACAGCTCGGTGCTGATGGACCTGGCCGCCGTGTTGCAAGACCTGGAGCTGGATTGGGAATACGAGCTGTCACGCTGGATCGGCCCGGTGGCCACCCAGTTGATCAGCGGGCACCTGCGCAGCCGTTCGCGGTGGTATCAGCAAGGGTTCGCCAGCCTCAACCAGAACCTCGCCGAATACCTGAGCGAAGAATCGCGCACCCTGGTCGGACAACGGGAAGCGCAAGCGCGCTTTCGTGAACTCGACAAGGCCAAAATCGACCTGGAACGCCTTGAGGCACGCTTCGAGCGCCTGAGCCGTTCCCTTGATCCAAGCGATAACGCATGAAGCTGCTCGCCGTCCGCCGTTTGTTCCGTATCCAGCGCGTCGTAATCCGCTACCAACTCGATGACCTGCTGTTCGCCCTGCCGCTGCCGTGGTTCCTGCTGGCGGTTCGCTACGTGCTGCCGTGGCGCTGGTTCCCGCGCAAGAAGCTTGAACTCAGCAGAGGCGCACGCCTGCGCCTGGCATTGCAGGACCTGGGGCCGATCTTCATCAAGTTCGGGCAGATCCTCTCGACCCGTCGCGACCTGCTGCCCGAAGACATCGCCGACGAGCTGATGCTGTTGCAAGACCGCGTGCCGCCGTTCGACTCGCAACAGTCGATGAAGCTGATCGAAGAACAGCTGGGCCGGAAGATCAGTGAAGTATTCAGCCGTTTCGACGTCGAACCGCTGGCCTCCGCCTCGGTCGCCCAGGTGCACGCTGCGCAACTGAAGAGCGGCGAAGAAGTGGTGGTGAAAGTGATCCGCCCGGGTCTCAAGCCGATCATCGGCCAGGACCTGGCGTGGCTGTTCATCCTCGCCCGCGCCGCCGAGCGCTTCAGCGCCGATGCGCGCTTGCTGCACCCGGTGGACGTGGTTGCCGACTACGAAAAAACCATCTACGACGAACTCGACCTGCTGCGCGAAGCCGCCAACGCCAGCCAGCTCAAGCGCAACTTCGAAGGCTCGCCGCTGCTGTACGTGCCGCAGGTGTATTGGGACTGGTGCCGCCCCAAAGTGCTGGTGATGGAGCGCATCTACGGCGTGCAAGTCACTGACCTCGCGACCCTGGCCGACCAGCGCACCGACATGAAAATGCTCGCCGAGCGTGGCGTGGAGATCTTCTTCACCCAGGTGTTCCGCGACAGCTTCTTCCACGCCGACATGCACCCCGGCAACATCTTCGTCAGCACCGTCAACCCGTGGAGCCCGCAGTACATCGCGATCGACTGCGGCATCGTCGGCAGCCTGACCCCACAGGACCAGGACTACCTGGCGCGCAACCTGTTCGCCTTCTTCAAACGCGACTACCGCCGCGTGGCGCAGTTGCACATCGATTCGGGCTGGGTGCCGGCGGAAACCAAACTCAACGAATTCGAAGCTGCCATTCGCACGGTATGCGAGCCGATCTTTGAAAAACCGCTGAAGGACATTTCCTTTGGCCAGGTACTGATGCGCCTGTTCCAGACCGCCCGACGCTTCAATATGGAAGTGCAACCGCAGCTGGTCCTGTTGCAGAAAACCCTGCTGAACATCGAAGGCCTGGGCCGCCAGCTGTACCCGGACCTCGACCTGTGGAACACCGCCCAGCCGTTCCTCGAGCGCTGGATGCGCGAGCGGGTCAGCCCGAAAACCCTGATCGGCAATCTGCACAGCCAGTTCGAACAACTACCGCACTTGGCCAACATGACCCGCGACCTGCTGGAGCGCATGTCCCAGCCCCACGCCAAGGACCCATCGCCGCCGTGGCACAAGCGCAAGGACGACTGGTTCCTGCGCCTGCTCGGCGCCGCGCACCTGACCGGCGGCATTGTGCTGGCCCTGGGCGGGCCGTTGAATCAATTGGGCCACTGGCCGGCCGGTATCATGGTCGCCGTGGGTGTTTATCTGATCGTGCGCCGATAGCCAATCCGGTTATACACTGTCGCAAATTGCCGGAGCCGAACATGAAAGACTGGCTGGACGAGATCAAATGGGACAGTGACGGCCTGGTGCCGGCCATTGCCCAGGACTACAAGACCGGGCGCGTATTGATGATGGCCTGGATGAACCGCGAGGCCCTGAGCCTCACCGCCACTGAGCAGCGCGCCATTTACTGGTCACGTTCGCGTGGCAAACTGTGGCGCAAGGGCGAAGAGTCCGGGCACGTGCAGACCCTGCACGAGATGCGCATCGACTGCGATGCCGACGTGGTGATCCTCAAGGTCGAGCAGATCGGCAACATCGCCTGCCACACCGGCCGGCACAGCTGCTTCTACCGCGTGTTCGAAAACGGCGAGTGGAAGGTTGTCGAACCCGTGCTCAAAGACCCGCACGCCATCTACTCCGCAGGACACTAGACATGAGCGATACCCTGAACCGTGTGGCCCAGGTACTGGAAGACCGCAAAGGCGCGGACGCCGACAGTTCCTACGTCGCCAGCCTGTACCACAAGGGCCTGAACAAGATCCTGGAAAAACTCGGCGAAGAATCCGTCGAGACGATCATCGCCGCCAAGGACGCGCAAATCAGCGGCGACTGCAGCGATGTGATCTACGAAACCGCCGACCTGTGGTTCCACAGCCTGGTCATGCTCGCCCAACTGGGGCAGCACCCACAGGCCGTGCTGGATGAACTGGACCGTCGTTTCGGCTTGTCCGGGCATGCCGAAAAGGCTTCGCGCCCGACCACCTGAATAACTTTTACTGAGGATCTGCAGCATGGGCATTTTTGACTGGAAACACTGGATCGTCATTCTGGTGGTCGTGGTACTGGTATTCGGCACCAAGAAACTCAAGAACCTGGGCACTGACGTCGGCGAATCGATCAAGGGCTTTCGCAAAGCCATGAACGACGACGAAAAGCCTGCCGACCCGGCTGCCAATCCGGTGCCACCGGCGCAGCCTGTGCACCCGCAGGCCGCCCAGCCGATCACCGAGCGTCGTACCTTCGACGTGCAGGCTGAGAAAGTCGAAGAGCCGACCCGCAAAGACTCGTGAGCACTGACTAATGTTTGGTATCAGCTTCTCTGAACTGCTGCTCGTCGGCCTTGTGGCCCTGCTGGTACTGGGGCCGGAACGCCTGCCCGGTGCGGCACGCACGGCCGGCCTGTGGATCGGCCGCCTGAAACGCAGTTTCAATGCGATCAAACAGGAAGTTGAACGGGAAATCGGTGCCGACGAGATCCGTCGGCAACTGCACAACGAACATATCCTGTCGTTGGAGCAAGAGGCGCGCAAGATCCTGTCGCCGGTCCAGGAGCCCGCCAAACCGGTTGAGCCCGTGGCCGAGCAGAGCATCGCACCGACCACCCAGACCCCACCTGTTGCGCCCACCGAGCCTGCGCCGACGCCCGTTGCGTCGCCCGCGCCCCATGACCCTACATTGCCGCCGCGAGCCCCATGAGCGCTGATAAACCGGAAAACGACCAGCACATGCCGCTGGTCTCGCACCTCACCGAGCTGCGTACCCGCCTGCTGCGTTGCGTAGCGGCGATCTTCATCATCTTTGCCGGGCTGTTCGCCTTCACCCAGCAGATCTATACCTTTGTCTCGACGCCCCTGCGCCAGTATTTGCCGGCCGGCGCGACGATGATCGCCACCGACGTGTCGTCGCCGTTCCTCACGCCGTTGAAGCTGACGATGATGGTCTCGCTGTTCCTGGCGATCCCGGTGATCCTGCACCAGATCTGGGGCTTTATCGCACCGGGCCTGTACAAGCATGAGAAGCGCATCGCGGTGCCGTTGCTGGTATCGAGCATTTGCCTGTTCTACACCGGCATGGCGTTCGCCTACTTCCTGGTGTTCCCGTTGATCTTCAAGTTCTTCGCCGCCGCCACGCCGGCCGGTGTGGAAATGATGACCGACATCACCAGCTACCTCGACTTCGTGATGACACTGTTCTTCGCCTTTGGCGTGGCCTTCGAAATCCCGGTGGCCGTGGTGTTGCTGGTGTGGATCGGCGTGGTCAACGTGGCGTACCTGAAGAAGATCCGCCCGTATGTGATCATCGGCTGCTTTGTGGTCGGCATGATCCTCACCCCGCCGGACATCTTCTCCCAGACCCTGCTGGCCGTGCCGATGTGGATGCTGTTCGAGATCGGCATCCTGTTCAGCGGCTTGATCAGCAAGCGCGGCGAACACCCGGATGACCAGCCCGACGACGACCAACCGCCAGCAACCCAGCCGTGAACCTGCTGCTGCTTGAGGAGGCCGACTTCATCGCGGCCGACCGTGTGGTACTGCGTGATCGGCGCCTGGTGCACATGCAGGAAGTCCACCGCGCAGCCGTCGGCGACAGCCTGCGCGTGGGCCGCATCGGCGGGCTGATGGGCAATGCCCAACTGCTACGCCTGGAAAACAGCGAGGCCGAACTGCAAGTCAGCTTCGACCAGCCGCCGCCGGCCAAGCTGCCGCTGACCCTGCTGCTGGCCCTGCCCCGTCCGAAAATGCTGCGCCGGGTCCTGCAAACCGTGGCGGCCATGGGCGTGCCAAAGGTGGTGCTGCTCAACAGCTACCGTGTGGAAAAAAGTTTCTGGCAGACGCCATTCCTCGAGCCGCAAGCAATTCGCGAGCAACTGATCCTCGGCCTGGAACAGGCGCGGGACACGGTGCTGCCCGACATCATCATCGAGAAACGCTTCAAGCCGTTCGTCGAGGATCGCCTGCCGGCCATGGCCGCTGGCACCCTTGGCCTGATTGGCCATCCCGGCGACTACCCGGCCTGTCCGCGTGGGCTGGACGAACCGGTGACCCTGGCAATCGGCCCGGAAGGCGGCTGGATTCCCTACGAGGTCGACTTGCTGGCCAAGGCGGGTTTGCAGCCGGTGCAACTGGGCGCCCGCATCCTGCGCGTCGAAACCGCCGTCACCGCTCTCCTGGCCCGACTGTTCTGACCCAACCCCAGACATCTGATCGCGTCGCTACAGAATCCCCGACACAGGCCGATACACCCTGAATAAGTCCAAGCCTTGTTCCAGGGGAGTTCGCAGCATGTATCGTTGGTTAGCCGAAAAGCTGGGGAATGTCAGCGTCAAATCCAAGTTGGGTGTAGGTTTTGGCCTGGTGTTACTGCTCACGCTCATGATTACCTTCACCGGCTGGAGCGGCCTGAGTGGCGTGATCAGCCGTGGCGACAAGCTGGGTTTCATCTCCAGCGTCAATGAACTGACCAAGGATCTGCGCCTGGCGCGCCTGGACTACGAAATGCGGCGCGGCGAACAAGGCCCGGCGGCGGTCAACGCGCTGCTGGTGCAACTGGAAGCCGGCCTGAAAACCGCCGACGGCATGATCGATCAGCCGGCCGACAACCTCCTGGTGGACGATCAATTGGCCGCCGTCGAGCAATATCGCCGCGCATTCGAGGCCATGGTCCAGGCCGGGGCGAACCGTGAAAATGCGCGCAGCAAGCTGGGCGATACCGCCGACAACGCGGTGCTCAAAGTCGGCGAAATCGAGAAAGCCCTGCTGCAAGGCGACAGCGTCACGCAGTTCAACAGCGTGGTAGACCTGAGTAAGTTGATCCAGCAAGCGCGCTTCCAAGTGCGCGGCTACACCTACAGCGGCAAGGTCGAAGCCGAGCAGCCTGCGCTGGACGCCATCGATAACGCCCTGAAGAAAATCGCCAGCCTGAACGGCCAGGTCCCTGATCAATATTCGACCAACCTGCAACAGGCCAGCGTCTCGCTGCAAGCCTACCGCGCCGCCGTCAGCCAGTACCGTGACTCCCAGGTTGCCAGCGTCGCTGCCATGAAAATCATGGCCGAGCAAGGCGACATCCTGCTCGATCGCAGCAAAAAACTCACCGCGTCCCAGACCGTGGTGCGTGACAACGATGCCGCCCAAGCCAAGCAAATGCTGGCACTGGCCACCGTACTCGCACTGGCGTTCGGCCTGATTGCCGCGTGGGCCATCACTCGCCAGATCATCATTCCGCTGAACCAGACCCTCAAGGTCGCCGAGCGCGTAGCCTCCGGCGACTTGAGCCACAACCTCGACTCCGCACGCCAGGACGAACTGGGTCAGTTGCAACGCGCCATGCAGAGCATGACCGTCGGCCTGCGTGAACTGATCGGCGGCATCAGCGACGGTGTCACCCAGATCGCCAGCGCCGCCGAGCAACTGTCGGCCGTGACCGAACAGACCAGCGCCGGGGTCAACAGCCAAAAAGTCGAGACCGACCAAGTCGCTACCGCGATGAACGAGATGGCCGCGACCGTGCAAGAAGTGGCACGCAACGCCGAGGAAGCTTCCGAAGCCGCCGTCGCTGCTGACCAGCAAGCCCGCGAAGGCGACAAAGTGGTCGGCGAAGCCATCGCCCAGATCGAACGCCTGGCCAGCGAAGTCGGCAACTCGACGGTGGCCATGGGCGATCTGAAACGCGAAAGCGACAAGATCGGCAGTGTGCTCGACGTGATCAAGTCCGTAGCCCAGCAAACCAACCTGTTGGCGCTCAACGCCGCGATTGAAGCCGCACGTGCCGGCGAAGCCGGGCGTGGCTTCGCCGTGGTGGCCGACGAGGTGCGCAGCCTGGCCCTGCGCACCCAGAAGTCCACCGAAGAGATCGAAGAACTGATCGTCGGCCTGCAAAGCGGTACCCAACAGGTCGCGACCATCATGGACAACAGCCGCGACCTCACCGACAGCAGTGTCGAGCTGACGCGCCGCGCCGGCAGCGCACTGGCGAGCATCACGCGCACGGTGTCGACCATCCAGGCGATGAACTCGCAGATCGCCACCGCCGCCGAACAGCAAAGCGCCGTGGCCGAAGAGATTAACCGCAGTGTGTTGAACGTGCGGGACGTGTCCGAACAAACCTCTTCAGCCAGTGAAGAAACGGCCGCATCCAGCGCCGAGCTGGCACGCCTGGGGATTTACCTACAAACCCTGGTAGGACGCTTCCGCATTTAATTAGCAGCTTGTGAAATTTCCTACGCAGTTATCAGCCCGGCACTGAGCCAAATCGATTTAGCGTTTCCTTTACTGCGAAACGCTTAATTCGATTTGGAGGTGCGTCATGTTTTCCCGGCTGACCCGTTTGCTGGTCAACGCCAGCGTCCGCGTCAAGCTTGCCATCGGTTTCGGGCAAGTGCTGATGCTCAGCTTCGCCATCGCCGTCACCGGCTGGCAAGCCTTGAATGCCATGATCTACCGCTCCACCAACCTGACGACCCTGGGACAATTGGCGGTTGCTGGCCAAGCCATGCGTGCTGATCGCATCGTCTACCGCACGCTGACGGACCCGAACAGCCGGGGCAAACTCACCACACACATCGAGACCATCGAAACCCATCTGGCCGCCCTTTCAAGCCGCATGCGAGACCCCGCCGACCGCCAGCGCCTAGAACAGGCCACCCGCCTGGTCACCGACTTCAAGGCGGCACTCAGCGAGCTAGCGCCCCTGATCGAGCACCGCGAAAACGCCCGCAGCCCACTGGACAAGACCGCACAGCAAGCCAGCGACACCCTGGCCCAACTCGCCAGTGAGCTGCCCGACCAGCAAGATCAGACAGCCCTGGATGCCATCGAAAACCTGCGCCAGGCCATGGTCCGTGCCGATGAAGGCGCCCAGCGCCCCGCATGGGCCGCCGCGTCGCTGGAGGCCTATGCCCAGGCAGTCAGCGACGCGTTGCAGGCGCTGGAGGCCGCACTGGCCGCTGTCACGGCTCTGCCGGTGGACTCGACCCTGCTCAAGAGCGACATCGCCAATTACCGCGAGCAGCTACTCAACCTCAAGCAAGCCCAACTCAACGCCGAAACCGTGCAGAACCGCTTCGAACAACAGCTCGATCAGTTACTGGAACAAAGCGACCAGATGAGCCAAGGCCAAACCCTCAAACGCGACAACGAAGCCGGCAAGACCCGTCTGCTGCTGATCAGTGTGACCGTCGTCGCACTGTTGCTCGGCACCCTGGCCGCCTGGTGGATCGCCCGGCAAATTGCGGTGCCACTGCGTGAAGTGCTGGCCCGCGCCAACCGTATCGCCGAAGGCGACCTGAGCCACGACATGCCGGTGGGACGCCGCGATGAACTGGGCCAACTGCAGCACGCCATCGGGGACATGACCCACAACCTGCGCCACCTGATCAGCGGCATCGGCGACAGCGCCCGGCAGATCGCCAGCGCGGCCACCGAGTTATCAGCCGTCACCGAGCAGACCCGCAACGGGGTCAACAAGCAAAAAGATGAAACCGATCAGGTCGCCACCGCGATGAACCAAATGCTCGCCACCGCCCAGGAAGTCGCCCGGCATGCCGAGCAAGCGTCAATCGCGGCAAACGAGGCTGACCGCCAAGCGAGTGCCGGCGACAAGGTGGTGGCGCAGGCGGTTGAGCAGATCGGCCAGCTGGCCGAAGAAATGGCACTTTCAGGCCGCGCAATGCTGACGTTGCAGCAAGAAAGCCAGAAGATCGCCAGCGTGCTCGACGTGATCAAGTCCGTGTCCCAGCAGACCAACCTGCTGGCCTTGAATGCAGCCATCGAGGCCGCACGCGCAGGCAGTGCCGGCGAAGGCTTTGCGGTGGTGGCCGATGAAGTGCGCAGCCTGGCGCAACGCACCCAGGCGTCTGCCGAAGAGATCGAAGGTTTGATCCTCAGCCTGCACAACGGCACCCAGCACGTGGCCGAGACGCTGGACAGCAGCCGCAACCTGACCGACGACAGCGTCGACCTGACCCGCGACGCCGGCGAGGCACTGGCCGCGATTGCGCGCACGGTGGCGATCATTCAGGAAATGAACCCGCAGATTGCCGCGGCCGCCGAAGAACAAAGTGCGGTAGTCGAAGAGATCAATCGCAGCGTGTTGCAGGTGCGCGACGTGTCCGAACACACCGCCGCCGCCAGCGAAGAGACGGCGGCGGCGAGTGTTCAGTTGACGCGGTTGAGCATGGATCTGCAGGCGCTGGTGGGCAAATTCCAGCTCTGACCCCGTAGTGAGCGGGCTTGCCCCGCGCTGGGTGGCGCAGCCGCCCCAAACGGTCCACCGCGGTGTTTCAGGAAGACCGAGGCGCCTGGATTTGGGGCGGCTGCGCCGCCCGGCGCGGGGCAAGCCCGCTCACTACAAGTTACAGGACCTGGCGCAGGAAGGCCTGGGCGCGTGGGTCTTTTGGCGCGTCGAAGAATTCGGCCGGGGCGGCGTCTTCGAGCAATTTGCCATGATCGAAGAACAGCACGCGGTCCGCCACTTCGCGGGCAAAGCCCATTTCGTGGGTGACGCAGACCATGGTCATGCCTTCCAAGGCCAGGGTCTTCATCACGTCCAGCACTTCGCCGACCATTTCCGGGTCGAGCGCCGAGGTGGGTTCGTCGAACAGCATGACCTTGGGCTCCATCGCCAACGCACGGGCAATCGCCACGCGTTGCTGCTGGCCGCCGGAGAGGCGCGACGGAAACTCGTTGGCCTTCTGCGCAATACCGACCTTTTCCAGCAGCGCCAGGGCCTTGGCTTCGCGCTCTTTCTTGCCGCGCTTGCGCACGACTTTTTGCGCCAGGCAGAGGTTTTCCAGCACGGTCATGTGGGGGAACAGATTGAAGTGCTGGAACACCATGCCGACTTCGCGGCGGTAGGCGTTCACGTCGGTTTTCGGATCAGCCAGTTGCAGGCCGTCGATACTCACCGAGCCGGAATCGAACTCTTCCAGGCCATTGAGGCAGCGCAGGAAAGTGGACTTGCCAGAGCCCGACGGACCGATCACCACCAGCACTTCGCCCTTGGCCACCTGGGTGGTGACGTGGTCGACCGCGCGCACCACATGGCCACGGGTATCGAAGACTTTTACCAGATCGCGGACTTCAATCACTTTGGGCGAGCCTCCGCTCAAGCCGGCTGGCCATTTTCGACAGCGGCAGGTTGATCAGCAGGTACAGGCCTGCAACGCAGAACAGGATTTCAAACGGCGAGAACGAGGTGGTGATCACCTCGCGACCGCTCTTGAGCAGTTCGGTAATCGCGATCACCGAGACCAGCGAAGTGTCTTTCACCAGGCTGATAAATTGCCCGGCCAGCGGTGGCAGCACGCGCTTGAATGCCTGCGGCAACACCACGTGACGCATCGACTGGCTGGCGCTCAAGCCCAGGGAGCGCGCAGCTTCGTTCTGGCCACGGGTGATTGACTGCACGCCGGCGCGGACGATTTCCGCCACATAGGCGCCCGTGAACAGCGACAACGCGGCAATCCCGGCAAATTCCCGGGACAGGTTGAGCACCGTGCCGATAAAGAAATAGAAGATGAAGATCTGCACCAGCAGCGGCGTACCGCGCACCAACTCGACATAGATGGTCGACAGGTCGCGCAGGGTCGGGTTGTTGGACAGACGGCACAGGCCGGTCGCCAGCCCGATCGCCAGCCCCAGGATGCCGGAGACCACCGACAGCCACAGCGTGGTCCACAAGCCCCACATCAACGGGCCCAACGCCCAATGCCGGGTCACACCGATCACGTCGCCCTCGGCCACGTCATCGCCGCGCGCCACTTGCAGGCTGTTATCAGCCACGGTCAGCGTCTGCAGGGCACCCGCGTCGTTGCGCAGGGTCACTTCGGCGACATCGCCTTTGCGCACCAACTCAACCACGGTAGAAATATCCGCCGCGCGCTGGGACGTTTCAGCCTGGTAGGCGAAGTACTGCGGTACGCGGTTCCAGCGCCATTCGTAGGACATCAGCGAAGTGGCGTAATACAAGGCACCAGCCAGACCGACCAGCACGACCACGGTCAGCAGGTGCCAGGGCCATTGGGCTTTTTTCTGTTTCATTTCAAATTCCGCGATTTGTGTTGCTTGTCAGGCCGTCTTCGCGAGCAAGCCCGCTCCCACACTCGACCGAGTTCCAACATGAAATGCGGTCAAAATGTGGGAGCGGGCTTGCTCGCGAAGGGCGCGACTCGGTCTAAACCTTTATTCCATGTCCTTGAGCCACTCGGAGCTCTTGAACCACTTGTCATGGATGCGATCGTAGGTGCCGTCGTTACGGATCTGGTGCAGGAAGTTGTTGATGAAGTTGATGCTGTCGTAATCGCCTTTTTTCAGGCCAAACGCCAGGGGTTCGAAGGTGAACGGTTCTTCGAGGAACACCAGCTTGCCGTTGCCGACTTTCTTCTCGGCGACCACGTTGTACGGCGCGTCATACACAAAGGCATCGGCCTTGCCGTTGACCACGTCCAGCACGCCTTCCTGCTCGTTGTCGTAGCCGTGGTACTTGGCTTTGGAGATCAGCTTCTTGGCGACCATCTCGCCGGTGGTGCCGAGCTTGGAAGTCAGGCGGTACTTCTCGTCGTTCAGGTCTTTGTAGGACTTGATGGTGCCTTCCAGATCCTTGCGGATCAGCAGGGTCTGGCCGACCACGATGAACGGTTCGCTGAAGTTCAGGCGCAGGTTGCGCTCCTGAGTCAGGGTCATGCCGCTGCCGATCATGTCGAACTTGCCGGTCAGGAAGGCCGGGATGATGCCGTCGTAGCCGGTGGAAACCAGCTCCAGCTTGACGCCCATGGACTTGGCCAGGGCCTTGAGGATGTCGACTTCGAAGCCGATGATTTCACCGCGCTTGTCTGTCATTTCGAACGGCATGTAGGTCGGGTCCATGCCGACCTTCAGCGTGCCGCGCTTGACCGCATCGTCGATCGCGCCGGCCTGGGCCGCAGTGGCCGCGACCAGCGCGGTGACGCCAAGCAGCAGCATCGAAAGATACTTTTTCATCATCAAGTCCCCTGAACGATTCTTATGAGGTCGGCGCGCAAAAGGGCTGCACCATTTCGGGGTGCGATCCTAACCCACTCGTCTGCCGTCACAAAGGTTTCACGGGTATTTGTTGTCGGCGTATGTCGGAAATGCCCCACAAATGCCGGAAGAACCCCAGGGGCAGACACTTCAGCACCTGGATTCGGCAACCGGCGGATGTGTAAGCAGTTATGACTTTCACTCAATGTCCGCCATCCAGTCGGTGCCCCTGAACCACTTGTCGTGCAGCCGATCATAGGTGCCGTCCTGGGCCACCTGATTGAGGAAATGGTTGATCCAGTTGAGGCTGTCGTAATCGCCCTTTTTCAGGCCGAACGCCAAGGGCTCGTAGGTGAAGGGCTGCTCCAGGGCCAGCAAGCTGCTGTTTTCCGGCCGGCCACTGGCGATCAGGTTGTAAGGCGCATCGTGGATAAAGGCATCGGCCTTGCCTTCCACCACCTGCCGCACGCCTTCTTCGGGCGTGGCGAAACTGCTCAGCTGCGCCGCGCCCAGAAAACGTTGCGCGGCCAATTCCCCGGTAGTGCCCTCGGTGACGGCGATACGGTAGCCGGCCTCGTCCAGTTCTTCGACACTGCCGACCTTGCCCGCCAGGCTTGGATGCAGCAGCACGGTCTGGCCGACGACGATAAAGGAGTCGCTGAAATTCAGCTTGAGATTACGCTCCTGGGTGACGGTCATGCCGCTGCCGATCAGGTCGAACTTGTTGGCCAGCAGCCCCGGCAGCAAATCGGTGTAGGGCACCGCCACCAACTCCAACTCAACCCCCAGCGCACGACTCATCGTCTGAAGCAGGTCGATTTCGAAACCGACGATGCGTCCCTGCCGGTCAGTCATTTCAAACGGCACATAGGTGGGCGTGGTCCCGACCTTCAGCACACCGCGCCGCACCGCATCGTCCAACGCACCGGCATACAGCGGGCCACCCTCCATCAATGCGACAGCGCCTATCAGCAGTGCCGAACAATACCTTTTGAGCATGAAAATCCCCGTGGCCAATCAAATTTGCGCGGCGATGCTAACCCAGTCGCAGGCACGGCAATACGCCTCGAACCGGGGTCTTTTGTTTCGAAATAACAAGGAGTTAGCGCTTAAAGGAAGAAGCGCGAAACGCTGTAGGACCAGCGTTTCAAATGCCCCCGGAGTGAGCCTCCGGGGGCGTCTGAATCAGGCCGGTTGGGCCTGAGAGACTTGCGGTTGCAGCGGCAGCAGTGGCGCGTGAGGATCGGACTTGATCGATTCACGCCAGGCGCCCAGCCATTCGGCGTGGCCTTCGCTCCAGACCTGCTCGTGCAGGCGGGCCAGGGCGACCGGGTCGCTGAGCAACGCCACACGTTCGCCGTTGTTGAGGCCGGCAGGGCCGACTTTCAACGCATGGCGCACACGCTCGGCACGCAGGTACTCAATCGGCTCCGCTTCGCGGTGACGCGAGGTGGCCAGGGCGCAGGCCAAGGCGTTCTGCTGCGGATCGACCACGGCACGCACGAAGCCGTCGTTCAGCGCATGCCAACGGTTTTCGTGGGTGTACTTCTCGGTCGACAACAGCGCCTGCGGCGGATTGTATTCCTCAGGAATCAGGAACAGGCTCTCGTCACGGGACTTGAGGCCCAGCTTGACCCGACTGGAGATGACCGACACCGGGATCGACAGCATCAGCGAGCCGACAATCGGCACCAGCCACCACAGGAAGCTCGGGTTCAGCCACACCACCAGCAGGGCCCACAAGAAGCCCAGCACGGTTTGCGGACCGTGGCGCTTGACCGCTTCGCTCCATGGGGTGGAGTCATCGTCACGCTGCGGCGAGTTCCAGGTTGCCGCCCAGCCGAGGAACGCGGCCAGTACGAAACGGGTGTGGAAAATCATCCGCACCGGCGCCAGCAGCATGGAGAACAGCATCTCCAGCAGCATCGACACGGTCACCTTGAATTTGCCACCGAACTCTTTCGCGCCCTTGGCCCAGATCAGGATGATGCTCAGCAGTTTCGGCAGGAACAGCAGCACGATGGTGGTCGAGAACAACGCCACCGCCTTGTCCGGATGCCATTGCGGCCACAGCGGGTACAACTGGCGCGGGGCCATGAAGTACTGCGGTTCCATCAGCGTGTTCACCGCCAGCAGCGCAGTGGACAGCACCAGGAAGAAGAACCACAACGGCGCCGACAGGTACGACATCACGCCGGTCAGGAACACCGCGCGGTGCACCGGGTGCATGCCTTTTACCAGGAACAGGCGGAAGTTCATCAGGTTGCCGTGGCACCAGCGTCGGTCACGCTTGAGTTCGTCCAGCAGGTTCGGCGGCAGTTCTTCGTAGCTGCCCGGCAGATCGTAGGCAATCCACACGCCCCAGCCGGCACGGCGCATCAGCGCAGCTTCGACGAAGTCGTGGGAGAGGATCGCACCGGCAAACGCGCCTTTACCCGGCAACGGCGCCAGGGCGCAGTGCTCGATAAACGGCTGCATGCGGATGATCGCGTTGTGACCCCAGTAGTGGGATTCACCCAATTGCCAGAAGTGCAGGCCGGCGGTGAACAGCGGGCCGTACACACGGGTGGCGAACTGCTGCATGCGCGCATACAGGGTGTCCATGCCCGACGCACGCGGCGCGGTCTGGATAATCCCGGCATCCGGCGTGGCTTCCATCAGGCGCACCAGGCTGGTCAGGCACTCGCCGCTCATCACGCTGTCGGCGTCGAGAACGACCATGTACTTGTATTCACCGCCCCAGCGACGGCAGAAGTCGTCGAGGTTGCCGCTCTTGCGTTTGACGCGACGGCGACGGCGGCGATAGAAGATCTTGCCGAAACCACCGGCTTCACGGCACACGTCGAGCCAGGCTTGCTGTTCGGCGATGCAGATGTCGGCGTCGTTACTGTCGCTGAGCACAAAGAAGTCGAAACGGTCGAGGTCGCCAGTGGCGGCCACCGATTCGAAGGTAGCGCGCAGGCCGGCGAATACCCGGGGCACGTCTTCGTTGCAGATCGGCATCACCAGCGCGGTGCGGGCGTCTTTCGGGATCGGCTCGTCACCGGCACTTTTACCGGAAATGCGGTATTTATCGTGACCGGTCAGCAGTTCCAGGAAGCCCATCAACGCGGTCCAGAAACCGGCCGAGACCCAGCAGAACAAGATCCCGAACATGATCAGGATGCTGGTTTGCAGGGCGTAAGGCAGTACCTGGGTGGCGGTCTGCAGCAGGGTCTGGTTGCGGATCTCGTCGAAGTCGACCAGCGACCAGCCCTGGTACGGCATGATGCCCTTCATGTACCAGCCGGCGACGATGGTCTGGCCGAGCATCAGCACCAACAGGATGTAACGACGGATCGAACCCACGGTACGCCAGCGCGCAGCCGGCAGCACACGTTCGTCTTTCGGCGGCTTCGGCGGGTTGGTGCGACCTGTCAGCCGGCGCCAACCGCGCACCAGGATGTTGGTGCGCCAAGGCTCCGGCACCACTTTGGTCCGACGGATCGGCGGCGTGGCTTTCAGGCACACGCGCCCTTCGGCGTCGACCGCGAGCATTTCGGCGTCTTGCAGTTCTTCGGCACTGTTGAGGGTCAACCGGCGGCCGACCGACGCTTGGGCGGCGTCGGTTGGCGCGTCAAAGGTCGACGACGACAAGCGTTCGTGCAGTTCGCTGAAGGACTTGCAGCCCGCCAGTTCGGCGCGCTGCTCAGCGGTCATCGGGAGATGCGCCAGGTACTCTTGCAGAGTCTCTGGCGTGGCTTGGGAATTACTCATCGGCAGGCAACTGATAGCTCCAGGTCTCGGTCAGGACTTGTTCAGTCTTGGCCGGTTCCGGTGTGGCTGGGGCAGCTTCTGGCTGCTTGGCTTCCTTGTCTTTCGCGTCTTTCTTGGCTTGTTTCTCGTGTTGCTTGGCCAGCACCTTGTCGGCTTTGAGCACGTGGCTCGAATCCTTCTCCGGCTCAGGCTTGACGATGTCCTGCACCAGGGCCGCACGCATCTCGGTTGGCTTGCCGGCGTCCTTGATCTTCAGGCGCAGGGTCAAGCGCCAGCCTTTGGTGTGCTCGTTGTAGCGCACGCTGTTTTCGACCACTTCGGCGTTGTCGCCAACACTGACCTGGCTGCGCACCGCGGCATCCGCAGGCAGGGCCTTGAGGGACGGGCCTTCGAAGTCCACCAGATAAGCCACGCTGCCATCCGGCTGACGGATCAGGTTGGACTGTTTCACGTCGCCAGTGGAACGCAGGGTCTGCTTGACCCAGGCGCTGTCGGCCGGGTGCAGGGATTTTTCGTCCATGGTCCAGTGCAGACGGTAGGCGACATCCAGCGGCTGGCCGACTTCCGGCAGTTTTTCCGGGCTCCAGAACGCAACGATGTTGTCGTTGGTTTCGTCGGCGGTCGGAATCTCAACCAGGTTGACGGTGCCCTTGCCCCAATCGCCTTCAGGCTCGATCCAGGCACTTGGGCGCTTGTCGTAGTTGTCGTCGAGGTCTTCGTAGTGGCTGAAATCGCGACCACGTTGCAGCAGGCCGAAACCTTTCGGGTTCTCGACGCTGAAGTTGCTGACCGACAGGTGTTTCGGGTTGTTCAGTGGGCGCCAGATCCACTCGCCGTTGCCGGCATGGATCGACAGACCGCTGGAATCATGCAGCTCACGACGGTAGTTGAGCACTTTGGACGGCTGGTTCGCGCCGAACAGGAACATGCTGGTCAACGGGGCAACGCCCAGCTTGCTGACCTTGTCGCGCAGGTACATCTGGGATTTCACGTCGACAATGGTGTCGGTGCCCGGACGCAGGGTCAGGCGATACGCGCCGGTGGCACGCGGGGAATCCAGCAGGGCAAAGATCACCAGCTGTTTTTCACCCGGTTTCGGACGTTCGATCCAGAACTCGGTGAACCGCGGGAATTCTTCACCGGACGGCAACGCAGTGTCGATCGCCATGCCACGGGCGGACAAGCCATAGGCCTGGCCCTTGCCGACGACGCGGAAGTAGCTCGCGCCCAGCATGGTCATGATTTCGTCTTGCTTGTCGGCCTTGTTGATCGGGTACAGCACACGGAAACCGGCATAACCCAGCTGTTCGGTGGCTTTTGGATCAAGCTTCATGTCGCCGAAATCGAAACGCGTTGGGTCGTATTTGATTTCGTTGACGCTGTCGGCCGTGACTTCGTTGATTTTCACCGGTGTATCAAAGTGCATACCCTGGTGATAGAAGGACAGCTTGAACGGCGTGTTCTGGTCGGCCCACTCAGCTTTTTCGTTGCGGAAACGAATCTTCTGGTAATCAGCGAATTTCATTTCGCGGAATTCGTTCGGCAGATTGCTGCGCGGCGCTTCGTATTTCTGCCCGGCCAGCTCTTTAGCCTTGGCCGACACATCATCCAGACTGAATGCCCACAGTTGACCCGCGCCGAACAGGCAAAACAGGGCAGAGCCCGTCACCAGTGCGTTTCGTAACCGTTTGGCAGACAATTTTGGTGCATTACAGGGACTAACAATCACGAGCAACCCTCGCCGAAAACAGATCAAAAAACCAACGGCCAGCTATCTATATGCCAGGTTGGCGAGCATTGTTCCGACTCCCCTGGGTCAAAATGATTCCCCATTGGCGATCGGACAAGTCTCTACCTAAGTCAAAAATGGACCAAACAACGCTGATCCCCGTAGCGCGCGATTATCTAGTAGCCTGCGAGACAACGCATCAGGGGCGACCAAGTATTTGTAGTGAAATCCTGCGTTTTTAGGCATTAAAAGTCGTTTTTAATACATTCATGTCTGAAGCAGGAAGGTCACAGGGCCATCATTGACCAAATGCACCTGCATATCGGCGCCAAAACGCCCGGACCCCACCTTGCCATGCAATTGTTGCGCTTGTAACAGCAAATGTTCGAAAAGCGCCGCTCCCAGCGCCGGAGGGGCCGCCGTGGAGAAGCTCGGCCGCAGCCCGCTCTTGGTATCCGCCGCGAGAGTGAACTGCGACACCAGCAGCAAACCGCCGTCGATGTCCTTCAAGGACAAGTTCATCTTGCCCTCGTCGTCGCTGAACACCCGATAGTTAAGCAGCTTGTGCAGGAGTTTGTCGGCGCTCTCGGGCGTATCGCCCGGCTCGACGGCCACCAGCACCAGCAACCCCTGGTCGATGGCCCCGACAACCTCGCCTGCGACCTCGACCCGGGCGCCACGCACCCGTTGCAACAGGCCCTTCATGCTTCTTCAGGCGGCAAGTCGAGCAAACGGCGCGCCATCTCGCCAGTCGCCCGCACCAGCGCATCGGTGATTCCAGGCTCGGAGGCCGCATGGCCCGCCTCGCGAATCACCTGCAGCTCGCTGTTGGGCCAGGCCTGATGCAGCTCCCAGGCGTTATCCAGCGGGCAGATCATATCGTAGCGGCCGTGGATGATTACGCCAGGCAGGTGCGCGATCTTGTGCATGTCGCGGATCAGTTGGTTGGGCTCCAGGAAGGAGTTGTTGGTGAAGTAGTGGCACTCGATCCGCGCAATGGACAGCGCACGCTGCGGCTCGGAAAACCGCTCCACATGCTGTGGGCTCGGGCACAGGCCAAGCATGCGCCCTTCCCAACCGGACCAGGCCTTGGCTGCATGCATCTGGGCGATCTGGTCGTTGCCGGTGAGGCGCTTGTGGTAGGCCGCGATCATGTCGTGGCGCTCATCGGCCGGGATCGGCGCGATGTAGTCCTGCCAGTAATCCGGGAACAAGCGGCTCGCGCCTTCCTGGTAGAACCAATGGATGTCTTGCGGGCGGGCAAGGAAAATCCCGCGCACGATCAGGCCAAGCACGCGCTCGGGGTGGGTTTGCGCATAGGCCAGGGCCAGGGTCGACCCCCAGGAGCCGCCGAACAGCACCCACTTGTCGATGCCCAGGTGTTCGCGGATGCGCTCAAGGTCGGCGACCAGGTCCCAGGTGGTGTTGTTTTCCAGGCTCGCGCGCGGCGTGGAACGCCCGCAGCCGCGCTGGTCGAAGGTGACGATGTGATAGAGGTTCGGGTCGAAATAGCAGCGGCTGTTGGCATCGCAACCCGCGCCGGGACCGCCGTGGATGAAGACGACGGGCAAACCTTCGGGGGAGCCACTTTCATCGACGTACAGAGTATGCGTGTCATCGACGGCCAGATCGTGCCGGGCGTAGGGTTTGATCTGCGGAAACCAAGTCTGCATTGCGCGCTCCGTAAGGGGTCGAGTTCATCCCTGGGGGGACGTCTATTATTTTGCCGTCTGGCACTATAAACCCGAATTGTGCAATGAGCATGTCCTTGCGCGCTTAGACCTGTGTCAGCCCTTCGCTCCTGAGGTAATGCAGCAGGTGAGTGTAGAGTTGATCCACCTCCGCTACCTGCCCACGCGCCCGCAGGCAACCGTGCACCAGGCCTTTGCCGGGATACAGGAGCGTGTTGACGCCTGCGGCCTGCAAGCGTTCGGCGTACAGCCTGCCGTCGTCGCGCAACCCCAGGCATAACGCCGCCGCCAGATTGCCACCGGTACTGTCCCCCGCCACCACCAGACGCTGACGGTTGATGGCATACGGCCCCTGCCCCGCCTGGAGCGCCTGCCACACGCTGCGGCAATCGTCGTACGCCGCCGCCGTGCATATAAAGTAGGCACGGCCAGGGAGGTGTCGGTGCTGGTGAAAGATTCGGTCTTATCCACAAAGGCGAGCATTTGCGAAGAAATCGGGTATTCGACCATGCATCAGTCTCCCCGACACTTGAGAGCAAATGTGGGAACAGGCAAGCCAGCGCCCACCTTTGACTGCATTCCAAAGGTGGAACTCGGTCAACTGTGGGAGCTGGCTTGCCTGCGATAGCGATTTCAGCCGTAACGCTGTTGCCCCCAGGCCAACAACCCTTCCAGCAACTGCTTGAGCACCACCCGCGTCGGCTCAGCCAGATCCGCCCGATACCGAAACGGCTCGACCTCTTCCATGTACGTGCACTGCCCCAACTCCAGCTGCACCGCATGAATGTCCTGCGCCGGGTTGCCGTAGTGACGGGTGATATACCCGCCCTTGAAGCGCCCGTTCAGCACGTGGGTGTATTGCGGATGCT
The DNA here is from genome assembly GCF_057835125.1 of Pseudomonas sp. GL_117. Lineage (NCBI taxonomy): Bacteria > Pseudomonadati > Pseudomonadota > Gammaproteobacteria > Pseudomonadales > Pseudomonadaceae > Pseudomonas > Pseudomonas sp. GL_117. The sequence continues at coordinate 419,307 of NZ_CM174418.1, read as the reverse complement.
CGGCGCAGATGGCTTTCAGCTGGCTGGCCAGCGCGGGGTCGCAAGCGGCGCCGTTGAAGGTGCCGAGGTTGAAGTCCGGCAACTTGCCATCGAACAGGTGCGGGATCACCGAGCGGATCGAGTGGGCATCGAAGAGCAAGGCGTAGCCGAACTCGGCCTTGAGCCGCGCCAGTTCGTCTTGCAGGGTCTGGTGGTACGGGCCCCAGATCTGCTCGAGATAGGTGGCGCGCTCGGCCTTGCTCGGTTCCAGGCCTTCACGGAACAGCGGCACGCCGTCGAACAGCGTCGCTGGGTACAGCCCGGTGGTGGCACCGACGTACAGCGGCTTGTCGTCGGACGGGCGGTTCAGGTCGATCACAAAGCGCGAATATTCGGCAGCCAGGGTGCTGGCGCCGAGGTCCTCGGCAAAGTCATACAGCGTCGGGATATGCCAGTCAGTGTCCGGCAGGCTTTGCGCCTCGGGGATCAGCCCGGCCGCCACCGCAGGCGTGAGGCGCAGGCCGGCGTGGGGCATGCTGATCAGCAGCGGTACGCGGCCTCGTTTGAAGTTCAGAACCTTATCCACAGCATTGCTCCTTAGACGGTGACGTCGACGCCATGGCGCACGACGCGTTTATCCAGCTCGCCGCCCAGCCAGTAAGCCAGGTCGGCCGGGCGATCAATCTGCCAGGCGACAAAGTCGGCGACCTTGCCTACTTCCAACGAACCGTGGGTATCGCCCATGCCCAGGGCGGTGGCCGCGTGCTGGGTGACGCCGGCCAGGGCTTCTTCGGGGGTCATGCGGAACAGGGTGCAGGCCATGTTCAGCATCAGGCGCACCGACAACGCTGGCGAGGTGCCGGGGTTGAGGTCGCTGGCGATGGCGATCTTCACACCGTGTTTGCGCAGGGCATCCATCGGCGGCAATTGGGTCTCCCGCAGGAAGTAGAACGCGCCCGGCAGCAACACGGCGACGGTGCCGGCGGCGGCCATGGCGATGGCGTCTGCTTCGGTCATGAATTCCAGGTGATCCGCAGACAACGCCTGGTAACGCGCCGCCAGGCTGGAACCGTGCAGTGACGAGAGCTGCTCGGCATGCAGCTTGACCGGCAGGCCCAGTTGTTGCGCGACCTTGAACACGCGCTCCACCTGCTCGGTGGAAAACGCCAGGTATTCGCAGAACGCATCCACCGCATCCACCAGCCCTTCCGCCGCCAGGGTCGGCAGCATTTCGCTGCAGATGTGCTCGATGTAGTCGTCGGCGCGGTCCTTGTACTCCGGCGGTAACGCATGGGCCGCCAGGCAGGTGGCACGCACGCTGACCGGCAGTGCCTCGCCGAGGCGACGGGCTACCCGCAGCATCTTGCGTTCATTGGCCAGGTCCAGGCCGTAGCCGGACTTGATCTCCACCGTGGTCACTCCGTCGCGCAACAAACTGCGCAGGCGTTTGTGGCTGCTGTCGAACAGCTCATCTTCGCTGGCGGCACGGGTGGCGCGCACGGTGCTGGCAATACCGCCACCCTTGGCAGCGATCTCGGCGTAACTCACGCCTTCAAGGCGCTGCTCGAATTCGCCGCTGCGATTGCCGCCGAACACCGTGTGGGTGTGGCAGTCGATCAACCCGGGGGTCACCCAGGCGCCTTGCAGGTCATGGATAGCGCTGTAGTCCGCTGCGGGTACGTCGCTGCGTGGGCCGATCCATTCAATCAGCGATCCTGCCGTAACCAGAGCCCCATCCTCGATGATCGAGTATTTGCCGTGGGCCAGGGTCGCAATGTGGCAGTGTTGCCATAGCGTTTTCATCAACGCCTCCGTCAGTGGTCGGTGAAACTCATCCCTGTGGGAGCTGGCTTGCCTGCGACAGCGGTGGTTCAGGCTCAACCTTGCCATCGCCAGTGCTGCCGTGTTCGCAGCCTCGCTGGGGCTCGACAGCTCCCACACATTACAGGCTCGGCAGCAACTGGGCCGGCAGCAGCTCGTTGAGGCAGCGGCTGGCGAGCAGTTCGCTGGCGGCGATGATGTCCGGCGCGAAAAAGCGGTCCTTATCGTAGAACGCCACTTTGCTGCGCAGGATGCCACGCGCCTGTTCCAGCTTCGGCGAGGTTTTCAGGCCTTCGCGCAGGTCCAGGCCCTGGCATGCGGCCAACCACTCCACGGCCAGGATGCCCCGGGTGTTCTCGGCCATTTCCCACAGACGCTTGCCGGCAGCCGGGGCCATGGATACGTGGTCTTCCTGGTTGGCGGAGGTCGGCAGGCTGTCGACGCTGTGGGGATGGGCCAGTGCCTTGTTCTCGCTGGCGAGTGCGGCGGCAGTCACCTGGGCGATCATGAAACCGGAGTTGACCCCGCCATTGCCGACCAGGAACGGCGGCAGCTGGGACATGTGCTTGTCCATCATCAACGAGATGCGGCGCTCACTGAGGGAGCCGATTTCAGCGATGGCCAGCGCCATGTTATCGGCGGCCATGGCCACCGGCTCGGCGTGGAAGTTACCGCCGGAAATCACGTCGCCTTCGGCGGCGAACACCAGCGGGTTATCCGACACGGCATTGGCTTCCACCACGAGCACTTCGGCTGCCTGGCGCAACTGGGTCAGGCAGGCGCCCATGACTTGCGGCTGGCAGCGCAGGGAGTACGGGTCCTGGACCTTGTCGCAGTTCTGGTGCGACTGCGACACCTGGCTGCTTTCGCCCAGCAGGTCGCGATAGGCCGCGGCCGCATCGATCTGCCCCCGCTGACCACGCGCCGCGTGGATACGTGGGTCGAACGGCGAGCGCGAACCCAGCACCGCTTCCACGGTAAGGCCGCCGCAGGCGAGTGCGCCGGCAAACAGGTCTTCGCCTTCGAACAGGCCGCGCAGGGCATACGCGGTAGACACCTGGGTGCCGTTGAGCAGCGCCAGGCCTTCCTTGGCGGCGAGGGTCAACGGGGTCAGGCCGGCGACTTTGAGCGCGTCGCTGGCTTGCAGCCATTCGCCCTTGTAGCGCGCCTTGCCTTCGCCCAGCAGCACCAGGGACATGTGCGCCAACGGCGCCAGGTCGCCGGAAGCCCCCACCGAGCCTTTCAACGGAATGTGCGGATACACCTCGGCGTTGATCAGCGCGATCAACGCGTCGATCACCTGGCGACGAATCCCGGAGAAGCCCCGGCTGAGGCTGTTGACCTTGAGCACCATGACCAGCCGCACCAGCGCATCGCTGATCGGCTCGCCCACACCGGCGGCATGGGACAGCACCAGGGACCGCTGGAGGTTTTCCAGGTCTTCACTGGCGATACGGGTCGAGGCCAGCAGGCCGAAACCGGTGTTGATACCGTAGGCGGTGCGGTTCTCGGCGAGGATCTGCTCGACACACGCCACGCTGGCTTCGATCTGCGCCGAGGCGCTGTTATCCAGGCTGAGGGTCACCGGCTGCTGGTAGATGGCCCGCAGTTGGGCAAGGCTCAGTTGGCCGGGGATCAGGTTTAGCGCAGTCACATTCCTACTCCTTTGAATTGTTTTTAGTGCAAATCGGGTAATGCGGTGTCTTTGAGCAACTGGGCGGCAGCGGCAATATCCGGCGCCAGCCAGCGATCCTGCTCATAGGCCGGGACGACTTCACGCAGCAAGCGCCAGGCGCGGTCGGTGCCGGCGCCGAAGCGCCGGTCCTTGAGGAATTCAAACGCCTGGGCCGCCAGCAGGTACTCGATGGCGAGGATCTGGGTGACGTTGGCCAGCACCTGGTGCAGCTTGAGTGCGGCGTTGGTGCCCATGCTCAAGTGGTCTTCCTGCAGGCCCGAGGTGACGAAATTGTCGAGCACCGCCGGTTGCGCCAGCTGGCGGTTCTGCCCGCACAGGGACGCGGCGACGTACTGCACGATCATCATCCCGGAATTGACCCCGGGGTTGCTGACGAGGAACGCCGGCAAGCCGCTGACATGGGGGTTGATCAGCCGGTCCAGGCGACGCTCGGCCACCGAGCCGATCTCGGCCATGGCGATGGCGAGCATATCCGCCGCCAGCGCGACCGACTGACCGTGGGGGTTGGCCTGGGATACGACGCGGTAATTCTCCGGCGTGCCGAGCAGCAGCGGGTTGTCGGTGGCACTGTTGAGTTCGGTTTCGATCTGGCGCGTGGCGTGCTCGACTTGATCGCGGGCGGCGCCGTGGATCTGCGGGATCGAGCGCAGGCTCAACGCGTCCTGGGTGCGCAGGCCTTTGCTGCTGGCGATCACTTCACTGCCGTCGAGCAACGCACGCAAATTGCTGCCGACGTGCTGCATGCCGGGGTGCGGCTTGAGGGCGATGATGTGCTCATCGAACGCGTCGATCTGGCCGCGCAGAGCCTCGAAACTCATGGCGCCGATGACGTCGGCCCATTGCAGCAAATGGTGCGCATCAGCCAGGGCCAGGCAGCTCAGGCCGGTCATGCACGGCGTGCCGTTGACCAGGCACAGGCCGTCCTTGGCGCCCAGCACCACCGGCTGCAAGCCTTCGGCGCTCAGGGCCTGTTGCGCCGGAACGATCTGCCCGCGATAGCTCACCGTGCCGACACCCAGCAGCGCCACGCCGACATGGGCCATGTGGGTCAGGTAACCCACCGAACCCTGGGACGGCACTTGCGGCGTGATGCCGTGGTTGAGCAGTGCCAGCAACGCGTGCACCACCTGCGGGTGCAGGCCGGATTTGCCCTGGCTGTAATTGATGATGGCGGCGCAGATGATCGCGCGGGTCTGCTCGTCGCTGAGCACCGGGCCGACGCCGCAGGCATGGCTGAGCAGGGTGTTGCGCGACAGCTGGCTGAGTTGCTCGCCGGCGAGCGAGACATTGCACAACGCGCCCAGGCCGGTGTTGACCCCGTAGGCACGCTCGCCGCTGGTGACGATGCGCTGCACGATGGCTTGGGCGTTGTCGATGCGTGCCCAGGCCTGGCCGGAGAGTTCGAGGACGGCGCCGTGGCGGGCGACGGCGACCACGTCCTGCCAGCGTAATGGGGTGTTGGCGATGATGATTTTTGTTGGCTGGGACATCTTCATACCTTCTTCAATTCTTGTGCAGCTTTACCGGCCTCTTCGCGGGCAAGCCCGCTCCCACAGGGGGAATGCATTCCAAATGTGGGAGCGGGCTTGCTCGCGAAAGGGCCAGCAGGCGCACCACACCTTTTGGCTCAGACCACCGCCGCCCGCCGCTGAACAAACCGGTCCACATACTCATCCGCCGGCGAATGCAGGATCTCCCGCGGCGTGCCGACCTGGATCAGCCTGCCGTCCTTGAGGATCGCAATGCGGTTGCCGATGCGCACAGCTTCGTCGAGGTCGTGGGTGATAAACACGATGGTTTTGTGCAGGGTCTTTTGCAGCTCCAGCAACTGATCCTGCATCTCGGCGCGGATCAGCGGGTCGAGTGCGCTGAACGCTTCGTCCATCAGGATGATGTCGGTGTCGGCCGCCAACGCGCGGGCCAGGCCGACGCGCTGGCGCATGCCGCCGGAGAGCTGGTGCGGGTATTTGTTTTCGTAGCCCTTCAGGCCCACGGTCTCGATCCAGTGCAGGGCACGATCAACGCAGACCTGCTTGCTTTCGCCACGCACTTTCAGGCCGTAGGCAACGTTGTCGAGCACGCTCTTGTGGGGCAGCAGGCCGAAGCTCTGGAACACCATGCTGATCTTGTGGCGACGGAATTGACGCAGGGCGTCCATGTCCAGTTGCAGGATGTCTTCGCCGTCCACCAGGATCGCGCCGCTGGTGGGGTCGATCAGGCGGTTGAAGTGGCGCACCAGGGTGGATTTGCCGGAGCCCGACAGGCCCATGATCACGAAGATCTCGCCGGTGCCGATGCTCAGGGACAAGTCGTTCACGCCGACCACGCAGCCGGTTTCGGCCAGCACCTGATCCTTGGTCTTGCCCTGGCTGATCAACGACAGCGCTTCCTTGTCACGGGCGCCGAAGATCTTGAAGACGTTTTTAACTTCGATTTTGCTGACAGTAGTCATTTGCTCGCCTCATGCCGTGGACGACCATAGGCCTGGGTAATGCGGTCGATGACCACTGCGAGAATCACGATCGCCAGGCCGGCTTCAAGGCCACGACCGACGTTGAGGGTCTGGATGCCGACGAGTACGTCTTCACCCAAGCCACGGGCACCGATCATCGAGGCGATCACCACCATCGACAGGGCCATCATGGTGGTCTGGTTGATCCCGGCCATGATGCTTGGCAGCGCCAGCGGCAGTTGCACGCCGAACAGTTGCTGCCAGCGGTTGGCACCAAAAGCGTTGATGGCTTCCATGACTTCGCCGTCGACCTGGCGGATGCCCAGATCGGTCAGGCGGATCAGCGGTGGCGCGGCGTAGATCACCGTGGCGAAAATCGCCGGGACCTTGCCCAGGCCGAACAGCATCAGAACCGGGATCAAGTACACGAAGCTGGGCATGGTCTGCATGATGTCCAGCAGTGGCATCAGCACCGAACGCAGGCGATTGCTGCGTGCCGAGAGGATGCCCAGCGGAATGCCGATCAGCACCGAGATCACCGTGGCGACCATCATCAGCGCGAGGGTCTGCATCAGCTTGTCCCACAGGCCGACCGCCCCCACCAGAAACAGCAAACCGACGATCACCGCCGTGGTCACGACCTTGCGCGTGGCATGCCAGGCGACAGCGCCGACGATGGCCAGCATCAGCCACCAGGGCGCTGCGCGCAGCAGCCCTTCCAGGTTGACGATGGCCCACAACAGGGTGTCGGAGATGTGCCGGAACACATCGCCGTAGTTGGTGACCAGTGAGTCCACCCAACCGTTGACCCAGTCGGCGATGGAAAACGTAAAACTCTCAGGAAACATAGCGTGCTCTCGATCCAATGGGTTGTAGCCAGGCACCCGGCTGACCTCTGAGGGTAGCCGGGCACGCTTGACCTACAAGGCCGCGTCGATTTTCTTGGCTGCGTCTTCACTCACCCAGGCGTGCCAGACTTCAGGATGTTCCTTGAGGAAGATCTTCGCCAGTTTCGGCGACTCAATTCGCTCCTTGGCCATGCGCCCCAGGTTCTGGTTCAGCAGGTCGATTGGCAGGTTGACCTTTTCCAGCACGGCCACCAGTTCCGGGGCCTGCTCGTGGAAAGTCTTGGACAGGCCGACCTTGATGCTCACGCTTTTATCCACGCCGGGTTTTTCTTCCAGCTTGACCAGATCGACCTGGCCCATCAGCGGCGTTGGCGACCAGTAGTAGAACAGGATCGGCTCGCCACGCTTGTAGCTCGACAACACCGCCGCATCCAGCGCCGGGCCGGTACCTGGGCGGAAGTTGGTGTAGGTGCTTTCCAGGCCGTAGCTCTTGAGCATTTCGCTGTTGTCCAGCTCACAGGTCCAACCGGCCGGGCAGTTGTAGAAACGGCCTTTGGACGGTTCTTCCTGGTCCTTGAACACGGCGGCGTACTTGGCCAGGTCGGCGATGTTTTTCAGGCCCGGGGCCTTGGCTTCCAGCTTGCGCTTGGCGTCGCCTTCAATCACGTAGCGCGGCACGTACCAGCCTTCGATAGCCCCCACCACCGGGGCGCCGACGCCGACGACTTTGCCGGCCTTCTCGGCCTTGTTCCAGACTTCGCTGCGGCCCACCCATTCTTCGGCAAACACTTGGATGTCGTTGCTGCTCAGGGCGTTTTCCATGGTGATGGAGTTGCCTGGCAGGCTGTCGGTTTTGCAGTCGTAGCCTTTTTCCAGCACGGTTTGCAGGATGTCGGTTAGCAACATGCCGCTTTCCCAGTTCAGCCCGGCGAACTTCACCGGCTTGCCAGACTCGCACCAGCCGGCTGCCTGGGCACCGGCTGATGCCAGCACGCCAGCAGAGAACAAGGTGGCCAACAGGGTCTTATGCATTTTCATTGTTGTGACGCTCCCAATCTTGAAATGGATTACGGCAGTCAGTAGGCATCCAGCCATGTCCACGTCCCATCAGGCTTGTGCAACCAGCCCGTTTGTCGTCGTTGGTGCAGCGCCCTGCTCTACCGGCAGGATCAATTGATCGGGCACGCTGCCGTGCCATTTTTTCGCACACACGTAATACAGGGCGGCGGGCAGTACCAGGCCGATGATCCAGGAAATATCCACGTCGCCCAGGGCGGCCACCAGGGGGCCGGTGTAGAACTTGGTAGAGATGAACGGCAACTGCACCAGCACACCGAACACATAGACGCTGATACCCAGCAGGTTCCAGCGACCGTAGCGGCCATTGGGATCGGCCAGCGCCGGCACGTCATAGCGCTCGCGGGTGATGCAGTAGTAGTCCACCAGGTTGATCGCGCTCCAGGGCGTGAAGAACGCCAGCAGGAACAAGATGAACGACTTGAACGCGCCGAGGAACGAGTGCTGGCCGAGCAGTGCGATCAGGGTCGCCGTACCCACGATGGCCAGCACAAACACCAGGCGCTGCAAACGCGTGACCTCCAGGCGACCACGAAAGCCGCTGATGATGGTCGCGATGCACATGAAGCTGCCGTAGGAGTTCAGCGTGGAGATGGTCACCTTGCCGAACGCGATGCTGAAGTACAGCAGCGCAGCCGTGGCACCCGTGCCGCTCAAGCCGACGATGTAGGCCACTTCATGCCCGGCAAACTGGCCGTTGGACATGGCGGCGGCAAACACGCCGAGGATCATCGCCACCTGGGCGCCGATCACCGAACCGGCGCCAGCGGCGAGGAAGGTTTTCACCGACGACGTGCGGCTTGGCAGGTAACGCGAGTAGTCCGCCACGTAAGGGCCGAAGGCGATTTGCCAGGACGCCGCGAGCGACACCGCGAGCAAAAAGCTGCTCCAGCTGAAGTGACGGATTTGCAGGAGTGCACCCACGTCCGTCTGGCCCATCAGGCGGCTGAACAGATAAACAAAGGCGATCACCCCAATGACGCTGGCGACGCGGCCGATGAAGTGAATCACCCGGTAACCGAGCACCGTGACCAGCACGATGACACTGGCGAAGATCAGGATGCCGACGCTGTCGCTGACGCCAAACAACTGGCCCAGCGCCTGGCCGGACAGCACGGTGCCGGTGGCGGTGAACCCGAGGTACATCAGGCACACCAGCACAATCGGAATCGCCGCGCCGTACACCCCGAACTGCACCCGGCTGGAGATCATCTGCGGCAGGCCCAACTTGGGCCCTTGCGCCGCATGCAACGCCATCACGCCACCGCCGATCAGTTGGCCGATCAACAGACCGATCAACGACCAGAACACATCACCGCCCAGCACCACGGCCAGGGCCCCGGTGACAATCGCGGTGATCTGCAGGTTGGCCCCCATCCACAGGGTGAATTGGCTGAACAGACGACCGTGTCTTTCCGCTTCCGGGATGTAGTCGATCGAACGTTTCTCGATCAACGGGGTGGTGTCATTTGCAGCCATGTCGGTTCAACCTCTGGTGGATTGTTCAGTGTCTCGATTGCTCTTCTGTGGGAGCTGGCTTGCCTGCGATACAGGCGACTCGGTCTGTCGGTCAAACCGAGGTGATGCCATCGCAGGCAAGCCAGCTCCCACACAAAAGCACAGCTCCCACATTGGGTTACTTGATCATCGGGAGATTGAGGCCCTGCTCTTTGGCGCAGTCGATCGCGATCTGGTAACCCGCATCGGCGTGACGCATCACTCCGGTCGCCGGGTCGTTGTGCAGCACGCGGGCAATCCGCTCGGCCGCTTCGTCGGTGCCGTCGCAGACGATCACCATGCCGGAGTGCTGGGAGAAGCCCATGCCCACACCGCCGCCGTGGTGCAGCGAAACCCAGGTCGCGCCGCTGGCGGTATTGAGCAAGGCGTTGAGCAGTGGCCAGTCGGACACAGCGTCGGAACCGTCCTGCATGGCTTCGGTTTCACGGTTCGGGCTGGACACCGAGCCGGAGTCGAGGTGGTCACGGCCGATCACCACCGGCGCCGACAGCTCGCCGCTGCGTACCATTTCGTTGAACGCCAGGCCGAGCTTGGCGCGCTGGCCCAGGCCAACCCAGCAGATGCGCGCCGGCAGACCCTGGAAGCTGATGCGCTCGCGGGCCATGTCCAGCCAGTTGTGCAGGTGGGCGTCGTCGGGGATCAGCTCTTTGACTTTGGCGTCGGTCTTGTAGATGTCCTGCGGGTCGCCGGACAGGGCCGCCCAGCGGAACGGGCCGATGCCACGGCAGAACAGTGGGCGGATGTAGGCCGGGACGAAGCCAGGGAAGTCGAAGGCATTTTCCACGCCTTCTTCCTGGGCCATCTGACGGATGTTGTTGCCGTAGTCGAAGGTCGGGATCCCTTGTTTCTGGAAGTCCAGCATGGCTTTGACGTGCACGGCCATCGACTGTTTGGCGGCCTTGATCACGGCGGCCGGTTCGGTCTTGGCGCGGGCGCGGTATTCGTCCCAGGTCCAGCCGGCGGGCAGGTAGCCGTTGAGTGGGTCGTGGGCGCTGGTCTGGTCGGTGACCATGTCCGGGCGTACGCCGCGCTTGACCAGTTCCGGCAGGATTTCGGCGGCATTGCCCAGCAGCGCGATGGAGATCGCCTTGCCTTCCTTGGTGTATTTGGCAATGCGCGCCAGGGCGTCATCGAGGTCGGTGGCTTGCTCGTCGACGTAGCGGCTGGCCAGGCGGAAATCGATGCTGACCTGCTGGCACTCGATGTTCAGCGAGCACGCGCCGGCCAGGGTAGCCGCCAGCGGTTGTGCACCGCCCATGCCACCGAGGCCGGCGGTGAGCACCCAGCGGCCGGTCAGGTCGCTGTTGTAATGCTGGCGCCCGGCCTCGACGAAGGTTTCGTAGGTGCCCTGGACGATGCCCTGGCTGCCGATGTAGATCCAGCTGCCGGCGGTCATCTGGCCGTACATGGCCAGGCCCTTGGCATCCAGTTCGTTGAAGTGTTCCCAGCTGGCCCAGTGCGGCACCAGGTTGGAGTTGGCGATCAGTACGCGCGGGGCGTTGCTGTGGGTCTTGAACACGCCGACCGGCTTGCCGGATTGCACCAGCAGGGTTTCGTCGTCGTTCAGGTTGGTGAGGCTTTCGACGATCTGGTCGTAGCACTCCCAGTTGCGCGCCGCACGGCCGATGCCACCGTACACCACCAGTTCTTTCGGGTTCTCGGCCACTTGCGGGTCGAGGTTGTTCATCAGCATGCGCAGCGGCGCTTCAGTCAGCCAGCTTTTGGCGGTGAGCTTGTTACCGTGGGCGGCGCGGATTTCTACGTCACGGTATTTAGTAGGCTTGGTCACAACAAGAACTCCTCAGCGATCGATGCGCATACCTGATTGGTGCGAAGCGGACTCTTACGCACACATCTTTACTTGTACATACAAGCATATGCAATCGAGCGGCCAACTTGCTGAGGGAGCTGTTGAGAATTTTTTGGAAAGAGCGTGCGAGCCTTGGAAATTAAGGCTTCCGCGTTGGATGAAATTTCTTACGGGGGAGTTTTGTGGCGGGGGATAGTTGTCTTGTCCCCATGGCTTTGCGCCATGCTGGGGCGTTCGGTAACAAGTTGGTGCGCCGGTTGGAAACAGATCGAATGAACAGCGGGAAACACATGTGGGAGCTGGCTTGCCTGCGATAGCGGTGTGTCAGTCAGTAAATCTGCTACTGATACACCGCTATCGCAGGCAAGCCTGCTCCCACACTTTTAACCGCGTGCGGTCAGTTCGATGATGCAGCTGCGGCCGCTGACGGCGATGTCCAGCAGGCCGGCGTTACCGTCGATTTGCAGGCAATCGTGATGGCCAAGTTTCTGGTCCAGCACCTTCACTTCATCAGCGACACTGAACACCAGCACCGTCTGCGCCGTGCTGAAAAACCGCTGCTCGCCGTCGATCCACTGCAACCGCGCGTGATAACGCTGTGGCGAATAGATCAGGTTGAAATCGCGGATCGGCCCGGTGATCAGGCGGCATGACACCTGGCTGTCACCCTTGAACGCAAACGCCTGCAGCGGCAACAAGCCACGCTGCTCCTCGCCATCGACGGTCAACACCATGCCAGCGCCCTGGATCACGGTAATCACGCGCTGGTAACCGGCGAAGGTGGAAAAACCGCCCGACTCGCCAATATCGGCAATCGACAGGCGCCAGCCAAAACCGTCCAGGCCCTGGCCCGCATCACGGGTGATTTCTTCGGTGCTGCCGCCGCCGTTCTTCCACGGCATGCGCACGTAATCGGCGGCGCGCCAGACTTTGACTGCAGTCATTTGCTGAAACGTCCTTCGAGACTGTGGCGCGAGCCGGGGTGGATCAAACGGGCGGCGGTCACCGGCTGGCGGCCCGACCAGGTGCGGCGACGAATCAACAGGCAGGGTTCGCCGGGTTCGATTTGCAGCAACTTGCACTCGGCGGCGTCGGCAAGGATCGCCTCGACTACGTGCTCGCCTTCGGTCAACGGTGCGACCTGGTTCAGATAGGCGTAGGGGGTTTGCTGGGTGAAATCCTGTTGCAAGTATTCCGGCGCGACCAGGGCATTGACGAAACGGTCTTCGATTTGCACCGGAATATCGTTTTCGAAGTGCACGATCAACGAGTGGAACACCCGCCCGCCTTCGCGCATTTCCAGGGCGACGGCGCGCTCGGAACCGGCGGCCTCTTCGCCCAGGTGGATGACCTGGCAGGTGTGCCGGTGACCGCGGGAGGCGATCTCGTCGGCAATGTTGTGCACTTCAAACAGCGCTGACTGGCTCTTGGGTTCGGCGACGAACGTACCGACGCCTTGCATTCGCACCAGCAACCCTTCGGCGGTGAGCTCACGCAGGGCGCGGTTGATGGTCATGCGGCTGAAGCCCAGCTCGCTGACCAGTTCGCTCTCCGACGGCACGCGGTAATGGGGCGGCCAATTGCCGTTGAGGATCTGCTGGCTGATCATCTGTTTGACGCGGGCATACAAGGGCGCCGGACTTTCGTCCATGTGGGCAGCCAGCGAAGAGTTGGCGGGCGGAGTCGGCACAGGGAATCCTTGCAGGTGGAAAAGATGCATAGATTGCCGGAGTTTACCGAGCAGGCAAACGTCTGTATATGTATATACAAATAAACACACGACCGGGGTGCTCTGATCATGTCCGCTTTCTTTGCCGAACGCGCACTGCTGCCTAATGGATGGGCCAATGATGTACGTCTTGAAGTCAGCGCCGATGGCCTGCTGACAAAGGTTGCGGCCAATGCCAACGCAGACGGCGCCGAACGGCTGAGAGGCCCGGTTTTGGCGGGCATGCCGAACCTGCACTCCCACGCTTTCCAACGCGCGATGGCCGGTCTGGCCGAAGTGGCGGGCAACCCGAACGACAGTTTCTGGACCTGGCGCGAGCTGATGTACCGCATGGTCGGCAAGATCAGCCCAGAGCAATTGCAGGTGATCGCGCGCCAGCTGTATATCGAAATGCTCAAGGCCGGCTACACCTCGGTGGCCGAATTCCACTACGTGCACCATGACGTCAACGGCCAGCCGTACGCCGACCGTACCGAGCTGTCACGTCAGATCAGCCAGGCGGCGGCCAGCAGCGGCATCGGCCTGACGTTGCTGCCGGTGCTCTATACCCACTCCGGGTTTGGCGGCCAGGCACCGAATGAGGGCCAGCGACGGTTTATCAACAGCACTGAAAGCTATCTGGATCTGCGAGCGCGCCTGCAGCCCATCCTCGCCGCGCAACCGGCGCAGCAGTTGGGGCTGTGTTTCCACTCGCTGCGCGCGGTCACCCCGTCACAAATCAGCGCAGTGCTGAGCGCCAGCGACAAAGCCTGCCCGGTGCATATCCACATCGCCGAACAACAGAAGGAAGTCGACGACTGCCTGGCCTGGAGCGGCAAGCGCCCGCTGCAATGGCTGTTCGACAATGTTGCAGTGGATGAGCGCTGGTGCCTGGTGCATGCCACTCATGCCGATGCGGATGAAGTCGCGCGCATGGCCAAGAGCCGTGCGATTGCCGGGCTGTGCCTGACCACTGAGGCGAACCTGGGTGACGGGATTTTCCCGGCGGTAGACTTTCTCGCGCAAGGCGGGCGCATGGGGATTGGTTCCGATAGCCATGTGTCGTTGAGCGTGGTGGAGGAATTGCGTTGGCTGGAATACGGCCAGCGCCTGCGGGATCAGCGGCGCAACCGTTTGTATCGCAGCGATCAACCGATGGTGGGCCGTACGCTGTTTGATGCGGCACTGGACGGCGGCGCACAGGCGCTGGGCCAGCCGATTGGTCGTTTGGAAGTGGGTAGGCGCGCGGATTGGCTGGTGCTGGACGGCAATGATCCGTACCTGGCGACCGCGAGCGAAGATGGCATTCTCAATCGCTGGTTGTTTGCCGGTGGGGATCGGCAGGTGCGGGATGTGCTGGTGAACGGGAAGTGGGTGGTGCGGGAGGGTCGGCACGCTGACGAAGAAGACAGCAATCGCGCATTCACCCAAGTACTGAAGGACCTGCTCGGTTAAAAAATGTGGGAGCGGGCTTGCTCGCGAAAGCGGTGGGTCAGACAAAATATCTGCGTCTGATACACCGCTTTCGCGAGCAAGCCCGCTCCCACAATTTGATCGACGGTGGTCTCGGGGTTATTGCGAGGTCTTGGCCATCTCTTTGTCCGACGTGCGCCAGATCAACCGAGTGGTGTCATACCCCTGCTGGCGCGCCCTGCTCAGCAGGTCCTCGCGGGTGTCGGCACTGACCGTCGGCGAGCGCGACAAGATCCACATGTAGCGCCGGCTCGGGCTGCCCACGATTGCGGTCTTGTAGTCATCGCTGACATACAGCACCCAGTAATCGCCCTTGGCGACGCCCGGCAGTAGCGATGTGAACCAGTTATTGAATTCGACCCAGAGCTTGTCGGTCTTGCCCGGCACTTGCGGCGTGGCCGTGCCCTTGGCTTCTTCCCACTTCCATTCGGTCGTCAGGCAGCGGTTGAACACCGACATGTCGCCATCCGGCAGCAGGGTGTAGCGGGCCTCGGACTGCGCGCAGTTGCGCTGGAAGTACATCGGCAATCGCGCCAACTCATACCAGGTGCCCTGGTAACGCTTGAGGTTGACGTTGTTCGCTGTCTTGGGTTGCAGATCATCGCCAGAATGGCTGGCGCAGCCCGCCAAAAACAGGCTGGCACAAAGGAACACAACAAAACGGATCATTCTTCTTCTCCCGCAGGCTTACGCCCCGGTTTACTTCAGGCCTTGCCCGGAAAACATCAGAACCTTGTCACCGGCATATTGCACGCTGATAAAGCTGGTTTTATCGCCCCAGGTGCAGCTGGACATGCCCAGTGCGCCGGAACAATCGGTCGGCTTACCCAACAGCGACTCCACCTCGGCCTTGGCCATGCCAGCCGACAGCTTTGCGTAATTTTCTTGGTTGACCTTGCTGCAAGCGGCCAACAGCACGCAAAAAGTCAGCAAGGCGAGACGGCGTAACGACATGGAAAAACTCCTGGAGGGACGAAGCAGCATGGGGGTCTGCCAGAAGCTTAGAAGGGAAAAGAGGTGTCTGGTTCCCGATGGGCAAAAACAAAAAAAACCCCGAAAACGCTGAAACGTTTCGGGGCTTTCTAGCCAACACAAAATCTTGTAGTGAGCGGGCTTGCCCGCGCTGCGGTACACCAGGCGCCTCAAGCTAACCTGACACACCGCCGCGCGGGCAAGCCCGCTCACTACAAAGGTTACTTCTTGTGGTAGGCGGTTACACGCTCGACTTCTTCTTTCGAACCCAGGAACACCGCCACACGCTGGTGCAGGCCTTCAGGCTGGATGTCGAGGATGCGCTGGTGGCCGTCGGTGGACGCGCCGCCCGCTTGCTCAACCAGGAAGGACATCGGATTGGCTTCGTACATCAGGCGCAGTTTGCCTGGCTTGGATGGCTCGCGGCTGTCGCGTGGGTACATGAACAGGCCACCACGGGTCAGGATGCGGTGTACGTCGGCCACCATCGCGGCAACCCAGCGCATGTTGAAGTTTTTCTTCAGCGGGCCTTCTTCGCCAGCCATCAGCTCGCCCACGTAGCGGGTCACCGGCTCTTCCCAGTGGCGCTGGTTGGACATGTTGATCGCGAATTCCTGGGTCGATGCAGGAATGGTGATGTCTTCGTGGGTCAGCACGAAACTGCCCATTTCGCGGTCCAGGGTGAAACCCTTGACGCCATCGCCCAGGGTCAGCACCAGCATGGTCTGTGGGCCGTAGATCGCGTAACCGGCGGCAACCTGCTGGGTGCCGGGTTGCAGGAAGGCCTTCTCGTTCAGCGGCTCGTTCTGGCTCAGGTATTCGTTCGGGCAACGCAGTACCGAGAAGATGGTGCCGACCGGCGCGTTGATGTCGATGTTGGACGAACCGTCCAGTGGGTCGAATACCAGCAGGTACGCACCTTTCGGGTATTTGCCCGGAATCTGGTAGGCATTGTCCATTTCTTCGGACGCCATGCCGGCCAGGTGACCACCCCATTCGTTGGCTTCGAGCAGGATCTCGTTGGAGATCACGTCGAGTTTCTTCTGCACTTCGCCCTGCACGTTTTCAGTGCCCATGCTGCCCAGGACACCACCCAGTGCGCCTTTGGACACGGCGTGGCTGATTTCCTTGCAAGCACGCGCCACCACTTCGATAAGGAAGCGCAGATCGGCAGGCGTGTTGTTGCTGCGGGTCTGCTCGATCAAATAGCGACTCAAGGTAACGCGGGACATGTAAGGCTCCGGAGAATGGGGGGCTAAAAACCCGCGCAGTTTAGCGCGAGTCGGGGCGTATTTCCTCCTATCAGAGGATTTAAACCCAATAGAGTTCATGGACTTTATCTAACGTGCCACCGGCGGCTTGCGCAGCAAACTGTAGGCCATGGCGCCCAGCGCCGCCACGCCGAGCAGCAGCACGGCCCAGAGCCCGAATTTTTTCCAGTCGGGCCCGCTCTCGACGGCGGCAGCGGCAACAGGCGTGTTGACCACCGCGTCCCCGGCGACCGTGGCCTGGCCCAACGCCTTGAGGCGCTCGGCGCTGTAATCAGGAATCAGTGTCGACAACGGCAAATTCGCCGCCTTCGCCGCAGCATTGCCCAGCGCCAGGGTGAACGGCGGCTCACCCCGCGCCAGGAACACCAACTGCGTGCTGCGCACGGCAAAGTGCAGGGCCGGCGCCTCGACGCCCAGGCCTGCGCCGCGCTCGTCTACCTGCAACTTGAGTTCAGCGACGGCCTGCCCCGGCAGCTGCAACTCATCCTGCACCACCTCCTGGCCGTTACTGGTCAGGCGGTAGAGCAACCCGTTGCTCAACGGTTGCCAGGCCTGCTTGCTGTCGCGACGCCCCGACAAAGTGACAGGCGCCAGGGTATTGGGCTGTTTCAGTTCGATGCGCAAACGCTCGACATTCAGCCCGGTCGGCAACTGCCAGCTGTATTCCCCGGCGCTGAGCCGCGTGCCCGCCAACGGCTGCGACCATACCAACGGCAGTGGCAGGCTGCTGCTGGTGGCACTGACCAGCTTGGCCGAGGTCAGCAACGGCGCTGCCTGGCCTTGCCACACCAGGCGCAGGTAGCGCGCCGATTGCCCCGGCAGGTTTACGTCATGCTGCTCGACCCGCTCGTCGGCAAACGACAGGCGCGCAACCTGCCCGTCGCCCCACGGCGTCCAATGCTGCAAATCATCGCTGGCCTCGATGCTGAAGCGCTGGAAGCCGTCGTGCTCACGACTCCAATCCAGGCTCAGTTGCTGCAACGGTGCCTTGATCGCACTGGCGTCGAGCACCCAGCCGCGCAGCACCTGCGGCCCCTTGGCGGTGGACGGGCGAATTTCCAGCAGCGTGCCCTCGGTGGTGGATTTCATCACCACGCCGGGCAGCGCCTGCTGGGTATCGGCGGCATACAGCGGGAACCACTTCACCTCGGTGACAGTGCGGCTTTCGCTGCGCTGCGAGGATTGGCGCGACAACGCGTAGGCCTGCGGCTCACCGGCGGCGTTGAACACACGCACGTCACTGAGGTCTGCCTGGCGCGCACTCAACTGCACGGCCAGCGGCAACTCCAGCCGATACCACGGGCCGTTGCCGCTCACGGCCAATGGCACCCGCACCGAAAAGTCGGCCGGCGTTTCCTGGGCGCAGGCCGCCGAACCCAACAGCCACAGCGCCAACCCACTCAGACTCAGCTTGCCCATCAAGACGATGCTCCTTCAGTTTCAACGCGCTTGGGCGGCAGCGGCGCAAAGTAGCCCACCACCAGCAACAACCCGCCCACGCCGATAAACGACACGATCCGCGCCAGGCCGCCACGGTTACTCAATTCGACAAAGAACAACTTTGCCACCACCACGGCAATCAGCGCCGCACCGATCAACCACACTTCGCGACGATGGCGCAGGTGGCCGCCGATCATCAGCCCAAGGGCGATCAGGGTCCAAACTATCGACAGGCCGGCTTGCACCAGCATCGATTCAAGCAACGCCTCCAGCTGGAACGGCACGCCGCCCCAATGGTGCGCGGTGCGCATCACCAACGCGGTAAAGAACCCGAACAGCGACAGGCCCGCGACACCCTGGGCGAGCAACTCTGCGCGCGGCCCACGCTGCGGCGCGACACTGCGTGCCCACAGGTACACGCCCAACAACGCGAACAACAGGCCCAGGTCCAGCGGGTTGAGCAGCGGCACATACGGCAACGGTTCGGCGGTGCCGTCGCTGAAGATGTTCGCCAACCAGAACCAACCGAGCATCAGCACCGCCAATGGCAGCGCCGCGAGCACGCGGTATTCCCGTGGGTACGCCGACACCGGCCACGGCCAGTTGCGCGGCGCAGCGGCCAGCACCAGATACAGGCTTGGCAGAATCGCCCAACCGAGCCAGCGCCAGGCGTTGTACTGATCCGACAGCAACAGCAGGCCGTAACGCAGTTCCAGCGCGAGCACGCCGATCAGCATCCAGCAGCCCAGCACATGGGCCACGCTCAACACCGTGCCAGGCACTGTCGAAGCCAAGCGCCGCAGCGAAATGAAGTGCACGACAAAAACGGCCAACCACGCCAACCAGCCAAACTGCGCCGCCGGGTGGTAATAGGCATCCAGGGACGCCAGCAACACCACGCCCGCCGCCGGCATCAGCAAGGTGCCGAGCACGCCCAGCGACGGCCAGCGCAACCGCTGCGCGCCAAACGCCCAGAGCGCCACGCTTACGGCGGCGATGCCGAGCAAGGACGGGCCTTGCAAAGCGTTCGGGACAAAGCGCAGCACCTCGCTGATCAACGCCAGCGCCCACCACGCGGCGCCCCACACCAACAGCACGTCGGACAGGCGTTGCAGTTTCAGCACCGCAAACACCGGCACATGCCGCTCGCGCTGCAAGCGCCAGGCGCCGACCAGCGCGGCCAGGCCCAGGACCATCGGTGTCCAGAAACCGCTATGCCCCAGCAGGCGCAAGCCTTCGCCGCTCAACGGCCCCAGCAGCTGCGGCACCGACAGCAGGAACGAACCGCCGCCGATCAGTTGCAGCAGCAAGCCAAACACAAAACTCACGCGCTGTTGCAGGTACAGGCTCAACCAGATGATCAACAGACCACTGGCCGCCCACACGCCACTCGCGCTTTGCCATGGCAGTACGAACAGCACCGCAAGGTTGATCAGCACCAGCCCGGCCAGCAACACCACCGACAGCCCGCGCAACAAGCGCACGTCACCGCGCACCATGTCGTCGCGCGCCGCCAGCAACATGCCGCCGATCAGCGCCAGGCCGATCAGCGAAGCGGTGAGCAAACCACTCCAACCCGCACTGAATACGGCTGCGCCCTCGCCGCCCTGCAAGCGCAGCAGGAACAACGCGCCGCCGAGCAGTTGCACGGCAAACGCGGTGAACAGGAAGGTGCGCGAGCCGATGCGCAGGCCGACAAACAGCGTCACCAGCCCGGCAATCGCCCAACTGATGGCAGTGCCCTGGGTCTGCAACAGCAACGGCGCCAGCAAGTACACAAAGCTCAAGCCCAGGCTCGCCAGTACCGGCAGGCCTCTACGTTCCCAATCCGCCGCCTGTTCAGCCGGCGCCTTGCGCAGTTGATCGAAGCTGAACAGCAACGCCGCGCCCAGCAGCAACGCCCCCAATGGCGCGCCGTCGAGCAGGCTGTGTTCGCCGATGCGCAACTCGCTGAGGAACGCCATTGCCGAGCCCAGTTGCAGCAGCAGGCCGAAGGCCCGCGCCAACGGCCGCTGTTGACGCAACCCGAGCCAGAAAATCCCCGCGCCCTCCACCGCCCACGCCGCGGCAGTCCAGCGCGCGTCGAGCCCAAGGGGAATCGCCAGGCTGGCAAAGATCACGCCCAGGGCCAGGCAGGTTTCCGCCAGCAACAAGGCGCGCCCACCACTGAGCAGACGGGCCAGGCCCATGTAGATAATGCCCAGGCCCAACGCACTGAACGCAGCGGCGAACTCCAGGTGCTGCACCAGCGCGAACTGCAAGCCAAAGCCCACCAGGGGCGGGCCGAACAGCATGCTGCCGTCGACATAATCACCCTTGGCCGCCGACCAGCGCAGCAGCGCTCCACGGCTGTCGTCCTCGGGCGCGTCACTCATCTCCAGCAATTTGCGCCGGGTGAACAACAGGCCGATGGCCAGGTACATCAGGAAAAACAGGATCAGGAACGGCTCGGTGCTCCACAGCAGTTCCGGCGTGTAGGAACGCAGGCCCCAGGCGAAGCCGATGCCGAAGGTGCCGACGAAGCCGATCAGGTTGAGCAGGCGCCAGGCCTTGAACCAGGCAATCGCGAGGATGCCCGCGTTAAGCAACGCGAAGTAACTGAACAGCGCCACATGGTTGCCAGCCCCCGTGGAAGTGAGGATCGGCGCGGCGAAACCACCGAGCGCGGCCGCACAGGCCAACCCCAGCGCGTCCTGGGTGATCGCCAGGATCGCCGAGAACACCGTAACCGCCACCAGCAGACCCAGTGCCGCGCTGGGGTCGATCAGCGGATGCAAGCGCATCGCCGCAAACACCGTGAGGTACAACACCGCGATCCCGGTGCCTTGCAGCATCAAGCCGTAATGGCTGTTGCGCAGGCGCAGCCACCAACCCAGGCCCAACAGGCCGACCGCAGCGGCGGCGACACCGGCGTAGCGCAACTCGATCGGCACCACCATGCCTTCGGTGGCATACCGCAGCAGGAACGCCAGGCCAAGGAACAACAGCACCACGCCGACGCGCAGCACGGTGTTGCCGCCAAACAGCCAATTGCGCGCACCGCCGATGGCGCGCTCGATCAGGCTGGGGCCACGCGGGGTTGCCGGTTCTTGCGGGCGTGGTGTCGGCATCGGCGCTGGCGCTGGCGCCCAGACATCATCCGGCAGCGGCTGGCTGGCCTCGGCAACCATCGGCACAGGCGCCAACTCGGTCGGCAGCTCCCAGACAAGGTCGGGCGCCTTGGCGACAGGGGTGGGGTCAGGAATGGCGGGTTCGACCCTGGCACTGCCGACCGGCGGCGTGGGCACTTCCAGTAGCCGCAGGCGTTCGCCCAGGGCGATCAGTGCCTTTTGCGTGGTTTCCAACTGGCTCGCCTGCTTGTCCGCCTGGGCCGACAGTTGCGACAGGCGAATCGCCTGGCCAAGCCCCAAGCCCAGCAGCGCACCGATGCCGGCGTCACTGAACGACTCGTCGAGTGTCCAGCCGAGCGCGAGGCCAATCAGCATGAAAATCCATTGCATGGTCGATATTCCCTAGGCAAACCGGGGCCTAGTATATCGACGCGAGAGCAATGTGGGAGAAGGCTTATGTGGGAGCGGGTTTGTGTGGGAGCGGGCTTGCTCGCGAAGACGGCGTGTCAGGCAACTCATCTGATACTGACCCACCGCTTTCGCGAGCAAGCCCGCTCCCACACAAGCCCGCTCCCACAACGTAGTGCGGCGTCTAGTCCAACGCTTTCCAGATTTCGGTGGCGTATTCGCGGATGGTTCGGTCGGAACTGAACCAGCCCATCCGCGCCGTATTGAGCACCGCCGAGCGCCACCACGCCTTGGAATCGTGCCAATGCGCTTCGACCCGCGCCTGGGCGTCCCAGTAGGAATCGAAGTCGGCACACACCAGGAAACGGTCGTAGTCGATCAACCCGTCGATCAGGCCCACATAACGCCCCGGATCATCCGGCGAGAACACCCCGCCGCGGATCGCTTGCAGCACATCGTTGAGGCGATGGGAGGCGGCAACATCGGGGCCGGCATTGAACTCCCCGGCATGTTTGCGCGCTTCCACCTGCTGCGCACTGAGGCCGAAGATGAACATGTGTTCGGCGCCGACGCGTTCGTGCATTTCCACGTTGGCGCCGTCCATGGTGCCGATGGTCAGCGCGCCGTTGAGGCCGAACTTCATGTTGCTGGTGCCCGAGGCCTCGAAGCCGGCGGTGGAGATTTGCTCCGACAAGTCCGCCGCCGGAATGATGCTTTCGGCCAGGCTGACGTTGTAGTTGGGCAGGAACACCACTTTGAGCAGCCCGCGCACGGTGGGGTCGTTGTTGACGGTGCGGGCGATGTCGTTGGTCAGCTTGATGATCAGCTTGGCCTGGTGATAACTGGCCGCCGCCTTGCCCGAGAAAATCTTCACCCGCGGCACCCAGTCGGTGCCCGGCTCGGCGCGGATCGCCTGGTACAGCGCCACGGTGTGCAGCAGGTTGAGCAGTTGGCGCTTGTACTCGTGGATGCGCTTGACCTGTACGTCGAACATTGCCGCCGGGTTGACCGAAATGCCCAGGCGCTCGTGGATGATTTGCGCCAGCGCCCGCTTACTGTGCAAGCGCTGCTCGGCGAAGGCTTTGCGGAACGTCTGCTTTTCGGCAAAGGTTTCCAATTCGCCCAGGCGGGTTTCCATGTTGTCGAGAATGTCCGGGCCCAATGCCTCCACCAGCATCTCGGTGAGCTTGGGGTTGGCCTGGTACAGCCAGCGGCGGAAGGTGATGCCGTTGGTTTTGTTGTTGATGCGTTCGGGGTAGAGCTTGTGCAGCTCGGAGAACACCGTGCTGCGCATCAATTGGGTATGTAAACCGGACACGCCGTTGACGCTATGGGAGCCGAGGAACGCCAGGTTACCCATGCGCACGCGGCGGCCGTTGTCTTCTTCGATCAGCGATACGGCGCGCAGTACGTCGAAGTCGTGGATGCCCTTGGCGCGCAGCGAATCGATGTGCTGGGCGTTGATCAGGTAGATGATCTGCATGTGCCGGGGCAGCATGCGTTCCATCAAACCCACAGGCCAGGTTTCCAGTGCCTCGGGCAGCAGGGTGTGGTTGGTGTAGGAAAGGGTTTCAACCGTCACATCCCACGCGGCGTCCCACGGAATGTCATGCAGGTCGACCAGTTGGCGCATCAACTCGGCCACGGCGATGGACGGGTGGGTGTCGTTGAGCTGGATCGCGGCGTGTTCGCCCAGGCTGAGCACCGAGCCGTGCATGTTCTTGTGGCGGCGCAACAGGTCTTGCAGGGACGCGGCGACGAAGAAGTATTCCTGGCGCAGGCGCAGTTCCTGCCCCGCTTCGGTGCTGTCGGCCGGGTAAAGCACCCGGGAGATGCTTTCGGCACGGGCGACCTCGGCGACGGCGCCAAGGTGATCACCGGCGTTGAAGCGCTCCAGGTGCAGGTCTTCCACCGCACGGGCGCGCCACAGGCGCAGGGTGTTGACGCTGGCGCCACGCCAGCCGACCACCGGAGTGTCATAGGCCACGGCCCGCACGGTTTCGTTGGGCGACCACACCTGAATCATCTTGCCGGAGGCGTCCGCCAGGGTTTCGACGCTGCCGCCAAAGCCGATCGGGTAAATCACTTCAGCCCGCTCGAACTCCCACGGGTTGCCAAAATCCAGCCAGCGCTCGGTCTGCTCCTGCTGCCAGCCGTCGACAATCGCCTGGCGGAACAAACCATGTTCATAACGAATGCCATAACCGTGGCCGGCAATGCCGAGAGTCGACATGCTTTCCATGAAGCACGCGGCCAGACGGCCCAGGCCGCCGTTGCCAAGCGCCGCGTCGGGCTCCAGCAGGCGGATGCGCTCAAGGTCCACGCCCAACTCGGCCAGGGCTTCGCGGGCAATCTCCAGCACGCCGAGGTTGCTCAGGCTGTCGTAGAGCAAACGGCCGATGAGGAACTCCAGGGAAAGGTAATACACGCGTTTCTGACCTTTGCGGTAAATGCGCCGCGTGTGGTCCATCCAGTGGTCGACCATCTGGTCGCGGGCGGCCAGGGCAATGGCTTCGAACCAGTCATGGTCGAAGGCGTGATCCGGGTCCTTGCCCACCGCGTAGGTGAGTTTGGTCAAGACAGCATCGCGAAATGCGGCTACCTCTGCTTCTCGTGCAAGTGGTTCCTGAGACATCAGATGCGACCTCGGGCGAGATAGAAGGAGTTGCTAGAGCCTAGACGGTCTGACAGACGGTGACCGCTCTGGTTCGGCACTTTTTTAACGCATTTACCTTTGGCGGTTTTTGATGCATTGGCCGTGCCTGCTTTGGCCCAGACACGCCTTCTGGCCGAAACCGGCAAAATATTGTTCAAAAAACCACCAATCCCGGTATGATCGCGCGCCCGGATACCGCCCCACCTTTTGGAACCCTGATGAAGCCTCAACTGATCGCCGCCGCGGAACTCGACCGTCTTGAAACATGGCAGAAATACTCCGCACACATGTGCGGTGGCTGCGTGTCCAGCTGCTGCACGCTGCCGGTCGAAGTGAAGGTCAAGGACCTGATCCGCATTGGTCTGGTCGATGAGTTCGAGCTGGGCGACCCGGCGAAGAACATCGCCAAGCGCTTGCAGAAGGAAGGCATCGTCGAGCGCTTCAATTCCAAGTCCGAGATTTTTACCCTGCAGCGCATGAGCAACAACGACTGCCTGTTCCTGGATCGTAAGACGCGCTTCTGCACTATTTATGACAAGCGCCCGGATACTTGCCGCAACCACCCCAAGATCGGGCCGCGGCCGGGGTATTGCGCGTACAAGCCCAAGGAAGTGGTGCGCGAGACCAAGTTCAAGACGCTCGATAAGTTCTGATCCGCATTTTGTATTGCTTGGGCTACCGCTTTCGCGAGCAAGCCCGCTCCCACATTTGACCGAGTTCCAACTTTGGAATGCATTCAAATGTGGGAGCGGGCTTGCTCGCGAAGGGGCCGGCACAGTCATCACATATTTTGCAGGCACAAAAAAACGCCCCCGGCCTTTCGACCGGGGGCGTTTTTCATTCAGCCTGAGTTAACTCAGTTCTTGGCTTTCTTGGCAGCGCGGGTACGCTCGCCTTCGTCCAGGATCTTCTTACGCAGGCGGATCGACTTAGGCGTGACTTCGCACAGCTCGTCGTCCTGGATGAATTCCAGGGCCTGTTCCAGGGTGAAGCGAACAGGTGGAACCAGAGCGATGGTTTCGTCTTTGCCCGAAGCACGCATGTTGTCGAGCTTCTTGCCTTTGGTTGGGTTGACGCCCATGTCGTTGTCACGGCTGTTCAGACCAACGATCTGACCGTTGTAGATCTCTTGACCGTGTTCAACGAACAGCTTGCCACGTGCCTGGAGGGTTTCCAGGGAGTAGGTCAGCGCCTTGCCGGTTTCAACCGATACCAGAACACCGTTCTGACGGCCGGACATGTCGCCGGACTTCATGGTGTCGTAGCGATCAAAGATCGAGGTCAGGATGCCAGCACCGTTGGTCAGGGTCAGGAACTGGTTACGGAAACCGATCAGACCACGAGCAGGGATGTTGTATTCCAGACGCACACGGCCTTTGCCATCCGGCACCATGTTGGTCAGGTCGCCTTTACGCAGACCCATCTCTTCCATCACCTTGCCCTGGGATTCTTCCGGGGTGTCGATGGTGACGTTTTCGAACGGTTCCTGCTTCACGCCGTCAACCTGACGGATGATCACTTCCGGACGACCAACGCCCATTTCGAAGCCTTCGCGACGCATGGTTTCGATCAGTACCGAGAGGTGCAGCTCACCACGGCCGGAAACCTTGAACTTGTCAGCCGAGTCGCCTTCTTCAACGCGCAGTGCAACGTTGTACAGCAGCTCTTTGTCCAGACGTTCCTTGATGTTACGGGAAGTCACGAACTTGCCTTCTTTACCGCAGAAAGGCGAGTCGTTTACCTGGAAGGTCATGGAAACGGTTGGCTCGTCAACGGTCAGAGGCTTCATCGCCTCGACGTTGTCCGGCTGGCACAGGGTGTCGGAGATGAACAGGGAGTCCATACCGCTCACGCATACGATGTCGCCTGCGAAAGCTTCTTCAACGTCGATACGGTGCAGACCGTGGTGACCCATCAGCTTCAGGATACGACCGTTACGCTTCTTGCCGTCAGCGCCGATAGCAACAACCGGGGTGTTCGGCTTGACGCTACCACGAGCGATACGGCCAACGCCGATAACACCCAGGAAGCTGTTGTAGTCCAGTGCCGAGATTTGCATCTGGAACGGGCCGTCACGGTCAACTTTTGGCGCCGGTACGTTGTCGACGATCGACTGGTACAGCGGGGTCATGTCTTCAGCCATGTCGTTGTGGTCCAGACCGGCAATGCCGTTCAGGGCCGAGGCGTAGACGACTTTGAAGTCCAGCTGTTCTTCGGTGGCACCCAGGTTGTCGAACAGGTCGAAGATCTGGTCCAGAACCCAGTCCGGACGCGCGCCTGGACGGTCAACCTTGTTGATGCACACGATCGGACGCAGGCCGGCTTCGAAAGCCTTCTTGGTCACGAAACGGGTTTGCGGCATAGGGCCGTCCTGGGCATCAACCAGCAGCAGAACGGAGTCAACCATCGACATTACGCGTTCAACTTCGCCGCCGAAGTCGGCGTGGCCCGGGGTATCCACGATGTTGATGTGGTAGCCGTTCCAGTTGATGGCGGTGTTTTTCGCCAGGATGGTAATACCGCGCTCTTTTTCCTGGTCGTTGGAGTCCATCACGCGCTCGTCATTGAGCTCGTTGCGCTCCAGGGTGCCGGACTGACGCAGGAGTTTGTCTACCAGGGTGGTTTTACCATGGTCAACGTGAGCAATGATGGCGATGTTACGTAGATTTTCGATCACTTGTGTATCTCGATCAGAGGATTCGGTGTGCTGACAGGTCGTGGCAGCGATTAACAGTAGAGTCAGGCCTTGCCGTTACAGCTTGACGGCAGAGTCGGGGGGCCGGTGACGCAGGCCACAGGCAAACAGCCCCGGGCTCTTAGCTCGGTCGATAAACGCGCACATTGGCATGCCCCTCACTGAGCAAATGGTGGGCATGCAGGCGACTCATCACGCCTTTGTCGCAATACAGCAGGTACTGACGGCTGTTATCCAGTTCCTTGAAACGCGCGTTCAATGCATAAAACGGCAGCGTTTGTACGTCGATGCCAGGAATCTCCAGCGGTTCATCTTCAGCGGCATCCGGGTGACGGATGTCGATGACGATCTGGCCGGCCAGGGCTTCGCTGACTTCTTCGATCTTCACGTCCTGGCCCAGTTCGTCGATGACACGATCGATAGGGACCAGCTTGGCGTTCTCGAGCGCACGCTCCAGAACCGCCATGTCGAACTGTTGTTCTTCGTACTCCACGCGGTTGCGCTTGGCGTGGGTCTTGGGGTTCACCGAGATGACCCCGCAATATTCAGGCATGTGCTTGGCAAAATCCGCCGTGCCGATTTCTTCGGCCAGGTCGATGATGTCCTGCTTGTGACTGGCGATCAGCGGGCGCAAGACCAGCTTTTCGGTGACGCAATCGATCAGCGACAGGTTCGGCAGCGTTTGGCTGGACACCTGGGAGATTGCTTCACCCGTCACCAGGGCGTCGATCTGCAACTGATCGGCGATCCGGGACGCAGCGCGCAACATCATACGCTTCAATACCACGCCCATATGACTGTTATCGACTTTGCCGAGAATTTCGCCCAGCACTTCTTCGAACGGTACGCTTACAAATAGCACGCGTTGGGAGCTGCCGTACTTCTTCCAGATAAAGTGCGCAACTTCCATCACGCCCAATTCGTGTGCACGCCCGCCCAGGTTAAAGAAGCAGAAATGGCTCATAAGGCCGCGGCGCATGATCTGGTAGGCGGCAACCGTGGAATCGAAACCGCCGGACATCAGGACCAGGGTCTGTTCCAGGGCGCCCAGCGGGTAACCGCCGATGCTGTTGTGCTGGCTGTGGATGACAAACAACCGTTGGTCGCGAATTTCCATGCGCACTTCAATTTGCGGCGCTTTCAGGGAAATTCCGGCGGCGCCGCACTCGCGACGCAGCTTGCTGCCGACGTATTTCTCGACATCCATGGAGCTGAAGGTGTGCTTGCCAGCGCGCTTGCAACGCACCGAAAAGATCTTGCCTTCAAGCTCGCTGCCGTAGTGCTGCTTGCACTTCTCGGTGATGTCGTCGAAGTCGCCCAGCGGGTACTCATCCACCTGCAGGAAATGCGCGATGCCCGGCATGCAGCTCAGGCGTTCGGTCATGTCCTTCAAGGCTTTGGCGTCGGTAATGCGGGTTTCCAGCTCGAGATTGTCCCACACGCCGTTCACCACCACAGCCGGGTCCAGGTCACGGAGCACGGCACGGATGTTCTTGGCCAATTGACGGATGAAACGCGTCCGTACCGGTCGGCTTTTGATGGTGATCTCGGGGAAGACTTTAACGATTAATTTCATGGAAACAGCGCGCGCCGGGCCTGCTGAAAAAGGGGGGCGCGGATTATAGCGGAAATCGCTCAAGGTTTAACCAGTTAATATGCATCGGACTGCAAGCGCACTAAAGCAGTGCATTTTCCAGTGCAAGCGCTACATTGCGGTGCGCCATTTTCGGGCTTTTGTCGCAATGCACCTTTATAGGGGCGTTTTTGGACCAGAAAACCCATGTTGGCGCACTGGCATGCAATTTGCTCTCTTGTGAGGCAGGTTGCCATGGCGGACTATCCGCGCCGGCATCACCCACATTCTAAGGGCTAACTCCACTACCCCAGCCCGAAGCCACCCGGAGGACACTATGTCGAAGTCGGTTCAACTCATCAAAGATCATGACGTTAAATGGATTGATCTGCGCTTCACGGACACCAAAGGCACTCAGCACCACGTGACCATGCCGGCTCGCGACGCGCTGGAAGACGACTTCTTCGAAGTTGGCAAGATGTTCGACGGTTCCTCCATCGCTGGCTGGAAAGGCATCGAAGCCTCCGACATGATCCTGCTGCCGGACGACGACTCTGCCGTACTGGACCCGTTCACCGAAGAGCCGACCCTGATCCTGGTCTGCGACATCATCGAACCTTCGACCATGCAAGGCTACGATCGCGACCCGCGCGCCATCGCCCACCGCGCCGAGGAATACCTGAAGACCACCGGTATCGGTGACACCGTCTTCTGCGGTCCTGAGCCTGAGTTCTTCATCTTCGACGAAGTGAAGTTCAAGTCCGACATCTCCGGCTCCATGTTCAAAATCTTCTCCGAGCAAGGCTCGTGGATGTCCGACCAAGACATCGAAGGCGGCAACAAAGGCCACCGTCCAGGTATCAAAGGCGGCTACTTCCCGGTTCCTCCGTTCGACCACGACCACGAAATCCGTACCTCCATGTGCAACGCACTGGAAGAAATGGGCCAAGTCGTTGAAGTTCACCACCACGAAGTAGCAACTGCCGGCCAGAACGAAATCGGCGTCAAGTTCAACACCCTGGTGAAGAAAGCTGACGAAGTTCAAACCCTGAAATACGTTGTCCACAACGTTGCCGATGCATACGGCCGCACCGCGACCTTCATGCCTAAGCCTCTGTACGGCGATAACGGTTCGGGTATGCACGTTCACATGTCCATCGCTAAAGATGGCAAGAACACCTTCGCTGGCGAAGGTTATGCCGGCCTGTCGGAAACTGCCCTGTTCTTCATCGGCGGTATCATCAAGCACGGTAAGGCCCTGAACGGCTTCACCAACCCGGCGACCAACTCCTACAAGCGTCTGGTTCCAGGCTTCGAAGCACCGGTAATGCTGGCCTACTCGGCGCGCAACCGCTCCGCTTCGATCCGTATTCCTTACGTCAACAGCCCACGCGGCCGTCGTATCGAAGCACGCTTCCCGGACCCGGCTGCCAACCCATACCTGGCTTTCGCAGCCCTGCTGATGGCTGGCCTGGACGGTATCCAGAACAAGATCCACCCTGGCGACGCCGCCGACAAAAACTTGTACGACCTGCCGCCTGAAGAGGCCAAAGAGATCCCACAAGTGTGCGGCAGCCTGAAAGAAGCCCTGGAAGAGCTGGACAAGGGCCGTGCGTTCCTGACCAAAGGCGGCGTGTTCAGCGACGACTTTATCGATGCCTACATCGCCCTGAAAAGCGAAGAAGAAATCAAGGTTCGCACCTTCGTACACCCACTGGAATACGAGCTGTACTACAGCTGCTGATCCGGTAGCGCTGCTTAAAGTAGCGTGATGAAAAAGACCTCCTTCGGGAGGTCTTTTTTTGCCTGGGATTCAGTCGCCCGGGGTATCGCGGCCGAGCATCTGCACGCCCGGCGCACTCGGTTGGTGGATGCCCGGACGGCATCGTGAGCCTTGCCTTCCGCCGCTTCAGATACGCTGAACAAAAGGGTGCTGACAATTGTGTACGCGGCCTACTTGATTTGAAGCACCGTCCTGCATCTTCACTTGGATAAGTCGCCATAGCCTGACCGTTCACTTACAGAACAGGATGGACCATGGACACTCTCAAGCTCTTGATTGCAGCAGCGTCGGGCTTATCGTTGCTGGGCTGCAACAGCCAGCCAAAGGGCGCCGTACAGATCGAAAAGGAGGTGCTGCTTGAGCGCAGCGAGTCGTGGGACGGCGAGCCTTACAGAGCCTACCCCTCCGGGCCGCCGCAGCTCACGCTGATAAGGCTCAGGATTCCTGCGCACACGCAATTGCCATGGCACACCCACCCAATGCCTAACGCCGCCTATATCGTCTCCGGAGAATTGACCGTTGAAACCCGCCAGAGCGGGGTTACTCGCACATTGAGACAAGGGCAAACCCTCGCCGAGATGGTGGGCACCGAACATCGTGGAGTCACCGGCGACACCCCCGTCGAACTTCTGGTCTTTTACGCCGGTACCGCGGGCATGCCGCTTTCCGAGCAACGTTGACCCACCGGCTATCGAGGATCGTTTTCACCACACACAGAAAGCGATCCGCCCACCACTTCCTGAACAACAGGCACAAAACCGCACTATATTGGTGCAACTGACTGCACCCTTCACACCCGCCAGCCCATTTTGGTTCGAAACTACCCGAGCAAGCTGGCAGAACGCCACAGATTCGCGCCTTAAACCCCTATTCCAGGGCATTTACGCTTCTTTTCGGAGCCTTGGTTTGGTTTTTGCATTTTCCTTGTATCAGCGTGTGCCTCAAGCCCGCGCCTTGCTCCAAAAGAGGTCCTGATGACCATCAGTGATGCACTGCACCGTTTGTTACTCGACAACCTGACCACCGCGACCATCCTGCTCAATGACGACCTGCGCCTTGAGTACATGAACCCGGCGGCGGAGATGCTCCTGGCCATCAGTGGTCAGCGCAGCCATGGGCAGTTCATCAGCGAATTGTTCACCGAGTCGGCCGAAGCCTTGAGCTCGCTGCGCCAGGCGGTGGAGCAGGCACACCCGTTCACCAAGCGCGAGGCGATGCTCACCGCACTCACCGGCCAGACGCTGACCGTCGACTACGCCGTAACCCCGATCCTCAGCAATGGCGCCACCCTGCTGCTGCTCGAAGTTCACCCCCGCGACCGCCTGCTGCGTATCACCAAGGAAGAAGCGCAACTGTCCAAGCAGGAGACCAGCAAGATGCTGGTGCGCGGCCTGGCCCACGAGATCAAGAACCCCCTGGGTGGCATCCGTGGCGCCGCGCAATTGCTCGCCCGCGAGCTGCCGGACGACAACCTCAAGGACTACACCAACGTCATCATCGAGGAAGCCGACCGCTTGCGTAACCTGGTGGACCGCATGCTCGGCTCCAACAAGCTGCCCTCCCTGGCGATGACCAATGTGCACGAGGTCCTGGAGCGCGTTTGCCAGCTGGTCGAGGCCGAAAGCCAGGGCTGCATCACCTTGGTGCGCGACTACGACCCAAGCATTCCCGACGTATTGATCGACCGCGAACAGATGATCCAGGCCGTGCTCAATATCGTGCGCAACGCCATGCAGGCCATCAGCAGCCAGAACGAGTTGCGCCTGGGCCGCATCAGCCTGCGCACCCGCGCCCTGCGCCAGTTCACCATCGGCCACGTGCGCCATCGCCTGGTGACCAAGGTCGAGATCATCGACAACGGCCCCGGCATTCCTGCGGAACTCCAGGAAACCATCTTCTTTCCCATGGTCAGCGGCCGCCCGGACGGTACCGGGCTGGGCCTGGCCATTACCCAGAACATCATCAGCCAGCACCAGGGTCTGATCGAATGTGAGAGCCATCCTGGCCACACCACGTTCTCGATCTTTCTGCCTCTGGAACAAGGAGCCCCATCGACATGAGCCGTAGTGAAACTGTCTGGATCGTCGATGACGACCGTTCTATCCGCTGGGTCCTCGAGAAAGCCTTGCAACAGGAAGGCATGACCACCCAGAGCTTCGACAGCGCCGACGGCGTGATGAGCCGCCTGGCACGCCAGCAGCCCGACGTGATCATCTCCGACATCCGCATGCCCGGCGCCAGTGGCCTGGACCTGCTGGCGCGCATCCGTGAGCAACACCCGCGCCTGCCGGTGATCATCATGACCGCGCACTCGGACCTGGATAGCGCTGTGGCGTCCTACCAGGGCGGCGCCTTTGAATACCTGCCCAAACCGTTCGACGTGGACGAGGCGGTGGCGCTGGTCAAGCGCGCCAACCAGCACGCCCAGGAACAGCAAAGCCAGGAAGCCCCACCCGCCCTGGCCCGCACCCCGGAAATCATCGGCGAAGCGCCGGCGATGCAGGAAGTGTTTCGCGCCATCGGGCGCTTGAGCCACTCCAACATCACCGTGCTGATCAACGGTGAGTCGGGTACTGGTAAAGAGTTGGTGGCCCACGCCCTGCACCGTCACAGCCCACGGGCGGCCTCGCCGTTCATCGCGCTGAACATGGCGGCAATTCCCAAGGACCTGATGGAGTCCGAGCTGTTCGGCCACGAAAAAGGCGCGTTCACCGGCGCAGCCAACCTGCGCCGCGGGCGTTTTGAACAGGCCGACGGCGGCACGTTGTTCCTCGATGAAATCGGCGACATGCCGGCCGACACCCAGACACGCTTGCTGCGCGTACTGGCCGATGGCGAGTTTTATCGCGTGGGCGGGCACACGCCGGTCAAGGTCGACGTGCGCATCATCGCGGCGACGCACCAGAACCTCGAAACCCTGGTGCATGCGGGCAAATTCCGTGAAGACCTGTTCCACCGTCTCAACGTGATCCGTATCCACATCCCGCGCATGTCGGACCGTCGCGAAGACATCCCGACCCTGGCCCGCCACTTCCTCAGCCGCGCCGCCCAGGAACTGGCCGTCGAGCCGAAGCTGCTGAAAAGCGAGACCGAGGAATACCTGAAGAACCTGCCGTGGCCCGGCAACGTGCGCCAACTGGAAAACACCTGCCGCTGGATCACCGTAATGGCGTCCGGCCGCGAAGTGCACATCAGCGACCTGCCGCCGGAGCTGTTGAGCCTGCCGCAGGACTCGGCGCCGGTAACCAACTGGGAGCAGGCATTGCGCCAATGGGCCGACCAGGCCCTGGCACGCGGCCAGTCGAACCTGCTGGACAGCGCCGTGCCGGCGTTCGAGCGCATCATGATCGAAACCGCCTTGAAGCACACCGCCGGTCGCCGTCGCGATGCCGCGGTGTTGCTGGGTTGGGGGCGTAATACCCTGACACGCAAGATCAAGGAATTGGGAATGAAGGTTGACGGTGGAGATGATGATGAGGGCGATGACGCCTGATTCTCAGCTCCACTGAAAATCCAATTTGGTAGCGGGCTTGTGTGGGAGCGGGCTTGCTCGCAAATACGGTGTAACAGGCACACATGTTCTGTCTGACCCACCGCTTTCGCGAGCAAGCCCGCTCCCACATTTGGATCGCCATAAACTTCGGGGATGTGCACCGCTTGAATGCACCATGAACCGGCATCGGGCACAGGTTTAGCGCTTCAAATCCTGGCCGCGCTGAAAAAAACAACAGCCAGAAACCACCAAAGCCCCGTATTCCGGGGCTTTGCGCTTTCTGTAGTAATTTTTTGGCACAACTCGGCCACTCTGGCACGCACCCTGCAATAACCCCTGTACAACCCGGTTTCGGGGACCTTGGTACAGGCAGGCCGAGAATCCCCTCTTTACACCCTGGGGTGCTTGATGCGAACCGCGTCGCACCCCGCCCCCGTTTCGGGAACCTCGGTACAGGCAGGCCGGGGCTTCCCTCTTTAACACCGAAGTCGTTGCGGCTTCAGCCCGTTTTGGGAGCCCTGGTACAGGCAGGCCGGGAACTCCCTCTTTTATTGCTCCTGGAGATGGATCTCCAACCGCCAGCGGCCGTCGGCCTTCTCGCCCTTCCACTCCCCGCGCAACGGCCGAGCCGCCACCAGGTTCAGCAGCAAGCCGCCATCGGTCTTGCGCACGCGCCAGTTCACATCCTTGTCATTGACCTTGAGTTGCCCGCCGGCGGCCTTGCCCTTGGCGTCGAACAGCAGCGCCACGGTGCCATCGATCAGCTCGCCATGCAGCTTGGGTTCGCTGTTGAACCACACCACCACACCGTCCGCGGCGGTCTCGACCTGTTGCAGTTCAACCGGGTCCGGCGTGGTCAGGCGGCCAATCATCAGCCCGACCATCATGCCGACAATCGCCAAAGAGCCCATGACCCTTGGCATTAGCTTCGGCCTTGGGTCGTCTTCGGGGGTAGAATGCAGCGCATCTTTACCTTCGGAGCCGTGCATGTTTCACGTCATCCTTTTTCAACCAGAAATTCCGCCGAATACCGGCAACGTTATCAGGCTGTGCGCCAACAGCGGCTGCCACCTGCATTTGATCGAGCCCCTGGGCTTCGACATGGACGATAAACGCCTGCGCCGTGCCGGGCTGGACTACCACGAGTACGCCACGCTCAAGCGCCACGCCGACCTGGCCAGCTGCCTGGAAAGCCTGGGCCACCCACGGTTGTTCGCGTTCACCACCAAGGGCTCGCGGCCGTTCCATGATGCCAGCTTTGCCGAAGGCGACGCCTTCCTGTTCGGCCCGGAAAGCCGTGGCCTGCCGGCCGAGGTGCTGGATGCCTTGCCTGACGGGCATCGCTTGCGTTTGCCGATGCGTGAAGGGTGCCGCAGCCTGAACCTGTCCAACACCGTGGCCGTCGCTGTTTACGAAGGCTGGCGCCAGCTGGGCTTTAGATAGCACCGCATAACAAATGTGGGAGCGGGCTTGCTCGCGAAAGCGGTGTGTCAGTCACTGAAAATATCGACTGATGGACCGCATTCGCGAGCAAGCCCGCTCCCACATTTAGTTCTGCGTCAGGTTCAGGATTACTGAACCGTCGAAGAACCTTCCTGTTGCATGCGCTGCAGCTCTTGCGCGTACAGGGCATCGAAGTTCACCGGAGCCAGCATCAGCGCCGGGAACGAGCCACGGGTGACCAGGCTGTCCAGGGTCTCACGGGCATACGGGAACAGGATGTTCGGGCAGAACGCGCCCAGGGTGTGGCTCATGGAGGCTTCGTCCAGGCCCTGGATCAGGAAGATACCGGCCTGTTGCACTTCAGCGATGAAGGCAACTTCTTCGCCGTTCTTGACGGTGACCGACAGGGTCAGCACGACTTCGTGGAAGTCGCCTTCCAGTGCCTTTTGACGGGTGTTCAGGTCCAGCGCGACGCTTGGGGTCCATTCCTGACGGAAGATGGCCGGGCTTTTCGGCGCTTCGAACGACAGGTCACGCACGTAGATGCGCTGCAGCGAGAACTGTGGGCTTTGGTCTTGCGCAGCTTCGGTGTTCTGTTGGTCAGTCATCGCAGATCCTTGTGATCTTGGGGTCTTTTAGGGGTTAGGCGAGCAGCGCATCAAGCTTGCCGGCGCGCTCCAGGGCAAACAGGTCGTCGCAACCACCGATATGCCGGGTGCCGATCCAGATCTGCGGCACGGACGTGCGCCCCGCTTTCTGGGCCATCTCGGCACGCACCTGGGGCTTGCCGTCGACCTTGATCTCTTCGAAGGCAACGCCCTTCTGCTGCAGCAAGGCCTTGGCCCGCATGCAGTAAGGGCACCAATCGCTGGAATATACGACAACCTGGCTCATATCACTTCACCAGCGGAAGGTTGTCGGCTTTCCAGCTGCCGATACCGCCGGACAGTTTGGCGGCGGTGAAACCGGCCTTGAGCATTTCGCGGGCGTGGGTGCCGGCGTGTTGGCCCTGGGCGTCGACCAGGATAATGGTCTTGGCCTTGTGCTTTTCCAGCTCGGCCATGCGCGCGACCAGCTTGTCCTGTGGAATGTTCAAGGCACCGACGATATGGCCGGCGGCAAATTCCTTGACCGGGCGGATGTCCACGACAACGGCCTCATCCTTGTTGACCAGCGCGGTCAGCTCCGATGTGCTCAGGCTGCGGCCACCACGGCTCATCTCGTGAGCGATCAGCAGCGCCAGCAGGATGACGAAGGCACCCACGAGCAGATAATGGGCAGTGGCAAATGCAATCAGGTGATCAACCATCAAGGAGGTTCCAGGGCGTTAAAATGGCGGTAAGTATACACAGCCGTCAGGGGGGGCCAACCCCCGTAAAGCGGTGACGCGGTTGGAACTTC
This sequence comes from Pseudomonas sp. GL_117, assembly GCF_057835125.1. Classification (NCBI taxonomy): domain Bacteria; kingdom Pseudomonadati; phylum Pseudomonadota; class Gammaproteobacteria; order Pseudomonadales; family Pseudomonadaceae; genus Pseudomonas; species Pseudomonas sp. GL_117. The sequence goes on along the minus strand of NZ_CM174418.1, from coordinate 382,680 downwards.
GCTTTAAACTGCCACTCCCTTTTCAATCGCCTTCCTTTATTACCGCCACGAGAGGATCTATGACTACTACGCCTAAACCTTTGGTCCTGATAATTCTCGATGGCTTCGGACACAGTGAAAGCCACCACGACAACGCGGTGTACGCGGCCGACAAGCCGGTCCTCGACCGCTTGACCGCCAGCATGCCCAACGGCCTGATCTCGGGTTCCGGCATGGATGTCGGCCTGCCGGACGGCCAGATGGGCAACTCGGAAGTCGGCCATATGAATCTGGGCGCCGGACGAGTGGTCTATCAGGACTTCACCCGCGTCACCAAAGCGATCCGCGACGGCGAGTTCTTCGAGAACCCGACCCTCTGCGCCGCCGTCGATAAAGCTGTCGCTGCCGGCAAGGCCGTGCACTTCATGGGCCTGCTGTCCGATGGCGGCGTGCACAGCCACCAGGACCACCTGGTCGCCATGGCCGAGCTGGCCTTCAAGCGCGGTGCCGACAAGATCTACCTGCACGCCTTCCTCGACGGCCGCGACACCCCGCCGAAAAGCGCGCAATCGTCCATCGAACTGCTCGACGCCGCCTTCGCCGCCCTGGGCAAGGGCCGCATCGCCAGCCTCATCGGCCGCTACTTCGCCATGGACCGCGACAACCGCTGGGACCGCGTGTCCCAGGCCTACAACCTGATTGTCGACGGCCAGGCCGAGTTCAACGCCGCCACCGCCCAGCAAGGCCTGGAAGCCGCCTACGCCCGTGGCGAAAGCGACGAGTTCGTCAAAGCCACCACCATCGGTGAGCCGGTCAAAGTCGAAGACGGCGACGCCGTGGTGTTCATGAACTTCCGCGCCGACCGTGCCCGCGAACTGAGCCGCGTGTTTGTCGAGGATGACTTCAAAGAGTTCGAGCGCGCGCGCCAGCCGAAAGTGCACTACGTCGGCCTGACCCAATACGCCGCCAGCATCCCGGCCCCCGCCGCTTTTGCACCGGGCAGCCTGGAAAACGTGCTGGGCGACTACCTGGCGAAAAACGGCAAGACCCAGCTGCGCATTGCCGAAACCGAAAAATACGCCCACGTGACTTTCTTCTTCTCCGGCGGCCGTGAAGAACCGTTCCCGGGCGAGGAGCGCATCCTGATCCCGTCGCCAAAAGTCGCCACCTACGACCTGCAGCCGGAAATGAGCGCACCGGAAGTCACCGACAAGATCGTCGACGCCATCGACAACCAGCGTTACGACGTGATCGTGGTCAACTACGCCAACGGTGACATGGTCGGCCACAGCGGCAACCTCGCCGCCGCGATCAAGGCCGTGGAATGCCTGGACACCTGCGTCGGCCGTATCGTCGAGGCTCTGGAGAAAGTCGGTGGCGAAGCGCTGATCACCGCCGACCATGGCAACTGCGAGCAGATGTCCGACGAATCCACCGGCCAGGCCCACACCGCCCACACCACCGAGCCGGTGCCGTTCATCTATGTGGGCAAGCGCGACCTGAAAGTGCGCGAAGGCGGCGTGCTGGCGGATGTGGCGCCGACCATGCTGAAGCTGATGGGGCTGGAGAAGCCGGTTGAAATGACCGGCACTTCGATTCTGGTCTGATCCAAAGCACACCACCAACCCCTTGTGGGAGCGGGCTTGCCCGCGAATGCGCTCGTGCAGTCGACATCTTCAGTGACTGACACACCGTATTCGCGGGCAAGCCCGCTCCCACATTGGTTTTGCGTCGTCTGGAAGATGTCCTTTTGCCATCTCCCCACCGCTCGGCACCTATCTTGCCCACCAGCCCGAATTGGGCGTTTTTTTTGCAGCGCTTGCCGGGCATACTAGGCCGTCCATTTCCCTGGTGTCGCCCGCCTCTATGCTTCGCGCCCTGATTACCCTTGCCCTTGCCTGCCTGCTCCAACCGGCGTTTGCCGATGAGCGCGCACAAACCCAACAACAGTTGGACGCCACGCGTCAGGACATTACCGAGCTGAAAAAGCTGCTCGGCAAGCTCCAGGAAGAAAAATCCGGGGTGCAGAAAGACCTGCGCGGCACAGAGACCGAGATGGGCAAGCTGGAGAAGCAAGTCCAGGAGCTGCAAAAAGAACTAAAGAAGAGCGAGTCGGAACTGGAGCGACTCGACGCTGAGAAAAAAAAACTCCAGGGCGCCCGCGTTGAACAGCAACGCCTGATCGCGATCCAGGCCCGTGCCGCCTACCAAAGCGGCCGCCAGGAATACCTCAAGCTGCTGCTCAACCAGCAGAATCCGGAAAAATTTGCGCGCACCCTCACCTATTACGACTACCTGAGCCAGGCGCGCCTCGCGCAATTGAAGGGTTTCAACGAAACCCTGCGCCAACTGGCCAACGTCGAACAGGAAATTGCCGACCAGCAATCGCAGCTGCTCGACCAGAAAACCGCCCTGGACACCCAGCGCGACCAACTGGAGCAGGTGCGCAAGGAACGCCAGCTGGCCTTGGCCAAGCTCAATGACGACGTAAAAGCCCGCGACGCCAAGCTGCAGGCCCGCGAGCAGGACCAGGCCGACCTGGCCAAAGTGCTCAAGACCATTGAAGAAACCCTGGCGCGCCAGGCACGCGAGGCTGAAGAAGCGCGGCAAAAAGCGCTGATCGCCCAGCAGGAAGCGGAAAAAAAGCGCCAGCGTGAGGCCGAGCTGGCCGCCAGCTCGGACGCCCCGGCGCCGCGTAAACCGGCGCATGCAGCCCCTGGCCCACTGGTTTCCAGCGCCGGCGAGAACTTCGGCGGCCCTTTTGCTTCAGCCCGCGGCAAACTTCCATGGCCTGTTGATGGTCGATTACTGGCACGCTTTGGGGAAACCCGTGGCGATGACACCCGCGCCAAGTGGGACGGCGTGATGATCAGCGCCTCCGCCGGTAGCCAGGTGCATGCCGTTCACGGTGGGCGCGTGGTGTTTGCCGATTGGCTGCGGGGCGCCGGTTTGTTGGTGATTTTGGATCACGGTAATGGCTATTTGAGCCTTTATGGCCACAATCAGACATTACTCAAGTCGGCAGGTGATGTTGTAAAAGCCGGTGAATCCATCTCCACTGTCGGTAACAGTGGTGGCCAGGACACCCCGGCGCTGTACTTCGCTATTCGTCAGCAGGGTCGCCCGAGCGATCCTGCACAATGGTGCCGTTCCCAAGGATAGGGCCGCACCTACATTAGGAGTTCGTTCGACATGCTGCATTTGTCCCGCCTCACTTCGCTGGCTCTGACGATCGCCCTGGTGATCGGCGCGCCTCTGGCTTTCGCCGACCAGGCCGCACCGGCTGCACCTGCCGCCTCGGCCGCGACCACCAAGGCGCCGTTGCCGCTGGACGAGCTGCGCACCTTCGCCGAGGTCATGGACCGGATCAAGGCAGCCTATGTCGACCCCGTAGACGACAAGACTCTGCTGGAGAATGCCATCAAGGGCATGCTCAGCAACCTCGACCCGCACTCCGCCTACCTGGGCCCGGAAGATTTCGCCGAGCTGCAGGAAAGCACCAGCGGTGAATTCGGCGGCCTGGGCATCGAAGTCGGCGCCGAAGACGGCAACGTCAAGGTCGTCTCGCCCATCGATGACACCCCGGCGTCCAAGGCCGGCATCCAGGCCGGCGACTTCATCGTCAAGATCAATGGCCAGCCTACCCGTGGCCAGACCATGACCGAAGCCGTCGACAAGATGCGCGGCAAGATCGGCCAGAAAATCACCCTGACCCTGGTGCGCGACGGCGGTGCGCCATTCGACGTGACGCTGACCCGCGCGACCATCACGGTCAAGAGCGTGAAGAGCCAGTTGCTGGAGTCGGGCTACGGCTACATCCGCATCACGCAGTTCCAGGTCAAGACCGGCGACGAAGTGGCCAAGGCCCTGGCCAAGCTGCGCAAAGACAACGGCAAGAAACTCAACGGCATCGTGCTCGACCTGCGCAACAACCCCGGTGGCGTGTTGCAGGCGGCGGTGGAAGTGGTCGACCACTTCATCACCAAGGGCCTGATTGTGTACACCAAGGGCCGTATCGCCAACTCCGAGCTGCGTTTCTCGGCCACGGGCAACGACCTCAGCGAAGGCGTGCCCTTGGCCGTGCTGATCAACGGCGGCAGCGCCTCGGCCTCGGAAATCGTCGCCGGCGCCCTGCAAGACCAGAAGCGCGGCGTGCTGATGGGCACCACCAGCTTCGGCAAAGGCTCGGTGCAAACCGTGTTGCCGCTGAACAACGACCGCGCCCTTAAGATCACCACCGCGCTGTACTACACGCCGAACGGTCGCTCGATCCAGGCCCAGGGCATCGTGCCGGACATCGAAGTACGCAAGGCCAAGATCACCAACGAGGCCGACGGCGAGTACTACAAGGAGGCCGACCTGCAAGGTCACCTGGGCAATGGCAACGGCGGTGCCGACAAGCCTAGTGGCAGCGGCGTCAAAGCCAAGCCGATGCCGCAGGACGATGACTACCAACTGGCCCAGGCGCTGAGCCTGCTCAAGGGCTTGAGCATCACCCGCAGCCGTTGATATGCGTTTTGCCCTGATCATCGCTGTGCTGTGCAGCCTGGCAGGCGTCGCGCAAGCGGCCCCTGCCGGCGCGCCGCACAAAGCCTACCTGACCCTCATCATCGACGACCTTGGGCAAAACCTGCCCAGGGATCGCCGTGTATTGGCTCTGCCCGGCCCGGTAACCACCGCGATCATGCCCGACACGCCCCACGCCGCCGAATTCGCCCGCGAGGCGCACAAGGCCGGCAAGATCGTGATCCTGCACATGCCCATGGACCCGGCCACCGGCCCGTTCGCCTGGCACCCCGAGCTGCCCATCGAAGAGCTTGGCAAGCGCCTGGACGCCGCGTTCAAGGCCGTACCCTACACCGCCGGCATCAACAACCACATGGGTAGCCGCATGACCGCGCAACCGGCAGCCATGGCCTGGTTGATGGATGAGCTGCAACGGCGCAACAAGTTCTTTGTCGACAGCCGTACCAGCGCGCAGACGGTGGCCGCCGCCCAAGCGCAGAAGATCGGCCTGGCCAGCGTTTCCCGCGACGTGTTCCTGGATGACGAACGCACCGAAGCGGCGATCACCACGCAACTGCAGACCGCAATCAAGCTGGCCCACAAACAAGGCTCGGCAGTGATGATCGGCCACCCGTACCCGCAGACCCTGGCGGTACTCGAGCGTGAATTGCCCAAGCTCAAGGCCCAGGGCGTGGACTGGATCGACATCAAGCTGATGATCAGCCTACGCAGCAACCAGGCGATGGCCGGGCATGGCAAGGACGGCACCTACCGTCCCGCAGCTAGGTAAGTACCACCCATCCCCAACCCCGGTCCTGAATAGTGCGCCTTTAGGTTCACGCTTACAGGACACTTCATGAACATCACTCACCTCACACTCTGCGCCCTGCTGCTCGGCAGCCTCACCGGATCACTCATGGCTGCACCGCGGGATTTCGGCGAAGGCCTGCCGAACAGCAGCCCCGCACGCATGCTCAGCAACGCGCGCCATGAACACGACCACTGGAATGGCGTCGGCCGCATTCGCAACGAAGCCCAGACCCTGTGTACCGCCACGTTGCTGGACACCCGCGACGCCGCCGGAAAATCCGGCCCGGCCTACGTACTCACCAGCAGCCATTGCCTGCACCGCCTCAACGGCGCAGTGCAAAAGGACCTGCCGATCAAAGGCAGCATCAGCTTCAACTACTTCGACGACACCCTGGAGTCGATCAAGACCTATTCGCTCAAGACCCTGAAATGGGGCAGCAGCCAAGGCATGGACCTGGCCATTATCGAATTGCAGACTTCACTGGCGGCCTTGCTCAAGGCCGGAATCAACCCACTCAAACTCGCCGAAGAAGTCCCTGCCGATGGCAATGACATCCTTGCCCTGACCGCTCCGGAATGGGACACCCTGCACCTCGGCGCATGCGTCCAGCAAAGCTCCCAAGAACTGGTGGAGCAACCGTTCGTATGGCGCGTCACCCTGAAAAACCAATGCCCGGGCATCATGCGCGGCAGCTTTGGCGGGCCTCTGCTCGACCGCGCAACCAACACCGTGTTCGGCATTCTCAGCACCAGCACCAGTGGCCAACCCGAGGAGCGCAAATGCCAGCGGGACGCGCCGTGCGAGGTCAACCAAGGCCAAGCCTCCTGGCACGCCGAGACCAACTATGGCAGCCCGGTGACGTTCCTCAACCGCTGCTTCGCGGCCGGGGTATTGAAACCCGACAGCGAGTACTGCGACCTCTTCCCGACAACCACGATCACCTTCAAAAATCCGAAGCCGATCCAGCAGTACTTCATCAAGCAGCCTGGCACCAAAGGCAAAGACATCGTGCCGCGCTGGAACCTGGCCTTCACCACCAACACCCCGCTCTACCGCTACAAGACCACACGCCGTGCGATTGACTGCGAAAACCCGGTGCACTACAGCTCGCCCATCAACGCCGAAAACGCCCACATCAACGATGCCATCGGCCCACAGACCGGCATGCAGATGCTGTGCATCGTCGGCGTAGCTTCCGCCGAACAACCTGTGACCAACGGCATGATGCGCAACGCGTTGACCCTGGCCGTCGAACTCGCCGAACCCGGGCCGGCGCGCACGCCCAACCTGACGATCAGCCTCGACAAACATGGGCTGGGGGCCTACACCGTGATCTGGAACCTGGCCTCGCCATTCATGCATCGCTACACCTACAAATATGGCCCGGCCGCGACCACCGATTGCCTGCGTCCTGCCGCCTACTTGCCAATCCCACCCCCACCATTGCTCGGCGAAGAGGACGAAGACGAGCCCATTGACCTGGTGCGGCCCCTCAATGACTTCCCTGGGATGCAGACGGAAAAGTTCGCCCAACTGATCAACGTCAGAAACACGCCGATCAAGATTTGCACGTATGCATTCGACCAGGCCGACCAACCTTCAACCCTGCGGGTCGATCTGCTCAAGCCGCGCTGAATGCGCCCTACATAGCTACCGCTGGACGCCGCCGGGATTGACCGATAGTGCCCCCTCCAATCAACTGGAGAGATTCCCCATGAATCCGCTGCAATTCAACGACCTGCTTATCAGCTTTACCTGCGAGTTCCTGCCGCTGTGGAACGACAAGGGGTCAGGCGCCCACCGCGCCATCGGCCTGTGGCGGCCCAGCACGACATCCGACGCCCTCAGTCAGTTTTTCCCACTGGGCGACATCGCCACCGGCAGCTATCGCAACATCAATCAACGCAAGATCGTCGCCGTGGTCAGCGATGCCAACAAGGTCAATGGCACCGCACTGCGCCCGCCGGCAGACTATGAGCAAGTGTGGAAGGATGCAGGCTCGGGTGCGCGAAACGATTTTTCCATCTGGCGGCCGCTGCCACCTGAAGGCTATGTAGCTATGGGCCTGGTGTGCGGCGTAGGTTATGAAAAACCTTCGAGCAATGCCGTGCGCTGTGTGCGCGCCGACCTGGTGACGAGTGCCCAGCCCGGCGATTTGATTTGGAGCGACGAAGGCAGTGGCGCCTCTCGGGACTTCAGCGCCTGGTCGATCAGAGTGCCGGACGCAGCGCCCGGCGAGATCAACCTGGCGCCCGGGACGTTCGTCGCCAACGCAAGCTACACCCGGCCCACCCAGCCGACCTACGCACTGCGCCTGCCCCTCAGCGTGCCACTGAACGAACCCCCGCCACCGCCGGCCCTCACCAGTTACGCGGGCCCCGACGAGGCGGCAACCACGCCCACGACCCATGTGTGCCTGCTGCCGTGGTTCAGCGTCAAAGACCCGGAGTTGAATGCCATCGAACAGCTGCTGTCCTCACCTACCTACCGCCTGGAACGCACCGACCGCCATCTGTTCGCCGGCTTCGGCCACAACACCACCGACACCAGCCAACCGTTCATGTGGACCGCCAACAAGGGCGAAACCGGCAACCATTCCAGGGCCCTGGCCGCGACAACCTGCGTCGACCTGTGCAGCGAATGGCCACCCAAATACCGTGTATTCGAATTGAATTTCTCGGCGCATCTGGAACAGGACTTCACCCACACCCAACGTTCGGCCAAGGGCTGGAATCAAGCCTCGTCGCTGGACATCATCACCTACGTTCCGGCCAACAAGGCCGTCGCCGCTTACCTGATCCAGAGCGAATACCGCTTGCTGCGCCAGGACGGCAGCCAGGTGTCGACCACCGTCAGCTACACCAGCGGCGATCAAATCTATATGAGTGAATTTCCCCGCGAAGAATCGCCGCCGGCGGTGACGCAAGCCGCGCTAGAGGTAGCGAGCCATGATCTCGTCGATGAGACCGTCGCGCCGTAGCTGATCGAGCGTCGCCTGCAGCTTGAGCACCACCTCGTCCGGCACTTGCTTGTTGAGCGCCAGGTACAACTGCGCACTGTTGAAGCGCAGCACGGTCTTGAGGCCGGTGACGCCCACCTGGCGGGCGAGGTAGCGCCCGGCGGGATCGCCGGTGGCCCACAGGTCGATCTGGCCATCCAGCAGCTTTTGCGCATTGTCCTGGTCGCGCAATACCACTACCGGGTTGAGGCCCTGCTTCTCCAGGGTCTGGGCAATGGCATCGCCCTTGTACGCGCCGATCCTGTAACGGCGCGCGTGTTCCAGGTCAGTCAGTTGGATCTTGCTGTCGGCCTTGGCCAGCAGCACCCAATCGTCCGGGCCGATGGGGCCGACCCATTTGAACTGGGACTCGCGGTCCGGCAGGCGAGCCATCACGAATACGCCGTAGCCGGGTTTTTCCAGGGCGAGCTTGTAGATGCGCTCCCAAGGAAAACGTAGGGTCAGGTTGTAGGAAATGCCGGCACGCTTGAAGGTCTCGCGGACGATGTCCACGGCAATGCCTTCGATGTTCTCTTCCTTGGCGAAGTTCTTGCCGTTCTTCGCCATGTTGTACGGCGGGAAGTTTTCCGTCAGCAGCACCAGGGAGGTGTCGGACGGCTCCTCGGCGTGGGCAGAACCGGCCAAAAGAATGGAGGTACTGGCGAGGACGAGCAGAAGATCTTTGAACATGAAGGTTACCGGAATCCATGGCAAGCGCAGAGAGTGCCCCGCGCCTGCCATGGTGTCCAGCAGCGTTTAGCGAACGACGATACCGCGCGCCGCCATGTAGGCCTTGGCCTCGGGAACGGTGTATTCGCCAAAGTGGAAAATACTCGCCGCCAGTACCGCACTGGCGTGGCCTTCGATGACACCGTCGGCCAGATGTTGCAGGTTGCCGACGCCGCCGGAGGCAATCACCGGGATACCCAACGCATCGCTGATGGCGCGGGTTACGCCCAGGTCGAAGCCGTTTTTCATGCCGTCCTGGTCCATGCTGGTCAGCAGGATTTCACCGGCGCCCAAGCCTTCCATCTTCATCGCCCACTCCACCGCATCCAGGCCGGTCGGCTTGCGACCACCGTGGGTGAAGATCTCCCAGCGCGGGGTTTCGCCCGGGCCGGAGACTTTCTTGGCGTCGATGGCCACCACGATGCATTGCGAGCCGAAGTGCTGCGCGGCTTCGCCGACGAACTCCGGGTTGAACACGGCGGCGGTGTTGATCGAAACCTTGTCCGCACCGGCATTGAGCAGGTTGCGGATGTCTTGCACGGTCCGCACGCCACCGCCCACGGTCAGCGGGATGAACACCTGGCTGGCCATGCGCTCGACGGTATGCAACGTGGTGTCGCGACCGTCGACGCTGGCAGTGATATCGAGAAAGGTAATCTCGTCGGCACCTTGCTCATCGTAGCGACGGGCGATTTCCACCGGGTCGCCGGCGTCACGGATGTTCTCGAACTTGACGCCCTTGACCACGCGACCGTTGTCGACGTCCAGGCAAGGGATGATGCGCTTGGCTAAAGCCATAGACTTAATCTCCGATTAAGAAGCTTTAAGCTACAAGCGGCAAGTTAGAGCAGATCTGCTGTAACTTGCCGCTTGAAGCTTACGGCTTGGAGCTACTCGCGTAGGCGTCGCAGTAAGCCTGGGCTTCGGCGACGTCCAGGGTGCCTTCGTAGATTGCGCGGCCGGTGATCGCGCCGATGATGCCGGGGGCCTTGGCGTCCAGCAGCGACTTGATGTCACCCAGGTTGTGAATGCCGCCCGAAGCGATCACCGGGATTTTGGTCGCCGCAGCCAGCGCCGCAGTGAACGGCACGTTGCAGCCCTGCATCATGCCGTCTTTGGCGATGTCGGTATAAACGATGGCAGAAACGCCGTCGGCTTCGAACTGCTTGGCCAGGTCGATCACCTGCACCGTGCTGATTTCAGCCCAGCCGTCGGTGGCGACGAAACCGTCCTTGGCGTCCAGGCCCACGATCACTTTGCCCGGGAACGCGCGGCAGGCTTCGGCGACGAAGGCCGGGTCTTTGACGGCCTTGGTGCCGATGATCACGTAGCTCACGCCGGCCTTGACGTAGTGCTCGATGGTTTCCAGGGAACGGATACCGCCACCGATCTGGATCGGCAGGTTCGGGTAGCGCTTGGCGATCGCCGTGACCACTTCACCGTTCACCGGCTGGCCTTCAAAGGCGCCGTTCAGGTCCACCAGATGCAGACGACGGCAGCCCCCTTCCACCCATTTGGCAGCCATGCTCACCGGATCATCGGAGAACACGGTGGAGTCTTCCATGCGGCCTTGGCGCAGACGTACGCAGGCGCCGTCCTTGAGATCGATAGCGGGGATAATGAGCATGCTTTTCCTTCGTCAAAGAGCTGCAAGCTGCAAGCTATTAGCTGCAAGCAAGCACGCGTATCAATTCTTGCAGCTACAAGCTTGAAGCTTTCAGCTACTTTTTTCTAAAGCCCACAGGTCGCTTTCGATGCTTTCGAAGCGCTCTTTGAGCAGCGTCTGTGCGTCGAAAATCGCCCTGTTGTAATAGTGCGGAGCAACTTCGGTGGTGAACAGTTCGAGGATCTCGGCGACCTCGAACGAACCCAGCTTCAGCTCGAAGCGATCTTCCATGAACCGCTTGATCTTGAGGGTAGCCTCACTCTCCTGTTCGGGCGTGAGGTTCAAGAGCGGCAACTTCGGCTTCTTGGCCATTTACCAGCTTCCGTTCCAGGTGGCGAAGTTCTGCAGCAATTGCAGGCCATGGGTATGGCTCTTCTCCGGGTGGAACTGCACGGCAAAGCGCGAACCTTCGGCCAGCGCGGCGGCGAAGTCGACGCCGTAGTGCCCGCCACCCACCACCTGGCCTGGGTTACCGGCGGCGATGTAGTAGCTGTGCACGAAGTAGAAACGCGCCAGGTCCGGGATGTCGTGCCACAGCGGGTGATCGACGGTCTGACTGACCTCGTTCCAGCCCATGTGCGGCACTTTGAGGTGTGCGCCGTCTTCATGCAGGTCCTTGCCGAAGAACTTCACCTGGCCCGGGAACAGCCCGATGCAGTCGACGCCGTCGTTCTCTTCACTGCGATCGAGCAAGGCTTGCATGCCCACGCAGATGCCGAGGAACGGACGGTCCTGGCTGACTTCACGCACCAGGCTGTCGAAGCCCAGGCGGCGGATCTCGGCCATGCAATCGCGAATCGCGCCAACGCCGGGGAATACCACCCGGTCGGCTTCGCGAATCACGTCTGCGTCGCTGGTGATCAGCACCTTGCCGGCACCTACGTGTTCGAGGGCCTTGGCCACCGAGTGCAGGTTACCCATGCCGTAATCGATAACCGCGACCGTCTGCATTACAGGACGCCCTTGGTCGAGGGCATTTGCCCGGCCATGCGATCATCCAGCTCCACGGCCATGCGCAGGGCGCGGCCGAAAGCCTTGAACACGGTTTCGATCTGGTGGTGGGTGTTGGTGCCGCGCAGGTTGTCGATGTGCAGGCTGACAAGTGCGTGGTTGACGAAACCCTGGAAGAATTCCTGGAACAGGTCGACGTCAAAACCGCCCACGGTGGCGCGGGTGTAGGGCACGTGCATCTGCAGGCCTGGGCGGCCGGAGAAGTCGATGACCACACGCGACAGCGCTTCGTCCAGCGGGACATAGGCGTGGCCGTAGCGACGGATGCCTTTCTTGTCGCCGATGGCCTTGGCAAATGCCTGGCCGAGGGTGATGCCAACGTCTTCCACCGTGTGGTGGTCGTCGATGTGCAGGTCGCCCTTACTGACGATATCCAGGTCGATCAGCCCATGACGGGCGATCTGGTCCAGCATGTGCTCAAGAAAAGGTACACCGATATCAAATCGGGCCTTTCCGGTGCCATCCAGGTTGATCGAGGCTTTGATCTGGGTTTCCAGAGTGTCGCGCTCGACGGACGCCTTACGTTCGGCCATCACCAGCTCCGCAAAATCATTGGGCGAAAAAGGCAGCCATTATAGGGGCGCGGGCGCCAAACAGAAACATCGGAGGGGATAAGACTGATGGAGTGTCGAGGATAGACATGTGCATACAACTGTGGGAGCTGGCTTGCCTGCGATGCGGGCACCTCGGTCACTCAGACAGACCGAGGTGATGCTGCCGCGGGCGAGCCCGCTCCCACAGGGTTTTTGCGGTATTAGTGGAACAGTACCGCCGTCTTCTGCAGGGTCACCCACACACCCCACGCCAACGGAATACCGACCACCAGCCACGCGGCAATCGCCAATGGCACGGTGCCGGGCGCCGCTTTCCATTCCAGGGAAGTGGTGGCGTCCGCGCCTTTGTCATGCCCCAGCGCCTGCTCGGCCGCCAGTTCGGCGTCGGTCATGAAGTACTTGTCCGCCACCGGGCGGACCAGCATGTTGCAGACGAACCCCAGCACCAGCAGGCCAGCGAGGATATACAAGGTGATGTCGTAGGCCGCGGCACGTTCAACGCCGATGCTCAGTTGATATTCACGCAGGTAGTTCACCAGCACCGGGCCCAATACGCCCGCCGCAGCCCATGCGGTCAGCAGGCGACCGTGGATCGCGCCGACCATCTGCGTACCGAACAAGTCGGCCAGGTAAGCCGGAACCGTCGCAAAGCCACCGCCGTACATCGACAGGATGATGCAGAACGCCGCCACAAACAGCGCCACGTTGCCCAGGTGCCCCAGGTTCGGGATCAGCGCGTACAGGGCAAAGCCCAGGGCGAAAAACACGAAGTAGGTATTTTTACGGCCCAGGTAGTCGGAGAACGACGCCCAGAAGAACCGGCCACCGATGTTGAACAAGCTCAACAGCCCGGTGAAGCCCGCCGCGATGGCGGCGATGGACGCCAGTTGACCCGCATCCAGCTGGCCGAACGGCACATCCACGCCCAGCAATTTGCCGCCGAACACTTCCTGCAGCAGTGGCGAAGCCATGCCGAGGATACCGATACCGGCGGACACGTTCAGGCACAGCACCAGCCACACCAGACGGAATTGCGGGGTCTTCCACGCCACATTCACGTGCACGTGACGGTGGGTGATCATCGCATTGCTGGCTTTTTTCGCCGGCGCGGTCCAGCCCTCAGGCTTCCAGCCGGTCGGCGGTACGCGGTAGGACAAGGCGCCGCCGATCATGAACACGAAATAAATCGCGGCCATCACCAGGAAGCTCTGCCATACCCCCACGCTGTCGGGCGTGGCGAAGTGGCCCATCAAGGCTGCCGCCAACGGGGCGCCCACCATCGCGCCGCCGCCGAAGCCCATGATCGCCATGCCGGTCGCCATGCCGCGCTTGTCCGGGAACCACTTGATCAGGGTCGACACGGGCGAGATGTAACCCAGGCCCAGGCCAATGCCGCCAATCACGCCGGAACCGATCCACATCAGCCAGATCTGGTGGGTGTAGATACCCAACGCCGAGATCAGCAGGCCGCCACACCAGCACAGCGCCGATACGACACCGGCCTTGCGAGGCCCGGCATGTTCCAGCCAGCCGCCCCAGATCGCTGCCGAGCAGCCCAGGAAAATGAAGAACAGGGTGTAGATCCAGCCCAGCATGGAAATGGGCCAGTCGCATTGGGACGAGAAGACTTGGGCGATAAAGCTCATGTCCGGCGCGCAGGCCAATGGCTTGGTGATCCCCAGCGCCTTCGACAACGGCAGCCAGAACACCGAAAAACCGTAGGCCATGCCGATGCACAGGTGGATAGCCAGCGCGGCCGGCGGGACCAGCCAGCGGTTGAAGCCCGGCTTGGCGATGATGCGTTCCTTGGACAGGAACGCAGGCTGTGCGGCAGTTAAAGCTGCCGCAGTGCTTGTGCTCATTGGTGTTTCCCCCAGTTGTTAGTATGTGTTCGTCAGGCGCTCTCTCCCTCGGCCTTGCACGCAAAGCGTTGGCCGTTGTTTTGAGTCAAGCTCCATTTGATGCGCGACGTTGTGTCGCAGAAGGCAGACGAACCCGCGCAGATTAGCACCTGTGAATGCCAGAAAAACCAAACTGACATCACCTTTTTCGGGTTATCTGTTTTATTTGACGCCAAAATCCCGTTTTGCTGGGCGTGGATACAATGTAACGATCGGCGAACTGACGTACGGTTACCGGCGGTATACTCTTCGGCTAAATTTTAATCTCGACATACAAGGACTCGCCCATGAAAGCGTTCGGCAAAATCCTGGGTCTGGTACTTCTCGGGCTGTTGCTGATCATTGTGGCGCTGGGCTTTGCCCTGACCCACCTCTTCGATCCCAACGACTATAAAGACGAGATCCGCCAGATTGCCCGCGACAAGGCCCACATCGAGCTGACGCTCAATGGCGACATCGGCTGGAGCCTGTTCCCCTGGCTCGGCCTTGAGCTGCACGAAGCCAGCGTGGCGACCCTGACCACTCCGACACAACCGTTCGCCGACCTGCAAATGCTCGGCCTGTCGGTGCGCGTGCTGCCGCTGCTGCGCCGCGAAGTGCAGATGAGCGATGTGCGCGTCGAAGGCCTGAACCTGCGCCTCAACCGCGACAAGCAGGGCCACGGCAACTGGGAAGACATCGGCAAGACCGCACCGGTCGCCAGCACCGAAGCGCCTGCCACTGCGCCCGCGCCTGCCGAGCCGGCGCCCGAGGCCAAGCCGGAGAAGCCGCCGCAGCCGATCCGCCTGGACATCGACAGCCTGACCATCAACAACGCCCGCGTGGAATACAACGACGAGCAGACCGGTAAGCAATTCAGTGCTGAAAGTATCCAACTGAGCGCCGGTGCGATTCACGATGGCGCGAGCATTCCGGTGAAGCTCACCGCATTCTTCGGCAGCAACCAGCCAGTGATGCGCGTCAAGACCGAGCTCAATGGCAACCTGCGCATCCAACGTGCGCTCAAGCGCTACCAGTTCGAAGACATGCGCCTGAGCGGCGAGGCCACCGGCGAGCCGCTGCAAGGCAAGACCGTGACGTTCTCCACCCAAGGGCAGATTTTGGTGGACTTGGCGGCGAACATCGCCGAATGGACCAACTTGAAACTGTCGGCCAACCAATTGCGCGCCCTGGGCGAGCTGAAGGTCAACGACCTGGACAAGACGGCCCAACTGAACGGCGCCCTGTCCATCGCCCAATTTGACCTGGCCAAGTTCCTCGACAGCGTGGGTAACCCGTTGCCAACGATGGCCGAGGGCAGCCTGAGCAAGGTCGAGCTGGTCAGCCGCCTGGCGGGTACGCCCACCAGCGTGGTCCTCGACGACCTGAACCTGAAGGTCGATGGCAGCACCTTCACCGGGCGCATTGCCGTGGAAGACTTCGCCAAGCAATCGCTGCGGGTCCAGCTCAAGGGCGATACGTTCAACGTCGACAATTACCTGCCGGCCAAGTCCGAAGCCGCCAAAGGCGCAACCGCCGCACGCCAGGCCGAAGTGCAGAACAGCGAAGCCGGGGCCATGGCCGCCGGTGGCACCACGCCGCTGCCGGACGCGCCCACCAAAGGCGCCTGGAGCACCGACAAGCTGCTGCCTGTGGCACGCCTGCGCGCGCTGGACGTGAATGCCGACCTGGCCTTCGGCCAATTGACCTTGAGCAAGCTGCCGATCCAGAACGCGGTGCTCAAAGCCTCCGGCATCGACGGTCAACTCAAGCTCAGCACCCTGAGCGGCAGCCTCTACAACGGCTCTTTCCAGGCAACCGGCAACCTTGACGTGCGCCAGGATATTCCCGTGTTGGCGCTGCAAAGCCAGATCAGGCAAGTGCCGGTCGAGCGCATCCTGCAAGCCCAGGGACAAACGCCGCCGGTGAAGGGCCAGGTCACCCTCGACAGCAACCTCAGCGGCCGCGGCAACAGCCAGAAAGCCCTGATCGACAGCCTCAACGGCACCGCCAGCTTTGTGATCAACAACGGCGTGCTGCTCAACGCCAACCTCGAACAACAGCTATGCACCGGCATCGCCCTGCTCAACCGCAAGACCCTGAGCAGCGCACCGCAAGGCAAGGACACGCCGTTCCAGGAACTGCGTGGCAACCTGACCTTGCGCAACGGCGTCGCCAGCAACCCGGACCTGAAAGTGCGCATCCCGGGCCTGACGGTCAACGGCAACGGTGACATCGACCTGCGCGTGCTGGGCATGGACTACCGCGTGGGCATCCTCGTCGAAGGCGACCAGCGCGAAGTGCCGGACCCGGCCTGCCAGGTGGGCGCCAACTTCCAGGGGATCGAAGTGCCGCTGCGCTGCCGTGGCCCGCTGGAACTCGGCGCCAAGGCTTGCCGCCTGGACAAGGACGGCCTCGGCCAGGTCGCTATCAAGGCCGCCGGCAACAAGCTCAGCGACAAACTTGAAGAGAAGCTCGACAAGGTCAACCCGCAGCTCAAAGACGCGCTCAAAGGTCTGTTCAAACGATGAGAAACGAGCAGTTTTCAACGGCGGTGCTGGATTGGTACGACCGCCACGGTCGCCACGACCTGCCCTGGCAACAGGGCATCACGCCTTATCGGGTGTGGGTCTCGGAGATCATGCTGCAACAGACCCAGGTCAGCACCGTGCTGAATTATTTCGACCGTTTCATGGCCTCGCTGCCGACGGTCGAAGCCCTGGCCGCCGCACCGGAAGACGAGGTGCTGCATTTGTGGACCGGCCTGGGCTACTACACCCGCGCACGCAACCTGCAAAAGACCGCAAAGATTGTGGTGGCCGACTATGGCGGCGAGTTTCCCCGGGACGTGGAAAAACTCACTGAGCTGCCGGGCATCGGCCTGTCTACCGCCGGCGCAATCGCGAGCCTGAGCATGGGCCTGCGCGCACCGATCCTCGACGGCAACGTCAAGCGCGTGCTGGCACGCTTTACCGCGCAAGAGGGCTACCCGGGCGAACCCAAGGTCGCCAAGCAGCTGTGGGCCACGGCAGAGCGTTTCACCCCCCATGATCGCGTCAACGCCTACACCCAGGCGATGATGGACATGGGCGCCACCCTCTGCACCCGCAGCAAACCCAGCTGCCTGCTGTGCCCGCTGGAAAAAGGCTGCGAAGCCCACATGCTCGGCCTGGAGACCCGCTACCCGATCCCCAAGCCGCGCAAGACCATCCCGCAAAAGCGCACGCTGATGCCGATGCTGGCGAACGCCGAGGGCGCGATCCTGCTCTACCGCCGCCCATCGACGGGGCTCTGGGGTGGGCTGTGGAGCTTGCCGGAACTGGACGACCTGCAAGACCTGGAACACCTCGCCCACCAGCACGCGCTCGAACTGGGCAAGCAACAGGAACTGCCGGGGCTGGTCCACACCTTCAGCCATTTCCAGCTGGCCATCGAACCCTGGCTGGTGCGGGTCGAGGAATCCGCCCATCACGTGGCCGAGGCCGACTGGCTCTGGTATAACCTCGCCACCCCGCCGCGCCTGGGCCTTGCCGCCCCGGTCAAGAAACTGCTGAAGCGCGCGGCCGATGTTTTGAATGCAGGAGTGTCGTCATGACCCGCACCGTAATGTGCCGCAAGTACAAAGAAGAACTGCCAGGCCTGGAACGCCCTCCGTACCCAGGCGCCAAGGGCCAGGACATTTACGAGCATGTCTCTGCCAACGCCTGGGGCGACTGGTTGAAACACCAGACCCTGCTGATCAACGAAAAACGCCTGAACATGATGAACGCCGAAGACCGCAAGTACCTGGCAGGCGAGATGGACAAGTTCTTTTCCGGCGAGGATTACGCCAAGGCCGACGGCTACGTGCCACCTGCTCAATAATTGATCAAAAACCGGGGTCGGCACGTAAGCGACGGTAATAATTAAATATTTTTTGAAAACTTGCTTGACGACCCCCTGAAAAACCCGTTTAATGCGCCCCGTTGCCCAGATAGCTCAGTCGGTAGAGCAGGGGATTGAAAATCCCCGTGTCGGCGGTTCGATTCCGTCTCTGGGCACCACTAATTAGTTTTAGGTGGTGCGAACATCATCTGAAACACACAAGAAACCCGCCTAGTGCGGGTTTTTTGTTGCCCGGGATTTATTGAGCTGCGTCGGAGCAACCTCTGTCGCCCCGAAGCCCGTCATCTCAATCACTCAAGCAAAAACACCATCAACGGATTGTCATTCAACCGCCCGCTGTACACCGGCGCCTGATGTTCCAGCGGCGTTCCCGCCAGCAGCTTGGTTTCCTTACGTGCCACGATCACCCATGCCGGCTTTGGCAATGCAGCCAACCGCTCGACCTCGCTCCCCGCGACAAACAACGGCTGCTCATCATGATCCAGGTTCATCATGTAGCGCACCGCCCAGGTATCCCGGCCGAGATTGACAAACACCAACGGCCCCGGCTGCTTCATTCGTAGCGCTTCCACCTCGCCAACAAAGGTGCGGGTGTCGAATTGCAGATCCTTGGCCGGACCGATCACGGCCACCAGCAACAGCCATTGCGCCGCCAATGCGATCGCACTGAGCCCCACCAGACGACGCCAGGCGATCACTGCCGCCACTTGCAGGACCAGCAGCGCGCCGATCAACAGCGGCAACGAAACGTCCGGCCAATAACCGTGCTTCTGCCACCCATGCCGACAGACAAAGACTACAACCACGCACAACGCCGGTAGCGCCACGACAAGCCATTCGTAACACCTGCGCACGCCAACGAGCCAGCCTTGCGCCTGGAGCAGCCCATAGGCGGCGACAGCGGCAAACATCGGCACCATGGGCAGGATGTAATAAGCGCGCTTGAAGTGCGGCACCGATAGCCCGAGCAGGATCATCAAGCCGCAGGCGCCCAGGCGCACCACCATCTGCACGTCGTCATTCACAAACCGTTCAGACCAGCGATGGCGCAGCGCGATCAACGTTGCCAGCGCCAGCGGCACCACCGGGAAGTAGCGGTACACACTCAACTGGAAGTAGAAGTAGAACGGCTCGCCACTTTCATCGAGGCGCCCGCCGACCTGCATCTTGAACACTTCGTCGGCAAAGGCATCGCCACCGCTGATCCGCGCCAGCTTCACCAACAGCCACCAGCACGCCGCCAACAGCAGCACGCCAACCACACCATGGATCAGCACCTGCCTGACCCGCTGCCCGGGGCGGCTCAACGCCCAGTACACGCACACCACGCCACAGACTTCGATCAACCCCAGCGGCCCTCGAATCGCAAAGCCGAGGACGAACAACGGGAACACGGCGAGTTGGCGCCAGCGCGATCCCAAGCGCTCCCCCGTGTGCAACAGGTAGAAACTGCCGACACAGAGTAGCGACACCATCTGATCCAGGCACACCGAACGCGACTTATCGAGCAACTGCGCAGTGAGCAACGTCAGCAGCACCGTGAGCAGCGCCCATTGCCGGCTCGACGGCACCAGCAGGCGATAGATCAGGGCAACGGTGCCGGCAGACGCGAGGGCGGTGGGCAGGATATTTGCCAGGTGGTTGGGCGCACCAAACAGCCGGGCAAACACAAAACTGAAGAAGGTCGCGGTGCCGGGATAGTCCGCGTAGGGCTGACCGTAGGTGGTCGGGAAAAAACTCGCGCCGTGGCGAAACATTTCCTGCAGGAACAACGCCCAACGCCCGTCAAAACCCTGAGGCTGCTGATCCCAGATCCCCAGGGTAAACAGCAGAGAGGCGAGCAAGAAAATGCCCAGGGACTCCAGGCGAAAACGGTTGTGGTGATCCATCGGTTGACCTGTCAGGTAAAGAGTGCCGACTTATGGTGCCGGCCACCCTGCTGAATAGCGCCTGAACAGACTCACATTTACCGACGCACGGGCCATACCAACGCCGGGATCAGACGCACATAGATCAATTCACCGACCAACTCGATCAGGGTTTGCAGGATCACCGCCGTCGCCGCCAACCCGCGTACACCCTCGGGCAGGGCCAGCGCCAAGGGCAGCACCACCAACGAGTTGCGTGTCGATGCGCTGAACGTCACCGCACGCGCCGTCAACGCCGGCAACGCACAGACACGCGCCGCCAAAGCGCCCATCAGCGGCGCCAGCAACAGGAAGCCCAGGTAGACCGGAATCACCGGCAGCAACAGGCTGAAATCACGCACCACCGCAGTGATCTGCGAGGCGATCACCACAAACAACACCAGTGCCATGGCCGGCACCGGCAACCAGGCCCAGGCGTTGTTCCACGCGCTGATAACGGTCGAGCTGCGCGCCAGCGCCGTGGTGCCCACCGCCAACACCATCGGCACCACAATCAACATCAGGAACGCCTCGACAAAAGGCCCCGCCTCGACCACCACCCCAGGCTGCGGCCCCAGCATCAACCCCAGGTACACCGGCAACAGCGCCAACTGCACCAGCAGCAACACCGGCGTCGCCGCCAGCATCAGCCGCGAGTCGCCCTTACCCATATGGGTAAACACCACCACGTAATCGATGCACGGCGTCAGCAACACCAGCAACGCACCCAGCAATAGCGCCGGGTGCGCGACCAAGCCACGGGTCAATGCCCACACCAGCAACGGCACCAGGATGAAATTGACCAGCAGCAAAGCCGACAGGAAGCGCTTGTTGCCCCAGCCGTGGCGCAACTCCAGAAACGGGATCTGCAAGAACATCGCGTACATCAGCACGGCAATAGCGGGCGTGACCAGTGCGCCCAGGCCATTGGCCGATGAGGGCGCGAGCAGGCCGAAGGTGGCTGCCAGGAGGACCGTGATGAAGTAGAGGGGGATCTGATTGTGTTCGAGGGTGTCGCGGGTCATGAAAGCGCCCTGGCTGATCGCAAAGGCAACAAGCCTATGGATCTATTGGCAAAACGGTCGTAGCTGGCAGCCTGCTCTTCTGTTTCAAACTCTGAAACGATGGGAGAAAGTGGGATGCTCATAGAGACCTCCAAAGTGGGTGCCTGCCAGTCTAATCGGTCCATGATCGGGTGTCGTTCCTCTCGTATATATGGCTCTATCAGTGAGCGCCGAGATTAGTGGGGCCGCCGAATGGCACACACGTACTGGCAAACCGGCCAACTGTTACTAAAAAAATAAAAACCGACATAGGCAGAAAACCAATGAACTTGAATGACGCCTCTTCGCGAATACCACTCGCAACACGCAACCCAGGGCAAAGCACGCCCTTCAATGAACCCGCTGCCGACAACCACCTCATCGGCGGCTTCACCTGGCGCCACCTGCGCACCGACTTCGACCGCCCTGTCGTCATCATCAACGCCGCCACATCCCTGCGCTGCCGCTATTACTCGCGTTTCGCCGACTACCTGTTTGCCAACGGCCTCGACGTCATCACCTACGACTACCGTGGCATCGGCGAATCCCGCCACGGCTCGCTAAAGGGCTTCAAAGCCTCGTGGTCGGACTGGGGCGTGCTGGATTTCGAAGCGATCTTGCAGCGCGCGCAACGGGAGTTTCCAGGCCAGCCGATCGATGTCGTCGGCCACAGCTTCGGCGGCTGTGCGGCCGGGCTGGGAGCGTCAGGCGCAGTGATCCGGCGGATCGTCACGGTCGGCGCGCAGTTCGCGTACTGGCGCGACTACGCCACGAGCCAGCGCTGGCAGATGTTTGCCAAATGGCATGTAGCAATGCCGCTGATGACCGCGCTGTGCGGATATTTCCCCGGCAAGCGCCTGGGCTGGATGGAGGACACGCCGGCGGGCGTGGTACGCGACTGGAGCACCCCGACACCCAACTATGAAACACGCCCCAGCGGGCGGGGCTTGCGTGAACTGCCCTTCAGCCAGGTACAAGCGCAGATACTGGCCATCAGCATCACCGATGACCCATTTGGGACCGTAGCAGCCATCGAGCGGTTACTGGGTTACTTCGACAACAGCGAACGCACCCACCTACGGCTTGCGCCTGAAGACATCGGTGAGAAGAGGGTCGGGCATTTCGCTTTTTTCCGCAGCGAGTATCAGGACCGCCTGTGGCCGATTGCATTGGCCTGGCTGCAAAACGGCCAATTGGCGACGGATACCCTTGGGATTTCCCACAACCTGCGCTTCAATAGCCCACTCTGAACCCTAGGACGCTACACCCATGCCCTCGCCAAACAAGCAGCAAAAACGCGCCCAACGAGCAAAGGCCAAGGCCAAGCAAAACCGCTCCCAGCGCGCCGGCGCGAGCAAACCGGACGCCTTTGCCGGCGATGACAGTCGCATTGACCTTGAATCGGTGGACTTGACCGAGTTGTTCGTAGAAATGCGCACCGCCAGCGAGATCAACCAGCAGGCATTGTGCGCCGCGTTCCTATCGCACCCGCTGCTGGCGGTCGTGCTGGAACAGGAAGGCGAAGAAGAAGCCACCGACTTTATCCTCGCGGCACTGATCGAATATCGCCAATGGGCCACAGATAGCGATGATGAAGCGGCTGCGTTGGCGTGGATCGAATCGCCACAGTTCCAGGCGGATTACGTGGCGGCCTCCCAGGCACTGGCCAACTCAGCAGACTGACGTAAAACCAAATGTGGGAGCGGGCAAGCCCGCTCCCACATTTGAACTGCGGCGCAATCAAGCGCCGCACTCGATCACATCAATTGAGTACCGCAGCACCCACTTTCTGCTCCTTGCGACGGCTCGATACCATCAACCCCGCCGCCACCACCAGCAAGCTCAACACGCCAGTCGCAATGATCTCGACCCGGTGCGCTTCCTGGAACAGCATGATGGTCAACGTACCGACGATGAACACCATCACCGCGTAGGTCAGGCCCGGGAACAGCCACATCTTGAAGACAATCTTCTCACCCGCCGCCGTACGCTTCTGGCGCATGCGCAATTGCGACACCGCGATCACCAGGTACACCAGCAGCGCGATCGCGCCGGAGCTGGCCAGCAGGAATTCGAACACCGCCGCCGGAGCGACATAGTTGGCAAACACCGCCAGGAACGCAGCGCCGGTAGACAGCATTACCGCCCAGTATGGCGTGCCGCTGCTGTTGGTGCGCTTGGCCACGGCCGGTGCATCACCGCGACGGCCCAGGGAGAACAGCATGCGCGACGCGGTATACAGGGCCGAGTTCAGGCAACTGGTCACGGCAACCAGGACCACGATGTCAACGATCATCTTGGCGTTCGGGATGCCCATGCGTTCCAGCACGGTCTGGTAGGAACCTACGGCAGCCAGGGTCGGATCGTTCCATGGCACCAGGGACACCACGATGAAGATCGACAGCAGGTAGAACAAACCAATCCGCCAGATCACCGAGTTGGTGGCCTTGGTGATTTGCTGGCCAGGGTTCTTCGATTCAGCGGCAGCGATGGTAACGATCTCGGTACCCATGAAGGAGAACATGGTGGTCAGGATCGCGGCCAATACCGCGCCCATGCCGTTAGGCATGAAGCCTTGGGTGTCGAACAGGTGCGAAACACCGCTGACCTGACTGGTCGGCAGGAAGCCAAAAATTGCCGCCAGGCCGAGGATCACGAAGCCCACGATCGCGACCACTTTGATCAGCGCAAACCAGAACTCGAACTCGCCGTAGTTCTTCACGCTGAACAGGTTGGTCGCCGTCAGCAGCAAGGTGATGACCAAGGTAAAGGCCCAGATCGCAATGTCCGGGAACCAGGCATGCAGGATGGTCGCGGCGGCGTTGGCTTCCAGTGGAATCACCAGCACCCAGAACCACCAGTACAGCCAACCGATGGTGAAACCGGCCCAGTGGCCGATGGCGCGGTCGGCGTAAGTCGAGAACGAACCGGTGTCCGGCGACGCCACGGCCATTTCGGCCAGCATGCGCATCACCAATACCACCAGCGTACCGGCGGCGGCATAAGCCAGCAGCACAGCAGGGCCGGCGGCAGCAATCGCGTGGCCGGAGCCAACAAACAAACCGGCACCAATAACGCCGGCAATCGACAGCATGGTGACGTGACGCGGTTTGAGCCCCTGTTCGAGGTCATTGGAGCTTTGCGTACTACTCATTGACACACCTTTGCGAGGAATTGCGAAAACGGTTCGCCCGGCCTGTGCTCTTTCTCGTGAAAAGAAACCAACAGGGCGTTCTTTATTTTTTACGCAATATTTGCGCCAAAATGTTACAAACCCGCAATTGACGCGGGCTGTAGGACAATTCAACAGCCGTCGCAACTCATTGAGAACACTGAGATTCCGCTATAGCGTTACCGTGCGACTCACTTTTAAACGAACGCGCGCACCAAAAACACACACAAAAAGTACGTGACGCTCCATAACAGGGCTGATAAGCACCGTTTGCCCGATTGACCCTTCCAACACCCGGCCAAAGCTGGCACCATCGCGCCCTTTTTTACGCGAAGCCTGCGGGTTTTCCGGTTCAAACGGCTGTTCGGTTGTAGATGGCGCGACACGCCGCTGTGCCGATGCGACACCCTGCCGCACACAGCCCGTCAACCGTCCGCAGCGTTGTTGGCTGCCATCCAGACGCTATGCTAGCTTGGCGCCTCGCCAGGAAGGCGGCCCAACAGCAAGCACGCAACGAACACAATGAGGACCGCACATGGCCGAGGCCACGCCCGCGCTTGAAATCCGCAACTTGCATAAACGCTATGGTGAGCTGGAGGTACTCAAAGGTATCTCGCTGACCGCTCGCGACGGCGACGTGATCTCGATCCTGGGTTCCTCCGGTTCCGGCAAGTCCACCTTCCTGCGCTGCATCAACCTGCTGGAAAACCCGCACCAGGGCCAGATCCTGGTGGCCGGCGAAGAGCTCAAGCTCAAGGCCGCAAAAAACGGCGAGCTGATGGCCGCCGACGGCAAGCAGATCAACCGCCTGCGCAGCGAAATCGGTTTTGTGTTTCAAAACTTTAACCTGTGGCCGCACATGAGCATCCTCGACAACATCATCGAGGCCCCTCGCCGTGTGCTCGGCCAGAGCAAAGCCGAAGCCATCGAAGTGGCCGAAGCGCTGCTGGCCAAGGTCGGCATCGCCGACAAACGCCACGCCTACCCCGCGCAACTGTCCGGCGGCCAGCAACAACGGGCGGCCATCGCGCGCACCCTGGCGATGCAGCCTAAAGTCATCCTGTTCGACGAGCCCACATCCGCCCTTGACCCGGAAATGGTCCAGGAAGTACTTAATGTGATCCGCGCGCTGGCCGAGGAAGGCCGCACCATGCTGCTGGTCACCCATGAAATGGGCTTCGCCCGCCAGGTGTCCAGTGAAGTGGTGTTCCTGCACCAGGGCCTGGTCGAGGAGCAAGGATCGCCACAGCAGGTGTTTGAAAACCCGCTTTCGGCGCGCTGCAAACAATTCATGTCCAGCAACCGCTAACGGAGCAACATGCATGCAGAACTATAAAAAATTCCTTCTGGCCGCCGCCGTCTCGATGGCGTTCAGCGCCACGGCCATGGCAGAAACCTTGAAGATGGGGATCGAAGCGGCCTACCCGCCCTTCAACAATAAAGACGCCAGCGGCAACGTCGTCGGCTTCGACAAAGACATCGGCGACGCCCTGTGCGCCAAGATGAAAGTCGAGAAGTGTGAAGTGTACGTGTCCGACTGGGACGGCATCATCCCGGCCCTGAACGCCAAGAAGTTCGACTTCCTGGTGTCCTCGCTGTCCATCACCGATGAGCGCAAGCAGGCCGTCGACTTCACCGACCCGTACTACTCCAACAAGCTGCAGTTCATCGCGCCGAAAGCCACCAAAGACTTCAAGACCGACGCCGGTTACCTCAAAGGCAAGATCATCGGTGCACAACGCGCGACCCTGGCCGGTACGTACCTGGAAGACGAGCTGCCGGACACCACCTCCAAGCTCTACGACACCCAGGAAAACGCCTACCTCGACCTGATCTCGGGCCGCCTCGACGGCATCCTCGCCGACAAGTACGTGCAGTACGAATGGCTCAAGAGCAAAGACGGTTCCGCCTATGAGTTCAAAGGCGACCCGGTTGTGGAAAGCGACAAGATCGGCATCGCCGTCCGCAAGGGCGACCCACTGCGCGAGCGCCTGAACAAAGCCCTGGCAGAGATCAAGGCCGACGGCAGCTACAAGAAGATCAACGACAAGTACTTCCCTTTCAGCATCGAATGATCTGAACGGTATGCCCGACGCGCTCACCTGAGCGCGTCGGCTTTTAGCAATGCCTTGCGATATGAAAACACCATGAATTTCGATCTCTACGGATTCGGCCCCGCGCTTGCCGCCGGCGCGCTGATGACCGTCAAGCTGGCGCTCACCGCCCTGTGCCTGGGGCTGGTGCTCGGCCTCGCCGGCGCCTTGGCCAAGACGTCCCCGTACAAGCCGCTGCAATGGCTTGGCGGCGCTTACTCGACCATCGTTCGCGGCATTCCCGAACTGTTGTGGGTGCTGCTGATCTATTTCGGCACGGTCAACCTGATGCGTGCCCTCGGCGAGTTCTTCGGCAACCCCGATCTGTCCCTCAGCGCCTTTGCCGCCGGGGTGATCGCCCTGGGCCTGTGCTTTGGCGCCTACGCCACCGAAGTGTTCCGCGGCGCGATCCTCGCCATTCCCAAGGGCCACCGCGAAGCCGGCGTGGCGTTGGGGCTGTCGAAGTTCCGGATTTTCACCCGCCTGATCATGCCGCAGATGTGGCGCATCGCCCTGCCGGGGCTGGGCAACCTGTTCATGATCCTGATGAAGGACACCGCGCTGGTCTCGGTGATCGGCCTTGAAGAAATCATGCGCCACGCGCAGATCGGCGTGACCGTGACCAAGCAGCCATTCACCTTCTTCATGGTCGCGGCCTTCATGTACCTGGGCCTGACCGTACTGGCGATGACCGGTATGCACTTCCTGGAAAAACGCGCCGCCCGCGGCTTTGCAAGGAGCACCCAATGAGCGGCGACTACAGCTGGCTGGCGCATTTCGACCTGGGCCTGAACTGGGCCGTGATCATCAAATGGCTGCCCAAACTGGCCCAGGGCGCAATCCTGACCCTGGAACTGGTGGCCATCGCCGTGATCGCCGGCCTGCTGCTGGCGATCCCGCTGGGCATCGCCCGTTCCTCGCGACGCTGGTACGTCAGCGCCCTGCCCTACGCCTACATTTTCTTCTTCCGTGGCACGCCGCTTCTGGTACAGCTGTTCCTGGTCTACTACGGCCTGGCGCAGTTCGATGCGGTACGCGAGAGCTTCATGTGGCCCTACCTGCGCGATCCGTTCTGGTGTGCCACGGCCACCATGACCCTGCACACCGCCGCCTATATCGCCGAGATCCTGCGCGGTGCGATCCAGGCGATCCCGCCGGGCGAGATCGAAGCGGCACGCGCCCTGGGCATGTCCAAGCCCAAGACGCTGTTCTACATCATCCTGCCGCGCGCCTCGCGCATCGGCCTGCCGGCTTACAGCAACGAAGTAATCCTGATGCTCAAGGCCAGCGCCCTGGCCAGTACCGT
This sequence comes from Pseudomonas sp. GL_117, assembly GCF_057835125.1. Lineage (NCBI taxonomy): Bacteria > Pseudomonadati > Pseudomonadota > Gammaproteobacteria > Pseudomonadales > Pseudomonadaceae > Pseudomonas > Pseudomonas sp. GL_117. Next base: position 355,140 of record NZ_CM174418.1, on the reverse strand, counting down.
GACCTTGCTGGAACTGACCGGCATGGCGCGCACGATCATCGCCCGCACCTACTTGCCGGTAGAGATCTTTTTCGCCGCCGGGCTGTTCTACCTGTTGATGGCCTATATCCTGGTGCGCGGCTTCAAACTGCTGGAACGCTGGCTGCGCGTCGATGCGTGCCAAGGACGTTGAAGCGCGCTTCGCGGCGCTCGATGCATTCCTGATCGAACACCAAGGGCTGTGGCGACCACGGCCCTTCACCCACCGGCAATTACCCTGGGAAGCCGAACACCCCGCGCTCTCCCAGTGGCTGCGCCAACGTTCGCTGGCTGACGCCGAAACCGCCCACAACCAGCCCCACGACCTGCCCGCCCCGGCCCCTTTTCCACAGCTTGCCGCCCAGGCTCTCGCGCTCAGCGCTGTGGATAACTTGCCGAAGGTGCCCCTTGAACCGGCTCGCCCGCGCCTGAATGTCGATGTGCCCGGGCGCAAGTGGCAACAGATCGAAGCCTTCGGTGCGGCCCTGTCATTTGCGGCAACGCCAACGCACTGGCTGGACTGGTGCGCCGGCAAGGGCCACCTCGGCCGCCGCCTGCTGCACACCGGGCAACAATTGACCTGCCTGGAATATGACCCGGCCTTGATCGCCGCCGGCCAAGCCTTGAGCGATCACCACGGCTTGCCCGTGACCCATCGCCTGCAAGACGTGATGGCCGACGTGCCGCTCAGCGCCGTACACACCCCCGTCGCCCTGCACGCTTGCGGCGACCTGCACGTACGCTTGCTGCAAGCCGCCAGCGCGGCTGGCTGCAAGCAACTGGCACTGGCGCCATGCTGCTACAACCGCATCAGCGCAGACCGCTATCAAGCCCTGTCGGGCCCGGGCCGCGCTTCGGCGTTGCAGCTGTCGATCGATGACCTTGGCCTGCCCCTCAGCGAAACCGTGACCGCCGGCGCCCGCGTGCGCCGCCAGCGCGACAGCTCCATGGCGCGGCGCCTGGGCTTCGACCGACTGCAACGTGAACTGCGCGGCTGCGACGACTACCTGCCCACGCCGTCATTGCCCAGCGCCTGGCTGGACAAACCCTTCGCCGACTACTGCCGGGAGCTGGCGACCCTCAAAGGGTTATCCACAGGCGCACAGGATTGGGCGGCACTGGAAGCCCACGGCTGGCAACGCCTGGCCGAGGTCAGGAACCTGGAATTATTGCGTGGTCTGTTTCGGCGCCCGCTGGAGCTGTGGCTGGTGCTGGATCGGGCACTGTTTCTCAGCGAAAACCGCTACCGGGTTGAAGTAGGCAGTTTCTGCGAACCGGCACTGACGCCGCGCAACTTGATGGTGCTTGCCGAGCGCGATTAAAGGGCAAAATTGTCGCAGCCCAGCCTGTGGATAACTCTGTTGATGAATTCTTTTCAGCGCCTGTCGCGGCCTACGCTGAAGGCAAAAAGCCACGCTGGTCATTTTTTGTGCACAGAATAAAAAGCACGCAAAACAGGCAGTTGCGGCGTGTTGAGAACAGCTCCACAAAATCGCTGTTTACCCCCGACCGCAACCTACCGATTGTGCATAAGCATCTGGCGTCATGGGTCTAACAAGCGGTTCAGGGCGTGGTTTTCGGGCGGATCAGCAACTGACAGAGTTCGTTGAGATCGTCGCTCGCCAGGCTCTGGCCCAGGTTATCCAGCGGGTCCGAACCAAAGGCCAGGGCTTCGCTGATGGACGGATCGCGGTGCACGACCTCCAACAGGCTGTCACCCAGACGCAGCTTGAAGGCTTCGAGCATGTCCAGGCTGAACGCCGAATGCTCGTCCAACTGGTTGATCACAAAGTGACAACGCGGCGGGAAATTGCGCGCCAGATAGGGCGCCAGCAACGCATCCATCTGATCCAAAGTGCCCAGGCACGCGGCGTCCGGCTGGACCACCACCAGCACAATGTCGGCCACGTTCAACGCTTGATGCAGGTACACATTATTGCCGGCCGGGGTATCGACGATCACCGTGTGGCGCTCGCTCAAGCCCAGCACCGACAGGCGCTGCGCCAGCCACTTGGGTTCACGTGTGAGCCAGTGCTGCAGGTTGTCCTGCTGCTGGGGGTCGGTGTCGCCAAAGGGCATCACCTCGCAACCGGCGAACCCGGTGTGCAGCACGTTCTGCCAGGGTCCGTTGACCAGGCTGGTGCGGCCGATGCCGGGCAATTCATGATCCACACCGAAGTGCTGGCGCAAGGCGTTCTGCGGGTCGAGGTCGAGTGCCACCACCGACTCCCCCAAACGCTGCAGGCCGCTGCTCAGGGCCGTGACCAGGGTACTGCGGCCGACGCCACCGTTGACGGACACCACAGCGACCACGTTCGGGCGCGGTGCGGTTTCGTCAAAGGCCAGGGGTTGTTCGTGAGCATATGGCGTGTTGGGGCCCAAACGTGAACCGTCTTTCATGTTCACGCGCGTGCCATCATCGAACGGAACGGTGCCGAAAAAGTGCAGCCGAGCATTGCGCCCTTTCGGGTCGCGGGACACGCTCTTGCCGAACAGGGCAAGCAGATCATCAGTGCGGCTCATGGCCGGAGCTCCTTCACGGCGCGAATAAAGACGTGGGAGATCGGCAAGAAAACAAAGGGGCTCACCGCAGTCTTTTTGTAGGCGCTTTCGTTGAGACATTTTGTGACAGCGCTCGGCAAGTGTCATTATTTTGATGATATTCGCGCAAGCCTTTCAGATGAGCGGAAAATAGTCACTTTACTGACGCCTGGTTCGCGTAAATTCAGCCCCGTGATTCCACCGTGCCATTGTTTTTTACCCGCCAGCACCGCACCATTGCCGCACCTTCAATGCTGCAAGCTTGGATATTCGCAGTGGCGATACGCTTTAAATTCCCTCGGTTTCTCTACGGCCTTGCCATCACCCTGCTGCTGGGTGGCGGCCTGCTGGGCAATTTGCTTGCCGATTGGGATTTCAGCCAGATCAGCCGCCGCGCCGAGTCGCTTTACGGCCCATTGGGTGCCGGGCGTCAACGCATCGATGCCTGGCAACAATTACTCTCGACGCAAAAGCAGATCGGCGAGCTTGAGCAACTCAAAGTGGTCAACTTGTTCTTCAACCGCCAGTTGCACTACGAGGAAGACATCGACCTGTGGCACGAGATTGATTACTGGGCGACGCCCATTCAATCCCTGTGGAAAGGTGCCGGTGACTGTGAAGACTATGCCATCGCCAAATACTTCAGCCTGCGTAACCTCGGTATACCGGCGGAAAAGCTGCGGATCACCTACGTTAAGGCCTTGCGCCAGAACCGCGCGCACATGGTGCTGACCTACTACGCCAGCCCCAACGCGATGCCGCTGGTACTGGACAGCCTGATGGACCCGATCCTGCCCGCCAGCCAGCGTACGGACTTGTTGCCCGTCTACGCGTTCAACGGTGAAGGGCTGTGGCTGACGGGTGCTGCGGGCAACAAAAAAGTCGGTGACACCAAGCGCCTCTCGCGTTGGCAGGATGTCTTGAAGAAAATGACCGCCGAAGGGTTTCCGGCCAGTTCGGATAATTAACAGGAGCTACGATGTCACTGTTCAAACAATTGCTGATCGCTATCTGTGTGTTTCTCGTGGTCGCCTTCAGCGGTAGCTTCGTGGTCAGCCTGGAAAGCTCGCGCTCGCAGTACGTCAACCAGTTGCGTTCCCACGCCCAGGACGCGGCCACCGCGCTGGCGCTGTCGCTGACGCCAAACATCGATGACCCGGCGATGACCGAGCTGATGGTCAGCTCGATCTTTGACAGTGGCTACTACGCCAGCATCCGTGTGATCGACCTGAGCAACGACCAGGTGCTGGTGGAACGCGCCGCCGAGCCCGACGCCAGCGGTGTACCCGCCTGGTTCGTGAAGATGATCGGCCTTGCGCCAGCCGGCGGTGATGCCATCGTCAGCCGCGGCTGGCAGCAGGCGGCGCGCGTGGAGGTGGTCAGCCACCCGATGTTCGCCCTCGCCAAACTGTGGCAGAGCGCCTTGGGCAGCCTGGGTTGGCTGCTGCTCTGTGGTGCGGCGAGCGCGATCCTCGGCGCATTGCTGCTGCGTCGCCAACTCAAGCCGTTGGACTACATGGTCGAACAATCCCACGCCATCGCCCGCCGCGAGTTCCTCAGCCTGCCCGACCTGCCGCGCACCCCGGAACTGCGCCGTGTGGTGCAGGCGATGAACCAGATGGTGGAGAAGCTCAAGGCACTGTTCCACGAACAGACCGAGCGCAGCGAGAAGCTGCGGGTGGAGTCCTACCAGGACAGCCTGACCGGGCTGGCCAACCGACGCTATTTCGAGATGCAACTCAACTCCCGGGTCAGCAACCTGGAGGAGCACAGCTCGGGCTACCTGCTGATCCTGCGGGTCAACGACCTCGCCGGCCTCAACCAGCGCTTCGGCGGGCAACGCACCGACCAACTGCTGCAAGCCGTCAGCCAGCTACTGGTGCGCACCTGCGCCAAGTACCCGGAGACCCACAACCTGATCACCCGCAGCCGTGGCGGTGAGTTCGCGGTACTCGCACCGGGCCTGGTGCGTGACGAAGCCCTGCAACTGGCCCAGGAACTGGAAACCACCCTGCAAAGCCTGCACGAAACCGGCGCTACCGACATGCAGACCGTGGCCTACATCGGCCTGGCCCCCTACAACGCCGGCGACGCCTCGGCCGACCTGTTGATGCTGGCCGACCAGGCCCTCACTCAAGCCGAAGCCAACAGCGGCCAGAGCTGGGTCTGCCTCGAACACCACACCGCCGGCACCGTCAGCGATGACCCGCACAGCTGGCATACCCTGCTTGACGATGCCCTCAAGCAAGGACGTTTCCGCCTGTTCTTCCAGCCAGTGGTGAGCAGCGCCGATACCCAGCGGGTGCTGCACTACAAGGTGTTGTCGCGTTTGCTGGACAACCAGGACCAGACCATCGCCGCCGGCCACTTCCTGCCGTGGCTGGAGCGCTTTGGCTGGACCGCGCGCCTGGACCAAGTGATGCTCGACCTGGTGATCAAGCAACTGGCCCAGCACAACCAGTCGGTGGCCCTGAACCTCTCGGCCGCAACCCTGAACGACCCGCAGGCCCTGGAACGCATCTTCGAACGCCTGGCCCAGCACCCGACCCTGGGGCCGCGCCTGATCCTGGAGATCGGCGAAGAACAAGTGCCCGAGCAAACCCAGCTGGAGTTGATGATCCGGCGCATGCGCAACCTCGGCTACAGCCTTGGCCTGCAGCGTTTCGGCGGGCGCTTCAGCATGATCGGCAACCTGGCGCACCTGGGCCTGGCCTACCTGAAAATCGACGGCAGCTACATCCGCGCCATTGATCAGGAGAACCACAAACGGATCTTTATCGAAGCGATCCAGCGGGCCGCCCACAGCATTGATTTGCCGTTGATTGCCGAGCGCGTGGAAACCGAGGGTGAATTGCGGGTGATCCGCGAGATGGGCGTGGAAGGGGTGCAAGGCCAACTGGTCGGTGAACCGGCGCCCTGGAAGTAAAACGTTGAAGCCTCATGCCTCCTTGACGCTGATACCGTGAAGGAGGTGTGCCCGGTTCAGATCAAACCGGTTTCATCATCATTGATCAGCTCGCTCAAACCGCCCAGCGCCGCCCGTGCCTGGGTCCGTTCCAGGAACTTGGCCTGTGCCGCCGGTGGCAAGTCAGTGATGCGAATCACGCCTTTGGACGTCAGCACCTGAATCAAGTCATCCAGCACTCGAATCATCTCAAGGTCACTGCTCTTGAGCTGCTTGAGGCTGTTTTCGATCTCGTCCCCGGCAAACCACGCCTGGATCTCATGGTGATCCGCCGGTAGCGTCTCGGTGGCTTCCGCGTAGGCCTGCGCCTCGACGCGCACCAAAGCGTTGTTTTGATCGCGTTGCACGTAGAACATCAGCGTTCTCCCAATAAAAAATCCCTGCAGGCGCCGCGTACGACGCCCACAGAGATTACACACTTTTTCCCGCAGCCGATGCCAAGGGGGCGCCAATCCCGAAAGATTGACGCCCCCGTGGTGATCAGTCGTGGTGCTTGACGGTCAGGTCGCCACCGGCGATCAGGTTGTTGATCGCGGTGCTGCCACTGCCCCAGTTCGCGCCATCGACCTTGATCGTCACATCGGCCGTGCCGCCGCTGGCGGTGAACGAACCGGTGCTGCTCACGCTCAGCGTCGAGTTGCCCGCCGAGTCGGTGGTCAACTTCAGGTAGTTCGCCAAGTTGGTGTCGTTGTTGCCTTGCAGCAAGTCGGACAGGTCCAGCTTGTCGCCTTCGCTGTGCTTGAAGTCCTTGATCTGATCAAAGCCGCCGTTGGTGTTGGTGTCGCCTTTGAGCCAGACGAAGGTATCGGCACCCGCGCCGCCGGTGAGGATGTCGTTACCCTTGCCGCCGACCAGGATGTCGTTGCCTGCGCCGCCATTCAAGGTGTCGTTGCCGCCCTGGCCGAACAGGATGTCGTTGCCGGCATTACCGATCAGGCTGTCGTTGCCATCATTGGTGTTGTAGATGTTCGACGCGTTGGCCAACGCCCCCACGTCCTGCACGTGCTCAGTGATGTACTGGTGCAAGGTGCGGTCATCGATCTGGTCGACGGTAGTGGACAGCTTCTCGGCGGCGAACGCCTTGAGTGCCGCACTGCCTTCCTGGCCTTTGTAGCTGATCAGGTCGCCGAACAGGATGTCGTTGCCCGAACCACCGGAAATGCTGTCGGAACCCGCATCGGCGGTGTGGCCGGTGATGGCATCCGCCAGCTTCGCGGTATCAATGTTGGCAACCACTTTGTCGGTATCGAACTGCTTGAGCACGGTGCTATCGATGTCCGAACCCAGGCCGATCGCCTCGACCACTACTTTGCCGGAGACCGCGTTGACCAAGTCGTTGTAGGCGGTCTTGGCGTTCGCCAGTGCGGTGCTGGAGCTCTGGTAGACCGACGCAACGTCGAAGCCGCCATTGCTGTTGGCCACGACCGTGCCCTCGAAGTAGCGGCTGCCACGGCTGTCGTAGGAGTAAACGTTACCGCTACCGTCGACGATCATCTGCGACCTGCCATTGATCGTCGTATAGAGCGCGTTGCTCTGGCCCAGGACGTAATTGGAGTTATTCACAACGCTGTCAAAGTAGACGGTCGAACCCCAGAAGCTGGTCGTGCCCAGGTTCGGGTTGCCCTGCACGTCGGTGTACACGTTCGGCGAACCGTCGGTGATGAAGTACGTGAGGTTTTTCGCGCCGGTGTTGCTGGTCGCGTCGCTGCTCTTGAACCAATCGGAGGCCGCTTTGAACGCGTCCTGGTAGTTGGTCATGTCGCTGGAATTGGACACCATCTGGTTCAACACAGCCTGCAACGCAGCCTTGGCAGCCGTCTTGTCGGCCAGGTTGACCGAGACCTGCGACTCGACACGGGTGTCGAAGTCGACCAGCAGCACTTTCACCACGCCCGAGTCTTTATTGCCGGCATTGGCAATCAAGGTATCGAAGATGCCCGAGAGCTGGTCCTTGATCGACTTCATGGCCGAGGAGCCGATACTGCCTGAGGTGTCGACCAGGAACGCGATGTTGTAGTTGGTGCCCGCAGTGGTGATACCACCCTTGTCGCCGACCACAACGTTATTCGCCGAGCTCGAACCCAGGTCGATGGTGTCGGCAGCAGCGCCGCCTTCGGTGACCGGGGTGTAGACCTGCGGCTGAACGGTAATGGTGCTGGTAGCGACCAACGAACTCAGGCTGTTGCCGCCTTCGTTGTCCGTCACCGAGATCTCGACCGTACGATCGCCCAGGGTCGGGTACTTGCTGGTGCTGGAGTATTGGAACGACTCCAGCAGTGCCTTGTAAGTCGCCGAATCCGCGGTGCCCGAGAGGGTCAGCACGATTTTGCCGCTGACGTCGGTGCCGACGCTGGTCAGGGTGATGCCTTTGTACGTACCGCCCACCGAAACCAGGCTCGAGCTGAGCTGATCGCCGGCACTCGCGTTTTTCAGGGTGATGGTCGCGTTTTGCATCTGGGTACTGTCGACGTCGCCGATAGCGACGACGCCAGTGATCGCCACACCCGCGGCGGCACGTTCGGTGTACGCCGTGTTGTAGCCGGTGGCGACAGCACCGTCCGCAGTGCTGAGGTCCAGGGTCGGCGCGTCGTTGACCGCGGTGATCACAATGCTCACTTTGCCGGTCGTTACCGCTTCAACCCCAGTGCTCAACTCTTTGGCGGTCGCTTTCACGGTCAGGTCGAAGCTGGCGGTCGAATCCTTGAACGGAGTGACCGTCAGGGTTTTCAGGTTCCAGGTGCTGACGTCGTACAGCGTGGTACTGCCGGTCGAGGTGATGCTGTTGCCAGTGGTGCCATCGGTGATCACGGTGCCTTTGGGCAGACCGCTGATTTCCACCTTGTGGGATTCCGAGCCGTCATTGTCGACAAACGTCGTGGTGATCGGGCTGACCTTGATCGCGGTGTCTTCCAGGCCACGGTTGTAGACGTAGCCGGTGTAATAGCCTTCGCCATTGACCACGTGGCTGTCGCCGAGCACCGCACCGGCGGCTTTCAACGCATCCACGCTGGTGTAGGTCTGCACGCCGCTGTTGCCCAGGGACATCGACGGGCCGTTGTTGATCGACACGTTGACGTCGTAGTTGCCCGCGCCGGCCTGGTTGTAGTGGTAGATGTCGAGGGTGTAGTAGCCCGACTCGGTCGGCGTGTAAGCCGTGCCGGTAATCGCGCTGCCCTTGCTCCAGGTCTCGGTCGCAACCAACTTGCCGCCCACGGTGATAGCCAGGCTGTCATCGGCTGTACCCGTGAAGGTGTAGCTCTTGCCGGCTTCCAGGTAGATCAGGCCAGAGACCTTGGTCGCGGTGGCTTCCACTACGTTGCTGTTGCTCACGTTGCTGGTCACGCCAGTGGACGCGGCGCTGGCAGCGGTTTTGGCGTCGATGACCTTGATCAGGTCGTCGGTTTTGGCCACGCCATTACCGTTGGTGCCCAATGCGCTCGGCAGGTTGCCGCCGGTCCAGGTCTGGATGACCAAGCCGGTTGGTACCGCGTTGAACGCATTGATCGTGACGACAGGCACGTCCGTCACCGGGTGGATGTCCACGGTGATGGTTTTGGTGTCGCTGTAAGTGTTGCCGTCGGTGGCCTGGAACTTCAGCTCGGTGTAATCACCTTGCTTGTTACCCACGCCGGTGCCGCCGAAGCTGTTGTCACCCGACTCGTTGGCCGCCGGGCTGTAACGCACGTTGTGGTTGTCGAAGTCAGCCTGGCTGAACGACTTGCCGGCCGAGGTATCGGTCTTGAGGTCAGCGGTGGTGAGCGCAACCCACACGCCGTTGACTTTGTACTCGATGGAACCGGCAGGCAGGCTGGTGAACACCACTTTCGGGTTCGTCGAGTCTTCATCCTTGACGCCAAAGGTCGCCCAGGTCAGTTCGACCGGGGTGTCTTCGTCGCTCTGGATGTAGCCGTTGGTAGCGGTTGGCGTGTCGTCGACCAGGGTGACCGTCGGCTGGCCAGTGCTGTGGGAACTGGCGTTGTCGGCGTCGGTCACGGTCAGGTCGATCTTCGGCAATTGGTTGCCGGCGTTGACCCAATCGGCGCCCTTCTGCGTCAGCACGACGTTGCTACCGGACAGGCTGTAGTAGCCGTCGGTGTTGGTGCCAGTGGTGAAGGTGATCTTCAGCTGGGCAACAGGAGTTTCTTCGTCGCTCGCGGAGAACGTACCGGCCACGGTGCCGACTTTAGCGGTGTCTTCAACGATGGTGGTCGCCGTGATGGCGATCACTGGCACGTCGTTGTGCAGGTTGACCACTGGCTGCGCGTTGTTGCTGGAGTGCAGGCCCTCTGGATCGGTGACGGTCAGGTCGATTTTCGGCAACTGGTTGCCGGCGTTGACGAAGTCCGCGCCTTTCTGGGTCAGCACAACGTTGTTGCCGGAGATGCTGTAGTAGCCGCTCGCGTTGCTGGTGCCCGTGAAGGTGATGGTCAGACCCGAGCGTGGAGTCTCTTCGTCGGTTGCCGTGAAGGTACCGGCGACGGTGCCTGCAGTGGCGGAGTTTTCTTCCAGGGTGTTGGCTGCGACGGTGATGACCGGTACGTCGTTGTGCAAGTTAACGTTCGGCTGGGCCGCTGCGTTGGAGTGCAGGCCTTCTGGATCGGTGACGGTCAGGTCGATCTTCGGCAGCTGGTTACCGGCGTTGACGAAGTCCGCGCCTTTCTGGGTCAGCACGACGTTGTTGCCGGAGATGCTGTAGTAGCCATCGGCGTTGCTGGTGCCGGTGAAGGTGATGGTCAGGCCCGAGCGTGGAGTCTCTTCGTCGGTGGCCGTGAAGGTACCGGCAACGGTGCCCGCAGTGGCCGAGTTTTCTTCCAGGGTGTTGGCTGCGACGGTGATGACCGGCACGTCGTTGTGCAAGTTAACGTTCGGCTGGGCCGCTCCGTTGGAGTGCAGGCCTTCTGGATCGGTGACGGTCAGGTCGATCTTCGGCAACTGGTTGCCAGCGTTGACGAAGTCCGCACCTTTCTGGGTCAGCACAACGTTGTTGCCGGAGATGCTGTAGTAGCCATCGGCGTTGCTGGTGCCGGTGAAGGTGATGGTCAGGCCAGCACGTGGGGTTTCTTCGTCGGTTGCCGTGAAGGTACCGGCGACGGTGCCCGCAGTGGCCGAGTTCTCTTCCAGGGTGTTGGCTGCGACGGTGATGACCGGTACGTCGTTGTGCAAGTTAACCACTGGCTGCGCGTTGTTGCTGGAGTGCAGGCCTTCTGGATCGGTAACAGTCAGGTCGATCTTCGGCAGCTGGTTGCCAGCGTTAACGAAGTCAGCGCCTTTCTGGGTCAGCACAACGTTGTTGCCGGAGATGCTGTAGTAGCCATCGGCGTTGCTGGTGCCGGTGAAGGAGATGGTCAAGCCAGCACGTGGGGTCTCTTCGTCGGTCGCGGTGAAGGTACCGGCGACGGTGCCCGCAGTGGCCGAGTTTTCTTCCAGGGTGTTGGCTGCGACGGTGATGACCGGTACGTCGTTGTGCAAGTTAACGTTCGGCTGGGCCGCTGCGTTGGAGTGCAGGCCTTCTGGATCGGTGACGGTTAGGTCGATCTTCGGCAACTGGTTACCGGCGTTGACGAAGTCAGCACCTTTCTGGGTCAGCACAACGTTATTGCCGGAGATGCTGTAGTAGCCATCGGCGTTGCTGGTGCCGGTGAAGGTGATGGTCAGGCCAGCACGTGGAGTCTCTTCGTCGGTTGCCGTGAAGGTACCGGCGACGGTGCCTGCAGTGGCCGAGTTTTCTTCCAGGGTGTTGGCTGCGACGGTGATGACCGGTACGTCGTTGTGCAAGTTAACGTTCGGTTGGGCCGCTGCGTTGGAGTGCAGGCCTTCTGGATCGGTAACAGTCAGGTCGATCTTCGGCAGCTGGTTGCCAGCGTTAACGAAGTCAGCGCCTTTCTGGGTCAGCACAACGTTGTTGCCGGAGATGCTGTAGTAGCCATCGGCGTTGCTGGTGCCCGTGAAGGTGATGGTCAGACCCGAACGTGGAGTCTCTTCGTCGGTTGCCGTGAACGTACCGGCGACGGTGCCCGCAGTGGCCGAGTTCTCTTCCAGGGTGTTGGCTGCGACGGTGATGACCGGTACGTCGTTGTGCAAGTTAACGTTCGGCTGGGCCGCTGCGTTGGAGTGCAGGCCTTCTGGATCGGTGACGGTCAGGTCGATCTTCGGCAGCTGGTTGCCAGCGTTGACGAAGTCCGCGCCCTTCTGGGTCAGCACAACGTTGTTGCCGGAGATGCTGTAGTAGCCATCGGCGTTGCTGGTGCCGGTGAAGGAGATGGTCAGGCCATCACGTGGAGTTTCTTCGTCGGTCGCAGTGAACGTACCGGCGACGGTGCCCGCAGTGGCGGAGTTCTCTTCGATGGTGGCAGGAGCAACCTCGATGACCGGCACGTCGTTGTGCAGGTTAACAGTCGGTTGGCCTTCGCCATTCGAGGAAGCGCCCGCTGGGTCGGTAACGGTCAGATCAATCTTCGGCAACTGGTTGCCAGCGTTAACGAAGTCAGCACCTTTCTGGGTCAGGACCACGTTGTTGCCAACGATGCTGTAGTAGCCGTCGACGTTGCTGTTGCCAGTGAAGGAGATGGTCAGACCATCACGCGGAGTCTCTTCGTCGGTCGCAGTGAAGGTACCGGCGACGGTGCCCGCAGTAGCCGAGTTCTCTTCGATGGTGGCAGGAGCAACCTCGATTACCGGCACATCGTTGTGCAGGTTAACGGTCGGTTGGCCTTCGCCATTCGAGGAAGCGCCCGCTGGATCGGTGACGGTCAGGTCGATCTTCGGCAGCTGGTTGCCGGCGTTAACGAAGTCGGCGCCTTTCTGAGTCAGCACGACGTTGTTGCCGGAGATAGCGTAGTAGCCATCAGCGTTGCTGGTGCCCGTGAAGGAGATGGTCAGGCCATCACGTGGGGTTTCTTCGTCAGTCGCGGTGAAGGTACCGGCGACGGTACCCGCAGTGGCGGAGTTCTCTTCAATGGTGGCCGGAGCAACTTCGATCACCGGCACATCGTTATGCAGGTTAACAGTCGGCTGGCCTTCGCCATTCGAGGAAGCGCCCGCTGGGTCGGTAACAGTCAGGTCAATCTTCGGCAGCTGGTTGCCAGCATTAACGAAGTCCGCGCCCTTCTGGGTCAGCACAACGTTGTTGCCAACAATGCTGTAGTAGCCGTCGACGTTGCTGGTGCCAGTGAAGGAGATGGTCAGGCCATCACGCGGCGTCTCTTCGTCGGTCGCGGTGAAGGTACCGGCGACGGTACCCGCAGTGGCGGAGTTCTCTTCAATGGTGGCCGGAGCAACTTCGATCACCGGCACATCGTTATGCAGGTTAACAGTCGGCTGGCCTTCACCATTCGAATGCGCGCCCGATGGATCGGTAACAGTCAGGTCAATCTTCGGCAGCTGGTTGCCAGCATTAACGAAGTCAGCACCTTTCTGGGTCAGGACCACGTTGTTGCCAACGATGCTGTAGTAGCCGTCGACGTTGCTGTTGCCAGTGAAGGAGATGGTCAAACCATCACGCGGAGTCTCTTCGTCGGTCGCAGTGAACGTACCGGCGACGGTGCCCGCAGTAGCCGAGTTCTCTTCAATGGTGGCCGGAGCAACTTCGATTACCGGCACATCGTTGTGCAGGTTAACGGTCGGTTGGCCTTCGCCATTCGAGGAAGCGCCCGCTGGGTCGGTGACGGTCAGATCAATCTTCGGCAGCTGGTTGCCAGCGTTAACGAAGTCCGCTCCCTTCTGGGTCAGGACCACGTTGTTGCCAACGATGCTGTAGTAGCCATCGACGTTGCTGTTGCCAGTGAAGGAGATGGTCAGACCATCACGCGGAGTCTCTTCGTCGGTCGCAGTGAACGTACCGGCAACGGTGCCCGCAGTAGCCGAGTTCTCTTCGATGGTGGCAGGAGCAACCTCGATTACCGGCACATCGTTGTGCAGGTTAACGGTCGGCTGGCCTTCGCCATTCGAGGAAGCGCCCGCTGGGTCGGTGACGGTCAGGTCGATCTTCGGCAGCTGGTTGCCAGCATTAACAAAGTCAGCACCTTTCTGGGTCAGGACCACGTTGTTGCCAACAATGCTGTAGTAGCCGTCGACGTTGCTGTTGCCCGTGAAGGAGATGGTCAGGCCATCACGTGGAGTTTCTTCGTCGGTCGCAGTGAAGGTACCGGCGACGGTGCCTGCAGTGGCGGAGTTCTCTTCGATGGTGGCAGGAGCAACCTCGATTACCGGCACATCGTTATGCAGGTTAACGGTCGGTTGGCCTTCGCCATTCGAGGAAGCGCCCGCTGGGTCGGTGACGGTCAGGTCGATCTTCGGCAGCTGGTTGCCAGCGTTAACGAAGTCCGCGCCCTTCTGGGTCAGCACGACGTTGTTGCCGGAGATAGCGTAGTAGCCATCAGCGTTGCTGGTGCCGGTGAAGGAGATGGTCAAACCATCACGCGGCGTCTCTTCGTCAGTCGCAGTGAAGGTACCGGCGACGGTGCCCGCAGTAGCCGAGTTCTCTTCGATGGTGGCAGGAGCAACCTCGATTACCGGCACATCGTTATGCAGGTTAACAGTCGGCTGGCCTTCGCCATTCGAGGAAGCGCCCGCTGGGTCGGTGACGGTCAGGTCGATCTTCGGCAGCTGGTTGCCAGCATTAACAAAGTCCGCGCCCTTCTGGGTCAGCACGACGTTGTTGCCGGAGATAGCGTAGTAGCCATCAGCGTTGCTGGTGCCGGTGAAGGAGATGGTCAAACCATCACGTGGAGTTTCTTCGTCGGTCGCAGTGAAGGTACCGGCGACGGTACCCGCAGTGGCGGAGTTCTCTTCGATGGTGGCCGGAGCAACTTCGATCACCGGCACGTCGTTGTGCAGATTGACGGTCGGCTGGCCTTCGCCATTCGAGAAAGCGCCCGCTGGATCGGTGACGGTCAGGTCGATCTTCGGCAACTGGTTGCCAGCGTTAACAAAGTCCGCGCCCTTCTGGGTCAGGACCACGTTGTTGCCGGAGATAGCGTAGTAGCCATCAGCGTTGCTGGTGCCGGTGAAGGAGATAGTCAAGCCATCACGTGGAGTTTCTTCGTCGGTCGCGGTGAAGGTACCAGCAACGGTACCCGCAGTAGCCGAGTTCTCTTCGATAGTGGCCGGAGTAACTTCGATCACCGGCACATCGTTGTGCAGGTTAACGGTCGGTTGGCCTTCGCCATTCGAGGAAGCGCCCGCTGGGTCGGTGACGGTCAGATCAATCTTCGGCAGCTGGTTGCCAGCGTTAACGAAGTCCGCTCCCTTCTGGGTCAGGACCACGTTGTTGCCAACGATGCTGTAGTAGCCATCGACGTTGCTGTTGCCAGTGAAGGAGATAGTCAAACCATCACGCGGCGTCTCTTCGTCGGTCGCAGTGAACGTACCGGCGACGGTGCCCGCAGTGGCGGAGTTCTCTTCGATGGTGGCAGGAGCAACCTCGATGACCGGCACATCGTTGTGCAGATTGACGGTCGGCTGGCCTTCGCCATTCGAGGAAGCGCCCGCTGGGTCGGTGACGGTCAGATCAATCTTCGGCAACTGGTTGCCAGCGTTAACGAAGTCAGCGCCTTTTTGGGTCAGCACGACGTTGTTACCGGAGATAGCGTAGTAGCCATCAGCGTTGCTGGTGCCGGTGAAGGAGATGGTCAAACCATCACGCGGCGTCTCTTCGTCAGTCGCGGTGAAGGTACCGGCGACGGTACCCGCAGTGGCCGAGTTCTCTTCGATGGTGGCAGGAGCAACCTCGATTACCGGCACATCGTTATGCAGGTTAACGGTCGGCTGGCCTTCACCATTCGAGGAAGCGCCGGCTGGATCGGTGACGGTCAGGTCGATCTTCGGCAGCTGGTTGCCAGCGTTAACGAAGTCCGCGCCCTTCTGGGTCAGCACAACGTTGTTGCCGGAGATAGCGTAGTAGCCATCGGCGTTGCTGTTGCCCGTGAAGGAGATGGTCAAACCATCACGCGGCGTCTCTTCGTCGGTCGCAGTGAACGTACCGGCGACAGTACCCGCAGTAGCCGAGTTCTCTTCGATGGTGGCAGGAGCAACCTCGATTACCGGCACATCGTTATGCAGGTTAACGGTCGGTTGGCCTTCGCCATTCGAATGCGCGCCCGATGGATCGGTAACAGTCAGGTCGATCTTCGGCAACTGGTTGCCGGCGTTAACGAAGTCAGCACCTTTCTGGGTCAGGACCACGTTGTTGCCGGAGATAGCGTAGTAGCCATCGGCGTTGCTGTTGCCCGTGAAGGAGATGGTCAAACCATCACGCGGCGTCTCTTCGTCGGTCGCAGTGAACGTACCGGCGACGGTGCCCGCAGTAGCCGAGTTCTCTTCCAGAGTATTGGCAACAACTTCAATCACCGGCACGTCGTTGACCAACGTCACATCCGGTGTAGCCGCATCGTGCGAGCTGCCTTTATCGGCATCGGTCACGGTCAGGTCAATCGCAGGCAGCTTGTTACCGGCGTTGACGAAGTTCGCGCCCGCCAGGGTCAGTACCACGGCATTGCCAACGAGGGTGTAGTAGCCATCTTTGTTGCTGTCGCCAGTGAAGGTGACCTTCAGCTGGGCAACCGGGGTTTCAACATCGCTGACGGTGAAGGTACCGGCAACGGTGCCTTCAGCCACCTGGCCTTCCACCAGGTCATTGGCGACCACTTCGATGACGGGCAGGTCGTTGACCGAAATCACATTGATCGGCAGCGTGATCGACTCGGACTTAGGCGCAGCATCACCATCCTGCGCGGTGGCGGTCACGGTCAGGTTCACCAGACCGTAGGCGTTTGGCACCGGGTTGTAGACCAGTGTGGCCTTGCTCCAGTCGCTGATGTCGACGCTTTGGTTGCCGGCCGACGCGGTAAAGGTGTGGCCCGCGCCATCGGAGATGGTCGCGCCTTGCGGAATGCCGCTGATTTCCAGCTTGAGCGTCTCGGAGCCATCCTTGTCGGTGGCGTAGGCGTCAATTGCGGACAACTTGATCGCGTGGTCTTCCAGGCCGGTGTTCAGCACCTGGGTGACGCTGATGTTGTCCATCACGCCGCCAAGGGAGTTGTTGGCTTGGCCGGCCGGGGCCTTGAATTCGAGTTTGGCGTCACCGTCGACAGTCACCGGCACCACGAAGGTGTAGGTCTTCATGCCAACGACGGTGGTGTCCAGGGTGCCGACTTTGACGCCACCCCAGAACACATCGATGACCGAGTTGTTCTCGGCGCCGGCACGCGGCGAGTAGTCGACCGAGATGGAGTACGCGGTACCGCTTTCAGCCTTGATGATGGTGTACAGGCTGGAGTCGTCGCCAGCGTTTTTCTCAAGCTCGATGACCTGGCTGTTGCCCGGGGTCTCGACGCCGTAGATGCTGCTCTGGCCGATTTCGACTTTGCCGTCGCTGTTGCCGGTCAACCACTGGGTGGTCGGTGCGGTGCCGGCTGCGTTGTTGGCATCGCCAACGGCAACCGTGCCCCACGAACCGTTGAGGTTCGCGCTGTCGAAGTTGATCGCGCTGACAACGCCGCCACCGAGCAGGCCCAGGTGCGGGGTGTCGGTGACCGGCGCGATGGTCACTGGAGCAGTGGTGACATCGCTGGCTTTACCGGCATTGTCGACCGCCGTGAAGGTCAGCGAGGTGCTGCCACTCCAGTCGGCGGTTGGGGAGAAGTAGACCGACGCCTTGCCGTCAGCGCCCGCAGGCACCGAATCACCGACCTTCAGTTCGGTGGTCAGGCTGGCGTCGCTGTACAGCTTGCCGTTTTCCGGCAAGGCGGTAATGACGAAGTTGGCAACGGTACCGTCCACATCGGCGCCGCTGAGTACGATCGTGGCCGCGTGGTCTTCGTCCGCGCCTGCCGAGGTGGCGGTTGCAGTCGGTGCGTCGTTGAACAGCTCGACGGTGACCTTGCCCGTGGCGGTGCTGGTTTCTGGTGGCTCACGGTCGAGGTTGCCGCCACCGTTATCGGTGACAGCGATGGACACAGTGCGATCAGTGCCGGCCGGGTTGTTGCCCGGGGCCTGGAAGGTGATCGCTTCAACCAGCTTGATGAAGTCGGCGGCGCTGCTGCCAGCCGGCGAGCTGCTGGTCAGGGTGTAGACGATCTTGCCATCGGCGGCGCTGCCGCTTTCGGTGATGGTGATACCGGCAACCGCGAGGGCCTTGAGCACGTCGGCGCTGCTGAGCAGGTCGCCGGACACCAGGTGATCAACGGTGACCACCACTTTGCTGAAGGTCTTGTTGTCGACGTCGGTGATGCTCAGGTTTTCAACCAGGGCCACTGCGCCTTTTTGCTCGACAAATTTGCTGCTGTCGAAGCCGATCACCGGCGCGTCGTTGACCGGAACCACGTAGATCACGGAGGTCGCCGGTGCCGAATCCGCCTGGCCGTCGTTCACGGTGATGGTCAGGTTGCGGTTGGCCGGGCTTGGGTCTTCGCTTTCGCTGGCGAAGTGCACCGAGCGCAGGACTTCCTGGTATTCAGCCTTGGTGGCTTCACCGGACAGGGTCAGCACGCCGGTGGTCTTGTCGTAGCTGACGGTGATTTTGGTGTTGCTGACATCCGCGATCAGCACGTCGTCGGTCAGGTGGTTGACCAGCGTGACCTTGGCGCTTTGCAGGGTGCTGTTGTCGACGTCGGTGATGGTCAGGTGCGCCGCGACATAGCCGCCTGGCTTGCCTTCGATGTAGGTGTCGCCGAACGCGTTGGTCGAATCGTTGCCCAGTACTGGCGCGTCGTTGACCGCCGTGACCACAACGCTGATTTTGCCGGTGGTGACTTCTTCAACGCCGGTGCTCAGCTCTTTGGCCGTGGCTTTCACGGTCAGGTCGAAGCTGGCCGTCGAGTCCTTGAACGGTGTAACCGTCAGGGTGCTCAGGTTCCAGGTGCTCACGTCGTACAGCGTGTTTGCGCCGGTCGAAATGATACTGTGGCCAGTGGTGCCGTCGGTGATCACGGTGCCTTCCGGCAAGCCGCTGATTTCCACCTTGTGGGATTCCGAGCCGTCGTTGTCGACAAACGTGGCGGTGATCGGCGCGAGCTTGATCGCGGTGTCTTCCAGGCCGTGGTTGTAGACGTTGCCGGTGTAATAGCCTTCGCCATTCACCACGTGGCTGTCGCCCAGCACCATGCCGGCGGCTTCCAGCGCGGCTGCACTGGTGTAGGTCTGCAGGCCGCTGTTGCCCAGCGACGTCGACGGGCCGTTGTTGATCGACACGTTGACGTCGTAGTTGCCCGGGCCGTTCTGGTTGTAGTGGTAGACGTCGAGGGTGTAGTAGCCCGACTCGGTCGGCGTGTACGACGACCCGTTGATCCCGCTGCCTTGGCTCCAGGTCTCGGAAGCGACCAGCTTGCCGCCCACGGTGATTGCCAGACTGTCGTCGGCCGTACCCGTGAAGGTGTAGCTCTTGCCGGCTTCCAGGTAGACCAGGCCGGACACTTTGGTCGCGGTGCCTTCGGCCACATTGCCGTTGCTCACGTTGCTGGTCACGCCAGTGGACGCGGCGCTGTCAGCGGTCTGGCCGTTGATGACCTTGATCAGGGTGTTGGAGTCGGTCACGCCTTGACCATTGGTGCCCAACGCGCCCGGCAGGTTGCTGCCGGTCCAGGTCTGAATGGTCAGGCCGGTGGGTACCTGGCCGATGTTCAAGATCGGCACATCCGTCACCGGGTGAATATCC
Organism: Pseudomonas sp. GL_117; assembly: GCF_057835125.1. Classification (NCBI taxonomy): domain Bacteria; kingdom Pseudomonadati; phylum Pseudomonadota; class Gammaproteobacteria; order Pseudomonadales; family Pseudomonadaceae; genus Pseudomonas; species Pseudomonas sp. GL_117. Next base: position 335,965 of record NZ_CM174418.1, on the reverse strand, counting down.
ACGGTGATGGTTTTGGTGTCGCTGTAGGAGTTGCCGTCGGTGGCCTGGAACTTCAGCTCGGTGTAGTCACCTTGCTTGTTGCCCACGCCGGTGCCGCCGAAGCTGTTGTCGCCGGATTCGTTCTCTGCCGGGCTGTAGCGCACGTTGTGGCCGTCGAAATCAGCCTGGGTGAAGACCTTGCCCGACGAAGTGTCGCTTTTCAGGTCGGCGGTGGTGAGCTTGACCCACTCACCGTCGACTTTGTATTCGATGGAACCGGCCGGCAGGCTGGTGAACACCACGCCTGGGTTGGTGGAGTCTTCATCCTGGACACCGAAAGTCGACCAGGTCAGTTCGATCGGGGTGTCTTCGTTGCCTTCGATATGGTTGTCGATGGCGGTTGGGGTGTCGTCGACCAGGGTCACCGTCGGCTGGCCGGTGCCGTTGGAGTGGAGGCCTTCTGGGTCGGTGACGGTCAGGTCGATTTTTGGCAGCTGGTTGCCGGCGTTAACGAAGTCGGCGCCCTTTTGGGTCAGCACAACGTTGTTGCCAACGATGCTGTAGTAGCCGTCGGCGTTGCTGTTGCCAGTGAAGGAGATGGTCAGGCCATCACGCGGGGTTTCTTCGTCGGTTGCGGTGAACGTACCGGCGACGGTGCCTGCGCTGGCGGTGTCCTCAACAATGGTACTGGCCGCAATTTCGATGACCGGTACATCGTTGTGCAGGTTGACGCTCGGTTGGTCGGAACCCGTGGAGTTCGCGCCCTGAGGGTCGGTGACGGTCAGGTCGATTTTTGGCAGTTGGTTGCCGGCGTTAACGAAGTCCGCGCCCTTCTGGGTCAGCACAACGTCGTTGCCTACGATGGTGTAGTAGCCGTCGGCGTTGCTGTTGCCAGTGAAGGAGATGGTCAGGCCATCGCGTGGGGTTTCTTCGTCGGTGGCGGTGAAGGTACCGGCCACGGTGCCCGCAGTGGCGGAGTTTTCTTCCAGGGTGTTGGCAACGACTTCAATCACTGGCACATCGTTGTGCAGGTTGACGGTCGGCTGAGCGCTGTTGCTGGAGTTCAGGCCTTCAGGGTCGGTGACGGTCAGGTCGATTTTTGGCAGTTGGTTGCCGGCGTTAACGAAGTCGGCGCCTTTCTGAGTCAGCACAACGTCGTTGCCTACGATGCTGTAGTAGCCGTCGGCGTTGCTGTTGCCAGTGAAGGAGATGGTCAAGCCATCACGCGGGGTTTCTTCGTCGGTCGCAGTGAAGGTACCGGCGACGGTGCCCGCAGTGGCGGAGTTTTCTTCCAGGGTATTAGCAACGACTTCAATCACTGGCACATCGTTGTGCAGGGTGACGGTCGGCTGAGCGCTGTTGCTGGAGTTCAGGCCTTCTGGGTCGGTGACAGTCAGGTCGATTTTTGGCAACTGGTTGCCGGCGTTAACGAAGTCCGCGCCTTTCTGAGTCAGCACAACGTCGTTGCCTACGATGCTGTAGTAGCCGTCGGCGTTGCTGTTGCCCGTGAAGGAGATGGTCAAACCATCACGCGGCGTCTCTTCGTCGGTCGCAGTGAACGTACCGGCGACAGTACCCGCAGTAGCCGAGTTCTCTTCGATGGTGGCAGGAGCAACCTCGATTACCGGCACATCGTTATGCAGGTTAACGGTCGGTTGGCCTTCGCCATTCGAGGAAGCGCCCGCTGGGTCGGTGACGGTCAGGTCGATCTTCGGCAGCTGGTTGCCAGCATTAACAAAGTCCGCGCCCTTCTGGGTAAGCACAATGTTGTTGCCGGAGATAGCGTAGTAGCCATCAGCGTTGCTGGTGCCGGTGAAGGAGATGGTCAAACCATCACGCGGCGTCTCTTCGTCGGTCGCAGTGAACGTACCGGCCACGGTGCCCGCAGTGGCAGAGTTTTCTTCCAGGGTGTTGGCAACGACTTCAATCACCGGCACGTCGTTGTGCAGGTTGACGGTCGGCTGAGCGCTGTTGCTGGAGTTCAGGCCTTCTGGATCGGTGACAGTCAGGTCGATCTTCGGCAGCTGGTTACCGGCGTTAACGAAGTCCGCGCCTTTCTGGGTCAGCACAACGTTGTTGCCAACGATGCTGTAGTAACCGTCGACGTTGCTGTTGCCGGTGAAGGAGATGGTCAGGCCATCGCGTGGGGTTTCTTCGTCGGTCGCGGTGAAGGTACCGGCCACGGTGCCCGCGGTAGCGGAGTTTTCTTCCAGGGTGTTGGCGACGACTTCAATCACTGGCACATCGTTGTGCAGGTTGACGGTCGGCTGAGCGCTGTTGCTGGAGTTCAGGCCTTCTGGATCGGTGACGGTCAGGTCGATTTTTGGCAACTGGTTGCCGGCGTTAACGAAGTCCGCGCCTTTTTGGGTCAGGACGACGTCGTTGCCCACGATGCTGTAGTAGCCGTCGGCGTTGCTGTTGCCAGTGAAGGAGATGGTCAGGCCATCACGCGGCGTTTCTTCGTCGGTCGCAGTGAACGTACCGGCCACGGTGCCCGCAGTGGCGGAGTTCTCTTCCAGGGTGTTGGCAACGACTTCAATCACTGGCACATCGTTGTGCAGATTGACGGTCGGCTGAGCACTGTTGCTGGAGTTCAGGCCTTCTGGGTCGGTGACGGTCAGGTCGATTTTTGGCAGTTGGTTGCCGGCATTGACGAAGTCGGCGCCTTTCTGAGTCAGCACAACGTTGTTGCCAACGATGCTGTAGTAACCGTCGGCGTTGCTGTTGCCAGTGAAGGAGATGGTCAGGCCATCACGCGGCGTCTCTTCGTCGGTGGCGGTGAAGGTACCGGCCACGGTGCCCGCTGTGGCGGAGTTTTCTTCCAGGGTGTTGGCGACCACTTCGATCACCGGCACATCGTTGTGCAGGTTGACGGTCGGCTGAGCGCTGTTGCTGGAGTTCAGGCCTTCTGGGTCGGTGACAGTCAGGTCGATCTTCGGCAGTTGGTTGCCAGCGTTAACGAAGTCGGCGCCTTTTTGGGTCAGCACAACGTTGTTGCCCACGATGCTGTAGTAGCCATCGGCGTTGCTGTTGCCAGTGAAGGAGATGGTCAGGCCATCGCGTGGGGTTTCTTCGTCGGTTGCAGTGAAGGTACCGGCGACAGTGCCCGCAGTGGCAGAGTTTTCTTCCAGGGTGTTGGCAACGACTTCAATCACTGGCACATCGTTGTGCAGGGTGACAGTCGGTTGGTCGGAACCCGTGGAGTTCGCGCCCTGAGGGTCGGTAACCGTCAGGTCGATCTTCGGCAATTGATTGCCAGCGTTAACGAAGTCCGCGCCTTTCTGGGTCAGCACAACGTTGTTGCCGGAGATAGCGTAGTAGCCGTCGGCGTTGCTGTTGCCAGTGAAGGAGATGGTCAAGCCATCACGCGGCGTCTCTTCGTCGGTCGCGGTGAACGTACCGGCGACGGTGCCCGCAGTGGCAGAGTTTTCTTCAAGGGTGTTGGCAACGACTTCAATCACCGGTACATCGTTGTGCAGGTTGACGGTCGGCTGAGCGCTGTTGCTGGAGTTCAGGCCTTCAGGGTCGGTGACGGTCAGGTCGATTTTTGGCAGCTGGTTGCCAGCGTTAACGAAGTCGGCGCCTTTTTGGGTCAGGACGACGTCGTTGCCAACGATGGTGTAGTAGCCGTCGGCGTTGCTGTTGCCGGTGAAGGAGATGGTCAAGCCATCACGCGGGGTCTCTTCGTCGGTCGCGGTGAAGGTACCGGCGACGGTGCCCGCAGTGGCGGAGTTCTCTTCCAGGGTGTTGGCAACGACTTCAATCACCGGCACGTCGTTGTGCAGGTTAACCACTGGCTGAGCGTTGTTGCTGGAGTTCAGGCCTTCTGGGTCGGTGACGGTCAGGTCGATTTTTGGCAGCTGGTTACCGGCGTTAACGAAGTCCGCGCCTTTCTGAGTCAGCACGACGTTGTTGCCAACGATGCTGTAGTAGCCGTCGGCGTTGCTGTTGCCGGTGAAGGAGATGGTCAAGCCATCACGTGGGGTTTCTTCGTCGGTCGCGGTGAAGGTACCGGCGACGGTGCCCGCAGTGGCAGAGTTTTCTTCCAGGGTGTTGGCGACCACTTCAATCACCGGCACATCGTTGTGCAGGGTGACGGTCGGTTGGTCGGAACCTGTGGAGTTCGCGCCCTGAGGGTCGGTAACCGTCAGGTCGATCTTCGGCAATTGGTTGCCAGCGTTAACGAAGTCCGCGCCTTTCTGGGTCAGCACAACGTTGTTGCCGGAGATAGCGTAGTAACCGTCGACGTTGCTGTTGCCAGTGAAGGAGATGGTCAAGCCATCACGCGGCGTCTCTTCGTCGGTTGCGGTGAAGGTACCGGCGACGGTGCCCGCTGTCGCGGTGTCTTCAACAATGGTGTTGGCCGTGACTTCAATCACCGGCACATCGTTTTGCAGGGTGACGGTTGGTTGGCCGGTAGCGGTGGTGCTGACGTTGTCAGCATCGGTAACGGTCAGGCCGATCTGCGGCAGCTGGTTGCCGGCGTTAACGAAGTCTGCACCCTTCTGGGTCAGGACCACGTTGTTGCCGTCGATGGCGTAGTAGCCATCTTTGTTGCTGTCGCCGGTGAACGCGATTTTCAGCTGGTCAGCTGGCGTTTCTGCATCGTTGGCAACAAAAGTGCCCGCCACACTGCCGGCGACCGCGGTGTTTTCGACCAGGGTGTTGCCCGTTACTTGAATCACTGGGGCATCGTTAACCGGCGTCACCGTCACATTCAGCGTGCTGCTGGACCCGGTGTTGGTGGTGTAGCCAATCGTTGGCACCTCACCGTTGTAATCCTTGATCGGCGTAAAGGTGTACGCGCCATCCGTGCCAATCGTGATGCTGCCCACGCCTTCGATATTGGCGGTTTGACCGGCGTTATAGGTATTGCCGCCCACCTGGAAGGTGGCCACGGTCAACACGTTGTCGATGTCGCTGTCGTTGCTCAGCACGTTGCCAGTGGCGAGGGTATCTTCGGCAATCGTGTTGGTATCGGGCTTCAATACGCTCGGATCATCCACGGCAACGACCGTCGAAGTGGCCGCCTGCGGATTGATCGCAAGGTTCTCGTAGTTACCGCCGGTCGCGCTGGTGATGGTGGCGCTGACAGTGAGGTCTTTGCCGTCGGCCAGGTTGGCAGGTGTGTCGACCGTGACCGTACCAGTGGTTTTACCGGCTTCGATGGTGATGGTCTTGTCGTTCGACAGCTTGATCACCACGTCGGTCTGCGCCGCGTTGGTTACGGTAGCGGTGTAGACGATCTGGCCGCCTTCATTCACCGAGGCGGTCGCGGTCAGGGTGACGGTGGTGGTGTCGATGGTGTCGGTGATCTGCGTAACAGCCGGCGCCGGGTCGGTGGTGATGATCAGGTTGCCGCCGCCGGAAGTGCCGGCGATGGTGGCCGAGATCGACGAGGCGTCCAGGTAAGGCGTGTCGTTACCGGCGAAGGTGACGTTCAGCGCGCCCGAGGTCTGGCCGGCGGCGATCACCACGGAGAGGCCGTTGGACAGGGTGACGGTCAGGTCGCTGGTCGGTGCCTGGGTGATGAATACGGTGTAAACGACGACGCCACCGGCTTCGGTGATGGTCGGCGTGGCGGTCAGGGTGATCGTGACGTTACGCGGGTCGACACCATTGTTGGTGGCACCGGTATCGAGGGCGGTGGTGGCGCTGGCGGCGTTCAGACCGTTCGTCGGATAGCCGATGGTCGGGTCAACCACGCCTGCGGTGGCTTCCAGCACGATAAAGCTGTGGCCGCCGCCCGCGGCGCCGTCTGCGCCTGCGGAGGTCGGGCCGGCGGCGGTGGCTTCGAGGTCTTGGGTCGGGTCGGCGCCGGCGGCGATGGCTTGCTGCAGTTCGGCAACGGACGGTGCGGCTTGGGCAGTGGCGGCGCTGAGGTCGGTGACCGAATCAGGAGCGTTTGCGCTCCACTGAGTGTCACGCCCCAGGTCAATGGTGCGGCCGTCGGCCAGTTCCAGGGAGACAGCGCCCGATGCGCCGGTATCGACTTGCTCACCCGAGAGCAGGCGATCCCCTTCTACAAGCAGGCGACGAATCCCTTCCGGGGATACCGCGAACACTTGACCGACAATGCTTTTGACGACCGCAACGCTGCTCATAAAAGACTCTCCGTGTATTACCGTTCGGGGTATCCATCATGGAGACCGGCCTCATTACCTATGCCGATTCGATAGCTGGAGTACTTAACTGTGTGTGATAAATTTGGCGTCAATAATTTGTTGTTTAATTCAGCAAATTACTTTTCCGTCAAGGTATTGACCTATTTGGCGCCATCCTAAACAATCCGCCCAGTAATGTCACATTGATATTTAATCGGCTCGCGACTTTCTGTTTGGACTACCAGGTTCCTATGACAAGCAGTCATTTCGGTTGCCAACTCCAATGCAATATTTCACGTCTGTTGCGTTTTTCAGGCAACCATCCCCGGGGAAGAATCAGAATGCGTTTGCACCTTTTTAAAGCTGTGCCGTTTGCTTTAGCCGCCAGTTTCGTCCAGGCCCAAACCCTGCCCGAAGCCATGCAAGATGCGGTGAAAAATCACCCGGAGATTCAGGCAGCTATTAATGCACGCATTGCTGCCGACTATCAGGTACGCGAAGCCCAGGGCGGCTACCTGCCTAAAGTCGACCTGTTGGGCGGCTATGGCCGTGAAAGCTCCGACAACACCACGACCCGCGCCAACAGCAACAGCCATGACTGGAAGAACCTGAACCGCGGCGAGTCGACCATTCGCCTGCAACAAAATTTGTTCCAGGGCTTTGGCACCGTCAATGAAGTCGGCCGCCAACAAGCCACCGCCAACTCCCGTGGTTATGCGCTGCTCAACACCTCCGAGCGCACCGCGCTGACCGTTGCCCAGGTTTATCTGGATGTCTTGACCCGTCGCGAGATGGTGCAACTGGCAGAAGACAACCTGAAGAGCCACGAACGTATTTTTGACCAGATCAAACTGCGCACCAGCCGTGGCGTCGGAAGAATGGCGGACATGGACCAGGCCGAAGCCCGTCTGGCTCAAGCGCAAAACAACCTGATCACCGAGCAGACCAACCTGGCTGACGCAAACACCAACTTCCTCAGTGTTGTCGGCAAGGAACCGGACCAACTTGAAAGGCCCACGGGCGTGGTGACCGAATTGCCGGCCAGCCTGGAAGAAGCACGCCGCCAGATGGTTGCCGACAGCCCGGTATTGCGCTCGGCCGAATCGGACATCGCCGCTGCCGAGAAGCAGTACGAAGCCGCCAAGTCGACCTTCTACCCACGTTTTGATGCGGTGCTGCAGCGTTCGGCCAACAACAACATCGGCGGCCAGGAAGGTCATGAAAATGGCTACTCCGCGATGCTGAACATGCAGTTCAACCTGTTCAACGGCGGCAGCGACAAGGCCAGCCTGCAATCGAAGGCGTCCCAGGCCAGCCAGGCACTGGACATCCGCAACAACGCCCTGCGCCAACTGAACGAAGAACTGGGCCTGGCGTGGAACGCCTACAACAACGCCACCCAGCAAGTGCCGATCGCGCAGCAGTATGTTGACCGCAGCACCAAAGTACGGACCTCGTACCAGCAGCAGTTCAGCCTCGGTGAGCGTACACTGCTCGACTTGCTCGACAGCGAGAACGAATTGTTCACCGCCCAGCAGCGCTTGGCACAGATCAAAAGCCTGCAAACTTACACGCAGTACCGTATCAAGGCCGACATGGGCCAACTGCTGAGAAGTCAGGGCGTGGTGGCTCCGATGGCATCAGTTGTGCAAAACGATATTAAACCGTCGGTAAACCTGCCAGGGATGAACTGATTCTTGACGGCGTTGAACCACAAAACCGCTTAAGAGAGAGTCAGCTTGGATCCTGAAATTGGTGTGGCGCAACTCAACCATGACCCGCGCACTCAGCACGACGACCCATTGCTAGATGGGTTGTTGGCTCTCTGCTCCCTGCATTACAAGCCCGCCAGCCGGGCCATGCTGACCACCGGCCTGCCTCTGGCAGGCCAACGCATGAGCGCCGATCTGCTGCCGCGCGCAGCAGCCCGGGCGGGTTTGCAGGGGCGGTTGCTACAGCGCAAGCTGGAGCAGATCCCGTCCATCGCCTTGCCGGCCTTGCTGCTATTAAAGGAAGGCCGCAGTGCGGTGCTGTTGGGTTGGGAGGGTGATACCGCCCGCCTGCTGCTCAGCGAAAGCGACGGCGGTGAGGTGCAAGTCAGCCGAGAAGTGCTGAGCCAGGATTACAGTGGTCGGGTGTTCTTCGCCCAGCCACAGCACAAATTTGACGTCACCAGCGGCACCCTGATTCCACGCGCACGCTCGTGGTTCAAAGACACCCTCAAACGTTCACGCTGGCTGTACGCCGACGCCATCGCCGCAAGCCTGGTGATCAACCTGATCGCCCTGGCCGCGCCGTTGTTCGTGATGAACGTGTATGACCGCGTCGTACCGAACCAGGCCACCGCCACCTTGTGGGTACTGGCCATCGGTATCTGCGGCGCCTACCTGTTCGACCTGCTGCTCAAGAGCATGCGCAGCCTGTGCCTGGACCTGGCGGGCAAGAAAACCGACCTGATCATCTCCGCGACGCTGTTCGAACGCATCGTCGGCATGTCGATGAAAATGCGCCCAGCGCGCGTCGGCAGCTATGCGTCCAACATCCACGAGTTCCAGGGGATGCGTGACTTCCTCACGTCCCTGACCCTCGCCAGCCTGATCGATTTGCCCTTTACCCTGATCATCCTCGCGGTGATCGCGCTGCTGGGCGGCCACCTGGTGTGGATTCCCATCGTCGCTTTCCCGCTGGCCCTGGGTATCGGGCACTTCCTGCAAAAACCGCTGACCGCGACACTTGAACGCACCATGGCCCTGGGCGCCGAGCGCCAGTCGAGCCTGATCGAAACCCTCGCCGGGCTGGATGCGGTGAAGGTCAACAACGCCGAAAGCGAGCGCCAGTACCAGTGGGAACAAACCATTGGCACCCTCAGCCGCCTGGAACTGCGGGTCAAGGTGCTGTCCGGCCTGGCGATGAACATCACGCTGCTGATCCAACAACTGGCCGGCGTGGCGATGATCATCTTTGGTGTGTACCAGATCATCGACGGCACCCTCAGCATGGGCGGCCTGGTGGCCTGCTACATGCTCAGCGGCCGTGCACTCGGCCCGCTGGCCCAGCTGTCGGGCCTGTTGACGCGCTACCAGCAAGCCAAGGTGACGATGGTCTCGGTGGACCAGATGATGGAATTGCCGCAGGAACGCAACTTCGACGAACGCCCCCTCAGCCGTAAAACGCTGCAAGGCGCGATGACCTTCCGCGACGTCAATTTCACCTACCCGGACCAGCAGAACCAGGCCCTGCACGGGATCAACCTGAACGTTCGTCCCGGTGAAAAAATCGGCATCATCGGCCGCAGCGGCTCGGGCAAAAGCTCGCTGGCCAAGCTGCTGGTGGGCCTGTACCAGCCGGACTCCGGCTCGTTGCTGGTGGACGGCGTAGACATCCGCCAGATCGACGTCAGCGAATTGCGCCACAACATCGGCTACGTCGCCCAGGACATCCAGCTGCTGGCCGGTACCCTGCGTGACAACCTGGTCTCGGGTGCGCGCTACGTGGACGACGAAATGGTGCTGCAAGCCGCCGAACTGGCCGGCGTGCACGAGTTCGCCAGGCTGCACCCGCAAGGCTATGAGTTGCAGGTGGGCGAGCGCGGGCAGAACCTCTCCGGCGGTCAACGCCAGAACGTCGCCCTGGCCCGTGCGCTGCTGCTGAACCCACCGATCCTGCTGCTCGACGAACCGACCAGCGCCATGGACAACACTGGCGAAGAGCGCCTGAAACAGCGCTTGCAAGCCGTCATCGAAAACAAGACGGTGATTCTGGTCACCCACCGCGCCTCGCTGTTGAGCCTGGTGGATCGCCTGCTGGTGATCGACCGTGGCCAGATACTCGCGGACGGTCCAAAAGCGGCCGTTATGGAAGCGCTGAAAAAGGGACAGATCAGTGTTGCTTAAGTCCGGCCCAGGCCGTTGGAAAGATGTGATCTTCCGCTACTTCAAGGGCAGCGCCTCGCTTGATGGCCAGCCCCTGCCCGAAGTCGAAAAAGCCCTGATCGACGACGCCCCGCGCATCGTGCGCCTGACCATCTGGGGCGTGATCGGCTTTTTCGTGTTCCTGCTGCTGTGGGCCCACTTCGCGATCATCGACGAAGTGACCAAGGGCGAAGGCAAGGCGATTCCGTCCTCGCGCATCCAGAAGATCCAGAACCTGGAGGGCGGCATCGTCGCCCAGATCTACGTGCACGAAGGCCAGATCGTCGAAGCCGGCGCGCCGCTGATCCGCCTGGACGACACGCGCTTTGCCTCCAACGTCGGCGAAACCGAAGCCGAACGCGTATCCATGGAACTGCGTGTGGAACGTCTCAGCGCGGAAGTCGACGACCGCCCGCTGAAGATCACCGACGCCGCGCGCAAGGCTGTGCCCAATCAGGTGTCGAGCGAAGAATCGCTGTACGCCAGCCGCCGCCAGCAACTGGCCGACGAAGTGGGCGGGCTGCAACAACAGCTGCTGCAACGCCAGCAGGAGCTACGCGAGTTCAGCTCCAAGCAGGAACAGTACCGCAACAGCCTGAACCTGCTGCGCCAGGAAATCGGCATGTCCGAACCGCTGGTCGCCCAGGGCGCAATTTCTCCGGTAGAAGTCCTGCGCCTCAAGCGCTCGGAAGTTGAAACCCGCGGCATGCTCGACGGCACCACCCTGGCCATCCCCCGTGCCCAGGCGGCGATCAACGAAGTGCAACGCAAAGTCGACGAAACCCGCGGCAAATTCCGCAGCGAGGCCCTCGCCCAACTGAACGAAGCGCGCACCCTGCTGAGCAAGGCGCAAGCCACGTCCAAGGGCCTGGAAGACCGCGTCAGCCGCACCATGGTCACCTCGCCCGTGCGCGGCATCGTCAAGCAGATGCTGGTCAACACCGTCGGCGGCGTGATCCAGCCTGGCAGCGACATGGCCGAAGTGGTCCCGCTGGACGACACGATCCTGGTAGAAGCAAAAATCCGCCCGCAAGACATCGCCTTCCTGCACCCCGGCCAGGAAGCCATGATCAAATTCACCGCCTACGACTACACCATCTACGGCGGCCTCAAAGGCAAACTCGAACAGATCGGCGCCGACACCGTGATGGACGAAGAGAAGAAAAACACCTTCTACATCATCAAACTGCGCACCGACCGCAGCCACCTGGGCACGGACGAGAAGCCACTGCTGATCATCCCCGGCATGGTGGCCTCGGTGGACATCATCACCGGCAAGAAGAGCATCTTGAGCTACCTGCTCAAACCGATCATCAAGTCCCGGGCCGAGGCGATGCACGAGCGGTGATTGCGGGGAAATACCGGGTGACGATGGGAAAACTGGGGTTTTCGCAAAAATAGTCAGATTTCAGGGGTTTACAGAACCTTGGCAGTCGCTATAATCGTCGCCCAACACGCCGGTATAGCTCAGTTGGTAGAGCAACTGACTTGTAATCAGTAGGTCCCGGGTTCGACTCCTGGTGCCGGCACCACATTAGGCTCCATTGCATTCCACTGAATGCTCTGGAAGCCCCGAAAACCCGCCCTTTGGCGGGTTTTTTCGTTCCAAGACCCTCTGTCGGGATCCAACAAAATCCCCCTTCCCCGAGGGTATGTTAGGGGTACTGCGATTTCCCGGTCAGGAGCGCGTACCCCTATGCCACGTCTAGCGATCCCCCTCAGCGACCTGCAATGCCGCACGGCCAAAACCCGCGAACGCGCCTACAAGCTGTTCGACGGCGGCGGCATGTACCTTTTCGTCAAACCCAATGGCGTGAAGACCTGGCGCTTGAAGTACACCAAGCCCAGCGGCAAGGAAGGTACGCTCATCATCGGCAATTACCCCATCGTTACCCTTTCCGTCGCACGGCGTAAGCGAGACGAGGCCAAGGCGTTGCTGCTCGACAACCTCGACCCAATGGAAGAAAAGAAGAAGGCCAAGATCGTAGCCCAGCGGGCGGCACTGCTTTTCGAAACCGTTGCTCTGGAGTGGCACGCCGACATGTCCCGTCGCTGGACCGAAGGACACGCAAAAACCGTGATGAGCCGACTACGTACCCACGTCTTTCCGCTGATCGGCCAACGACCCATCGCTGAACTCGATACCCATGACCTATTAGAGATCACCCAGAGCATCAAGGAACGCGGCACCATGGATGTGGCGTTAAGGGTACAGAACTACTTATCCACCATCATGCGCGGGGCCAAAAGGGCTCGGCAGATCACCATGAATCCTGCACTGGATCTGGCAGGCTCGATTCACGCGCCGCGCACAGTCCATCGCCCCGCCCTATCCCTCAACCGCCTACCGAACTGCTACACCGTATCGACAACTACAACGGCCGCGAGCTGACGCGCCTTGCCGTGCTGCTGACTCTGCATGTATTCGTCCGCTCCAGCGAACTGCGCTTCGCTCGATGGAGTGAGTTCGACCTTCAACGCGCAATGTGGGAAATCCCCGATACGCGCGCACCGATTGAAGGGGTACGCAACTCCACGCGCGGGACCAAGATGAACGGCAACATTCAAATGGTTCCGTTATCGCCGCAGGTCATCGAAATACTGGAGCGCCTGCGCAGCCTCAGTCGCTTTTCAGAGTTAGTGCTACCGGGCGACCACAAGTACTGGAAGCCCATGTCCGAGAACACGGTGAACACCATGCTCCGCAACGTCGGCTATGACACCAGCAAGGACGTGTGCGGCCACGGCTTCAGGACCATGGCCTGTAGCGCCCTGCTTGAGTCCGGGTTATGGACCGACGCAGCCATCGAAAGACAAATGAGCCACAAGGAACGCAACCGTGTGCGCGCCGCGTATATCCACAAAGCTGAATTTCTGGAGCAGCGCCGGCTGATCATGGCGTGGTGGAGCAACTACATCGACGCCAACCGCCATGGGCATGTGACGCCCCACGAATTCGCTCACCCGGTCGGTGACAACATTACCGCCCTACAAAATAGCCGTGGCGCATCCAAACGTGGGTAAGCCAATGAGATCACCGCAGTCCGCCCTTCCACGCGGGTCCATCCAAGCGGGGCTGCAAAGCCGCCCTGCTTGGATGGACCTCATTTAAAAAATCTAAAGCCCACGCAACTGTCTGTGGAAAACCACTGATTTCCACCGGTGGATAATTTCATCCACAGCTGCAGAGTTCCCGAAAATTCGAGCCTTGACCCAAATTATCCACAGGCGTAGAAAAGATCGGGCAAGTGCTGTCGTTGACAGCAACCCAGGTAGCCAGAACCTTTAAGGCTACGCCACACCGTGGTGGTTCTCCCAAAGTGCGATTAGCGTCCGGCGGCTCGCACGCTCACAGCGATGTGATGGATGCCTACTTTTACCAGTGTGCCCACTGCGGCAACTTCCCCCTTTCATAGCTGCCTTGCAGCAACCTATCTGCTTGGCCATTTCCTTGCGCCAACCTGCGCCCGTCTCTTTCTCCCGGAAAGAGACGGGCGCTCCTACCGGTGCTGCAGCCCAACTCGTACAAGGCTTTGTGGCATTCCCCCTCGTGACAATCGGCGTGACAAACACCGAGGTCACCAGCAACAGCGATGCAGATGATCGTGCCGCAGCCCACGGAATGGACTGCACCTGACTGACAGTCAGGCATGCCCCGGTGATCGCATCACTGCCTTCATCTGACTCAGGATCTCGCGGTGTCGGTCTCGTCAGCCAGCGCAGTCTCCACCCGCCCACTTCCTCGGAAGTGCTCAGGAGGCCAGATCATGAGATGCCCAAGCTCCCGGTCGTAAAGAGCCGCCAGTCCCGCGTTAGTGGACAACCCTCACAGGTCGCAGGGGCCTTGATCCCTGATAACACTCAACATTCTTGGCGGGATGACGTGGGGAAGGTTTTACAAGTGTGGCTTACAGAGGAGTTTGGTCATGGGATTGGTCGGTAGACGGGAGGGGCGTAATTTTGGCTATGGCCGGCAATTGAGCTATGCCGGGCCGCAGGCACTGAAAGACCTGTTTGGCGGTGGACATTACGGGACGGTCAAAGCACACAGTGATCGTTGGCAGAGGTTCGTGCGCTGGTGTCGGTCGTAGGATGGCCCGGGAATTAATGATGCACGGCAGATTGATCGGCAGACCTTGCTGGATTACGCGGAGCATCTGCGTCACCTGGTTGAGCGCAGCGATCTCACCATCGCCACTGCGCAAAACCGATTGTCCAGCGTCAATCGGACCCTGGCAGCGCTTCGCGGTGATCAGTATGTGAAAGTACCGAGTCCGAGCAAGGCGCTAGGAATGCGGCGCACCAGTGTTCGTCGTTCGGTCCCGCAAGGCCAAGACCGCGAACATGTGAAGAGGGTCGTAGAGGTGCTTTGCGCACACCAGCAGCCGCGTGTCGCGGCCATCGCTCAATTAGCGCGAGCCACCGGCGTGCGCTTACGTGAGGCCATTTTGGCCGACCTTCCGCGCTTAAAACGTGAGGCCGAACAATACGGCAAGATCAACATCCAGGATGGCACCAAGGGGGGCCGCTCAGGTGCCTCGGCACCTCGCTGGATCAGGGCGGATGATCATATTCGCGAGGCGCTGAAATTCGCCGAACAGGTCTCACCCGACGGTAGCCGCAACCTACTTGCACCGAACGAAACCTACCTCGATTTCCAACGGGGAATCGTCCGTCCTGCACGGGACATCCTCCATCAGTACAACCTCAAAGGCTTCCACGAATTGCGGGCAGCCTATGCGTGCGAACGCTATGAGCAAATCACCCACCATCCCGCCCCCATCAACGGTGGCCATTGCTATCAACTCGACCGACGTTTCGATCAGCAAGCCCGATTACAAATCAGCTATGAGCTGGGGCACAACCGTATCGTCGTGGTGGCCGCTTACATTGGTGGTCGCGCATGAGCACGGCATTCGATATGGATCTGTTCCTGGCGGGCGTCCTGACCGGGTCGCATACCACGCGCCAACGCCACTTGCGTCAGACGAAGGCCATCCAAACAGCGATCGCTGAGCGCTGGCAACGCGACAATCCATGGACTTGGCAGAGAAAACACCTTGCGTGGTTTTTGAATCACCACCTAAACCAGCACACTCAATCGACGCGCTATTACTATTTGCTGACCATGCAATTACTCACTCATCGCTTAGGAAAATCCTGGCAGTTCAACCTCTAAACGAAGATCAGAAAACGGCCAATAGCTGCCGGTGGCTACAGAATGCACTGGGCTAAGAAACCTAATCACCAGGCGCCTCGAAGTAGCTAGGTCCCCTCGGTGGTTGTTGGGCTGCATTTGATTAGCGCGTTGTTAACAGAGAGCCCCAACCATATAGTTCCTGTCAGGCCTAAAATCATGAACGCCATAGGCTTGGTTAGCCGATTTGTGATCTTGACCCACTCATTGATATCGACGCCTGAAGGAGATGGATTGATTTCTGGGTGTGTGTGCCATTCGCCCAGATAATCCATTGTCTTTTCACTAACATGCCATTGTTCCAAGGCGATTTGCTGATGATGAGTAGACCTGTCAAATCGGAAGCGGCGGCGCCGATCGGTCAACTGCGGAACTGTAACTTGGACGATGTGAAGGTGTGGACCTTTCCGGTATCCCAGTAAAATCCCCCCGGCTTCGGTTTTGTCGCTTCGGTCTTGGCGGTACCTATCCATGGTCTGGAGAGGCTCGTCTTCTACAAGAATTTTGTGATGTTGTGGTGAGGCTTCCCACACTATTGCGGTTCGCATGCAGGACTCTCGTGAGCGGTTAGGCGGAGGTCCGAGGATCTTTTAGCAGCTCTGCCGGTACGCCAACTTGCTTGTAGAGTACGTCAAGATGCTTAAGCCCCTCGATCCAGCCAGCAGTCAGGGTGCTGCCGTTTCTGATCCAGTTTAGGAATTCGACGTAGGAGATGCTGCTGGAAAGTTGAGGCAGTTCGTACTGGAACTCAAACTGGCGATATTCTTCGGTCCCCGCGTGTGCTTTGAATACATGTTCCAATGTGAGCTTGGCCGTCTTCCTAGGCGTGCGTCTGGCACGTTTGGTAAACGTGAGCTCGGAAAAGATCCAGGGAGAGGAGAGGTATTCATCCCCTTCCATGAGATCCTTGACCTTAACGGACTGATCCGTATCCAAAAAAATCAGCAACTCAGAGCGGTCGATCATCTCATGCAGGGCTGAATTCAAGATCATGTGAACGTTGGATGTCGTTCGGTTCCTCAGTTCGTAAGAGTACGAGTGCTCTTTCTCTCGGTTGGCGCTGAATTGCTTGTCTACTTTGAGCAAAAGGTCATCCGCATGACCCCACACGCACGAATCCACAAACGCAGTGAGCCCGATTCGTTGGAAAGCGATAGCGAGGTTGATCGCTTGTGCTTTATCGGCATGGGCATGCGATATGAAGACGTCAGCATGCACTTTGGGAAAGAGGTGGTTTTCGATTGCCTTGGCGTTGAGGTTCTTCTCGCCGTCGACCAGGTACCGCTCGATCTCGGCAGTCAGGTTGGCATTTTTGGATTCAAACTCCGCGATTTCGGTAGTGGTGGCGCTCAAACTTGCCCCGGAAAATCCATTGATCTGCAGGTCCAGAAACATATCAACCTCTCGGGGAAAGACAGAAGACGATGACAAAACCAGCGATCATGGGGAGGTGAAACCCCCAAATAGTTTTTCTAAACAAGACGGACCAGTAGGTCTCCTTCGCTGAATTAATCTTTGCCGCGTCAATCACCAAACTTACCTGTGTGGTGATTGGTTGGGCCGCAGCAATATTGTAAAGCTTCACGAATGCACGCTCCTGCTGCAAAAAGTAAGCGTGATAACACATGAAGATCAGGCCTGGCAGAATGAACATCCACGCATGAAATTTGACATGCTCTCCCCCGGCGAAGGCAAGCAATGCGCTAAGCACGGTGACGCTCGCACCTTTAATGACAGAGGAACTGTTGGCCAAGCGTGAAATTATCCCCTGAACAATGTTCAGGTATGCCACCCGCAGAGCGGCGCTGTCTGAATCAGACATCATTCATCCTTATGTATTGAGTTTCTTAACAGTCCCGAACGCTGAGTCGGCAGGTGGCACATTGGTATCATAGGTGTAGGGCTGCGTAAACATCAGATTCGCTGATACTGCCAAGCTTATAAATGGTATGGCCGAATCAGGATTTTCTGTGCATCTCGAAGGTAAATGGTTTTCCGAACGGGTCTTTCGTTTTCAGGACGATCACATCCGAGCTGACCGACTGTAATTCATATTTTTCAGACATGCCCTCTGGGTACGAGTCGCTGGGGGTTGGCAAAGGTTGGCCCGACAGCCTCACAGCAAACTCCGGGGGGATGTTGACACCAGCGAGGGTCAGCGATTTGGTCATGGATTTCATATTGGTCAGAGAGACCGACATCCGCTCGCTGTCGCCAGCCCAGACCCCAGCCCCCACCACTTCATAGGTGAATTTATAGGGCTTATCCTCTACCACGCCTTCCAGCGTCATGACCCCGATCACATTGCATTTACCTTGCTGGAACAGGTCAGTTTTACCTTGGAAGCTGGCGGTGCCCCCGGTGATAGGATATGAATAGTCGCTCTCCCAGCGACCTACCAATTTCGCATTCTGATGATCCGGCCGGTAGTAAACAAGTAGGACCGTGAGAATGCCTGCCAGACCGCTGATGGCAGCGATCAGCGAGCTAACTCTTTTAAATATGGGTGAAAAATTAGTCAGTTTTAAACTTTTCATTTAAATGTCCATGTAGTGTGTCGGCACACTCTGGCGTCCAGCAGGTGCAGAAAACCAACCGGTGTAGCCTTTTCTGTGGGTAGGCATTTGACGGACGTCCCGTTATGAGAGACGTACGTGTTGCATGGAACGGCAAGACAGAAATAGCACCATGTCGATTGGGCCTCCTCTGCTAACAGGGCTTGCTCTTTAATAGACTCAGTGTCTTAATCGTCCTTATGAATCTGCACACGGAAGGCGTTAGAATGGCTGGCTCGTCAAATCTGGAAGATGTTTTCGTAACTGAAGGTGTTCCGCTAATCACATTTGTAAAACCCCCAAATTATACCGCGCTGTTGGTAGATATACGTCGCGAAGCTAAGCCCGTAATAATCGAAGGCCAGTCAGGAACTGGCAAAACGACTACTTTGAAAAAAGTGTTATCAGATGTATTTCCCGACAATCCTCCCCGAGTCTTAACGCCTAGAAATCCTGACGACCTTCCTATAATTGAAGCAATATCAGAAAAATCCGGTGCGGAAATATTCGTTATCGATGACTTCCACAGACTACCTAAATCCACCAAAGAAAGATTAGCTAACCTTGCGAAGGTTGTTGCAGAACGGGAAGATCGGGCGGGCCTTCCCAAAATAGTTATCATAGGAATAAATGAGGTAGGCTCCGATCTAATTCAACTTGTGCCAGATATCGCCAAACGAATTGGGGTGCATCGAATATCTCCCGGCACGTCAGAAGCCATTCGAGAAATAATCAGCCTAGGTTCAAAGCAGCTAAACATTATAATATCCGACCACGATGGAATTATTTCCGACAGTCGCGGCGACTATTGGCTCACACAGCAAATTTGCAAGACTATCTGCATAGCAGCGGAAATATCCCAATCCCAACAAAGCACAAAGACAGTAACCTGGCAGCACGCAAATATCAGGGATTTAATAGTCGCAACACTAAAACATAATTATGACGCACCGGTTCGTGAGTTCTGCCGCGGTCGGAGGTTTAGACCATCAAACGATCCATATTTCAAGCTTCTGAGAGCAATATCAGAGCAAGAGTCTTCGAACGTTGATTTAAATGAGCTAGCCAACTCCAGACCAGATATTAAGGGCAGCATCAATAATATAAAGGACCACAGGCTAACGGTTCTGCTTGAGAG
Organism: Pseudomonas sp. GL_117; assembly: GCF_057835125.1. Taxonomy (NCBI): domain Bacteria; kingdom Pseudomonadati; phylum Pseudomonadota; class Gammaproteobacteria; order Pseudomonadales; family Pseudomonadaceae; genus Pseudomonas; species Pseudomonas sp. GL_117. The sequence continues at coordinate 317,081 of NZ_CM174418.1, read as the reverse complement.
GAAGGAGGCATGCTCAAGATTATTCTATTATGATTCGGCTACAAAAAACTTTGCACTTGAAGACCCAGCATTGTTTTTTTATCTAAAAAACTTGAACTGGGATGATCTTCGACAGCGTTGCGGCTTTAGAGATGGCGCGAAAGACTTCGAGTTTGATATAGCCATTTCATTCGCGGGAGAGAATCGGGTCCTAGCTAAATTCATTGTAGATCAGCTGGCAGAGCTCGACATCTCATCCTTCTACGATAAAAATTATGAAGACAACTATTTAGGTGGCCCGTGGGCAAAACTTTTTAAAGAGATCTTTGTTGAGAAATCTCGCCTAGTCGTCGCGATATTGGATGCACATCACTATGAAAAAGTCTGGCCGACGTTCGAGCGAGACTGCTTTACGGTCAGAGTCGCGCAGTCCGAAGTGATACCTATAATTCTTGATGACACTGTCTTCCCTGGCTTTCCAAAGGATTTGGTATCGATTTACACTCGTTTGGAAGGAGACATCGAATCCAATAAAAATTATTTAATTGATAATGTAGTTCTCAGAATCGCTTCGAAATTAGACTCACTGTAATCATGATGGTGCCGGGGGCATTAATGGCCTTTACATTACTATCGAGGACAGGCCCCACGTGATAGGCGCGTGGGGCTTCACCGTATAGGCGCATTCGGGCAAATCCAGGTGTACCAAGAAAATTCATAACCCTCTGATTCATAAGCTTAAATTACCTTCCTTGTAATCAGTCGCTCTCAAGTCATGAAGAGCGCCAATTCGCCATTCTGTTGCGGCGACCGATTGAATCCACATTAGACTGCTACCCTTCGCCACAGGCAGCAATCGCCCCAGAGCGGCCCTTCGTGGAGGGCAGCATTTGGCCGTCTGCTGCCTGTCGCCACGGCAGCTTTTGGCGGATTCCTACCTATTCTCGACGGAGGGGATGATCAACAACGTTCGAATTCGGGAGGTTTACCATTCCGTATGCGGCTCTGAATTACTTGCAGACCGACAACGTGCTGACATCTAAAAAATCCCGAGTTCGATTCCAACGAACGCCATAACTAGCTGATTTGTTTATAGTTACTAGTTGGGGTACGCCGAATTTTCCAGCGAACTCCAGATGCCCGAAAAACCTACTCTCGCCGAAACATACCGTTCGTCTGGTGCCGCACCATATCTCGAAGCCCCGCAATGCAGGGCTTTGTGGCTTCTGAGGTTTAGAAAAACACTCATCCTAAAACCACCAAAAACCCCACTCCGTCCAAAATTCGTCCAATTTCATTTTTTGGACGCTTTCCTACTATCAGCTTTCCTTCCGCCCTCTTCCTCTCAAAAAAACACCCGCCAACTGATTCAACAAAACTACCTCCCCCATATGCCCAGAGCTGAAATGCGCATTCTTCATCGCCATCACCTACGAGGCTGTTAAATGACACTGAGCACGGGCGATGCGGTTCTTTAACAGTTCGGTTATCACGACTTGGGCGCCGATCCGGCGCCTAGGATAATTTCTCCCAGGCCCCACTGTGGCAGGTGGACCTGATGGCCCGCTACCCGATCACCGACAACGCCTCGGCCACTGATCATCCGAGGCGTTTTGCATCACATCACGGCAAATTTTGGCCTCCCGCCCGCGCGTTTTTCGGTATAACCCAAATTTACTGCGTCGCGAACGGACTCCCATGAACGCCCTGAAACTCATCTTTCTGCTGGTCATTTTCCCGCTGCTGCTGGCCGCCCTCGGCGGCTGGGAGTTGCAGCGGGCTGACCGCGCCACAACGGCGATGATCGACCAGCACATCAGTACCGACCTCTACAAACAAACCCTGCAAGCCGTGGCGGCCAGGCAACCCGAGGCCGATGTCGCGCCGCCGGAGGGCATGATCACTGTCCAGGCCGCCCTCGCGCGCCTGGAGAAGGTCGAAGCCGAGTTTCCCACCGCCCACCGCATCAACCGCGTCTTGCGCGCACTGGCCCCCTGGGTGATCGGCCTCGGGCTGCTCGCGACGTTCATCGGCCTGGCCGCACTCGCTGGTACGCATTGGGCCGGGCGCCGCGCGCAGCAGTCTCGCGAACAGTTGCTACGCGTGTTCAGCCTGGGCAGCCGCCTGTTGCCCTACGTGTTGGTGAGTCATGTGGTGGCGATGGCCGCGACGGTAGCGCTGGTGCTGGTCTTCGAGGGGCTGGCGCTGTGGCATGTGGGCAAGCTCGGCAGCGGCGTAATGAAGCTGATGGGCATGCTGGGAATGGTCGCGGCGTTGTGCCTGTATTCGATCTGGCTGTTGCTCAAGCAATTGCGCCCGATGCTGGCGATGTTCGAGCCCACGCCGCTGGAGATGTTTGGCCAGCGCGTGACGCCCGAGCAAGCGCCGGGGTTGTGGCGCCATGTCGATGAGTTGGCCGCCAGGTTGGGTGCATTGCCACCGGAGCATATCGTGGCGAGCCTGACCCAGGACTTTTACGTGACCTCCAGCGCAGCCCTGGTGATGCCCGCCGGAACCCTCTTGCACGGCCGCACCCTGCATGTCCCGCTGCTGTACCTGGGGCTGCTGGACCGTGAAGAAATCGGCGCGGTGATCGGGCATGAACTGGCGCACTTTGCCGGTGAAGACACCGAGTACAGCCTGCGTTTTTTGCCGATCTACGATGGGGTCAGCCGCAGCCTTGGCGCATTGGCTGACACGATACTGGCCAGCGATCCGCTCCAGGGTCGCCTGATGCGCCCGTCGTTCATGCTTGGCGTGTTTTTCATGGAGCGTTTCGACCACGCCGTAAACCATTGGCGCCGCGAGCGCGAGTTGCTCGCCGACGCCGCCGGCGCGCGGCTGGTGGGCCGTGCCGCCATGGCATCGGCGTTGTTGCGGGTGTCGGTGTTGCACGCGCCGCTGGACGATACGTTGATGGACAAGGGCGCAAACGCCGCTGAACGCGATCTGCCAAACGCCGTACTCATGGCGCTGCAAGGCATGGAGTTGCAACTGCCACCCGAGGCATTGGAGAGCCAGCAGCCGCACCCCACCGATACCCACCCGTCCAATGGCGAGCGCCTGCACGCATTGCAAGTGACCGTCGATGACAGCGTGCGCAGCGCCACGCGTGCCGTGGATGCAGGGGCAGCCAACACACAGATCGACGCGTGCTTCAGCGCGCCGCAGGCCCTGCGTGAAGCCTTGTCCCGCGACCTGACCGCCGTGATGGCGTCTGAAGAATCGGCACATATGCAGTTGCTGGAAACCATGGTGGACTCGGTCGAGGGCGAACGGACCTTCCATGAAGGCGGTCGCTGGCGCGGTGCGCTGATGGCGCTGGCGTCGACACCTTTTGTACTCGCCGGGTTGTTTGCCATCAGCCGTCCCTGGCTCGCCCCGGAACGCTTGAAGGGCACGCCGCTGTCGGCGCTTGGCGCAGGTGCGTGCCTCAGTCTGATCGGGCTGGCCCTGCTGTGGCTGGGCATCCGCCGCTTCAAGCGTGCGCCCCAGACTGCGTTGCGCCTGACGCCGGAACATTTTGTGTTCAACAACCTCGCGCAACCGCTGCCGATCGAGCATATCGACGAGGTCAGCTTGCAGTTCGTCCAGGGCATCTGGGTAACCGTGCACCTCACACCCGAAGCGCCGCTGCCGGCAACGCGCAAAACCGCGTTCGGCGTACCCGGCGCACGGGTCAACAGGAAGAAGCGCCAGGTGCTGCTGCACATGGCGCAGCTGTGTGTCGACAATAAGAAGATCGAACCCTATGAAGGGCTGTCGATGATGCTCAACTACAAAAACGCGGCACTGGCGCGCAGGATCTTGCAACAGCGCGAGGACTGATCCGGCGGCATAAAAAAACCCCGAACCAGTCGGGGTTTTTTATCGCCTTGAATCAGGCGCTACACACGATCACTTAGAAAACGTTGATCGGGTAGTCAGCGAACAGACGCAGTTCGTTACCGCCAATGTTGTAGTTGCTGGCGTTGTTCGAAACGCGCAGCCACGAGGCGCGAGCGCGCAGGCTCAGGTCTTTGGCCGGGCCGCTCTGAACCACGTATTTGAACTGGTTGAAGATCTCGCGCTCGGTGCCATTGCCGCGGTTGGAACCGTCGTCGATGTTGGTGCCGCGCACGTACGCCACGTTGTAGCTCAGGCCAGGCACGCCGTAGGCGCTGAAGTCCAGGCCGTAGCCAACCTGCCAGGAACGCTCGTCCTTGCCGTTGAAGTCAGACCAGTAGGAGTTGGCCAGCAGGATGGTGTTGCCACCGTCGCCGATGCCGCTGTTCTTGTTGTCCTGGTGGTAGCCGCTGTACAGGTAGCCGGTGTCGCCGGTGCTGCGCTGATGAGCGAGGGTGAAGCTGTGTGCGCCAACAGCCCAAGTGGCGGCCAGGCTCCAGATTTTGTTGTCGCGGGCGTCTTGGTCGCCTTGGGTCAGCTGGGCGAAATCTTTGTCCAGCTTGGTTTTGTAGCCGTTGAAGTCAAAGGTCAACGATTGCTTTTCTGGCAGGGCCAGCACGTAGTTGACGTTGACGTATTGCTTCTTCAGCACGTCCTGCATATCGGAAGCGTACAGCGCGGCCGACAGGCTTTCGGTGAACTTGTAGCTACCGCCGACGTAGTCGATGCTCTTCAGGTGGCCGCTGTCGCTGCCTTCGGCGCTCTTGCGACCTTGCTTGGTGAAGTGACCAGCGTCCAGTTGCAGACCGGCGATTTCCTTGGAAACAATCGAGGTGCCCTCGTAGGTTTCCGCCAACAGACGGCCACTGTCATAGGCCAGGACCGGTACGTTCGGCAGCTGCTGACCGTATTTCAACACGGTGTTGGAGATACGTGCCTTGACCGCTGCGCCGCCTTTGGCCAGGTCATTGGCGGCCGAGCCGCTGTCGCCTTGCTTGAAGAAGTCGATACCGCCACCGCCGCTGCGACCTTTACCACCGTCCAGACGGATAGCGTATTGGCCCAGCACGTCCACACCCACACCGACGGTGCCTTGGGTGAAACCGGACTCGAACTTGCCGATGAAGCCTTGGCCCCATTCCGCTTTGTCCTGGTTGTGGTCTTTGTAATCACGGCTGATGTACGCGTTACGTGCAGCGATGTTCAGGTGGCTGTCTTCAACGAAACCCTTCGATTCCGCTTGATCGTTAGCCATTGCTGTCGATGCGCTCAAAATCCCCAGAGCGATCAGACTCATCCGTTGCTTCAACATTTCTTATATTCCTTATTACTGGTTGAGTACGCGCTATGACACCAGGCTCCGTATTGCTTTCTGGCGTCGACTTTTCCCGGGAAAAAGAAGGCCCGCGGACGACGAGTCTGCCGCGGGCCTTTTCTTATTGGAGGAGTCATGGCTGTTAGCCACAGGCGTTGGACGCAATCCTAGTCGCGCCCGGAACTATGTGTCAATTTCGCGAATCGTCTGTATTTAGGCGAAAAAATTCTAAGCAAAGGCCTACAGCCTTTCTGAAAACGACCAAAAAACCCTTCCAACGACGAAAAACACACATTTCGTAACATATTTCAAAGCCGATACATTTGGTATTGGATAACGCACGCAAATGCAAAGCATTACCATTAACGCGTAGTTTTCCTCCCCAATAATCCGGATACATTTCCCCCATGCCTGCCCCACGCCTGTCGCCCATCACCCTTGGGCTTTCCGTCTTGCTGTCTGCCGGTTTTGCCTGTGCCACCACCACCTTGCCTGCCACCTCGATCAGCGCCGAAGCGGATGAAGACGACCCGCGCATCAAGCAAACCAGCACCGCCACACGCACTGCCACCCCGGTGCGGTATGTGCCCCAAGCCATCGACTCGGTAAAGACTGAAAGCCTGCGTTCCTACGGCACCAACGACCTGGGCCAGGCCTTGAGCGGTATCCCCAACGTCAGCAGCGGCGCCGACACACGCTTCGACAGCCTGCGCATTCGCGGTTTCGACGCGAGCAACGATTTCTACCTCGATGGCATTCGCGACGACAGCCAATATGTTCGCGACCTGCACAACATCGAGCGCATCGAAGTGCTCAAGGGCCCGGCGGCCGTACTCTACGGGCGAGGCGGTCAGGGAGGGATCGTCAACCGTGTGAGCAAGCTGCCGATCGCCGGGCACAAGTCCAGCATCGAAGCCCAGGGCGGCAGCAACGACCTGCGCAGTCTGTATGCCGACCTGAGCACCGACCCCAGCGATAACATCAGCCTGCGCCTGAACATGGGCAACCAGGACAACAACAGTTTTCGCGACGGTGTCAGTGGCAACCGCCAACTGTTTGCGCCGTCCATGAGCTGGCAGCTCACGCCGGACCTGAACTGGCTGGTGCAATACGAATACAGCCGCTACAACCGCACACCGGATCGCGGCATTCCCGGCGTCAACGGCCGCCCGGCCGATGTGAGCCGCAGCACCACCTACGGCGACAGCCGCGACTACATCGACGACAAGTCCCAGTCGCTGCGCTCCAAGCTGACCTATGAACTCAACGACAACTGGCAACTGCGCCAGACCCTGGGCGTGTTCAAGCTCGACAGTGATTTCGACAACACCTATCAAACCGCCTACGTGCCGGCGACCCATAGCGTCACGCGCCAGCGCTGGCAGCAGGACCTGACCACCCGCAACGTCTTCAACAACGTCGAACTGGAAGGTGGCTTCAGCACCTACGGCCTGGAACACCGCGTGTTGACGGGCCTTGAACTGGGCAGCCAGCGGCGCGATCCGAAGCTGTACACCGCGGCGGTCAGTCGCGAGGTGCCAAGCCTCGACCTCAACCAGCCCAATCGCAACCAGCGCCACACCGGGCGAATGAACGTGTGGAGCAACGCCCACACCGAAGTCGAAAGTCGCGCCGTCTACGTGCAGGACCAACTGCGCCTGAACGATCAATGGCAAGTGCTCGCCGGCCTGCGCTACGACCGGTTTGAAGTGGACTCCAAGAACAAGCTGCTCAACCGCCAGCAGGCTGTCGAAAGCCACAGCACCAGCCCGCGCTTCGGCCTGGTCTGGACGCCCCTGGAAAACCACTCGTTCTACGCGTCCTGGAGCAAGACCTTCTCGCCAGCGGGCGGCGGCGTGATCGGCATCACCCCCAATGCCGCCGGCAGCGTCAACGACCTGAGCCCCGAGCTGACCAAGCAAAAAGAAATCGGCGTCAAAAGCGACTGGTTCGACGACCGCCTGAGCACCACCCTGGCGGTATACGAACTGGAACTCTACAACCGCCGCACCGCCGACCCGCAGGACCGCTCCATCACCCTGCTCAGCGGCCTGCAACGCTCGCGCGGCGTGGAACTGACCGCCAGCGGCAAGATCGTCGGCAACTGGTACGTGCGCGGTGGTATCGGCCTGCAGGACGCCACGGTCGTGAAGGACAACAACGGCTTCGAAGGTAAGCGGGTCAGCGACGTGGCCAAGCGCAATGGCAGCCTGTTCATCACCTGGAAACCGGAAATGGGCTGGTACGCGGAAACCGGCTTGACCCTGGTGGGCGATCGTTATGCCGACAGCTTGAACACCGTGGTCCTACCGGGATATGGCCGCTGGGATGCGCTGGCCGGGTTCCGTCAGAAGGAATGGGATGTGCGTGCGGCGCTGAACAACATCGCCGACAAGACCTACTACGCCTCGGCGACGAGTGTGGCGCAGATCCAGCCGGGGGAGCCGCGTAGCCTGGTCGTAACCGGCACCTACAGCTTCTAAGACAGAACACCACCCCAATGTGGGAGCGGGCTTACTCGCGAATACGGAGTGCCAGTCACCAGATGTATTGACTGATTCACCGTATTCGCGAGCAAGCCCGCTCCCACATTTTTTTGAATGCAGTGTTCTTTTAATTTTTCAGCAAATCACACAACGCGTGCACTTCATCTTCACTGAACAGCCCCACCGGATAGCGTTGGCTCATCATGCTGCGCAAATCCGGCAGCCTGCTCTTCCGTGAGCCGTTTTCCTTCAACCAGAGCCCCAGTGCTTGGATCGCGTCGCCGTCAACCCGCATAGGGTGAAACGTGCGCGTGTACATCAGGTTGATTTGAGGACTCATTTCAGCGCTCTCTCCTACTGCGTGAGCGGCCAACTTACTCAAGGTTTATGACAGAACTGCACAGCCATAAACCTGGATCACTGTCGCAACAGCGATACAAGAGCTATGCCAATGTCGGCGTTTTATCGCCAGGCGCACACAAAAAAGCCCGCGGCCTTGATGGGCCGCGGGCTTGCTGTGGGTGATGACAGCGTTGGGGCGCCAGTCACCGTCACGCTGCTGTTACAACTGCACTCAGTTTTTCTGTGGAGCCGGCTGTTGTTGGGTAAGGCAATGAATATTCCCGCCGCCCAGTAACAGTTCGCGGCCCGGCACCATCACCACTTCATGCTGTGGGAACAGGTTCTGCAGGATGACCCTGGCCTGGCCGTCCAGTGGGTCGTCGAAACTTGGCGCGATGATGCCGCCGTTGACGATCAGGAAGTTCACGTAGGAACCGGCCAGGCGCACGCTCGGATTACGTTCCTGCGAACCGTCCACCGGGTCGACACCGGCGCACTCTTCCTCGGTGGCGTACAACGGCCCCGGGATCGGCATTTTGTGCACTGTGAACGGGCGGCCCTTGGCGTCGGTGCTGCTTTGCAGCACGTCCAGGGCGGCGTGGCAGCGCGCGTAGTTGGGGTCTTGCGGGTCGTCGGTCCAGGCCAGCAGCACTTCGCCAGGGCGCACGTAGCAGCAGAAGTTATCCACATGGCCGTCGGTTTCATCGTTGAACAGGCCATCCGGCAACCAGATGATCTTATCCACAGCCAGGTTGGCGCTGAGCACCGCTTCGATTGCCGTGCGATCCAGATGTGGGTTGCGATTGCGGTTGAGCAGGCACTCTTCGGTGGTGATCAACGTGCCTTCGCCGTCGACGTGAATCGAACCGCCTTCCAACACAAAACCCTCGGTGCGGTAGCGCGGCGCGCGTTCGATCTCGAGGATCTTGCCGCCCACCTGCGAATCGCGGTTCCACGGCGCGTACAGGCCACCATCAAAGCCGCCCCAGGCGTTGAAGTCCCAGTTCACACCGCGCACTTCGCCGCTGTCGTTGATCACGAAGGTCGGCCCGGTGTCACGCACCCAGGCGTCGTCGCTGGACATTTCCACCACACGGATATTCGGCACATCCAGGCGTGCACGGGCGTTTTCGTACTGGCCGGCGGACACCGCCACCGTCACCGGTTCAAAACGCGCAATGGCCTTGGCCACCGCCACATGCGCCGCTTGCGCCGGCTTGCCGCCCAGGCGCCAGTTGTCCGGGCGCTCGGGCCAGATCATCCAGGTCTGGGTCTGTGGCGCCCATTCGGCAGGCATGTAGAAGCCATCGGCGCGAGGTGTGCTGTGCAGGGTGGTCATGGCGATCAGGACTCCGAATGGGGCAAAGGCCGACTTTATAACGGATAAAAATCGGCTTTAAAAGCAAGCAATGATGCTAGCCAATAAATATGACAAGAAATAACCGATAACAATCGATTAACTACAGTTGCTCGTCGAGCACCTTCGACAGCATGTCGACAAAAAAATCCACGCTGCGCCTGGACGTGACCATCGGCGGTTTGATCTTGAGGATGTTCAGATAGTCGCCGGTTGGCTGCATGAAAATCCCCAGCTCGCGCAGGCGATCACACAGCAGCGTGGTTTCTTCGGTGGCCGGCTCCAGAGTCTGACGGTCGCGAACCAGCTCCAGCCCCAGGTAAAAGCCGGAACCGTGAACCGCCCCGACCAGTGGATGCCGCTCGATCAATTCCTCCAGGCGTGCCTTGAAATGCCCGCCAACCACCTGGGCGTTTTCCCACAGCTTTTCTTCCTCCATCACATCCAGCACCGCCATGCCGATCCGGCAACTCACCGGGCTGCCCCCCGACGACGAGAAGAAATACCCCTCAGCCTCCAGCGCCTCGGCAATCTCCCGCCGGGTGATCACCGCGCCCAGCGGCTGGCCGTTACCCATGCCCTTGGCCATGGTGATGATGTCCGGCACCACGCCCTGCTCTTCAAAGCCCCAGAAGAAGCGGCCCATGCGCCCGTAACCCACCTGCACCTCGTCGGCGATGCATACGCCACCCTGGGCGCGGACCAGCCCATACACTTGCTGCAAATACCCCGCAGGCAACGAGATGCCACCGGCATTGCCGTACACCGGCTCGCAGATGAAACCCGCCAGCTGGCGCTGATTAGCAGCGATTTTCGCCAGGTTGTGCTCCACACTTCGTACGTAGTCCGGCGCACTGTCCGGCCCGCGAAACTCGCCTCGATAGGTATTCGGCGCAGTCACCGGATGCACCCAATCCGGGCGGCTGATCAGCGCCTGGGGGTTGTCGGCAATCGAGGTGGACACCGCGTCCGCCGCCACCGACCAGCCGTGGTACGCCTCCAGCACGCTGAGCATGTCGCGCCCGCCGCTGTAGGCCCAGGCCAGGCGGATCGCCAAATCATTGGCCTCGGTGCCGCTGTTGACCAGGAACACCCGGTCCATCCCCTTGGGCGCCAGCGCCAGCAAGCGCTCGGAAAATTCGGCAATCGCCGCGTAATGGAAGCGCGAGTTGGTATTGAGCAGCGACCACTGCCGCGCCGCCACCGCCGCCATGCGCGGGTGGCCGTGGCCTAGGACCGCGACGTTGTTGAGCATGTCCAGGTAGGAGCGGCCCTGCATGTCGATCAGGTGGTTGCGCCAGCCGCGTTCGATACGCGGCGGGTCGACGTAATAGTGTTTTTGCGAACGGGCGAAACTGGCGTCGCGTCGGGCCAGCAATGCCTTGGGGTCCAGCTCGGGTTCGGCATCACAGGCCAACCCAAGCAACGAAGCTGGCGACGGGCACAGGGCCTGCCATGCCATGGCGCGCGACGGCGTGCAGAACAGCGGCGGCGTAACGTCCGCCCGGCACAGTTGCACGATCAACGGCGCATGCACCTCGCCGAGCACCTGGCCCTCAACCAGCAGCGCCCCCGGTTTCAACCCGGTTGTCAGCCCCCACAACCGCAGGCTCAACTCGACGCCCTGCACACTCACAAGACCGTCGGCGTCGTGGTGCAGCGTCCCGGCGAAAGGCGCTTCCAACAGCGTGCCATGGGGCAGATGCATCTCGACATGCAGCGCGAATGTCTCAGGCTCCGTGGCAGTGTCCGGGTTGGTGCGCGAAAGCCGATATTGGCCGTAGCGGCTGGCCGCCAACCCATGCACCGCCGCCGCTTCGTCCAGCAGCCGGCGATCAATCCCGGGCTGCTCCCAATTGCCCGCCTCGAAATGCGGGCTGAGCACGCCCAGGTCGATCAACGCAAACTCACGCCCCACCAGCTCCGGCAACAACGGCGCGAAATCCTGGCTGGCAAACGGCAGCAGGTTCTCGCCGACGCTGCGCAAGATCGCCGCGTCCATCAACGCGAACGGCACCGACGTTGCTACGTGGAAAATTTCCCACTCATGTTCAGCGTTCTTCAGCAGGTAAGCGTTATCCGGGTCCAGCCGTTGTTGCTGCTCGCTGCTCAGTACCAGCACCGCCGCCCGTGCCACGATCAGCGGCCATAGCGCCTGCAACTCTTCACGGCGCAGCGGCGTCACCGCATGGAACGCCTGCACTGCCGGCAAGATCGCAAAGGGGTCGCCCTCGGCGTGATGCAGCAGCGCCGCGCAGGTCACCGACAGGTCGGCAATGCGCCAGGTGTGCACCAGATCACCGAAATCAATCACGCCCTCAACCCGCCAATGCCGCTGGGCGTCACGCTGCCAGACCACATTGTCGTCGGTGATGTCCATGTGCACGGCCTGCCACGGCAGGTGCTCCGCCAGCGGTCGGATATGCGCCTCGACCTGCTCGGCGACCCGCTCCAGTTCGGCGCGGTGCGGCAGATTTTCCAGGGTTGCCAGCAAGTGCGTGATCAACTCAGGCGCGTGGCGCGGGTCCCATTGCAGCGTGCGGTCCAGGCCCGGGTGCCCGAACGGCGCCAGGGCCAGGCTCATGCGCCCGCACAGGTCGCCGAAGCCTGCGATCACCTCGCGGCCCAGGTGCGGCAGATGGGTCAGCGGCTGGCCATCGATGTAGTCCAGCACGCGCAGGTGCAGGGTTTGCCCGTCGAGGATGATGGTCAGCAACTCTTCGCCATTGAGCGCCTTTATCACCTGTGGTACGCGTACGGCGTGCAGGCTGTTGAGTGCGGCGTGTTGGGCCTGCAACTCCACAGCGGCGTAGTCGCCCCGGCAGATTTTCAGAACGAACCGACCGCGGGCGCTGTCGACCTTGTAATTGAGGTCTTGTTGGCTGCCCAGTGATTGCAAGGTGCCAGTTAGGCCGTAATGCTGCTCAAGTAATTGCGCCGCCTGGTCGAGGCCCACTTGCGGGCAGGGTAGACTGGCGCGGTGAATCAACGTGGCGAGCAGCATGGGGGCATCCTCTATTTTTTAGACGTGTATCTCGCCACTGTTCGGGGGGTTTAGGCAACCCCCTGCGCATACCGTGCTTGCGCCGCCCGGCTCCACAACTCAAGCTATGCTCCATTCGCAAAACACCCGTCTTAGGAAAAGGCCCTCCGACATGCGCATTCTCATCACCGGCGGAGCGGGTTTTATTGGCTCCGCCCTGATCCGCCACCTGATTCAACACACCGAGCACGAAGTGCTCAACCTGGACAAGCTGACGTACGCTGGCAATCTGGAATCACTGACCAGTATTGCCACCAACAGCCGCTATGAGTTCGTCCAGGCCGACATCATTGACCAGGCCACAGTCAGCGCTGTGCTCGCACGTTTCGAGCCACAGGCAATCATGCACCTGGCTGCCGAGTCCCATGTCGACCGTTCGATTGACGGCCCATCGGACTTTATCCAGACCAATATCGTCGGCACCTACAGCCTGCTGGAGGCCACCCGCGCCTACTGGCAGACGCTGGCCGAGCCGGCCCGCAGTGCGTTCCGTTTCCACCACATTTCCACCGACGAAGTGTACGGCGACCTGCACGGCGTGGACGATCTGTTCACCGAAACCACGCCCTACGCCCCCAGCTCGCCTTACTCCGCGAGCAAGGCAGCGTCCGACCACCTGGTCCGCGCCTGGCAGCGCACCTATGGCCTGCCGGTATTGCTGACCAACTGCTCGAACAACTACGGCCCCTTCCACTTTCCCGAAAAGCTCATCCCGCTGGTGATCCTCAACGCCCTTGCGGGCAAGCCGCTGCCGGTCTATGGCGATGGTTTGCAGGTGCGCGACTGGCTGTTCGTCGAAGATCACGCCCGTGCGTTGCTCAAGGTCGTGACTGAAGGTGCGGTGGGCGAGACCTACAACATCGGCGGGCATAACGAGCAAAAGAACATCGACGTGGTACGCGGTATCTGTGGCCTGCTGGAAGAACTGGCGCCTCAACGCCCGGCGGGTGTCGAAAAATTCACCGACCTGATCACCTTCGTCAAGGATCGTCCAGGCCACGATCAGCGCTACGCGATCGATGCCGGCAAGATCGAACGCGAATTGGGCTGGACCCCCGAAGAAACCTTCGAAACCGGCCTGCGCAAAACCGTACAGTGGTATCTCGATAACCTGGAATGGTGCCGCAGGGTCCAGGACGGCAGCTATCAAGGTGAACGACTCGGCAACACCAATCTAAAGGATCTGATCGCATGATGAAGGGAATCGTATTGGCCGGCGGCTCCGGCACCCGCCTTCACCCCATCACCCTGGGTGTCTCCAAGCAACTGCTGCCGGTGTATGACAAGCCGATGATCTACTACCCGATCTCGGTGCTGATGCTGGCGGGGATCAAGGAAATCCTGGTGATCTCCACGCCGGTGGATTTGCCGCAGTACCGCAACCTGCTCGGCGATGGCAGCCAGTTCGGCGTGCGCTTCAGCTATGCCGAGCAGCCGTCGCCGGACGGCCTGGCCCAGGCCTTCATCATCGGCGAGGAGTTCATCGGTGATGACCCGGTCTGCCTGATCCTGGGCGACAACATCTTCCACGGCCAACACTTCGGCGACCAGTTGCGTGCCGCCGCGCAGCGCCCTTCGGGTGCCACCGTCTTCGGCTACTGGGTCAAGGACCCGGAGCGCTTCGGTGTCATCGACTTCGACAAAGACGGTCGCGCCCTGTCCATCGAGGAAAAACCGGCCAAGCCCAAATCGTCGTATGCCGTGACCGGCCTGTACTTCTACGACAACGACGTGATCAGCATCGCCAAGGCCGTCAAGCCTTCGCCCCGTGGCGAGCTGGAGATTACCGACGTCAACAACGCCTACCTCAAGCGTGGCGACCTGCACGTAGAGCGTTTCGGTCGTGGCTTTGCCTGGCTGGATACCGGCACCCATGACAGCCTGCTCGAAGCCTCCACCTACGTGCAGACCATCGAACATCGCCAGGGCCTGAAGGTGGCCTGCCTGGAAGAAATCGCCTACGAGAATAGCTGGATCGACAGGGATCACTTGCTGGCGCGTGCCAAATACTTCGGCAAGACCGGCTATGGCCAATACCTCTACTCTCTTGCCGGGGAAAACCTATGAATGTAACCGCCACTGAGTTGCCCGGTGTATTGATCATCGAGCCAAAGGTTTTTGGCGATGAACGCGGTTTTTTCTACGAGAGTTTCAATGCCCGGGCGTTTGCCCAGGCCACCGGGCTGCAACAGCATTTCGTGCAGGACAACCACTCTCGCTCGCAAAAAGGTGTATTGCGCGGCCTGCACTACCAAGTCGAGCACGCCCAGGGAAAACTGGTCCGCGTAACGGCCGGTGAAGTGCTGGACGTGGCCGTGGACATTCGCCGCAGCTCGCCTCATTTCGGCCTATGGGCCAGCGTACGGCTATCTGCCGACAATAATCGCCAACTGTGGATTCCACCGGGATTTGCCCACGGTTTTGTGGTGCTCAGTGAGCACGCCGAGTTCCTGTACAAGACAACGGATTACTACACACCGTCGGCAGAGCGCTGCATCCGCTGGGACGATCCAGACCTCAATATCGATTGGCAGTTGACCGGCACCCCGACCCTGTCCGCCAAGGACCAGAATGGCAAAAGCCTGAAAGAAGCCGACCTGTTCCCATGACCAGCCCTCTGAAAATCCTCATCACCGGCCAACACGGCCAAGTCTCCCAGGCCCTGCAACAGCAGCTCCTGGGCCTTGGCGAACTGATTGTGCTGGGCCGCGACAGACTCGACCTGGCCAACCCCGAGCAAATCCGCCAGCAAGTGCGCGCCCAGCGTCCCGACCTGATCATCAACGCCGCCGCCCACACCGCCGTCGACCTGGCGGAAAGCGAGCCGCAGGTCGCGTTCGCGATCAACGCCAGCGCCCCCGGCATCCTCGCCGAAGAGGCCAAGGCCCTGGGCATCCCGTTGATCCACTACTCCACCGACTACGTGTTCGACGGCCGCAAACCGACGCCCTACACCGAAGCCGACACGCCGAACCCGCTCGGTGTCTACGGCCAGAGCAAGCTGGCCGGCGAGCAGGCGATTGCGGCGGTGGGCGGCGAATACCTGATCCTGCGTACCAGTTGGGTGTACTCCAACCATGGCAAGAACTTCCTGCTGACCATGCAACGCCTGCTGCAGGAGAAGCCGCAGATGCGCATTGTCGCCGACCAGATCGGCGCACCCACCTGGGCCGGCAGCATTGCCAGCAGCACCCGCGCCTTGATCGAACGCTGGCAGGCCGGTGATGCGGGGCAATGGGGCGTCTATCACCTGACGGCCCAGGGGGAAACCTCGTGGTTCGGCTTCGCCCAGGCGATTGGCGAACATTTGCGCGCCGAAGGCAAAGCCTGTGCCGAGCTGGAAGCGATCCCCTCCAGCGCCTACCCGACGCCCGCGCAGCGCCCGTTGAACTCGCGCCTCGATTGCCGCCGCCTGCAACAGCAATGGCAGGTCAGCCAGCCACAGTGGCAAGACGCATTGCGCGAGTGTCTTGCACAGCAGCACTAGGCATAATGCGCCTGTACTCACAGGCGCCCGACTCCCATGACTCCACCTCTCCCGCGAAGACCCCGCTGGCGCAGCCTCGCCCTGTTGGCGTTGTGCCTGGCACCGCTGCTGTGGCCGCTGGAGCACCTGGCCGAGCGCTACTACCGCAGCGAACTGGCCGGGCAGAACCGCCAGACCCTCGACCTGTACGTCGCCAACCTGCTCGGCACCCTGCACCGCTTCGAAGTACTGCCGCAGATCCTCGGCGACCTGCCGGCCCTGCGCACCGCATTGGCGGCGCCCCAGGTCAGCACCAACCTGGCCAATGCCAACCAGCTGCTCAAGGACGTCGCTGCCCAGGCCGGGGTGGAAGTGATGTACCTGATGGACACCCACGGCAAGACCCTCGCCGCGTCGAACTGGGATAAACAGGACAGCTTCGTGGGGCGCAATTTCTCGTTCCGCCCCTATTTCAGCGAAGCCATGGCCGGGCGCCTGGGGCGTTTCTTCGGCCTGGGCACCACCTCGGCCAAGCGCGGCTACTTCTTCGCCGCCGCCGTGCGCGATGGCGACAACATCATCGGCGTGCTGGTGGTCAAGGTCGACCTGGACCACACCGAAAGCCTCTGGGGCAAGACTCCGGAACAACTGCTGGTGACCGACCACAACGGCGTGGTGATCCTCACCTCACGCCCGCAATGGCGCTTCCGCGCCACCCGCCCGCTGACCGCCGAAGAGCGCCAGGCAATCACCGCCATCCAGCCCTACCCGACCCGCGACCCGCAGCCGCTGACCCTCAGCTCCACCGCGTGGCTGCGCCAATCCACGGCCATTGCCGAAACCGGCTGGAACGTGGAGATCCTCGCGCCGCAATCCCTGATCAACCGCCCGGTGCGCACCGTGGTCGCCGTCGGCGGCGCGACGTTGCTGGTGCTGATGCTGTTGCTCGGCCTGATGATGCAGCGCCGTCGCCACTACCTGGAGCGCATCGCCTTCGAAGCCAAGGCGCGTCGCGAGCTGGAAGCCCGCGTGATCGAGCGCACCAGCGATCTGGAAGGCCTCAACCGGCGCCTGAAACAGGAAGTGCTGGAGCGCGAACACGCGCAGCAGGAATTGGTGCGCGCCCAGGATGACCTGGTGCAGGCCGGCAAACTGTCAGCGCTGGGCACCATGTCGGCGAGCATCAGCCACGAGCTCAACCAGCCCTTGGCAGCGATTCGCAGCTATGCGGAAAACGCCGAGATCCTGCTCGACCACCAGCGCACCGACGACGCCCGCGGCAACCTCAAGCTGATCAGCGAACTGACCGGGCGCATGGCCTCGATCATCGCCCACCTGCGCGCCTTCGCCCGTCGCGACCGGCATGCGCCGGAGAGCGTCGGCCTGCAACCGGCGCTGGACGATGCACTGGCGTTGCTGGCCAAGCGACGCCGTTCGATGGAAGTCGAGCTGATCCGCGATTTGCCCGAAGCAACGTTGTGGGTAGAAGCCGGCGAAACCCGGCTGCGCCAGGTGCTCGGCAACCTGCTGGCCAACGCGCTCGACGCCCTCACCGAAAAAGGCCCGCCGCGCAAGCTCTGGCTGAGTGCCGAAACCACCGAACAGGGCGTCAACCTGTACATCCGCGACAACGGCCCGGGCTTTTGCATGGAAGCCCTGGGCCGCGCCAGCGAGCCGTTCTACACCACCAAGACGCGCACCCAGGGCCTGGGGCTCGGCCTGGCGATCTGTGACACCCTGATGCGGGCGTTTGGTGGCGAGTTGCTGTTCGCCAACCACAAGGAAGGCGGCGCGTTGTTAACCTTGAAATTGCGTGCCGGCTCGCCGGGCGTCAGTCTGCAACCGTCCGAGGACCGCAGTGTATGAGTATCGAGAACGGCATTCAGGTGGTGTTGATCGACGACGATCCACACCTGCGCCAGGCCCTGTGCCAGACCCTGGACCTGGCCGGGCTGAAAGTCCTGCCCCTGGGCGAAGCCAACGGCCTCACCGCACGCCTGTCGCGGGATTGGCCAGGGGTGGTGGTCAGCGACATCCGCATGCCCGGCATGGACGGCCTGGAGCTGCTCACCGAACTGCACGGCCAGGACCCGGACCTGCCAGTGCTGCTGATCACCGGCCACGGCGATGTGCCGCTGGCGGTGCAGGCCATGCGTGCCGGGGCCTACGACTTCCTCGAAAAACCCTTCGCCAGCGACGCCCTGCTCGACAGCGTGCGCCGCGCCCTGGCCCTGCGCCGCCTGGTACTGGACAACCGCAGCCTGCGCCTGGCCCTCAGCGATCGCCAGCAATTGAGTACCCGACTGGTCGGCCACTCGCCCCAGATGCTGCGCCTGCGCGAGCAGATCGGTGCCCTGGCGGCGACCAAGGCCGATGTGCTGATCCTGGGCGAAACCGGTGCCGGCAAAGAGGTGGTGGCCCGTGCACTGCACGATTTGTCGAGCCGCCGCAGCGGGCCGTTCGTGGCGATCAACGCCGGTGCGCTGGCCGAATCGGTGGTGGAAAGCGAGCTGTTCGGCCATGAGCCGGGCGCGTTCACCGGCGCGCAGAAGCGCCGCATCGGCAAGTTCGAATTCGCCAACGGCGGCACGTTGTTCCTCGATGAAATCGAGAGCATGAGCCTGGACGTACAGGTCAAGCTGCTGCGCCTGCTGCAAGAGCGCGTGGTGGAACGCCTGGGCGGCAATCAGTTGATCCCGCTGGACATCCGCATCATCGCCGCCACCAAGGAAGACCTGCGCCAGTCCGCCGACCAGGGCCGTTTTCGCGCCGACTTGTATTACCGCCTCAACGTCGCCTCGCTACGCATTCCGCCACTGCGCGAGCGCGGCGAAGATGCGTTGATGCTGTTCCAGCACTTCGCCGACGAAGCCAGCAGCCGCCATGGCCTGCCCCTGCACGAACTGCAACCAGGCCAGCGCGCCCTGCTGCTGCGCCACAACTGGCCAGGCAACGTGCGCGAACTGCAGAACGCCGCCGAACGCTTCGCCCTGGGGCTTGAGCTGGCCCTGGACGCCACGCCGGACAACCCGTTCGCCAGCGTACTGACCTCCACCCCGGGCGGCTTGAGCGAGCAGGTCGAACAGTTTGAAAAAAGCCTGATCGCCGCCGAACTGACGCGCCCCCACGGTTCCATGCGCAGCCTCGCCGAAGCCCTCGGCGTGCCGCGCAAGACCCTGCACGACAAACTGCGCAAGCACGGCCTGAACTTCGCCAACCAAAGCGGCGACGACGAATGACCCACGCCAAAGAGACCGCCATGAGCCGCGACAGCCAATACCTCGAATCCGTCCTGCACCACGACATCCCCCTGACCCGGGAAATGGGCCTCAAGGTGCGCGGCTGGCAGCACGGGCGGCTGGAATTGCACCTGCCGTTGCAGGCCAATATCAACCACAAGAGCACCATGTTTGGCGGCAGCCTGTACTGCGGCGCGGTATTGGCGGGTTGGGGTTGGCTGCACTTGCAGTTGCGTGAAGAAGGGATTGAGGACGGGCACATCGTGATTCAGGAGGGGCAGATCAGTTATCCGCTGCCCGTCACGCGGGATGCGACGGTGGTGTGCCAGGCGCCGGAGGAGAAGGTGTGGAAGCGGTTTGTGGCGACCTACAAGCGCTATGGGCGCGCGCGGTTGACGCTGCAGACGTGGATTGTGAATGAGGGCAGCGAGGACCGCGCCGTTGCCTTTACCGGCCAGTACGTCCTGCACCGCTAACCGCAACAACACCAAACAATTGTGGGAGCGGGCTTGCTCGCGAATGCGGAGTGTCAGCTAGAACATTTCTGACTGATCTACCGCTTTCGCGAGCAAGCCCGCTCCCACACTTTTGATCTGCTGTAGTTCTAAGACCGAGCCAGGCTCAGCAGGCGTTCACGCCACGGCGCTTTGGCCGGCAACGCCAAAAAGAACGGATTCAACAACGACGCCCGCGCCGGATAACTGAACGGCGCACCGCTCAACTCCAACACTTCGCCACCCGCGCCTTCCAGTACGCCTTGGGCCGCGGCGGTGTCCCACTGCGATGTCGGCGCCAGTCGTGGATAACAGTCGGCACTGCCTTCGGCCAACAGGCAGAACTTCAGCGAACTGCCGATATTCGCCAGCTTCAGCGCTCCCAAGCCTTCACTCAAACCGTCCAGCAGACGCTCCTGCTCCGGGCTGGTATGCCGACGGCTGGCGACCACGGTAAACGCCTCGCCGGCCGCCGGGGCCGTGCGCACCTGGATCGGCTTGTGCGCTTCATTCACATCCGAACGCCATGCGCCCAGGCCCGCACCACCGAAGTAGCAACGCCCGTTGGTCGGCATCGACACCACGCCAAACACCACGCGGCCCTGCTCGATCAAGGCGATGTTGACGGTGAACTCTTCGCTGCCGGCGATAAATTCCTTGGTGCCGTCCAGCGGGTCCACCAACCACCAGCGCTGCCAAGCGGCGCGTACGCTTTGATCAATGTCGGCATCCTCTTCGGACAGTACCGGGATGCTCGGGTCCAGCGCGGTCAGGCCCGCGAGGATGAGGTGGTGAGCGGCAAGGTCGGCCGCCGTCACCGGCGAATCATCGGCCTTGGACGTCACGGCCACCCCGGCGCGCCAGTACGGCAGGATCACTTCACCGGCCTGGCGAGCCAGCTCGATAACGGGGGCGATAAACGGGTGGCCTAAAAACAATTCGCTCATGCGTTAAACGCTCCTCGCTGGGTCAACAGGTCTCGTACCAGGTACAACGCGGCCAGGGCGCGGCCTTCGCTGAATTGCTCGTTTTGCGCCAGCATCGACAGCTCACGCAGGTTGACCTTGTCCACCCGCATCGGCTCGGGCTCATCACCTTCAAGACGCTCTTCGTAGAGATCGGTGGCCAGCACCACCTGGATTTTCTGGCTCATGTAGCCGGGCGACAGCGACAGCTCGGTAATCAGTTCCAACTGCCGTGCACCATAGCCCGCCTCTTCCTTGAGCTCACGATCGGCAGCTGCCAGGACATCTTCGCCGGGCTCGATCAGGCCCTTGGGCAAGGACAGTTCATATTCATCGGTGCCGCCGCAATACTCTTCCACCAGCACCGCATGCTCGTCATCGAGCATCGCCACGATCATCACCGCGCCGTAGCCGGCACCGCGACCCACCAGGCGCTCGTAGGTCCGTTCAACGCCATTGGTGAAGCGCAATTGCACTTCCTCCACGCGGAACAAACGGCTACTGGCGACTATTTCGCGGGCGAGGACGGTGGGTTTCTGGCGCATAAGCGGCTCCTTGGCGTGATCGGGTTACTATACCGTGGCTTTTCCGATTGTCTGTGTCGGATATTTCAACTTACAAGAGACCGCCCCATGCCCTCTTTGCCCTGGCACGCCATCGACACCGTCCTGCTGGACATGGACGGCACCCTGCTCGACCTGCATTACGACAACCATTTCTGGATGGAGCACCTGCCCCAACGCTACGCCGAACTGCACGGCGTGAGCCGGGCCATGGCCGAGATGGAGTTGCAGCCCCTGTTCGAGCGTAACGCCGGGCAGTTGCAATGGTATTGCCTGGATTTCTGGAGCGCCGAACTCAAGCTCCCGGTACGTGAACTCAAGCTGGAAACCGCCCACCTGATAGCGCTGCGCGCGGATGCAGACACCTTCCTCGCGGCGATCAAACGGGCCGGCAAGCGTGTGATCCTGATCACCAACGCGCACCGTGATTCGCTGTCACTGAAATTGGAACGGATTGAACTGGCACCGTACTTCGAACGCCTGATCAGCTCCCACGACTACGGTTTTGCCAAGGAAAACCCGCAGTTCTGGGATGCGTTGCAAGCCGACATCGGCTTCGACCCGGCGCGCAGCCTGTTTATCGACGATACCTTGCCGATTTTGCGCAGTGCGCGGGCGTTTGGTGTGGGGCATTTGTTGGCGGTCAAAGAGCCGGACAGTAAAAAAGGGGCCAAAGACACAGGGGAATTCGAGGCCGTCGACGACTACCGCGATCTCATTGCCGGACTCTAAACCCTATGTGGGCTTGCCCGCGAAGGCGGTGGATCAGAAACACATTCAGTGACTGACACTCCGCTTTCGCGGGCAAGCCCGCTCCCACATTTTGCTGCGCGTATTACTCAGGGATACGCAGTGTCTGGCCTGGATAGATCTTGTCCGGGTGCGACAACATCGGCTTGTTCGCCTCGAAAATCTTGTTGTACTGATTGGCGTTGCCATATACCGCCAGGGAAATCGCGCTCAGCGTGTCGCCCTTCTTCACCACGACAAAACGGGCGGCAGCCACCACCGGGCCGGTTACCTTGATCTGATCATCCACACTGGCCACACCGGCAATATTGCCCAGCGCCAGCAGGATCTTCTCTTTCTCTTCCTGGGTGGCCACTTCACCGGTCACGGTCACCTTGTCGCCGTCCACCGTGGTCTGCACATTCGGATTCCCCAGACCGACCTTGGACACGTGGTCCTTCAACTGCTCACTGGCGTTTGCATTACCCGGCGTCAACAGGTCGACAATCTTTTCGCCGGCTTCCTTGATAAAGCTGAAAATGCTCATAGTGCGCTCTCCTTGGGATTTGAGTTCCAGATGCCCAAGACTAGACCAGTGCCAAGGGTTTGGGTTCCAGCCCGGCCAAAGACCCAAACGCGCTAGAATCCCCCCGCCATTGGAATAAGCCCGGAGCGAAGATGGACATCAAACAGCTGAAATTCCTCATCGCCCTCGACGAAACCCGGCACTTTGGCCAGGCGGCGGCGCGTTGTCACATTACCCAGCCGACCCTGTCGATGCGCCTGCGCAGTCTTGAAGAAGAGTTGGACCTGCCCCTGGTCAATCGCGGCCAGCGCTTCGAAGGTTTTACCGCGCCCGGTGAGCGCGTGCTGGCCTGGGCCCGAACAGTCCTGGCCGCCTATGACGGCTTGCAGGCTGAAGCCGCCGCCTGTCGCGGCAACCTGGTCGGTACGTTGCGCCTGGGCGTGGTGCCACTGTCGAGCTTTGATCCGTTGGCCTTGATGCAGCAACTGCACAAGCAGCACCCGAGCCTGCGCTTCGAGCTGTCGGCACTCAGCTCCGAACAGATCCTCGAACAGCTGGCCAGCAACCGCCTGGACCTCGGCGTGTCCTATCTGGAGCGCCTGGACACCGAGCGTTTCGACTCCCTGGCCCTGGGCGAAACCCGCATGGGCCTGCTCTATGACCAACGCTTCTTCAGCTTCGGCGACAAACCGTTGAGCTGGGAAGCGCTGACCGAACTGCCCCTGGGCATGCTCACCAGTGGCATGCACTTTCGCCAATCTATCGACCATAACTTCCACAGCCGCGGGCTCAACCCGCAACCGCTGCTGCAAACCGATGCCGTCCATCAGTTGTTGCAAGCGGTGCATGGCGGTTTGTGTTGCGCGGTGATGCCGCTCGATGGCGGCCTCGATGCGCTCACCGAGCACCTGCGTCTGCAACCCATCGAAGACGCGCACACCCTGGCGCGCCTGGGGTTGATCATGCGCCGCAGCGCGCCGCGTTCGGCGTTGGCCGAAGCGTGCTTCGCGCTGTTTCAGAAATCGCAAATAGAGTCTTGATCGACGTCATCTATCGGCGGATCAGTACTGGCAATTAGACGCGACGCTTTGTCGCGCCTAGTCTAAACACTGATCAATCCGCCGGTGGTATTGCCCCATGAACGCCAAGCTCCCAGTCTGCGCGGCGCCCGCCCTTGATACGCCCGCGCCGGCCGCCAGCCAGAGCTACCAGTTTTGCAATCTCGAACACACGGAAGTCGCCAGCACCGCGCTGGCGGAAGAAGTGGCGTTGGCAATTGCCTACAACGACATCAGCCAGGCGGTGATGCTGGTAACGCCCACCGACCTGCAGGATTTTATCGTCGGCTTCAGCATTGGCAGCGGCATTATCGCCGACGTTAGCGACATTTATGATCTGAAACTCAGCGGATCTGGCTCAGCGCAGTACGCTCAGGTGCAGATCTCCAGCCGCGCGTTCTGGAACCTCAAGCAGCAGCGCCGCCAATTGGCCGGCACCAGCGGCTGTGGCCTGTGCGGCGTGGAAGCGGTGGAACAAGCCCTGCCCGACCTGCCAGTGCTGCCCGGCGCACCCTTGCCGCCTGCCGCATGGCTTGATGGCCTGCGCCAACGCATCAGCGCGTTCCAGCCGTTGGGGCAGTACAGCGGCGCGGTGCATGCCGCCGTATTCATGAACAGCCAGGGCGAGTTGCTGCTGGGCCGCGAAGACATCGGCCGGCATAACGCCCTGGATAAATTGATCGGCGCCTTGATCCGCCAAAAGATTCCGACCGAAGGCGGCCTGGCGATTGTCACCAGTCGTTGCAGCCTGGAGCTGATCCAGAAAGTCCTGCGCGCGGGCATCCAGACCCTGGTCAGCCTGTCGTCGCCCACCGGCCTGGCCCTGCAATGGGCGCGCCGGCATAACCTCAATCTCATTCACCTGCCGCAGAAAAGTGCGCCGCGGGTCTACAGCCCCGCGATGGAGAACCAGCCGTGAGCAACCATAATCAAGCCGACCAAACCCCAACCCCGCGCTACAAGCCCTACAAGGGCGCAGCCGGCGGCTGGGGCGCACTGATCAGCGTGGCCCAGGCCTGGCTGACCAGCGACAACGCGCTGAAAAACCTGCGCATGATGCTCAAGACCAACCAGAACGGCGGCTTCGACTGCCCAGGCTGCGCCTGGGGCGACTCGCCGGAAAGCGGCATGGTCAAGTTCTGCGAGAACGGCGCCAAGGCGGTGAACTGGGAAGCCACCAAGCGCCGTGTCGATGCGGCGTTCTTCGCCAAGCACAGCGTCACCTCGCTGCTGGCGCAAAGCGACTACTGGCTGGAATACCAGGGCCGCCTGACCGAGCCGATGCGCTACGACGCCGACACCGACCGCTACCAGCCCATCAGCTGGGAAGCCGCGTTCGACCTGGTGGGCAAGCACCTCAACGCCCTGCCCAGCCCGGATATGGCCGAGTTCTACACCTCGGGCCGCGCCAGCAACGAAGCGGCGTACCTGTATCAACTGTTTGTGCGCGCCTACGGCACCAACAACTTCCCGGACTGTTCGAACATGTGCCACGAAGCCAGCGGCGTCGCCCTGGCGCAAAGCGTGGGCGTGGGCAAAGGCACCGTGACCTTTGACGACTTTGAACATGCCGACGCGATTTTCGTCTGGGGCCAGAACCCTGGCACCAACCACCCACGCATGCTTGAACCCCTGCGCGAAGCGGTGACCCGTGGTGCCCAGGTGGTGTGTATCAACCCGCTCAAAGAGCGCGGCCTGGAACGCTTCCAGCACCCGCAACACCCGCTGGAAATGCTCACCAACGGCGACAAACCGACCAACACCGCCTACTTCCGCCCGGCCCTGGGTGGCGACATGGCCATTTTGCGCGGCATGGCCAAGTTCCTGCTGCTGTGGGAACGCCAGGCCCAGGCCGAAGGCAAGGAAGCGGTGTTCGACCACGACTTCCTCAACGAACACACCGCCAACGTGCTGGACTACCTGGCCAGGATCGACGACACCTCGTGGGATGAAATCACCGAGCAATCGGGCCTGACGCTGGTCGAGATCGAGCAGGCGGCGCGCATGTACGCCAAAGGCAAGAACGTGATCATGTGCTGGGCCATGGGCATTACCCAGCACCGTCACTCGGTGCCGACCATCCAGGAAATCGCCAACCTGATGCTGCTGCGCGGCAACATCGGCCGCCCCGGCGCCGGCCTGTGCCCGGTGCGTGGCCACAGCAACGTGCAGGGCGACCGCACCATGGGCATCAACGAACGCCCACCGGTGGCGTTCCTCGACGCCCTGGAGCGGCGCTTCCAGTTCCAGGTGCCACGCACCAACGGCCACAACGTGGTCGAAGCGATCCACGCCATGCTCGAAGGCCGCTCCAAGGTGTTTATCGGCCTGGGCGGCAACTTCGCCCAAGCCACCCCAGACAGCCCGCG
This sequence comes from Pseudomonas sp. GL_117, assembly GCF_057835125.1. Taxonomy (NCBI): domain Bacteria; kingdom Pseudomonadati; phylum Pseudomonadota; class Gammaproteobacteria; order Pseudomonadales; family Pseudomonadaceae; genus Pseudomonas; species Pseudomonas sp. GL_117. The sequence goes on along the minus strand of NZ_CM174418.1, from coordinate 291,265 downwards.
CACCTTTGAAGCGCTGCGCAACTGCGACCTGACCGTGCAGATCAGCACCAAGCTCAACCGCAGCCACCTCATGCACGGCAAAGACGCGCTGATCCTGCCGTGCCTGGGCCGTACCGACATCGACATCCAGGCCGACGGCCCGCAAGCGGTGACGGTGGAAGATTCGTTCAGCATGGTCCACGGCTCCAACGGCCAACTGCAACCGCTGTCGAAACTGATGAAATCCGAGCCGGCGATCCTGGCCGGTATCGCCGCCGCCACCCTGGGCAGCAAACCAGTGGACTGGAACTGGCTGGTGGCCGACTACGGGCGCATCCGTGAATTGATCGCCGACACCATCCCGGGCTTCAAGGACTTCAACGAGAAGATCAAGCACCCGGGCGGTTTCTACCTCGGCAACTCCGCCGGCTCACGGCGCTGGAACACTCCGTCGGGTCGCGCCAACTTCCGCGCGAACATCCTGCCCAAGGACCTGATCCACGAACGCACCCACGCCACCGGCAAGGTGCCGGACCTGATCATGCAGTCGATGCGCTCCCACGATCAGTACAACACCACCATTTATGGCCTGGACGACCGCTACCGTGGGGTCAAGGGCCAGCGCGACGTGCTGTTTGTCAACGAAGCCGACATCATCCGCCTGGGCTTCAAGCCGGGGCAGAAGGCTGACATCGTGTCGCTGTGGGAGGACGGCCGTGAACGCCGTGTGAAAGGCTTTACCTTGCTGGCGTTCGATATTCCGGCAGGGCAGGCGGCGGCCTACTACCCGGAAGTGAACCCACTGGTGCCACTGGAAAGCACTGGGGATGGCAGCCATACGCCGACGTCGAAATTCGTGGCGATCCGGCTGGAAGCCGCGAGCGACAACGGCCTGATCATGGCCCGCAGCGCCTGACCATCACCTCGTAGTGAGCGGGCTTGCCCGCGCTGGGCGGTGCAGCCGCCCCAAACGGTACGCCGCGGTGCATCAGAAAGACTCAGGTGTATGGATTTGGGGCGGCTTCGCCACCCAGCGCGGGCAAGCCCGCTCACTACAATTGCGGGCACAAAAAAGGCCGCTTTTGCATAAAAGCGGCCGTTCCGAAGTAGCTAAAGACCCATGAAACCAGCTTAAGTTCCCTAGCCAAAACAGTAACTTAGCGAATTGTGCACAACTCGTGTTACTGGTCGGATTTCTATTGTCACAATACCGATACAGCCTCAGGATCGCGCCGTCATCCCCTTGAGGTTTCCCTGAATGAAGTTCTCCTCGATTCTCTTGTTGTCCCTTGGCCTGGTCAGTGGCGCAGCCATGGCCGGTGGCACCACCGAAGCCGGTGTAGGCGGCGCATTGGGCGGGGTTCTAGGTTCGGTTGTTGGCCAGCAGCTTGGCGGCAACACCGGCTCGACCATTGGCGCAGCCCTGGGTGGCGCCGGTGGTAGTGCGGTCGGCGCCGACAAACGCAGCCGTGGCGAAGCCGCCATCGGCGGTGCGTTGGGCGCAGCGGGCGGCAACGTTGTGGGTCGCAGTGTCGGCGGCAGCACCGGCAGCCTGATCGGCGCAGCCGCCGGCGGTGGCGCGGGTGGTGCGCTGGGCAACTACATGGGCAACAAGAGCGATGACGATGATCGTCGAGACCGTGGCCGCGATCACCGCCGTTATGACCGCGATGACCATCGTGGCCGCGGGCATGCCTATGGGCATCGCAAGAACAAGCATCACTACCGCGACTGATAAGTTCTGAAGAACCCCCAGAGGCTCAATGTGGGTGGTGCTTGTGTGGGAGCGGGCTTGCTCGCGAATGCGGTATGTCAGTTACAGCTGTGTCAACTGACTCACTGCATTCGCGAGCAAGCCCGCTCCCACATTGGGCCTGAGACGCTTGTGGAGTCGTGTCAGGCCACCAACCGCTGCAACGCCACGCGCAACACCCCCGCAATCGGCACCGGCTGGTTCGACCCACGCTCCACAAACACATGCACAAAGCGCCCCGCCGCACAGGCTTCGTCCTCGCCTGCCTTGAACACCGCCAACTCGTACTGCACCGAACTGTTGCCCAACTTGCCCACCCGCAAGCCAATGTCGATGCGCTCGGGAAAGGCAATCGACGCGAAGTAATCACACGCCGAACTCACCACGAACCCCACCACTTCGCCGTCGTGAATATCCAACCCACCCTGTTCGATCAGGTAGGTATTCACCGCCGTGTCGAAAAAGCTGTAGTAGGTCACGTTGTTCACATGGCCATACACATCGTTGTCGTGCCAGCGCGTGATGATCGGCTGGAAGTGAAGGTAATCGGCACGTTGTGGCACGGAATCAGGCATAGGGCTCACCTCTAAAGAAGGGTTCAAAGCGCGTTCAAATGGACCTCGGCCCACTCGCGTACCTCGGCATACGGATAATCTTCCAGCGCAGCAAAGCCCGGAATACCCCGCGCTTTCAACTTGGTAAACAACGGTACGCTGATCCCGCCGAGGAACCGCGTCAGGCGTTCCGCTTCGGGCAATTGGCCGGTGTGCTGATGATGCCTGTGGATAAAATCACCGCACAGCCCCATGAAGTTTTTATCCACAAGCGGCGGCAAGGCCGGCGGCGGCGGTAAGTGCGCCACATCACCGTGGCAGACCGAACAATGCCCACAGCGCTGCGGCGCGTTTTCATCGCCAAAATACTGCGCCAGGCGCTGCCCCAGGCAGCGTTCGGTGGCGAACAGATCAAGCATGGCGTGAATCCGTGCCACCTCACCGATCTCGTGCTGCTTGAAGCCTGTGTATAACTCGGCGCTCAAGGCCTGTGGGTCGAAATCCGTATCGAGCAGGCTGTAGACCTCGGTCATCTGCTTGCTTTCCAGCTCGACCAAGCCCTGTTCCTGGAAGTAATCCAGCGCCTTCACCACGCGGTCGCGCCCGGCGTTGTGTTGTTGATAAAGCGCGTCGAAGTCCACCGTCGCCCAAGTCCTGGCCCGCTTGCACACCTGGATAATCGCCGCGACAAACTGCTGCCGCTCGCCGGAAAAACGCGCCAGCAGGGCTTCGGGTTCGATCAGGTACTTGAAGCGGTATTCGGCATAAAACGCATAGCGCGGCGCGATCACGCCCTTGAGTTCCAACTGCACCAGCAACGTTTTCAGCGGCAGCTCGCGGATGTTGCTGTGGTCCGACAGCGAGCGCAGCAGGAACTCCCACTGCCCGTCACCCCGCGCGGCCTGCAGCTCGTCGAGCACACGGCGAATGCCGTCCCGCTCCGGCGTGTCGCCATAGACGAAGTTTTCCAACACGTTGAGGCTGTCGCGGTTGGCCAGTACCAGGCAATCGGACGGTTGGCCATCACGCCCGGCGCGGCCGATTTCCTGACTGTAGTTCTCGATGGACTTGGGCAGGTCGAAATGCACCACATTGCGGATGTCGCTCTTGTCGATGCCCATGCCAAACGCGATGGTGGCGACGATGCAATTGGAGCGCCCGCCCATGAAGCGCCGCTGGATACCCTCGCGCTTATCGTGAGGCAAACCGGCGTGATACGCCTCGGCCTGGATGCCATGGCGATTGAGATGCTCGGCAATCTGTTCGGCGGTTTTTTGCAAGGTGACGTAAACGATGCTCGGCTGGCCCACCCGCTCGCCCATCCACTGCACCAGTCGGCGGCGCTTGTCTGCACCACTGACGGGTTCCACCAACAGGTTGAGATTGGGCCGGTAGAAGCCCGTGGTGACCACATCGTCCGCAGCAATGGCGAACTTCGCCTGCATGTCGGCAATCACCTTGGGCGTCGCTGTAGCCGTCAACAGCAGGGCTTGTGGGATATTGAACTGACGCTGGTAGTCCGGCAGCTTCAAATAGTCCGGACGGAAGTTATGGCCCCATTCGGAAATACAGTGCGCCTCATCCACCACCAACAGCGAGATCTGCACGCTTTGCAGGAAGTTGCGAAAACGCTCGTTCTTCAAGCGCTCCACGGAAATCATCAGGATCTTCAACTCACCCGAACGCGCACGCGCCATCACATCATTCGCGTCTTCGCGGCTCTGGGCCGAATCGATGCTGCCTGCCGAAATGCCATGGCGTTGCAGGAAACCCAGCTGGTCCTGCATCAGCGCCAGCAGCGGCGACACCACCAGCGTCAGGTGCGGCAACAGCACTGCCGACAGCTGATAACAAAGGGATTTGCCGGAGCCCGTGGGAAAAATCGCGGCAGCAGAACGGCCGGCCAGCACGGCGCTGACCGTTTGTTCCTGGCCCAAACGAAACTGTGGATAACCAAAGACCTGCTGGAGGGTGTCGTGCATAAGCTGTCACTCCATTGACCGCTGAGTTGGCTCAAAAACATAGCCCGCAAATCTCAGCGCATCGAGAAAGGTCGCATGGAAAAAAGAGACAGGATGATACACAGGGCGGGGATGGCCCAGGGCCGAAGTGGGATGTTTCACCAGGTTTTGCAGGAACACCACAAACCAAATGTGGGAGGGGGCCAGCCCCCTCCCACATTGTTTAGATCTGTATTTCTGTATTACCGGTGAATCAGCGGTTTTTCACCCGCTCAATCGCCGTGTCATACACCGGATTGGCCTTCTGTTCCTTGGCCAACTGGTAGTGACGCAACGCATCCTGGAACTGCCCGGCCGCTTCATAGATCCGCGCAATGTTGTAGTAAGACCCTGCACGCACGGTAGGAGCATTCGCACCAGTCGCCAAAGCGATGGCCTTGCGGTTGGCCCAGATCGACTCGGCGGTGTTGCCAGCCTTCTGATAGGCCAGGCCCAGGTTGCCGTAGGCCTTGCCGAAGCCATTGTCCAGCTCGATGGCTTGGCGGAACAGGTCGATCGCCTGGTCCAGCTTGCCAGCCTGGTAGGCCGCTTCACCTTGCAGGTTAAGACGTTTCGCATCGGTTTGTGCGGAGGAGCTGACCGCCACTGCCGAGACCGCCACGCTGTCATCCAGCAACGGCTTGACTTCGTTCAGCACGTTCGCCGCGTCCACAGTCACACCGGTGAAGGTGTTGATGTCCTGGAAGTCGCCGCTGCCGGTCATGCGGAATACTGTCCACAGGTTGCCGGTGCGGTTCTGCGGCACGTAGTAGGTGCGTACCAGCGATTGGCCCATATACACAAACACCTTGGCCTCGCTGTTGGACAGCTGGCGCGAGCTTGGATTGCTGCCGTTGGTGAAGTCATGCACCGCATACACGTAGCTTTCGCCGTAGTGTTTTTTCTGCAGGGTGATGGTTTCCGGGCCGTAGCTGTCAACGTCGTCCACGTCCAGCTCGGCGTCGGTACCTTGCTTGTTTTCGAAGTAGATATTGTTGCCGGGGAAGATCATGTGGGAATCGAGGTCTTCCGGGGTCTTGCCCCACGTCAGCACCACACGCAGGCCGTCGAGGTTTTCCATCACCGGGCTGACCGCATAGGTCATGCCCTTGCACGGGCACTTCACCACCAGGTTGGAATAGCCAGGCTTCTTGATGATCAGCAGGCTGCTGCCATCATCGGCGCCTTCGCTGGTGAGCGTCACCTGGCCTTGCGCGTTGGTACGACCCACCACGTTCTGTGCGCCGTTGCGTTGCAGCAGCACTTCGGCGTCAGCGATTTTCTGATCCTTGACCACCGCGCTGAGCACTTCGATCGGCAACTGTTCGGCCTGGACGGAAAACGCTACCGCACACAATGACATCGCCGAAGCGACACGCAGCAAACCCATGCTTAACTCCCTTTAAGTAGTGGGCGGAATCGCCCTACAAGATTTTGCGCTGCAACATACGCTGAATTCAGCGGGCTGGCAGTTTATTTGTACAAAATGTGACGTGGTTTTTATCGCGCCTGCCCTCGGAAGCATTGCGCTACAATCAAGCCTTGCTACCCAGGAGTACGCTGCGATGAGCGAACTGACGTTTGAGCAAAAACAGGATCATTACCACAAGATCCGCCGTTCCAATTACCTGGCCAGCCTGCGCCTGGAAGGGTTCGACACCCAACCGGCCGACGTCGACAAACCCCTGCCGACCCGCGAAGCCGTCCTTGCCAAGTACCGCGACACCCCACGCTGATGCTCGACAAATACGGGGTGGGCCAGGACCCGTACTGCTATCCCGGTAGCAGCGTGCTGCGCAACCGCCTCGATTTGCACGATGAAATCCGCCTGCACCAGGCTGAGCGGGAACTCTCCGAAATCGCCGTAGGCAACCTCCCGCTCTTCTCTCCGCCCTACGACCTCGACCGACTACAACATATCCACCGCACCCTGTTTGGCGACCTCTACGACTGGGCCGGTGAGTTGCGCAGCGTCAACATCCAGAAAGGCGACACCCTGTTCTGTACCCCGGAGCGCATCCCGCCGGAAGCGGCAAAAATCATCCGGCATATGGAACACGCCAACTGGTACGTCGGCGCAACCCAGGCCGAGCTGGTAACGCAGATTGCCGAGGCGTACGGCGACCTCAACGTTATTCACCCCTTCCGCGAAGGCAACGGGCGGGCGCAGCGGATTTTGTTTGAACAGATCATCGTGAATGCGGGGTTTTCAGTGAACTGGTGGCTGGTGAAACACGCCGCTTGGGTGCCGGCGAATATTGATGCGGTGGCGTGTGATTACCGGGGGTTGGAGGCGATTTTTGAGCGGTGTATCAGCAGGCCTGCCAACAACTGATCAACCACACCTGTGGGAGCTGGCTTGCCTGCGATAGCGGTGTGTCAGCCTGCCCTTCCATACCTGACACACCGCCATCGCAGGCAAGCCCGACTCCCACAATTGGCGCGTTTTTCCTGTGAAACCACTGCCAAGCTACCAACGCCGGACGCCGCTGTAAGAAACCGCCAAACACCGCGCCATCCGCTTCCGAAACTGCTTAAAACACTCACGCGCCCCTCTACAAAACCCATATTCGCCTGTCCGAAACTAGCGCCCTTTCCACGGCCAGGACAAAACCCTTTGAACATCGAAAGGACTCAATACGTCGGCCACTACGGCGTCACTTTCACCGTGCTGCGCGTTACCGTTTTACCTGCCAATCGGAACGCGCTGGCAAACCTCTGCCTACTAGAAGCTGGCGCGTCCGCAAATGAGGTCCGCCAACAACTGCTGGATCTCTACGGAAAAATGCTTGCTCGTGATTTGCGTTGCGTGATGACTATCGCGATCACCAAACCGCTAACCCGACAGCAGGCGGACCTGTTCAATGAGCGCGGGACCATCATCGCTTTGTTGCTAGCGGGGGCTTTCAGCGCGCCAATTCACCCATTTTCAAAACCCGTGGCACGCGTCGTTGCCACAACGGTGGGAGTGATCACCAAAAGCATCATTCGCACCTATCACGCAGGCGATGTGGTTATCGGAATTGAAGCGCAGGTCGAAGGTGGGATAGGCCCCCAGCGCTCCATGTCTGCAATGGTTATCCCATTCATGGGGGGCATCACCCAATGATGGAGTACCTGCAGTGGCTGATTTTTATCGTGCTGAACGTTGTCATCGACAACAAAATACGCGCGCAAAACCCAAGGAAGTATGTCGGTTTGTCTCTGCTAGCCACAGGGCTGGCCTGTGCAATATGGCTCCCTTACTGGGCACACGAAGCCCAGTTGCCCAGCGTGCCGATAGGTGCAGTCCTATTAGGTTCGGGACTGTTCCTGGACCGCAACCGCTACAGTCGAACCCAATCCGCTCACCCACTGCTTGTGGCACCCACGCTTAACTTGGCCGCCGATTTCCCAGACGACCCCCTCATGCTCCATCTTCTGCAACTCGTACATGAAGATGTGGGCCTGCCCAAGCACCAGGCCATTAACCTCAATACCTCAATCAACCACGATCTCGGCTGTAGCAGTAGCGAGGCCAGACGATTGATGGCAGCGCTGAAACAAGATTTCGGTTTGAAACTCGGTGACTATAAAAACAACCGCTACTTCAAGCGCCGAGGTTTCGACGTCTATTTGCGATATGTAGAAAGAGGGTGCGAAGGCAAGACGCCACTCACCATCAACATGCTCTACCAAGCCATCAAAGCCAAACGCTGGGACTCTGAGACGCTCGAAGCAATCGGTTACCAAATGTCATGAATATCTATCTGCAAACAGCCCTTTTCCTCGGCCTTTACTTGCTGCTGCATCTACAAGTCACAGACCCCACCCTCAGAAAGCGTTTCGCACTCACATTTCTCGTGACCGGGCTCACTTTGACGTTCCTACTCCCCTACGTGGCGGTGATTCTCAGAATGCCCTTCCTACCTGTCTTCATATTCTTGATAGGCTTGGCACTCTTCATCACCCGCAACAAATACCGCCGGCAACATAACCATCCCCCTCACCCACTCCTGCGTGCCCCCACCATGAACCTCGCCCCCGACTTCCCCGAAGACCTCGCGATGCAGCAACTCCTGCAACTGCTGCACGAAGAAATCGGTCTGCCGAAACACAAGACCCTGCGCCTGCAAACCGCGATCAACTTCGACCTCGGTTGCGACGGTGCAGAGGCCAAGCAGTTCATGGAAGCCGTTGAAGAGGAATTTGCGCTCGATATGGGCGACTACGACGCCTATCGCTACTTCAACCCGCCGGTGTTCGATGTATTCCTGAAGCATCGCGCCAAGGGTCGCGGCGACAAAATCCCGCTGACCATCGGCATGTTGTACCTGGCGATCAAGACGCAAAGATGGGACACACAGACCTTGGAAAACCTGAGCTGATTGAGCGCAGACCCAAAGCACAGCAACGTTCCAATGTGGGAGCGGGCTTGCCCGCGAATACGGAGTGTCAGCCAACACACCTCCAACTGAAGCACATATTCGATCTGCGCTAGTCTGGCGAGCCGCTGACAGAACAACAAGGACCTTACATGGACGTAACAATGGGCCTGCTGGCCGCTCTGCTCTGGGGCGGCACGGACTTTCTCGTGGGCCTCAACGCCCGTGCCGTCGGGGTCAAGCGCGCGGTGTACTTCGGCCAGGCCCTGGGCTTTTTGATCATGACCCTGTTGCTGGTCATCTTCCCGGCCTTCCTCGTCAAATCCCTCGATGCCGCGCTGAGCGTCTGGCTACTGGGCATCACCGCCGCCCTGCTCACCGTCTCCGGCGCTCTCGCACTGTCCAAGGCGTTCGCCCTGGGCAAGGCTGCCATCGTCGCACCGCTGGTGACCTCCTACGGCGTAGTCACCACGCTGCTGTCCTGGGCCAGCGGTGAACACATCAGCCTGACGCAACTGTGCTGCATCGCGCTGTGCGTGATTGGCGTGATCCTCTCCAGCATCCACAAGGACAACGACGTCCCTCACAACAACCCGCGGCTGTCCATCATCTACGCCATGCTCGCGGCAACGCTGTACGGCACCAGCTTCTGGCTGCAAGGCCGCTATACATTGCCGGCGCTGGGGCCGATCACCATGCTGTGGTTGGGTTACCTGGTGGGCCTGTGCGTGCTGGTGGTGATGGTGCTGAAGATCAAGGACGGCCTGAAAATCCCGCCGCTGAAAAACTGTGCGACGCTGACCGGCGCGAGCTTGATGAACCTGGGTGGGTTCTCGGCGTTTTCGTGGGGGGCGATGGCGGGGTCGGTGTCAGTGGTGACGGTGATCAGTACGTTGTCGGGGGGGATTGCGGCGATCTTGGGGTTCGTGTTTTTCAAGGAGCGCTTGTCGGCCGTACAAATTCTGGGGGTCGTGCTGGTGCTGGTCGGGGCCGTGGTTTTGCACATCGCCGACTGACCTGTCGCGCACAAAAAAGCCGCCTGCAAGAGGCGGCTTTTTCACAACTACCGAATCTTACAACTGAGGACCGGCAGCCTTGATCGCATCGCTCACGTCAAACTTCTTGAAGTTCTCGATGAACAGACCTGCCAGCGCCTTCGCTGCTTCGTCGTAGGCAGCCTTGTCAGCCCAGGTGTTACGTGGGTTCAACAGGCCGGTCTCAACGCCCGGTACGGCCAGTGGCACGTCGAGGTTGATGGTGTCGAGGTGCTCGGTTTGTGCACCGACCAACGCGCCGCTCTGGATCGCTGCGATCACGCCGCGAGTGGTCGGGATGTTGAAGCGGTTGCCAACGCCGTAGCCGCCGCCGGTCCAGCCGGTGTTGACCAGGTAGACCTTGGAGCCGAAGCCGCGGATGCGCTTGATCAACAGCTCGGCGTATTCACCAGCCGGACGCGGGAAGAACGGCGCGCCGAAGCAGGTGGAGAAGGTCGACTTGATGCCGCCGCCGGAACCCATTTCGGTCGAGCCCACCAGTGCGGTGTAGCCGGACAGGAAGTGGTAGGCCGCTTGTTCTTCACTGAGGATCGACACGGGCGGCAGAACGCCGGTCAGGTCGCAGGTCAGGAAGATCACCGCGTTTGGCTCGCCGCCCAGGTTTTTCTCGGAACGCTTGGCAACGTGCTCCAGCGGGTAGGCTGCGCGGCTGTTCTGGGTCAGGCTGACATTGGTGTAGTCCGCGTGCTTGGCGTCGTCGATGACAACGTTTTCCAGGACGGCGCCGTGCTTGATGGCTTTCCAGATGACCGGCTCGTTCTTCTCGGACAGGTCGATGCACTTGGCATAGCAACCGCCTTCGATGTTGAACACCACGCCTTCGCCCCAGCCGTGTTCGTCGTCACCGATCAGGTAACGGCTTTCGTCGGCGGACAGGGTGGTTTTACCCGTGCCCGACAGACCGAAGAACAGGGTTACGTCGCCCGCTTCGCCGATGTTGGCGGCGCAGTGCATAGGCAGCACGTCGGAAGCCGGCAGCAGGAAGTTCTGCACCGAGAACATGGCTTTTTTCATCTCACCGGCGTAACGCATGCCGGCGATCAGCACTTTCTTCTGTGCGAAGTTGAGGATCACGCAACCGTCGGAGTTGGTGCCGTCACGCTCTGGCACGCACTCGAAGTTGGCCACGTTGAGCACTTGCCATTCATCGCGACCGGCAGGGTTGTACTGGGCCGGGTTGATGAACAGGCAACGACCGAACAGGTTCTGCCAGGCAGTCTGGGTGGTCATTTTCACGGCCAGGTAGTGGTCTTCGGCAGCCCCTACGTGAACGTGGGAAACGAAATGCTCTTGCGCATTGTTGAAGGCCTCGACACGAGCCCACAGCGCATCGAACTTGTCGGCCGGGAACTTGCGGTTGATCGGGCCCCAGGCGATGGCGTCCTGGGTGGTTGGCTCTTCAACGATGAAACGATCGACTGGCGAACGGCCGGTGCGGTGACCGGTTTCTACGACCAGCGCGCCAGTATCGGCAAGCACGCCTTCACCGCGCTGCAGGGCTTCTTTGACCAGATCGTCAACACTCAGATCGGTGTATACGGCGTTATTGGCTTGCGTCATGAGGTTCCCCGTCGGCCTATGGCCGAGTGCTCCAAACGTTTTGTAGTAGAAAGTTGCGCACTACTACCGCGAAAAAAGTGGGCCGGATTATGCCAGAAAAGCCCAAAAAGAGTAGGGCCCTCCCGTCAGAACTGCGCTAATCCGGCGTTTGTCAGGTGATTTACCTGTGCTTAAACGTTTTAGTGGCGGGTATCGGAAGGGGTGTCAATGCCTGCGCCAGCGAACAATTGGGCTACATCGGCGGCGTCAAACAGGTAACGTTCATTGCAGAACTGGCAGTCGATCTCGATATTGCCGCCGTGTTCCACCACCAGATTCTGTGCATCTTCCAGGCCCAGGCTGACCAGCGCATTGGCCGAGCGCTCGCGTGAGCAGCTGCAATTGAAGCGCAGGGACTGTGCGTCGAACAGGCGCACGGCCTCTTCGTGGTACAGGCGGTGCAGGATGGTTTCGTTGCTCAGGCCCAGCAATTCCTCAGCCGTGAGCGTACCGGCCAGGGCGGTGAGGCCGCGCCAGCTTTCGGCGCGATCGTCGTCGTCCTTGATGCGGTCAGCCGGCAGTTGTTGCAGCAGCAGGCCACGGGCGCGATGGCCATCGGCGTTGAGCCAGAACTTGGTGCCCACTTGCTGGGACATCACGAAATAGTTGGTGAAGCAGTCCGACAGGGTCTCGCCGTCGAGGTCGACGATACCCTGGTAGCGCTGGCCTTCGGTCGGATCGACGGTGAGCGCCAATACGCCGTTGGGCATCAGGTCGGACAGGGTCGCGTCCGGGGCGATCTGGTCGGCTTCGTAACGGGCCAGGCCACGGATGTCGCGCTCGCTGGAGCATTCGATCATCAGCAATGGGACAGGGCCTTCGGAACGGGCCTGCAGGATCAGCAAACCGTCGAACTTCATGGTGCCCACCAGCAGCGCAGCCGCCGCCATCAGCTCACCGAGCAATTGCGCGACCGGCTCCGGATAGGGGTGCTTGGCGAGGACTTCGGCGTAGCTGCGCTCCAGCGAGACCAGTTCGCCACGGGCGTCGGTCTCGTCGAAGATGAAGCGTTGGGTGAAGTCGGTATCCGGTAGATCAGTCATAGGTCTGGGTATCTGAATTGATGACAAATTGATTACAAGGTTTATAGAATTAAACGCTTTAGCACTAATTTGGTGCGGTTTTTTAGAGCGATGGGGGACAGTTTATGAACAATCCGGGTTTGTTCCAAGCCAAGTGGAACCTCGGGCGATGGGCCGTTTGCAATCTACTCGCAATCGGACTGCTGTGTTTTTGGCTGTGGCCCACGGGCCAGATGCTGTGTGTGGTTTTCGACGAATGGCTGTTTCATCTGCTCAATGATCCGCTGGCAACCCACTCAAGCTGGCTGCACGTATGGGCCGTGGCCAGTCTGCGACCGTTTGATGCAGTGGTCGGCGTGATTCTGCTGATGCTGCTGATTCGCGGCGACTGGGTCTTCAACGCCGTGCAGGTACGCCAGGCGCTGTTAGGTTTTGTCGGCATTTTGTTGCTGTTGCTGTTTATCCGCATGCTGTTTTCCAAACTCGCGGCACACATGGGCTGGCAACACAGTAGCCCGTCGATGGTGATCAGCGGGGCCATTCAGATGAGCGACTACTTTCCCGGGCTGGAGAAGACCTGGGAGCTCAAAGACCGTTCGAGCCAGAGTTTTCCGGGGGACCATGCCTCGGTACTGTTGATCTGGGCGATGTTCATGACGGTGTTCACCAAGCGTATCGGCCAGGTGCTGGTGATCTGGGGCCTGGCGCTGCTGTTCATGATGCCGCGCCTGGTGGCGGGTGCGCATTGGGGGCAGGACGATTACATCGGTGGTGTATTGCTGGCGCTGTTGGCTTTGGGGTGGGGGTATTACACGCCGTTTGCGGCGAAAGTATCGCAGGGGTTGCTACGGGTGACGGCGCCGGTTTTCGGACTGTTTCAGCGCGTGCCACTGATCAGCCGCCTGAGCGTCATGCACCCGTAATACGTAGGATTGCCCGAGCCGGGGTTAGTCGTCATTGCCGCTGCCGCGAAACTTGAACAGATCGCGGCGCTGCTTCTTGCTCGGCTTGCCATCGGTGCTCAGGCCCATGGCCCCGGCCTTGCGCATCGCCGCCGCATTCTCGCGCTTGGCGATGCTGGCTTCGGTCTCGACGTAGAGCGTCTGCGCTTGCGGCGCGCCACGGCGCACGATGGACAGCGCCTGGACCACCACGGTCTTTTCATCAAACCCCGTACGAATCTGGAATTCGTCGCCGACGCGCGGTTCCTTGCCCGGCTTGCAGCGTTCACCGCGATGGTGCACCTTGCCGCTCTCGATGGCGGCCTTGGCCAGGGCGCGGGTTTTATAGAAACGCGCGGCCCACAACCACTTGTCCAGACGGACCTTCTCTTCCTCTTCCTGCTTTTGAGCCACTTGAATTCCCCGCTCTGAAAAATGTCGCAACTTTACCGTTGAACCCCTTCGACGCATAAACCCTTGGGCTCACCTAAGATACGCCAGGTAGCAACCTGTATTGCGAGGATTATGCCGTGACCGATTTCCCCATTTCACTCACCTCGCCCAACCAGCGCTGCACGGGTTGCCAGGAAAGCGAGCCCCTGGGCTTCGATTTTTCCTTCGCCTATCAACCGATTGTCGACCTTCGCGACCGCTCGATTTTCGCCAACGAAGCGCTGGTGCGCGGGGTTAATGGTGAAGGTGCGCTTTCGGTGCTGGAGCAAGTCAACGAGACCAACCGCTACCGCTTCGACCAGCGTTGCCGGACCCAGGCCATTGCCGGCGCCGCGGCCCTGGGGATGCAAACCCACCTTTCGATCAACTTCATGCCTAACGCCGTCTATCGCCCGGAGCTGTGTATTCGCAGCACCCTGGAGGCCGCACGTGCGCATAATTTCCCGCTGGATCGGCTGGTTTTCGAGACGCTGGAAAGCGAGCATGTAGATAACTATCGCCATTTGACGAATATTCTGCGTGAATACCGCGAATTCGGCTTCAAGACCGCCATCGACGATTTCGGTGCGGGCTATTCGGGGCTGAATCTGCTGGCCGATTTCCAACCTGACCTGATCAAACTCGACATGGCGTTGATTCGCGATGTCGATCAGGACCGTGTCCGTCAGGTGATCGTCCGGGGGATTGTCACAATCTGTGAGCAGTTGGGGGTTACTGTCATCGCCGAAGGCATCGAAAGTGCCGGCGAGCGTGACTTCCTTTCCGACTGTGGAATATTTCTGATGCAGGGATACTGGTTCGCCAAGCCCGCATTCAAAGCCTTGGCTGAGGTTTCCCCTCATGCCTGGGCGAATTGATCGGTTACCCATATTGAAGACATTTGACCATTTGACCGTTGTCGGTCTGCGTGAGTGGGTGGCACTTCCCGACCTGGGAGTGGCAGGCCTGCGCGCAAAGATCGACACCGGCGCCAGCACCTCAAGCCTGCACGCCACCGACATCGAGCCGTTTGAGCGCGACGGTGAGCAGTGGGTGCGCTTTACCGCGCACCTGGGCAGTGTGGTGCAACTGCGTCACCGCCGCTGCGAAGCGCCGCTGGTGACGATGAAAACCATCAAGAGCTCCAACGGTCATGCGCAGGTGCGCTATGTGATCAGCACCACCCTGGCGCTGGGTGATCGGGTCTGGCGGGTGGAGTTCACCCTCGCCTGCCGTAAAGCCATGCGTTACCGCCTGTTACTCGGTTCCAAGGCGCTGATTGACGGCCAGTTGGTGGTCAATCCAAGCGTCAAGTACGTTCAAGACAAGCCGGTGTTCCCGGTCTCTACTATTTCTGCCCCAGGTGCTGCATGAAGATTGCTGTGCTGTCGCGAAATCCGCGTCTGTATTCCACCCGCCGCCTGGTTGAGGCCGGCACCGAACGTGGCCACGAAATGGTGGTGATCGACACGTTGCGTGCCTATATGAACATTGCCAGCCACAAGCCGCAGATCCACTACCGGGGCAAGCCGCTGGAGGGTTTTGATGCGGTGATCCCGCGCATTGGCGCATCGGTGACGTTCTATGGCTGCGCAGTGTTGCGCCAGTTTGAAATGATGGGGGTGTTCCCCCTCAATGAATCGGTTGCCATAGCGCGCTCACGCGACAAGCTGCGTTCACTGCAATTGCTCTCGCGCCGGGGCATCGGCCTGCCGGTCACCGGCTTTGCCCACTCCCCCGACGACATCCCCGACCTGATCGAAATGGTCAACGGCGCGCCGCTGGTGATCAAGGTACTGGAAGGCACCCAGGGTATCGGCGTGGTGCTGTGTGAAACCGCAACGGCGGCCGAGTCGGTGATCGAAGCCTTCATGGGCCTCAAGCAGAACATCATGGTGCAGGAATACATCAAGGAAGCCGGCGGTGCGGATATTCGCTGCTTCGTGGTCGGCGACAAGGTGATTGCGGCGATGAAGCGCCAGGCCAAACCGGGTGAGTTCCGTTCCAACCTGCACCGTGGCGGCAGTGCCAGCCTGATCAAGATCACTCCGGAAGAACGCATGACTGCGCTGCGGGCTGCCAAGGTCATGGGGTTGAGCGTGGCGGGTGTGGATATATTGCGCTCCAACCACGGGCCACTGGTGATGGAGGTAAATTCATCCCCAGGGCTGGAAGGGATCGAGACCACCACGGGCAAGGACGTGGCGGGGATCATCATTCAGCACCTGGAGAAGAATAGTGGCCCGAACATGACGCGGACCAAGGGCAAGGGCTGATCAAACACGGCGGTTGAAACGCCGCAACCCAATGTGGAAGCGGGCTTGTGTGGGAGCGGGCTTGCTCGCGAATGCGATAGATCAGCCAATACATGTGCAAGCTGATCCACCGCATTCGCGAGCAAGCCCGCTCCCACATTTGAATGGTGTTGCTGCCTAGACCGCATCCCGGGGCAACATCAGCCCCAACGGCAAGCGCACCCGCGCTTCCAGGCCACCCTCTTCACGGTTGCGCAACTCAACATTGCCGCCATGCATCGAAGCAATCCGCCGCACAATCGCCAGCCCCAGGCCAGTGCCTTTGCCACCCCGGGCACGGTCGCCACGGGTGAACGGGTTGAAAATGCCTTCCAACTCGTCCGGGTCGATGCCCGCTCCCCGGTCCATCACACTCAGCACCACATAAGGCGCCGCGCTGTCGCCGGAAACGTACGCCGCCACTTCCACATCCGAACCCGCGTGATGCAAGGCATTGCCGATCAGGTTGTTCAACAGGCGCTTCATCGACACCCGGCGCAACGCAAACGGCTGGATCGGCTCAAGGCGCATGCGGACCTGTTCGCCATTCTGGTTATAGGGCGCCACGACTTCACGTACCAGATCCGTCAGGTCGACTTCCTCCAACACTTCATCACGGCCATCCCGGATAAACGCCAGGAACTGGTCGAGAATCGCGTCCATGTCTTCGATGTCACGGACCATGTCATCGGTCAGGTCGTTATGGTTGCCCATCAGCTCCAGTGACAGCCGCAATCGCGTCAGCGGCGTACGCAGGTCATGGGACACCCCCGCCAGCATCAGCTCGCGTTCACGCCCGGCCTGTTCGACATCCTCCGCCATCTGGTTGAACGCGCTGTAGACCTCGGTCATCTCACTGGGCGTGTCGCTGACCGGCAGGCGCACACTGCGCCCCTGGCCCAGTTGCCGGGCGGCAAACACCAGGCGTTTGAGCGGCTGGTTGAGCTGGCGCACGAAAATCCACGCAGACGCGGTTGAAAGCAGCCCGATCGCCAGGAACCAGCCCAGCACGTTCCAGATCTTCTGCCCCCGCAGCGGATGCGGATACAGCGGCACTTTCAGCCAATCCTCACCCAGGCTCGGCGCCCTCACCCATAACGCCGGCGATACATGCATGCGCAGCCGCACCTCGGTGTCATCGCCCAGTTCGGCCTGCATCTGGCGCTGGTAGATCTCACTGTAGGGCCAGTGCTGCTCGCCCTCGGGCACACCTGCGCCCGCCACACGGACCAGAGTGGCAGCCTTGGCGATCTTCTCGCGGTTCTCGGGGTCGGCGGCCCAGTAGGCGCGCAGCGTCAGGGCCACCCCGTGGCTGTATTGTCGGTCCACTAGCACGTCTTCGTTCATCAACAGATAAACCAGCGTGAGTGCCTTGGAAAACAGAACGACGATCAGCACCAGCCAAAGGGTGCGGGAGAAGAAACTTTGCGGGAACCACAGCGGGGTTTTCATAGGAAACAGCTAGACACCTTGCAGGAACGAGCGGCGCTCGCAGAATTGCAGACGCCGGGCACCCCGTCGACTCTCATGGAGCCGAACGCCAGGATGCCCGCCCCTGCAAATCATCGGTCACTTGGTTGCAGTGCCATCCGGCACAAACACATATCCCACGCCCCACACCGTCTGGATGTATCGCGGCTTGGACGGGTCCGGCTCGATCATCCGACGCAGACGGGAGATCTGCACATCGATGGAACGCTCCAGGGCGTCCCATTCTCGGCCACGGGCCAGGTTCATCAGCTTGTCGCGGGTCAGCGGTTGGCGCGCGTTCATCACCAGCGCCTTGAGCACGGCGAACTCGCCGGTGGTCAGCATGTGCACTTCATCGCCACGCTTGAGCTCACGGGTCGCCAGCGACAGTTCATAGTCGCCAAAGGTGACGCTTTCGTCTTCACTGCCCGGCGCGCCTGGAACCGGCGGAGCCTGGCGACGCAATACGGCCTTGACCCGCGCCATCAGCTCGTCGGGGTTGAACGGCTTGGCCAAATAGTCATCGGCGCCCAGTTCGAGGCCCTTGATGCGGCTCAGCTCATCGCCCTTGGCGGTCAGCATGATGATAGGAATCTGATTGTTCGCGCTGCGCAGGCGTTTGCAGGCGGTCAGGCCGTCTTCGCCGGGCAACATCAGGTCGAGCACGACCAGGTTGAATACTTCACGCCCCAACAGGCGGTCCATCTGCTCGGTGTTCGGCACCGCGCGGGCACGATAGCCCTTGGAGTTGAAGAAACGCTCCAGCAGGCTGCTCAGCCCCGGATCGTCGTCAACGATGAGAATTTTTTCGCCTTCAGCAGTTTGTGCAGTGCTGCTCATTGGATGCTCCTCTTATCTCGGCGCGCATTATGGCCTAGCTGCCGTTATACGCACCGTGTGCATTGTTAGCAGATTTTTCCTCTACCGACAGCGAACCCGCGCCCTGCAACCTCCAGGCGCAGTACCCCCCAAGGGCAGAACGCTGGTTATAATGCGGCGCCTTTGTGCAGGGCAACGTCAGATCGTTACCGTTTACTGCCAGGCTTTTTTTACCCGCTTGTCGTGATTTTTTCGATTTCGAGGGTCAATAGGCTGCCTCTTGACCCAGGTAGCGGCGCCAGTCGGGCCGCTCAACCAGCCTTGCCGGGCCTTGTTTTCCGGGCCTGCGAGCTGCTTTTCAGAATTTCAGGTGGTTTTATGGACAGCATCAACAGCCGCATCGCCGAGGAACTCGGCGTACGCCCACAACAGGTCGAAGCGGCCGTCGCTCTACTGGATGAGGGCTCCACCGTGCCCTTCATCGCCCGTTACCGTAAAGAAGTGACCGGCAGCCTCGACGACACCCAACTGCGTCACCTGGAAGAGCGCCTGCGCTACCTGCGAGAACTCGACGAACGGCGCATCAGCATCCTCGCCAGCATCGAGGAACAGGGCAAGCTGACCCCACAGCTGGAGCGCGACATCAAGCTCGCCGACACCAAGACCCGCCTCGAAGACCTCTACCTGCCGTACAAGCAGAAGCGTCGCACCAAGGGCCAGATCGCCTTGGAAGCCGGCCTGGGCGAACTGGCCGACGGCCTGTTCAACGACCCGACACTGACCCCGGACACCGAAGCCGCACGCTTCATCGATGCCGAAAAAGGCGTCGCCGACGTCAAGGCCGCCCTCGAAGGCGCCAAGTACATCCTCATGGAGCGCTTCGCCGAAGACGCCAGCCTGCTGGAAAAACTGCGCACCTACCTCAAGCAGGAAGCGATCCTCAGCGCCCGCGTCATCGCCGGCAAAGAGGAAGAAGGCGCCAAGTTCCGCGACTACTTCGAACACGACGAACCGCTCAAGAGCATGCCGTCCCACCGTGCGCTCGCCATTTTCCGTGGCCGCAACGAAGGCATTCTCAGCTCCGCGCTGAAAGTCGGCGACGAGCTGCCGGGCACCATGCACCCGTGCGAAGGCATGATCGGTCAACAATTCGGCATCCAGAATCAGAATCGTCCTGCGGACAAGTGGCTCGGTGAAGTCGTGCGCTGGACCTGGAAGGTCAAGCTCTACACCCACCTCGAAACCGACCTGCTCGGCGAACTGCGCGACGGCGCGGAAACCGAGGCGATCAACGTGTTCGCCCACAACCTGCACGACCTGCTGCTGGCCGCCCCGGCCGGCCCGCGTGCCACACTGGGCCTCGACCCGGGCCTGCGTACCGGCTGCAAGGTCGCGGTGGTCGACTCCACCGGCAAGCTGCTGGACCACGCCACCGTGTACCCGCACGTGCCGCACAACAAGTGGGACCAGACCCTCGCGATCCTGGCCGCGCTGTGCGCCAAGCACGCGGTAGACCTGATCGCCATCGGCAACGGCACCGCCAGCCGCGAGACCGACAAGCTGGCCGCCGAACTGATCAAAAAATACCCAGCCATGAAGATGACCAAGGTCATGGTCTCCGAAGCCGGCGCATCGGTGTACTCGGCGTCGGAACTGGCCTCCAAGGAATTCCCGGACCTCGACGTGTCGATCCGTGGCGCGGTGTCGATCGCTCGCCGTTTGCAGGACCCGCTGGCCGAACTGGTGAAGATCGACCCTAAATCCATCGGCGTCGGCCAGTACCAGCACGACGTGTCGCAGCTCAAATTGGCACGCGGCCTGGATGCGGTGGTGGAAGACTGCGTAAACGCCGTGGGCGTGGACGTGAACACCGCCTCCGTAGCCCTGCTGGCGCGTATTTCCGGCCTCAACGCGACCCTGGCGCAGAACATCGTCACCCACCGTGACGAAAACGGCGCGTTCAAAACCCGCGCCGCGCTGAAAAAAGTCGCACGCCTGGGCGAGAAAACCTTCGAGCAAGCCGCTGGTTTCCTACGCGTAATGAACGGCGACAACCCGCTGGACTCCTCCGCCGTCCACCCGGAAGCCTACCCGCTGGTGCAACGCATCGCCGCCGAGACCGGCCGCGACATCCGCTCGCTGATCGGCGACGCCGCGTTCCTCAAGCGCCTGGACCCGAAGAAGTACACCGATGAAACCTTCGGCGTACCGACCATCACCGACATCCTGCAAGAGCTGGAAAAACCTGGCCGCGACCCACGCCCCGAGTTCAAGACCGCCGAGTTCCAGGACGGCGTCGAAGACCTCAAGGACCTGGAACTGGGCATGATCCTCGAAGGCGTCGTCACCAACGTGACCAACTTCGGTGCCTTCGTGGACATCGGCGTGCATCAGGACGGTTTGGTGCATATCTCTGCGCTTTCGGAGAAGTTCATCAAGGACCCACGCGAAGCGGTAAAAGCCGGTGACGTGGTCAAGGTCAAGGTCATGGAAGTCGACATCCCGCGCAAACGCGTCGGCCTGTCGATGCGCATGAGCGACACCCCCGGCGAAAAAATCGACGGTGCCCGTGGCGCCCGCCCAGGCTCGGCGCCACGCCAGTCTCAAAACAGCGCACCACGCAAGGAAACCGCCACCGCCGCGCCAAGCAACAACGCCATGGCCTCGCTGTTCGCCAACGCCAAGCAGTTGAAGAAACGTTGATGCAAATCCCGGCCGGGTTGACCCAGAGCGCCTTTAGCGAACTGATCGGCTGCCGCCTGCAACGCCTTGAAGAGGGCGTTGCCGAGGTGGCCCTGACCCTGGAGCCGCACCTGCGCAACCGCGCGGGCAAGCTCCACGGCGGGGCGATTTTCAGCCTGGTGGACATCACCATGGGGCTGGCCTGTTCCAGCAGCCATGGTTTCGACCAGCAGAGCGCGACCATCGAGTGCAAGATCAACTACATCCGCGCCGTCGAAGACGGTGAGGTGCTGTGCACCAGCCGGGTGATTCATGCCGGCCGACGCACGTTGGTGGTCGAAGCGGATGTGTACCAGAGCGACAGACTTGTCGCAAAAGCACAGGGCACCTTCGCTGTCCTATAGCTCCCCACCCTCGATTTGAGTTAATTTCGGCGCTGCACTAAACAGCGTCGGAATTTTCTTGCTGCGCTATAGCCAAATTCATGGAGTGAAGTCGGCTTTTTCAGAGCGGGTCAAATCGACTCTAGACCAGGCGATAACGCCAGTTTTAACTTCACCCTTGTAGACCGTCTTGCCCACCCCCATATTGGGGCGACTGACGCGTGAAGGAATCCAACTTGAGCGAACTTCTCAACCGCCGCCTGGCTCTGCTCGGCAAGCGCGAACACCTCTCCCTGCTGGAGCAGTGCCTGCACGGCATCGAGCGTGAATGCCTACGCGTCACCGGCGAGGGTCGCCTGGCACAAACGCCGCACCCCGAAGCCCTGGGCGCCGCGCTGACCCATGAACAGATCACCACCGACTACTCGGAATCGCTGCTGGAGTTCATCACTCCCGCCCTGCCAGACCCGGCCGATACCCTGAGCAGCCTGGACAAGATCCACCGCTTCGCCTACACCAAGCTCGGCAGCGAATACCTGTGGAGCCCTTCGATGCCGTGCCCGTTGCCGGCCGAAGAAGACATTCCGATTGCCTACTACGGCACCTCCAATATCGGACAGCTCAAGTACGTGTATCGCAAGGGCCTGGCCCTGCGCTACGGCAAGACCATGCAGTGCATCGCCGGTATTCACTACAACTTTTCCCTGCCGGAACAGTTGTGGCCGTTGCTCAAGGAGGCTGAAGGATTTGTCGGCACCGACCGCGATTACCAGTCCACGGCCTACATCGCGCTGATCCGTAATTTCCGGCGCTACAGCTGGCTGCTGATGTACCTGTTCGGCGCGTCGCCGGCCCTGGACGCGGGTTTCCTGCGCGGTCGCTCGCACCAGCTCGAAGTACTGGACGCCGACACCCTGTACCTGCCGTACGCCACCAGCCTGCGCATGAGCGACCTGGGTTACCAGAGCAACGCCCAGGCCGGCCTCACGCCGTGTTACAACGATTTGAACAGCTACACCGACAGCCTGCGCGAAGCGGTGGCAACGCCCTACCCGCCCTACGTCGAAATCGGCACGCACAAGGACGGTGAGTGGGTCCAGCTCAACACCAACATCCTGCAGATCGAAAACGAGTACTACTCCAACATCCGCCCAAAACGTGTGACCTACACCGGCGAGCGGCCGATCCAGGCATTGATGGCCCGTGGCATCCAGTACATCGAAGTGCGTTGCCTGGACATCAACCCGTTCCTGCCGATGGGCATCGACCTGCCGGAGTCGCGTTTCCTCGACGCATTCCTGCTGTACTGCGCGCTGAACGACAGCCCGCTGTTCGCCAGCAACGAGTGCGGCAACGCCACGTCCAACTTCCTCAGTGTGGTCAAGGAAGGTCGCCGTCCGGGCCTGCAATTGCAGCGTGAAGGTGCGCCGGTGGACATGAAGGAATGGGCCACCGAGCTGCTGGAGAAGATCGCCCCGTTGGCCGCGCTGCTGGATCAGAGCCACGGCATCAACGAGCACAGCCAGGCGTTGGACGCCCAGTTGGCGAAGGTCCAGGACCCGTCCCTGACCCCGTCGGCCCAGGTGTTGGCGGCGATGGCCGAGCGTAAAGAGAGCTTTGCGCAGTTTTCCCTGCACCAGAGCCAGGTGCATGCCGAGCATTTCCGCCGCGAACCGCTGCCGGCCGCAGAGCAAGCACACTTTGAAGAACTGGCGCGCACGTCGCTGGCACAGCAGGCAGAGCTGGAGCAGAACGAAGTGGGCGATTTCGATGTGTTTGTCGGGTCGTACCAGGCCAGCATCCTGGCAATTAGTAACTAAGGTTCCACGCGGGCCCCTGTGGGAGCTGGCTTGCCTGCGATAGCGCTGTATCAGTTGGCACCTGTGCGACTGACCCACCGCTATCGCAGGCAAGCCAGCTCCCACATTTGCTTGTGCCAGCCTGAAGGTCTAGCTCCGCGCTTCTCCTCATAAGCTAATTCGAAAATGTTATTTATTTTCGGATTCTTAGATCATTTAGTCTCCTCACACGCCGATCCTCGGCCGCCTGATTGAGGAGCTTCCCCTTGAAACTATTGACCCCTCTGCGCCTGTTGGCCGCACTGTCCCTGGCCGGCGCCAGCCTGTTTGCCCAGGCGGCGGATGTGACCATCGCGTACCAGACCACCGTGGACCCGGCCAAAGTCGCTCAGGCCGACGGTGCGTACGAAAAAGCCACCAACGCCAAGATCGACTGGCGCAAGTTCGACAATGGCGCCGACATCATCGCCGCCATCGCCTCCGGCGACGTGCAGATCGGCTACCTCGGTTCCAGCCCGCTGACCGCTGCCATCACCCGCAAAGTGCCGGTGGAAACCTTCCTCGTCGCCACCCAGATTGGCGGCGCCGAAGCCCTGGTGGCGCGCAACGGTGCAGGGATCAACAGCCCGCAGGACCTGATCGGCAAGAAAATCGCCGTACCCTTTGTTTCCACCGGCCACTACAGCCTGCTGGCCGCGCTGAAGCACTGGAACATCGACCCGTCGAAAGTGACCATTCTCAACCTCGCGCCACCGGCGATCATCGCCGCCTGGAAGCGTGGTGACATCGACGCCACCTACGTGTGGGACCCAGCCCTGGGCGTGGCCAAGGAAAACGGCAAGGTGCTGATCACCTCCGGCGAACTGGCCAAGTTTGGCGCACCGACCTTCGATGCCTGGATCGTGCGTAAGGATTTCGCCGCCAAGCACCCGGAAATCGTCACAGCCTTCGCCAAAGTCACTCTGGATGCCTACGCCGCCTACCGCAAAGACCCACAAAACTGGCTCGCCGACAAAGGCAATGTCGACAAGCTGGTGAAACTCTCCGGCGCCAAGGCCAGCGACATCCCGCTGCTGCTGCAAGGCAACGTCTACCCGCTGGCGGCCGACCAGGTGACGCTGCTGGGCGCGCCGACCACCAAGGCCGTGACCGATACCGCTGCGTTCCTCAAGGAGCAAGGCAAGGTCGACGCCGTACTGCCGGACTACGCCCCGTACGTCAGCGCCAAGTTCATCACCAACTGATTCAGGGAGTTCATTGCGATGGCCTTGCTACAACTGGAGCGCATCAGCGCACAGTACCCAGGCGCCACACACCCGGTACTGTCTGACATTTCAATCGACCTGGGGCCCCAGCAATTGCTGGTGGCCCTCGGCCCGTCCGGCAGTGGCAAGACTTCGCTGTTGAACCTGATTGCCGGCTTTGTCGAACCGTCCGCCGGGCGCATCAGCCTGGATGGCGTGCCGGTCAAAGGCCCCAGCGCCGAACGCGGCGTGGTGTTCCAGGACGACGCCCTGCTGCCCTGGCAGGACGTGCTGGCCAACGTCGGCTTCGGCCTGGAGTTGGCCGGCGTGCCCAAGGCGCAACGTGAAGTGCGCGCCCGGGAAATGCTCGCGCTGGTGGACCTGGCCGGCTTTGACAGCCGCCGCATCTGGCAGCTGTCCGGTGGCCAGAAGCAGCGTGTCGGCCTGGCCCGCGCGCTCGCCGCCGACCCACGCGTGTTGCTGATGGACGAACCCTTCGGCGCCCTTGATGCGTTCACCCGCGAACAGATGCAGGAGCTGCTGCTACAGGTCTGGCGGCGCACGGCCAAGCCGGTGTTCTTGATTACCCACGACATCGAAGAAGCGGTGTTCCTCGCCACCGACCTGATCCTGCTGGCGCCCAACCCCGGCCAGATCGTCGAACGCCTGCGCCTGGACTTCGGCCAACGCTACGCCGCCGGTGAATCGGCGCGGGCGATCAAGTCCGACCCACGCTTTATCGAAACCCGCGAGCACGTGCTGGGCAAAGTGTTCTCGCAACGGCAGGTGTCCGCATGAGCAGCTACGAACTCGCCGCCAAACCACTGGCGCAAACGGTTATCCCGCTGCGCTGCAGCTTGAGCACCCGCTGGATCAGCGTGCTGACCCTGATCGCCCTGCTCACCCTCTGGTGGGCCGTGACCGCCAGCGGCCTGATCGAACCGCTGTTCCTGCCGCCGCCGTCCGCCGTGCTGCAAAAAGGCTGGCTGCTGGCGACCAGCGGCTATATGGACTCCACCTTGTGGCAGCACCTGGGCGCGAGCCTCAGCCGTATCGGCCTGGGTCTTGGCTTCGCGGTGCTGACCGCCGTGCCGGTGGGTATTGCCATCGGCTCCAATCGCATCGCCCGGGGCATTCTCGACCCGCTGATCGAGTTCTACCGGCCGATCCCGCCACTGGCCTACCTGCCGTTGATCGTGATCTGGTGCGGCATTGGCGAGCTGTCCAAGGTGCTGCTGATTTACCTGGCGATCTTTGCCCCGATTGCCATCGCGACTGCCACCGGCGTACGCACGGTCGACCCGGCCAAGCTGCGGGCAGCGCAGTCGCTTGGCGCAACCCGTGCCCAGCTGATTCGCCACGTGATCCTGCCCAGCGCCCTGCCCGACATCCTCACCGGCGTGCGTATCGGCCTGGGTGTGGGCTGGTCCACGCTGGTCGCTGCCGAGCTGATCGCGGCCACCAGCGGCCTGGGCTTCATGGTGCAGTCGGCGGCGCAGTTTCTGGTCACCGACGTGGTGGTGCTGGGCATCCTGGTCATCGCCCTGATCGCCTTCGCCATGGAAATGGGCCTGCGTGCCCTGCAGCGTAAACTGGTGCCGTGGCATGGCCAGGCACATTGAGTGAGAACAGCATGAGCAGCCTGACCGTTACCCCATTAAGCATCGCCCTCGGCGCCCAGATCAGTGGCGTCGATATCACTCAACCGCTGAACCTCGAACAGCGCGACGCCATCGAACAGGCGTTGCTCACGCACTCGGTGCTGTTCTTCCGCGGCCAAGCCATCATCCCGCAACAGCAAGCACGGTTCGCGGCGAATTTCGGCGACCTGCACATTCACCCGATCTACCCCAACGTGCCGGAGCAACCTGAAGTACTGATCCTCGACACCGCCGTCACCGACGTGCGCGACAACGCCGTGTGGCACACCGACGTGACCTTCCTGCCCACCCCGGCGCTCGGCGCGGTACTCAGCGCCAAGCTGCTGCCGGCGTTTGGCGGCGACACGTTATGGGCCAGTGGGATTGCGGCGTATGAGGCCCTGTCGCAACCGTTGAAGGTCTTGCTCGACGGGCTGACCGCGACCCACGATTTCACCAAATCCTTCCCGCTGGAGCGCTTTGGCAACAGCGCCGAAGACCTGGCGCGCTGGGAAGAAACCCGCAAGAAGAACCCACCGCTGTCCCACCCGGTGGTGCGTACGCATCCGGTGAGCGGGCGTAAATCGTTGTTTGTCAGCGAAGGGTTCACCACCCGCATCAATGAACTGGAACCGGCGGAAAGCGAGGCGATCCTCAAACTGCTGTTCGCCCACGCCACCCGCCCGGAGTTCACCATCCGCTGGCGCTGGCAGGAAAACGACGTGGCGTTCTGGGACAACCGCGTGACCCAGCATTACGCGGTGGACGACTACCGGCCGCAACGGCGGGTGATGCACCGGGCGACGATTTTGGGCGACGTCCCGTTCTAGAAACTGGCGACGTTCAGATATGGCAGCTGGCTTGCCTGCGATAGCGGTGGGTCAGCCAGCACTTTCATCGACTGACACGCCGCCTTCGCGGGCAAGCCCGCTCCCACACGGATCGGGTTGTGACCGCATTCTTCGCAACGCTGTAAAACCAATGTGGGAGCTGGCTTGCCTGCGATAGCGGTGGGTCAGCCAGCACTTTCATCGACTGACCCACCGCCTTCGCGGGCAAGCCCGCTCCCACACGGATCGGGTTGTGACCGCATTCTTCGCAACGCTGTAAACCCGATGTGGGAGCTGGCTTGCCTGCGATAGCGGTGGGTCGGCCAGCACTTTCATCGACTGATCCACCGCCTTCGCGGTGTAGAACCGTAGACATCCTTTACATCTGAAACCGGGGACATCGTTTACACATTTTAGGCTTGGACGCGGCCCATGCCTCGTCCAAGCCTCCCTAGGGGATAGTCACACAGGTACAGATCCCAAACATCATCTTCAACTTCTTTGAGCGCAATCCGCTCTCCTGATAGCGCTTCGCTTACAAACAACAACTTTCCTTTCCACATGATTGAGCCGTTCTGTCTGACGCTTCGTACTTTCATTTCCGCGGCATACTCCACATCCGGCAGACATCCTGGATAAGGTCGAGTAGACGGCACATATACTTCACCCGGGCGCTTCATGCCCAGCGCCTCGTGAGGTCGTATGTAATTGAATTCATGTCGAAAATGCTCCAGCAAGAGCTGCTGCTCAACCAGGTTTTTCCCCAGTGGCAACTCAAACTTCAAACTACGATGCATCCGTTCGTGCCGGCCGTTCTGGGCAGGTCTTCCCGGCATGGTTCGCTCCGGGTAAATACCCAGGCGGATCCACCAAACTGCCAGTGTGGACATTCTTGCCAGGCCTGGAGAAGCAAAAGGAACGCCGTTGTCAGAGCGAATGACTTCCGGCATCCCGTACTCTTGAAAAAGCCTCTCGAATGCCTGTTTGACGGGCAAGGTCTTGATTTTGGGGTGAGCCCTGCAGGCCAAAATCAAGCGAGAGGCATGGTCCGTAACGGTCAGGGGATAGCACATCTGGGCGTTGAGCATCTTGAACTGCCCCTTGTAATCAACGCACCACGTCTTGTTGGGCTCGTTGGCTTCGCGCATTTCCCTGTGAGCAGTGCTGTGCCGTCGCTTGAAGCGCCGTTTACTGACAAGCCCAAGCCGGTCAAGCCATTGGCCTGCCGTGCTGGGCGATGGCCAGGCGACTGACGGATCCTCGATTCGTAATAGCCTGACAAGCTTCTTCGGCCCCCATTTATCGTGGGTTTCTTTCATCGCCACTATGCGAGCCAAGATCTCATCGTCAGTCTTGTTTGGGCTGGTATGAGGTCGTCGAGACAGCTCTGCCAACGACTTCAAATCGCCGTCAACGTGACGAGAGATCCATTTATCTACAGTTGGTCGACTGACGCCGAAGCGCCGAGCTAGCTGGCTTTTGCTGAAGTCACCAGAAAGCCAGTCGATGACCAGTTTGATTCGTTGATCCATGGGAGACTCTTGGTTCCAGGGCATGATCAGTTACCTCCTGATCATGCGTATTAACCTGTAAACCATGTCCCCGGTTAGATATGTAAACGATGTCCCCGGTTTGTACCCGGGCAAGCCCGCTCCCACACGGATCGGGTTGTGACCGCATTCTTCGCAACGCTGTAAACCTGATGTGGCAGCTGGCTTGCCTGCGATAGCGGTGGGTCAGCCAGCACTTTCATCGACTGACACGCCGCCTTCGCGGGCAAGCCCGCTCCCACACGGATCGGGTTGTGACCGCATTCTTCGCAACGCTGTAAAACCAATGTGGGAGCTGGCTTGCCTGCTCCCACATTGACCGCGTACTGCCGGCCGCTTATTCAGCGGTGGATGGTTTTTCCCACAGGTTGATCCCGCCTTCCTGGGCAAACCGGTCGATCTCTGCCAACTCCTCGGCACTGAAGCTCAAGTTTTTCAACGCGCCGACGTTCTCGATGATCTGCTCCGGCCGGCTCGCGCCGATCAGCGCGCTGGTCACCCGTGGATCACGCAGGGTCCACGCCAGCGCCAGTTGCGCCAGGCTCTGGCCACGGCCCTTGGCGATTTCATTCAACGCACGCACGTGGGCGATGTTGGCTTCGGACAAGTGCTTGGCCTGCAACGAACCACCGCCCGGACGATTCACCCGTGCATCCGCCGGTACGCCGTTGAGGTATTTGTCGGTCAGCAGGCCCTGGGCCAGCGGCGTGAATGCGATCACCCCGGCGCCGAGCTCTTCGGTGGTGTCCAACAGGTCTTTTTCTACCCAGCGGTTGAGCAGGTTGTAGGCCGGTTGGTGAATCAACAGCGGCACTTTCCACTCTTTGAGCAGGGCAGCGATCTCGCGGGTTTTCACCCCGGAATACGAAGAGATGCCGATGTACAACGCCTTGCCTTGTTGCACGGCAGTGGCAAGGGCGCTGGCGGTTTCTTCCAGCGGGGTGTCGGCGTCAAAACGGTGGGAGTAGAAGATGTCCACGTAGTCGACGCCCAGGCGTTGCAGGCTCTGGTCCAGGCTCGCCAGGATGTATTTGCGCGAACCGCCGCCCTGGCCATAAGGGCCTGGCCACATGTCCCAACCGGCCTTGCTGGAGATGATCAGTTCGTCGCGGTAATGCTTGAAGTCTTCGCGCAGCAAACGGCCGAAGTTGATCTCGGCGCTGCCATACGGCGGGCCGTAGTTGTTGGCCAGGTCGAAGTGGTTGATCCCCAGGTCGAACGCGGTGCGCAACAGGGCGCGCTGGGTGTCGATCGGGGTGCTGTCGCCAAAGTTGTGCCACAGCCCCAGGGACAGTGCAGGCAGCACCAATCCACTGCGGCCTACGCGGCGATACGGGATAGATTCATAGCGGTTTTCGGCAGCAATGTACGTCATCGAATCCTCTCTGGGCTTAGGGCAAATAAGGCCTGGGAATAACCTTATTCCCAGGCCTTTTAACCAGCTGAATCGCTTAAGTCTGCCCTTTCGTTTTACAGCAATTTCCTACCAGAGTGGAACGACATAGCTGACATAAAAGCGGTTTTCATCCTGTACGGTGGCACCGGAAATATCCGGGCTGGCGTGGGCATTTTTCCAGGTCACACCGAGGCCCTTGAGGGTGCCTGTAGGCACTTGATACGCCACGGCAACGTCACGCTCCCATTCGCTGGTGGTGCCCTGTGCCGTGCGGATGTCATCGCCGTGGGCATAGGCGGCAGAAAAGGTCACGCCGGTGAGGCCGAGCTTGCCCAGATCGTATTTGTACTGGGCCAGCCAGGTGCGCTCACCGGCATGCTGGAATTTGTTCAACTGCAGGTTGGTCAGCGCCGGCGTGTCCGCACCTGAGCCGGGACCTTGGCGGGCATCACCGCTGTTGAGGCCGGAGTCGAGGTAAGGGAAGTCGCTTTCACCGCTGTTTTTCTGGATGCCCAGGCCGACGGTATGACCGTCCAGGCTGTAGCTTTCAAGCAGGCTGGCGGTGGTCTGGTTGATACGGCCTTTGTTCACGCCATCGCCGTAGACACCACTGGCTGCATAGTCCTTGTCGCCATCGGCATTGCCGCCCACACCGAGGCTGCGGAACACACGCACATCGGTATCGAGCGCACCCACCGACAACGCATCATGGCGCTTGGCGCCCACGAAAAACTGCTGGTAGTAATCCTCAAGGTTCGAATACCACAGGCTGACCGTCGTATTCCGGATGCCGGTGTAATCGGCGCCGCCGAACAGGAAGCGATCGCTTTCCTTGGTACCGCCGGCAGTGATCATGCCCTGGTCGCCGGTTTCGTTGCGGATCTTGGTCTTGAAAATATCGCCGCCGGTGAAGGTGAAATCGCTGAGGTCCTTGGATACCCACTGCACCCCGGTATTGGTCTGCTGGTACAGGCGGCCATCGGTGTTGGCCAGCACCGGGTTGTTGCCGTATAGCGTGCCGACGCGCAGTTCATCCTTGGCTAGGCGCATCTTGAACGTCGGGCTGAGTACACCGAACTGGTCGGCGGACTTGCCGTTGTCCAACGGGAACATGCTGCCGGGGTAGCGGCTCTGGTGGTCCTTGTCGTTGAGGTCACCGCCGGAGTCCAGCTTCAACCCGTAGAACGCCTGCAGATCGAGGCCAAAACCCACCGGCCCGTCGGTGTAGCCCGACTTGAAGTTGAACTCGAACCCCTGCCCCCAATCGCGGATGCTGTGGGCCTTGGCGTTGCTGTTCACCACATCGCGCCCCTGCTGGTTGAGATAGCGATTGAGCAGGGTCACGTCGGCATGGCTGTCATCGATAAAATCGGCATGGGCGGACAGCATAAAGCTCGCCATGGCGGCTCCCACCATGGGGCTCAATAACCTCTTCATTGTTACCGGTCTCCGTCACTGTTCTGAAATGAAAGCGTCAAACGCTTCACACAATTACGCAGTGGACAGATGACAGTTGCGCGTCAAAACCGGGGCGCGACGGATGAAATTAAATTCATGAAAGCCCTGTAGATCAGGGCTTTGCGAGGTTTTTTTGTGGGAGCGGGCTTGTGTGGGAGCGGGCTTGCTCGCGAATGCGTCGTGTCAGTCGATGCCTGTGTGACTGATACACCGCATTCGCGGGCAAGCCCGCTCCCACATAAAGCAGGCTTCACAAGCCTGCTATCAACGCACCAAGTGCAGGAACTGCAAATGCCGCTCGTACTGGTCAAGGATGTCGTTGATGATCTGCTCCTTGGTGTAGCCAACCAGATCGTAGTCCTGGCTGCCCTCGGCCAAATGCACTTCCGCCCGGTAGTAGCGGCGGTTGTTGAGCTCTTTGGAACCCATGCCGCCACGGGCAAACGACGGCGTGAAGTAGCCGCGCATCTGCACCTGGTAGATGAACGGATGCTCCTCGCCATGCCCGATTTCCAGGCTGACACTGTCGTTGGACGGGTCGGGCTGAGTCGTCACATTCAGGCCCTTCTCGACAAACACCGCCGTCACTTCTTCAATCGCCGGTCGCACCGTCGATTCAAGGAAGCGGTACACCTCATCCCGCGACGGGAAGTGCACGGCCTGGCTTAAACGCTGACGCCAACCGCCACGGCCTCTGCGCGACGCCGACACCGGCGCCAGGGAATGCAACTGCGCAATCTGCTTTTGCGATTCGAGGTAGAACGCCTTGTGCAGGCCCCACATCATCAGCAGCAGGATCAACGAGAACGGCAGCGAGGTCAGCACCACGGCTGACTTCAGCGAGTCGATGCTGCCGGCAAACAGCAGCGCACTGGTGACCAACCCGGTCATCACACCCCAGAACACCCGCAGCCACTTCGGCCCGTCTTCATCGGCGTTGCCGCCCTTGGACGACAGGGTCGACAGCACCACCGTGCCGGAGTCGGCCGAGGTAACGAAGAACACAAAGCTGATAAACACCGTGACCGCGATCACCACCTTGCTCCACGGGTAGGTTTCCAGCAGCAGGTAGAGGCTCATCGACGGATTGTCGACGGCCGACTGACCGAGCGCCGCCATGCCGTGGTTGAGCACCTGGTCGATGGCGCTGTTGCCGAAGATCGACATCCACGCCAGGGTGAAACCCAGCGGGATCAGCAGCACGCCAAACACGAATTCGCGGATAGTGCGGCCACGGGAAATCCGCGCGATAAACAGCCCTACGAACGGCGACCACGCGATCCACCAGGCCCAGTAGAACACTGTCCAACCGCCCAGCCAGTCGCTCGGTTTGTCATAGGCGTACACGTCGAAACTCTTGGTCGGCAATGCGCCCAGGTAGTCGCCGAGGTTCTGGATCAGGGTGTTGAGCAAATGCTGGGTAGGCCCGGCAAACAATACGAACAGCAGCAGCGCACAGGCCAGCAGCATGTTGATGTCGGACATCACCCGCACACCCTTGTCGACCCCCGCCACCGCGACAATGATCGCGGCGCCCATCATCAAGGTGATCAGGCCGACCTGGATCCACTGGGTGTGGGCGATGCCAAACAAGTAGTCCAGGCCCGAGTTGAGGTGCAGCACCCCGAAGCCCATGTCCGCGCCCAGGCCAAACACCGTGGCGATGATGCCGAAGCCATCCACCGCATAACCGATGGGGCCGTTGATACGCTTGCCGATCAGCGGGTACAGCGCCGAACGCAACGCCAGCGGCAGGTTATGCCGATAGGCGAAATACGCCAGGGCCATGCCGACAAAGGCGAACACCCCCCAGCCATGCAGGCCCCAGTGCAGAAACAGGATCTGCATGGCCTGGCGCGCGGCATCGGCGTTCATTGGCGCGCCTTGGGGTGGCTGCACCAAGTGGGTCAGCGGCTCGGACACGCAGAAGAAAAACAGCGTGATGCTGATCCCGGCAGCGAACAGCATGCCGGCCCAGGACAGGTAACTGAACTCGGGCTCGTCGTGGTCGGCACCGAGTTTTATCTTGCCGTAGCCCGATAACGCGGTGACCACCACGAAGACCAGATACAGGGTCATCGCCAGCATGTAGTACCAGCCAACCGTATTGGCCGCCCAGTTTTGCGCGGCCAGCAACCAGGCACCGGCCTGTTGCGGGATGGCGATGACAATCAGGCCGAACAGCAGAATGAACGTGGCGGCAAAGTAGAAGACCGGCGCATTCATGCGCACCAGGCCGCTGGATGGGGTGGACGATGCACTCATGAGCGATGCACCCCGAGGGTGAGGGATGTGGCTGTATAAAACGGACTCAGCAAAGGTAAGCCTCCTGTTGTGAGCGGGCAGCGAACCACCGGATTTAACTTGAACGAGTGTTCAAGTTAAACATGGATGGGCGCTCCGGGACTAATCGCAGGGCTGAGTGGTAGGTGCTTCCTACACTCGCTCAGGGAAGGCTATGACGAGCGGGGATGGCAAATCGTTCAGCAATAGGGGGGTGAAATGCGCACAAAACTGTGGGAGCGGGCTTGCTCGCGAATACGGAGTATCAGCCAATACATGTGCTGACTGATCCACCGCTTTCGCGAGCAAGCCCGCTCCCACACAAGCCCGCTCCCCCAGGGGATGTGTGCAGGTGCGCTATTTCTGCGCACCGTCATCGTGCTGCAGGTTCGCCTGGGTAATGTTCGCCCCCGCCGGCACGCTGCGCGTCAGCCACACATTACCGCCGATGGTCGAGCCCTGGCCGATGGTGATGCGCCCCAGGATCGTCGCGCCGGCGTAGATCACCACGTCATCCTCGACAATCGGGTGGCGTGGATGGCCTTTCTGCAACTGCCCGTCTTCATCCGCCGGAAAGCGCTTGGCCCCCAGGGTCACAGCCTGGTAGATGCGCACGCGCTCGCCGATGATCGCGGTCTCGCCGATCACCACGCCGGTCCCGTGGTCGATGAAGAAACTCGGGCCGATCTGCGCGCCGGGGTGGATGTCGATGCCGGTGGCCGAGTGCGCGATTTCTGCGCTGATCCGCGCCAGCAACGGCAGCCCGGCGCGATACAGATGGTGGGCCAGGCGATGGTGAATCACCGCCAGGATGCCGGGGTAGCACAGCAGCACTTCATCTACGCTGCGCGCCGCCGGGTCGCCGTGGTAGGCGGCGAGGACATCGGTGTCCAACAGGCTGCGCAGGGAGGGCAGGGCCAGGGCGAAATCCTGGATCAAGCGGATCGCCCGCGCATCGACCTCGCGGTCATCCTGGCCGCCTTGGCGGGCGGCGTAGCGCAGTTCCAGGCGCGCCTGGCCGAGCAAGGCGTTGAGTGCGACGTCGAGGGTATGGCCGACGTAGAAATCTTCACTTTCCTCGCGCAAATCCACCGGGCCCAGGCGCATCGGGAACAGCGCCCCACACAACGCCTCAAGAATCTGCGCCACCGCCTCGCGCGACGGCAACTCGCGCCCGCCATGCTCGCCACTCAAACGGCCATTGCGCGTTCGCCACTGGTCCCGGGCGCCGCGCAGTTGGCTGACGATGGTCTGTAATTGCCAATGACTGGAACGCTCACTCACGGTCTTCACTCCTGACGAAATGCCCATCACTTTACGGTATGCACCCTGGCCGCCATTAAGAACCAATGGTGTGATGCTAAGAACTGTCCGATATAAGCGATTGGCGGTTGCCCGATGAAAAGTGCCTGCCTATAGTCGCTTCATCCTTTATCAACCGTGCGCAGCCATGATCAAACAACAACTCGACCGCTTTAGCCGCCTGGAACTGCTGGGCGGCGCCACCGCCCTGGAAAAACTCGAACGGCTGTCGGCCTGGTTGGGCCGCGACATCTACGTCAAGCGCGACGACACCACGCCCCTGGCCATGGGCGGCAACAAGCTGCGCAAGCTCGAATACCTCGCCGCCGACGCCATCGCCCAGGGCGCCGACACCCTGGTCACCGCCGGTGCGATCCAGTCCAACCACGTGCGCCAGACCGCCGCGCTGGCCGCCAAGCTCGGCCTGGGCTGCGTCGCGCTGCTGGAAAACCCCACCGACACCAAAGACCCGAACTACCTGGGCAACGGCAACCGTCTGTTGCTGGACCTGTTCGACGCCAAAGTCGAACTGGTCGAGAACCTCGACAACGCCGACGACCAACTCAACGCCCTCGCCGACCGTCTGCGCAGCAACGGCAAGAAGCCCTACCTGGTGCCCATCGGCGGCTCCAACGCCCTCGGCGCCCTGGGTTACGTGCGCGCCGGCCTGGAACTGGCCGCGCAGATCGAAGACAGCGGGATCAAATTTGCCGCCGTGGTGCTGGCCTCCGGCAGCGCTGGCACCCACAGCGGCCTGGCGTTGGCGCTGAGCGAAGCGTTGCCGGACTTGCCAGTGGTGGGCGTCACCGTTTCGCGCACCGACGAAGCCCAGCGCCCGAAAGTCGAAGGCCTGGCCGCACGCACCGCCGAGCTGCTCGGCGTGGCGATTCCCGAGGCGTTCAAAGTGATCCTGTGGGACGAATACTTCGGCCCGCGCTACGGTGAACCGAACGCCGGCACCCTTTCGGCGGTCAAGCTATTGGCGAGCCAGGAAGGCCTGCTGCTGGACCCGGTCTACACTGGCAAGGCCATGGCCGGCTTGTTGGACGGGATCGGGCGCCAGCGGTTTGAGGATGGCCCGATCATTTTCCTGCACACCGGCGGGGCGCCGGCGTTGTTTGCTTATGGCGCCGCCTTTAGCTGAAGGAACAAGGATCAAAATGTGGGGGCGGGCTTGCTCGCGAAAGCGGTGTGTCATTGAGCCTATGCGTTGACTGATGCACCGCATTCGCGAGCAAGCCCGCTCCCACATTAGAATTGCGTCTTATTCCACAAAAGAATATCAAATAAGTTTTATATTATTTTCAAGTCTTAAAAACCCGCTCTATCATCGCGCCGCAGGCGAAGACGCGCTACGCGCTTTAAGGCAGGATACGACCACTGCGTCACCTGCTTCGCTCAACACAAAAAACACAGGGGCATTTCATGACTATTTCTGTATTCCGTCGCACGTTGTTGGTTGGCACTTTGGGCCTGGCACTCGGCGCTGGCCTGATCGGCCAAGCCGTCGCGGGTGAACAGCTGGACAACATCAAGAAGGCTGGCGAGATCAAGATCGGCCTGGAAGGCACCTACCCACCGTTCAGCTTCGTCGATGAAAGCGGCAAGCTCAGCGGCTTCGAAGTGGAGCTGTCCGAAGCCCTGGCCAAAGAGCTGGGCGTCAAGGTCAAGCTGCAAGCCACGCCATGGGACGGCATCCTCGCCGCCCTGGAATCCAAGCGCCTCGACGCGGTGGTCAACCAAGTGACCATCTCTGACGAGCGCAAGAAGAAATACGATTTCTCCAAGCCGTACACCGTCTCCGGGATCCAGGCACTGACCCAGGCGAAAGACGTCGACACCATCAAGACCGCCGACGACCTGGCCGGCAAGAAAGTCGGTGTGGGCCTGGGCACCAACTACGAACAATGGCTCAAGGACAACCAACCCAAGGCCATCATCAAGACCTACAACGATGACCCGACCAAGTTCCAGGACCTGCGCATCGGCCGCATCAATGTGATCCTGATCGACCGCCTGGCCGCCCTCGAATACGCCAAGAAAGCCAAGGACACCGCCGCTGCCGGCGCAGCCTTCTCGCGCCAGGAAGCCGGTATCGCCCTGCGCAAAGGCGAGCCTGAACTGCTCGACGCCGTGAACAAGGCCCTCGACAAGCTGCGCGCCGACGGCACCTTGAAGAAGCTGTCCGAGAAGTACTTCAACGCTGACGTCACTCAATAATGGAAGCAGGTTTCCAACTCGCGCTGGACTCCGCGCCCTTCCTGCTCAAGGGCGCGTATTACACGGTGATTCTCAGCCTCGGCGGGATGTTCTTCGGTTTGCTGCTGGGCTTCGGCCTGGCCTTGATGCGCCTGTCGCGCTTCAAGCTATTGAGCTGGACCGCCCGA
The DNA here is from genome assembly GCF_057835125.1 of Pseudomonas sp. GL_117. Lineage (NCBI taxonomy): Bacteria > Pseudomonadati > Pseudomonadota > Gammaproteobacteria > Pseudomonadales > Pseudomonadaceae > Pseudomonas > Pseudomonas sp. GL_117. The sequence continues at coordinate 254,029 of NZ_CM174418.1, read as the reverse complement.
GTCTACGTGTCGTTCTTTCGCGGCACGCCCTTGCTGGTGCAGCTGTTTTTGATCTACTACGGCTTGCCGCAAGTGGGCATCGAGCTGGATCCGATCCCGGCGGCCATGATCGGCTTTTCGCTGAACATGGCCGCCTACGCCTGTGAAATCCTGCGCGCCGCCATCAGCTCCATCGAGCGCGGCCAGTGGGAAGCCGCGGCCAGTATCGGCATGACCCGCGCGCAGACCCTGCGCCGGGCCATCCTGCCGCAGGCCATGCGCACGGCCTTGCCGCCGCTGGGCAACAGCTTTATTTCACTGGTCAAGGACACCGCGCTGGCCGCCACCATCCAGGTGCCCGAACTGTTCCGCCAGGCACAACTGGTGTCGGCACGCACCTTTGAAATCTTCACCATGTACCTGTCCGCCGCCCTGATCTACTGGATCCTGGCGAGCATCCTGGCGCATTTGCAAAATCGTCTGGAAGACCGGGTCAACCGGCATGACCTGGAGTCTTGACCCATGATCGTGGTTGAAAAACTGACCAAACAATTCAAGGGCCAGGTGGTACTCAACGGCATCGACCTCGAGGTCAAGGAAGGCGAAGTCATCGCCATCATCGGCCCCAGCGGTTCCGGCAAGACCACCTTCCTGCGCTGCCTGAATCTCCTCGAACAACCCACCAGCGGTCGCATCAAGGTGGGTGACATCGAGATCGACAGCAGCAAGTCCATCAACCAGCAACAAGGCCTGGTGCGGCGCTTGCGTCAGCACGTGGGTTTCGTGTTCCAGAACTTCAACCTGTTCCCCCACCGCACAGCGTTGGAAAACGTCATCGAAGGCCCTACCGTGGTCAAGAAGATGCCTCGCGAGGCGGCGGTTGCCCTGGGGCGCAAGCTGCTGGAAAGAGTCGGCCTGGCGGGCAAGGAAGACGCCTACCCGCGGCGCCTGTCCGGCGGCCAGCAGCAACGCGTGGCAATTGCCCGAGCGCTGGCCATGGAACCGGAGGTGATCCTGTTCGACGAACCCACTTCCGCCCTCGACCCGGAACTGGTGGGTGAAGTGCTGGCGACCATCCGCAGCCTGGCCGAAGAGAACCGCACCATGGTCATCGTTACCCACGAGATGAGCTTTGCGCGGGACGTGGCCAACCGGGTGATTTTCTTCGACAAGGGCGTGATCGTCGAGCAAGGCGAAGCCAAGGCCCTGTTCGCCAACCCCAAGGAAGAACGCACCAAACAGTTCCTGAGCAAATTCCTCGCCCACTGACACCCCGCAAGCGGTGGAACACGGCTGACCTGTGGCGAGGGCGCTTGCTCCCGCTGGAGTGCGCAGCGCTCCCAGGATTTTTGGGAGCGCTGCGCACTCCAGCGCGGGGCAGCCCGCTCACTACCCACTGCGAGGCCTACAAAAAGTCCTCGCACGTGTGCCTCTTAAAATCCCCCCGCCAGTCAGACCCTTCTGAATATCTCCCTGCCTGCCGTTTAGCCTTTTGCCGCCATTGACGCTCCTTGGCCAACCCTCTTATCTAGCTCCCTGAGGATTGGATCCTATCCCGGCTATTCACTGCACCGTGCTTTTCAGCCCCCTGCACACCCGCGTGCAAAGGGCCGGAACGATTGCTGCTGGCTGCATCAAGGAGATGACTTATGACGCACACCCTGCTCACCGCGCCAACACTGCCCCAGGCCCTGGGAAACGGCATCAATGCCCTGGCCGCCGCACATTTGCAGGTCGACATTGCGCCCTACCCCGGCATGGAAGAAGGCGACCTGATCGAGCTGTTCTGGAACAACTGCTTTGCCGCCTCACGGCGCGTGACCACGTGCAAGATCGGCACGCCAACCCACTTGCGGGTGCCGGAAAGTTTCGTGCTCGATGGCCCGGCCCAGGTGCATTACCAAGTCATGCAAGTCGGCCACGCACCGGCGCGCTCGGCGGTGACGCGGGTGCGGGTCAAGACCAACTACCCCGGCGGCCTGCCCTCGCCGCTGTACAGCGACGAAAACCTCAACCTCGCCCCCGTGGGCCTGCCCGACACCATTCGCCGCTACGGCATCAACCCCAGCCAGGTGCGGCGCGGTGTTCCCCTGACCATCGAGCCGTACCTGAACATGACCCGCGGCGACGCCATCACCCTGCGCTGGGGCGACGTACGCCTGGACCTGCCCAAGCTCCAGACCAGGGACGTCGGCCAGCCTCTGCACGTGTGGGTGCCTTCGGCCGTGATTGTCGAAGCCGGCGACGACAGCCGCCTGGACATCACCTACTGCATTCTCGATCGCGTGGGCAACAATTCGCGCTGGGCGCCAACGCGCACTTTGCGCATCGCCGCCGGGGCGCCAGCCCGCCCGGCCGGCACGGCGTCGATCTATCAACCACGGCCCCTCGGCTCGCCCTGCGAACCGGGGTGACAGACCTTCTATGCTTATTCCAAAAAGCGCGTTTATTTAAATATTTAACACGCTTAGGGTATATGCACCGGACCACCGGACATCTTTGATTTTTCTGTTTTCATTTCATTGAATGCGAGGTCGGTATGGTCAGAATTACCCCGGTGCATAACGCCAGGGCATTGCGTGCAGCCAAGGAGCGGCGCTGATGTCTAACTTGGCTCTAACACCCCCCCAGAGTGATCTGGACGTCGCCCCCCTGCTGTTGCCGGCCGCCGTGCTGCGCAACGATGCAGAGGCACTCAACGCCGCCCACGAGTTGGCCCAGGCGGCACGCCTGCAAGCCGCCACGCGCGATCAGCAACGCAAGCTGCCGTGGGCACAGCTCGAACAGTTCACCCGCAGTGGCCTGGGCAGTATTTCCATTCCCCGCGAATACGGCGGCCCGCAGGTGTCATTCGTGACCCTGGCCGAGGTGTTCGCGATCATCAGCGCTGCCGATCCCGCCCTCGGCCAGATCCCGCAGAACCATTTCGGCATCCTGCACCTGTTGCAGGGCGCAGCCACCGAGCGCCAGAAAAAGCAGCTGTTCCAGAGCGTCCTCGACGGTTGGCGCATCGGCAATGGCGGCCCGGAACGCGGCACCAAGAACACCCTGGAACTCAAGGCGCGCATCACCGCCAAGGGCGACGGCTACGTGATCAGCGGCCAGAAGTTCTATTCCACTGGCGCACTGTTCGCTCACTGGGTGGCGATCAAGGCACTCAACGATGACGGCAAGCAGGTCATGGCCTTTGTACGCCGCGGCACCGAGGGGCTGCGCATCGTGGACGATTGGTCGGGCTTCGGCCAACGCACCACCGCCAGCGGCACGGTGCTGCTCGATCACGTGCCGGTGGACGCCGAGCTGGTGGTCGACAACTGGCGCATCGGCGACACCCCGAATATCCAGGGCGCCGTGTCGCAACTGATCCAGGCCGCCATCGACGCCGGCATCGCCCGCGGTGCCCTCGACGACACCATCGCCTTCGTGCGCGAACGTTCGCGCCCGTGGATCGATGCCAAGGTCGAACGCGCCAGCGACGACCTGTATGTGATCGCCGACATCGGCAGGCTGAAGATCGAACTGCATGCCGCCGAGGCCCTGCTGCGCAAGGCCGGCCAGGTACTCGACCAGGTCAGTGCCGCGCCGATCACCGCGCAATCCGCCGCCCGAGCCTCGATTGCCGTGGCCGAAGCGAAAGTGCTGACCACCGAAGTGTCGCTGCTGGTCAGCGAAAAGCTCTTCGAACTGGCCGGCAGCCGCGCGACCCTTGCCGAATTCAACCTCGACCGTCACTGGCGCAACGCCCGCGTGCACACCCTGCACGACCCGGTGCGCTGGAAGTATCACGCCGTCGGCGCCTACCGATTGAACGGCACCTTGCCGGCTCGGCATTCCTGGATCTGACCGACCAGACCTCTGGAGAACACCTATGACTTTCTCTGCAAACGTCGCGGTCATCACCAGCGACGAACAAGCCCTTGTTGTCGCCAGCGACCTGGCCGAAGACTTTCGCCGCGACAGCGCCCAGCGCGACCGCGAACGCCGCCTGCCCCTGCCCGAACTGGACGTGTTCTCACGCTCCGGCCTATGGGGCATCAGCGTACCGAAAGAATACGGCGGCGCCGGCGTGTCCAACGTCACCCTGGCCAAGGTCATCGCGCTGATCGCCCAGGCGGACGCCTCCCTCGGCCAGATCCCGCAAAACCATTTCTACGCCCTGGAAGTGCTGCGCGTGAACGGCAGCCCGGCGCAGCAACAACGCCTGTATGCCGAAGTCTTGGCCGGCCAGCGCTTCGGTAATGCCCTGGCCGAACTGGGCACCAAGACCGCCCACGACCGCGTCACCGCGCTCACCCGCGACGGCGACGGTTTTCGCGTCAACGGCCGCAAGTTCTATTCCACCGGCGCGATCTACGCCCAGCGCATCCCCACCTCGGTGGTGGATGAACACGGCGTGCAGCAACTGGCCTTTGTCCCGCGGGACAGCGAGGGCCTGACGGTGATCGACGACTGGAGCGGCTTCGGCCAACGCACCACCGGCAGCGGTTCGGTGGTGTTCGACAACGTGTGGGTCGCCGCCGCCGACGTGATCCCGTTCCAGAGCGCGTTCGAACGCCCGACCACGGTCGGCCCGCTGGCGCAGATCCTGCACGCCGCCATCGACACCGGCATCGCCCGCGCCGCATTCGAGGATGCGCTGCACTTCGTGCGCACCAAGACCCGCCCGTGGATCGATGCCGGCAACGACAAAGCCAGCGAAGACCCCTTGACCCTGAAAAGCTTCGGCCACCTGAGCATCCGCCTGCACGCCAGCGAAGCCCTGCTGGAACGCGCAGGCGAATACCTCGACCGCGCCCAGGCCGAGAGCAACGCCCAGACCGTGGCGGCCGCCTCGATTGCCGTCGCCGAAGTGCGCGCCTTGAGCACCGAGATTTCCCTGGCCGCCGGCAGCACCCTGTTCGAACTGGCCGGCAGCCAGGCGACCCTGGCCGAACACGGCCTCGACCGCCACTGGCGCAACGCCCGGGTGCACACCCTGCACGACCCGGTGCGCTGGAAGTACCACGCGGTGGGCAATTACTACCTCAACGATGCAAACCCGCCACTGCGGGGGACCATCTAAATGGCCAAGAAAAAAATCCTGCTCAATGCCTTCAACATGAACTGCATCGGGCATATCAACCACGGCATGTGGACCCACCCACGGGACACCTCGACCCAGTACAAGACCCTCGAGTACTGGACCGAGTTGGCGCAAATCCTCGAACGCGGGCTGTTCGACGGCTTGTTCATTGCCGACATCGTCGGCGTGTACGACGTGTATCAACACTCCATCGACGTGCCGCTCAAAGAGTCGATCCAACTGCCGGTGAATGATCCCTTGCTGTTGGTCTCGGCGATGGCGGCCGTGACGAAACACCTGGGCTTCGGCCTCACCGCCAACCTCACCTACGAGCCGCCGTATCTGTTCGCCCGGCGTATGTCCACGCTGGATCACCTGAGCCGTGGCCGGGTCGGTTGGAACATCGTCACCGGCTACCTCGACAGCGCCGCCAAGGCCATGGGCCTCACCGAGCAGGTCGAGCATGACCGCCGCTACGACCAGGCCGACGAATACCTGGAAGTGCTCTACAAACTCTGGGAAGGCAGCTGGGAAGACGACGCCGTGCTCAACGATCCGCAGGCACGGGTGTATGCCCAGCCGGGCAAGGTGCACAAGGTCGAGCACCACGGCGAGTTCTATCAGGTGGACGGTTATCACCTGTGCGAGCCGTCGCCGCAACGCACGCCAGTGCTGTTCCAGGCCGGCAGTTCGGAACGTGGCTTGCTGTTCGCCGGGCGCCATGCCGAGTGTGTGTTCATCAGCGGGCAGAACAAGGCGTCGACCAAGGTCCAGGTGGACAAGGTCCGCGCCAGCGCCGTGGAAGCCGGGCGCAACCCGGATGACATCAAGGTGTTCATGGGCCTCAACGTGATCGTCGGCGCCACCGAGGAACTTGCCTGGCAGAAGCACGCCGAGTACCTCGGCTACGCCAGCGCAGAAGCTGGTGTGGCGCATTTTTCGGCGTCCACCGCGATTGATTTCTCCCAATACGCGCTGGACGAACCGATCCAGTACGTGAAGAGCAACGCGATCCAGTCGGCCACCAAGAACCTGCAGAACAACGACTGGACCCGGCGCAAATTGCTCGAACAGCACGCGTTGGGCGGACGCTATATCACCCTGGTCGGCTCGCCCGAACAGGTGGCAGATGAGCTGGAAGCGTGGATCAGCGAGACCGGGCTGGATGGCTTCAACCTGACGCGGATTGTCACGCCGGAAAGCTATGTGGACTTCATTGATCTGGTGGTGCCGGAGTTGCAGAAGCGAGGGTCGTACAAGACTGCTTATGAGACCGGCACGCTGCGCGAAAAAGTCTTCCACGCCAGCGCCAGACTTCCCCAACAACACACCGGATCGACCTACCGACACTAACCCCTGTGGGAGCGGGCTTGCTCGCGAATGCGCTGTGTCAGTCGACACATTCGCCAGCTGACACAGCGCATTCGCGAGCAAGCCCGCTCCCACATTTGGATCTCCATTGTTTGTACCAATACCTTATGACTGGACAATCATTATGAAAAAAACCCTGCTCGCCCACCCAGTCAAAGCACTGGCCCTGGCCCTCGGCCTGTTCAGCTCGGCGGTGTTCGCCAACGACGCACCGCTGAAAGTCGGCACCACCGCCGCCTTCGCCATCCCGCTGGAAGCCGCCGTCGCCGAAGCCGGCAAGCAAGGCCTGAAAGTCGAGCTGGTGGAGTTCACCGACTGGATCGCGCCCAACGTCAGCCTGGCCGCCGGTGACATCGACGTGAACTACTTCCAGCACATCCCGTTCCTGGAAAACGCCAAGGCCGCCGCCGGTTTTGACCTGGTGCCGTACGCGCCGGGGATCATCAACAACGTCGGCCTGTACTCGAAGCAATTCAAAAGCATCAATGACCTGCCCCAGGGCGCCAGCGTGGCCATCGCCAACGACCCGATCAACAGCGGCCGCGGCCTGCAATTGCTGGCCAAGGCGGGCTTGATCACCCTCAAGCCGGGCGTGGGCTACAAGGCCACCGAAGAAGACATCGTCAGCAACCCGAAAAAGCTCAAGATCCTGCAAGTCGAGGCGGTGCAACTGGTGCGCGCGTATGACGATGCCGACCTGGTGCAGGGCTACCCGGCGTACATCCGCCTGTCCAAGACCTTCGATGCCGAGTCGGCGCTGCTGTTCGACGGCCTCGACCACCCGGAATACGTGATCCAGTTCGTCACCCAGCCCAAGGGCACGAGCGACCCACGGGTGATCAAGTTCGTCGACATCTACCAGCACTCGCCGGTGGTGCGCGCCGCGTTGGATAAATCCCTGGGCAAGCTCTACCAGGTCGGTTGGGAAGCCAAGAAATGACCGCCGCCCACTCTCGACTGCGCGACCCGGGCACACCGCCCAGGGACGCCGAGCAGACCGAACTGCACCCGGCGCTGAACCGTGCCCATGTGCGCTTCATCAACCTGGGCAAGAGCTATGACGGCAAGGTGCATGCCTTACAGGGTATCGACCTGGCGATCCAGCGCGGGGAAGTGTTCGGCATCATCGGCCGCAGCGGCGCGGGCAAGTCCTCGCTGATCCGCACCATCAACCGCCTGGAGCAACCCAGCAGCGGGCGGGTGCTGATCGATCAGGTGGACATCGGCGACTTCGACGAAGATCGCCTGGTGGCGCTGCGTCGGCGCATCGGCATGATCTTCCAGCACTTCAATTTGATGTCGGCCAAGACCGTGTGGCAGAACGTCGAATTGCCGCTCAAAGTCGCCGGTGTGCCCAAGCCCCAACGCGAACAGAAGGTGCGCGAGCTGCTGGAGTTGGTGGGTTTGCAGGACAAACACAAGGCTTACCCGGCGCAGCTCTCCGGCGGGCAGAAACAGCGGGTGGGCATCGCCCGTTCGCTGGTGCACGACCCCGAGATCCTGCTGTGCGACGAAGCCACTTCGGCCCTCGACCCGGAGACCACCCAGTCGATCCTCGGCCTGCTGCGCGAGATCAATCAGCGCCTGGGCCTGACCATCGTATTGATCACCCACGAGATGGCGGTGATCCGCGAGATCTGCGACCGCGTGGTGGTGCTGGAACACGGGCATATCGTCGAGCAAGGCCCGGTGTGGCAGGTGTTCGGCGACCCGCAGCATGAGGTCAGCAAGACGCTGCTGGCGCCGCTGCAACACGGGCTGCCGCCAGAGCTGCAAGAGCGGCTGCAGGCCTCGCCGGCGTCGGCCGCGGCGGCCGTGGTGCTGCGTTTGCAATTCACCGGCAGCGACACCGACGAGCCGGACCTGGCGGCACTGTTCGCTGCCCTCGGCGGGCGCGTGCGCCTGCTGCAAGGCGGCGTGGAGCGCATCCAGGGCCACGCGCTCGGGCAATTGTTGCTGGCGGTGAATGGCGCGCCCCACAGCGCCGACGAATTGCGCAACCGCGCCGCGAACTGGGCGCAACAGGTGGAGGTGCTGGGCTATGTGGTTTGATCGTTTGTTGCAGGGTGCCATCGACACCTTGCTGATGGTCGGTGTGTCGTCGTTGATCGCGCTGCTGGTGGGGATTCCGCTGGCGGTGTTCCTGGTCACCAGCGACAAGGGCGGCATCTACCAGGCGCCAGCGCTGAACCGTGTGCTGGGGGCGTTCGTCAATCTGTTCCGCTCGATTCCGTTCCTGATCCTGATGGTGGCGCTGATCCCGTTCACCCGGCTGATCGTCGGCACCACTTACGGCGTGTGGGCGGCGGTCGTACCGCTGACCATCGCCGCCACGCCGTTTTTTGCGCGGATTGCCGAGGTGAGCCTGCGTGAGGTCGATCACGGCTTGATCGAAGCCGCACAGGCCATGGGCTGCCGCCGCTGGCACATCATCTGGCACGTGCTGTTGCCGGAAGCCCTGCCGGGGATTGTCGGCGGCTTTACCATTACCTTGGTGACGATGATCAATTCGTCGGCCATGGCCGGTGCAATTGGCGCAGGAGGCTTGGGTGACATTGCCTACCGCTACGGCTACCAGCGCTTTGACACGCAGATCATGCTCACGGTGATTGTGTTGCTGGTGGTGCTGGTGGCGTTCATTCAGTTGGGTGGCGATCGGTTGGCGCGGGTGCTCAACAAGCGGTGAGGTATAGTCGGGGCATTCCAGTGCCCGGTATTACCCGCCATGACGCTCAAGCCCGACGACCTCGACCAGATCACCTCCACCACCCTCGGCCACTACAACAAGGTGGCCGAGGACTTCCGCGAAGGCACCCGCGACCACGATGTGAGCCAGAACATCGATGCGCTGCTGCGGCATATCCAGGGTACGCCGCCGTTTACCGTGCTGGATTTCGGCTGCGGGCCGGGGCGCGACTTGCAGACTTTTACGCGCATGGGGCATATCGCCGTGGGCCTGGATGGCTCCGAGCGGTTCGCGCAGATGGCGCGCCAGGACAGTGGCTGCGAGGTGTTGCAGCAGGACTTTCTCAAGCTGGCGCTGCCGGCCGGACGCTTTGACGGGATTTTCGCCAATGCGGTGCTGTTCCATATTCCCAAGCAGGAACTGCCGCGTGTGCTCAAGCAGCTGCATGGGGCGTTGAAGCCGGGGGGCGTGTTGTTCAGCTCCAACCCGCGCGGGGATAACCAGGAAGGTTGGAATGGTCCGCGGTATGGGTCTTATCACGATCTTGAGGCGTGGCAGGCATTGCTGGCTGAGGCCGGGTTTGTGGAGTTGGAACATTACTACCGGCCGGCGGGGCTGCCCCGAGAGCAGCAGCCCTGGTTGGCCAGTGTGTGGCGCAGGCTTTAGGGGCGTCTGGTCTGGCGCCTTCGCGGGCAAGCCCGCTCCCACATTTGACCGAGTTCCAATGTGGGCTTGCCCGCGAAGTTCTCAAAGCCACCGCTAATCGACCTGATACACCACCGGTTTCTCACCCACCACTAACACCGTAACACTGCTCGCGGCATAACCCTCTCTCGGGACCGCCGCAAAATTCGCCACCAACCGCGTGCCATCCGCAAAGGTGGTCTCCTGCACCTGCCGATCGTCCGTCAGCCAGCGGAACCCGGTCATCGCCTGGGTCGCCAAGCGCTGGTGCAGCGGCCGGAAAAACCGGTCCTGGCGCTGAATCAGCGGCAGCCGCTGCTCAACCGTCGACGCACTCAGGTGATACAGCGGCGGCACGTTGTAGAGCAGTTGCGTCAGCTCGTTCGCCACCTGCACATTGCTCAGTTTCAGGCTGTCGAACAGCCAGTGGTGCGTGGTGATCACCGAGCCATGGAACACCGCCTGATACAGCGGCAAGCGCATGCCCGGCTCGAAATGCACGGTGCGAAACGGTTCCTTGAGCGGCACCGGCTTGAAGAACACCGTCGGTTGCTCCGGCGGGAACCAATTGCCGACGTAATAGGGCGACTGCTTGTCCTGGGTCATCGCTTGATCACCCCAGCCAATCACCGGCGTTTGCATGCCATGGGCAAACAGGATGCCCTGGGCCGTGATCGCATTGCCGTCTTCGGAACCCGTGGGCAACTTGAGCGTGGTGTTCAGCCAGCGCGAAGCATCGATGTTGCCAGCGGCATTTTGCGCCTGGGTCATGGGCGTGCCGTTGCGATAGCTGTCGAAAACCATGCCGGTGGCGTAGGCATCAAGAAACCAGGCGTTGAAACCGGCCTTGGCCTGCACGGCTTGCGCCCGTGCTTCGAGCAGGGGGCGCACGCAGCGCGGGTCGGTGTAGTGGCCGGATTGCTGGAAGCCGGCCTTGAGCTTGCCGTTCTTCAACACGATCGCGCAGTCGCGGTAGGCCTGGCGGCCCAGGTGGGCGGTGGTCCAGTCCGGGTTTTCGCTGGCGGACAACGCGGTTTCATAGGAGTCGTACGGCGCCATCAGAAACCCGGCGTCGACCCCGGCGCGGATCGCTTCCGGGTGCCAGAGGCCGCCTTCCCAACCGTCGCCCAGGGTCAGCAACAAGCGCGTAAGACCCGCATCGCGCAGCGCTTGAACCGTCTGGCTGCCCCAGCGTTCAGGACGCTCGCTCAACGCCCCGGCAAACGCCACCGCCAGCTCATTGCGCAGCTGGCCATAACGCGAGGCGAGGCGGGTCATATCCGGTTCATCCACCTGCCAACTCTGGCGGGCTTTGGTGTTGATGGCGGCGTTGAGGCCGCGCAACAGCACGGTCTGTTCATAGCGGTTCAACACACGGGTTTGCGCGAGAATCTGCGCGGCTTCCTTGTCCAGCAACCCCTTGAGTTCGTGCCCGCGCAGCCGCTGGATCAGCAGCGGCCAGTCGCGCACATCCTCCGGCGCCAGCAGGTCATTGCCCCACAGGTAGACGTGACTGGCGCCCAGCAGCTTCTCGGCCTCGGGGGTTTGCCGCAGCTTGTCCGCCAGCGGCTCGTAACGGCCCTGCTCCACCAGCCATTGGCGATAACGCTTGGCGCCGGCCAGCGGATCGGCATCGCCCAGGTGCAACACCAAGGTCATCGGCTCGGTGGGGTCCAGCGCGGTGAATTCGTGGGCCACCGACAACGCCAGCGCGTCTTTCCAGCTCAGGCGGTTGTTGTAAGGATTGGTCAACAGCCAGTTCAAGGTGAAGGCACCGTGGTCCATGCCCCACAAGGGCAGGCTGAGGTCCTGGGTGGTGTTGAGGTCGCCCTGTTCCACCAGAAAGGCTCTCCAGACGGCATTGTCGACGGGCACGTAATGCCCTTCGGCCAACGGCCAGATCAGGCCCTTGCCGAGGGCGCTGGCGGGTTGTCGAAGGATCGTTAATTCACCCGGTTCGCGTGCGGTGATGGCAAGCATCAGGTCGCGTTGCGCAAGGCTGGCCGTGACGCGAAAGGCTCCCCACTGCCAACTGGCTTGCTGGGCGCTCTGCGCGAGATCGCTGACCGCGCGCGCGGCAACGCCGCTAGAGGCCTGTACCGGCGCCTGGCCGCTGGGCGTGGCACGGATGGCGAGGGTCGCGGGGTCGAGTTCGATACGCCATAGCGGGTTTTCGAGGACGGTGCTGGCAAGGGCCAGCGGGGAGATGAGGAATGTGCAGAGCAGCAAAAGGTGACGATGCCAGTTCATTTTCTTCGACCGTTTGAGGTGAAGGTCGAGAGGGTAGAACACTGCACAGCCTCAAACGACCGCAGTCAATATTTCAGGAGGTTTCCCACAAGCCAAAAGGCATGTGGAGATCCAAATGTGGGAGCGGGCTTGCCCGCGAAGGCGGTGGGTCAGTCAGCACACTTTTAACTGACAGACCGCTCCCACATTTTTTGACCTTATTCGGCCTGTTGCTCCTGTTTCGGCTCGCGGATCTTGTACCAGGCCACGTACAGCGCCGGCAGGAACAACAGGGTCAACAACGTGGCAATGATGATCCCGCCAATCATCGCGTAGGCCATCGGCCCCCAGAACACTTCGCGGGCGATGGGGATCATGCCCAGGCTCGCCGCCGCCGCCGTCAGCAGGATCGGTCGACGCCGATGTTCGGTGGCCTCCACCACCGCATCCCACGGGGTAAAACCCGCCTGCTCATATTCATCGATCTGCGTCACCAGGATCACCGAGTTGCGGATGATGATGCCGATCAGCGCGAGGATGCCGAGGATCGCCACAAACCCCATCGGCGTGCCCGTGGGGATCAGCGCCAACACCACGCCGATCAGCCCCAGCGGCGCGACGCTCGCCACCAGGAACATCTTCTGCACGCTGTGCAACTGGATCATCAGGAACGTCGCCATCAGGAACAACATCAACGGCACCACGCTGGCAATCGGGCCTTGGGCCTTGCCGCTTTCTTCCACGGTGCCGCCGGTGGCGACCTTGTAGCCCACCGGCAAACCGGCGCTGAATTTTTCGATGGTCGGCGCCAGCTGTTTGACCAAGTCGGTGGGCTGCATCTCATCGCGCACCGAGGCCTTGATGGTGATGGTCGGCTTGCGGTCGCGGCGCCACACCAGCGGTTGCTCCAGCTCATAGCGCACGGTGGCGAACGCCAAAAGCGGGATCGAGGTGCCGTTGGGCGTGACGATCTGCAGGTTCTGCAAGGTTTCCGGCGTACCGCGCTCGGCGTCTTCGGCGCGACCGACCACATTGATCAGGTAGATGTCGTCGTGCACCTGGGTCACGGATGCGCCACTGACCACGCTGTTCATCAGTTGCGCGACGTCTTCCGAAGAAAACCCCAACTGCCGCGCCTTGTCCTGGGCGATGTCCACCCGCAGCACTTTGCCCGGCTCGTTCCAGTCGTAAATGATCTCGCCCAGGTGCGTATTTTTGTCCAGTAAGGTCGCCAGCTCGATCGCGTGTTTGCGCACCTGGTCAGTGTCTTTGCCCGACACCCGATACTGAATCGGCCGCCCCACCGGCGGGCCCATTTCCAGCGGCTGCACAAAGCTGCCGATACCGACGAAATCGTCGCGCAGGCGCTTTTGCAGACGCGCGATCAGGGCGCCGCGCTCTTCCAGGCCTTTGCTCACGATCACCAACTGCGCGTAGTAGGGGTTCTCCAGTTGCTGGTCCAGCGGCAGGTAGAAACGGATCGCGCCCTGGCCGATATAGGTGCTCCAGCGGGCAATGTCCGGGTCGTCCTTGATGATCGCCTCAAGACGGTCCACGGCGCGGCGCGTCTCATTGATCGAGGCGTTTTGCGGCAGGTTGAGGTCCACCAGGATCTCCGGGCGGTCCGACGACGGAAAGAACTGGTTCTGCACAAACTGCATGGAAAACACCGACGCCACGAACAACGCCACGGTGATGCCGATAGCCCACCAGCGGTTGCGCATGGCCCACAGCATGCCGCCGTTGAACGCCCGGCCAATCCGCCCCGGCTCGGCATCGTGGGGTTTCACTTTGGCGCTGAGGATATGCACGCCAATCACCGGCGCAAACAGCACCGCCACCACCCAGGACACCAGCATCGCCACGGCAATCACCGCGAACAGGGTGAAGGTGTACTCGCCCGCCGAGCTGGCGTTGAGGCCGATCGGCACAAAGCCGGCGACCGTCACCAAGGTGCCGGTGAGCATCGGAAACGCCGTCGACGTGTAGGCGTAAGTCGCCGCCTGTTCCTTGGTTTCGCCTTTTTCCAGGCGCGTGATCATCATCTCCACGGTGATCATCGCGTCGTCCACCAACAGCCCGAGGGCGATGATCAACGCGCCCAACGACACACGCTGCATGGTGATGCCGCTGTATTCCATGAACACGAACACCAGCGCCAGCACCAACGGAATCGAGCACGCCACCACCAGCCCGGCGCGCAGGCCGAGGCTGATAAAACTCACCACCAGCACGATGATCACCGCTTCGAACAACGCGCTGGTGAAGCCGCCGACAGCCTCCTCCACCACTTCGGCCTGGTCAGACACCTTGTGCACGCCGACGCCCACCGGCAGGTCGGCGGTCAGCTCATCCATGCGCCCGTGCAGGGCCGCGCCGAACGCCTGGATATTGCCGCCCTTCTGCATGGCGATGGCCAGGCCGATTGCCGGTTGGCCGTTGAACCGGAACAGCGGCCGCGCCGGGTCGACGTAGCCACGGCTGATCTCGGCGATGTCCGCCAGCCGGTAAAAACGATCGTTGAGCCGCAGATTGACGTCGGCCAGGTCCTTCTCCGAGGCGAACTGCCCCGAAGTGCGCACGGAAATCCGCTCCGGCCCGGCCTCGATCACCCCGGCCGGGGTCACGGCGTTCTGCGATTGCAGGCTCTGCACCACCTGGCGCTGATCGATGCCCAGCGCGGCGAGTTTGCGCGTGGAGAAGTTCAGGTAAATCACTTCATCCTGCTGGCCGATCATCTCGACCTTGCCCAACCCCGGCACCGAACGGATCTCGGCGCGCACCTGCTCGACGTAGTCGCGCAACTGGCGCATCGACAGGCCGTCGCCGGTAAACGCGTAGACCGAGCCGAACACATCACCGAACTCGTCGTTGAACGACGGCCCCTGCAAACCTTGGGGAAAGGTGCCGCGGATGTCGTCGATCTTCTTGCGCACCTGGTACCAGATTTCCGGGATGGCCTTGGCGCTGGTGGTGTCCTTCAAGAAGACGAACACCGTGGACTCGCCCGGCCGCGTATAGCTTTTCACGTAGTCGAGGGAGTCCAGTTCCTCGAGTTTTTTCTCGATGCGGTCGGTGACCTGCTTGAGGGTTTCTTCCTGGGTCGCGCCCGGCCAGCGGGTCTGGATCACCATGGTCTTGATGGTGAAGGAAGGGTCTTCCTCGCGGCCCAGGTTCATGTAGGAGAACACGCCCATCAGCAGCGCGACGAACATCAGGTACCAGACGAAGGACTGATGCTTGAGCGCCCAGTCGGATAAGTTGAAGCTGCCTTTCATCGCGGGCTGTCCTCGTCGATTTTGACTTTCTGCCCGGGTTTCAGGCTGTTCACGCCGGCGGTGACGATACGTTCACCGGGCTGTACGCCGCCGCTGAGCACGGCGCTGCTGGCGTCACGGCTGATGACGCTGACCTCACGCGGCTGCACGGTCTGGTTCTGGGTGTCGAGCAGCCAGATGCGGCTCTTGCCGTCGACTTGCTGCAAGGCGCTCAGGGGCAGTTCGATACGCGGCGCGATGGCGCTGCTCAAGGTCACGCTGATCGCTGTGCCGAGGCGGAACGCGGGCGGCGTCTCGGCCAGGCTCAGGCGCGCGCGACGGGTGCGGGTGGCGCTTTGGGCCTGGGGTTCGATCTCGCGCACGATGGCGGTGGTGTTGACGCTCGGGTCCAGTTGCCCGGCAACCAGGAACACCACGTCATGGGGCAGCCGCTCGGCGAGGCCTGCGGGCAGGTCGATCACCGCTTCCTTGATGTCCGGGCGCGCCAGGGTCACCACTTGCTGGCCGGCGCTGACCACCTGGCCGGCCTCGGCGCTCCAGGCGGTGACGATGCCACCGTGGTCGGTGCGCAACTCGGCGTAGTTGAGCTGGTCCTTGGCCTGGTTGACGGCGGCCTGGGCTTGATCGAGGGAGGCCTGGGTGGTTTTCAGGTCGGTCTGGGCGATGTCCAGCTGAGCCTGGGCGCCGACGCCACGGTTGAACAGTTCCTGCTGGCGCCGCGCGTTGGCCTGGGCATTGATGTATTGCGCCTGCACGCGCGCCAGGTCGCCTTGGGCGGCGCGCAGTTGGTTTTGCTGGTCGGTGGGGTCGAGGACCGCGAGCAAGGCGCCCTTCTCCACCTCTGCGCCGACATCCACGGCACGCCGGGCAATACGGCCGGGCACGCGGAACCCCAGGTTGCTTTCATAGCGGGCCTGGATAGTGCCGGCGAAGCGGCCGAGGGTTTCCTGGTCTTCGGCTTTCACTTCCATGGACAGCACCGGGCGCACGGGCTCAGGCGCGGGTTCCTGCTTGGAGCACGCTGCCAGCAACAGGCTGGCGGCGAGTATGGCCGTCAGGTGCTTCATGGCTGGGCTCCTTGTTGGGCGATCTCGACGAGCATGCCGGGGTGCAGCAGTTGCCCACCGGCCACCACGACTTTTTCGCCGCCCTTGAGGCCGTCGCCGATGATGACTTTGCCGGTGAGATACCGCGCCACGCTGACCTTGTGCAACTGCGCCTTGCCGTCGCCGTCGACCAACCAAACAGCCGGTTCGTTGAGGTCTTTGGTCAGGGCTGACCAGGGCAACTCGATGCTGGGCCTGGCCGGGCCACTGGCGGTGGCGCTGACCACCGAGCCGAGTTGCATGCCCTTGGGCAGCGCCTCCAGGGCAATCTTCACCTGAACGGTGCCGGTGTTGGCGGCCACGGCCGGGGTGACTTCGCGGACTTTGCCTTGGGCCTTGATGCTGGGGTTTTCCAACAGGCTGACAGTGATCGGCGCATCCGGCGGCGGCTCCATCAGCAGCGATTCATACACGTTGAACACCGCATCGCGTTCGCCGTCGCGGGCCAGGCTGAAGATCGGCACGGTGGCCTGCACCACTTGGCCGACTTCGGCCTGACGCGCAGTAATCACGCCCGGCGCCTCAGCGATCAACGCGGTGTAGCCCAGTTGTTCGCGGGCGTTGGCCAATTGGGCTTGCGCGGCGGCCAGGGCGCTTTGGCTGCTGCGCAGCGCGGCCTGGGCGGCGTCGTATTCGCTGCGGCTGGTGTAGCCCTTGGGCAGCAGCTTTTCCTGGCGCACAAAGGCGGCGGCCGTCTGCTTGACCCGCGCCTGCTCGGCCACGACCTGGGCCTGGGCGGAATCAACGTTGGTCTGCAAATCCTTGGGATCGAGCTTGGCCAGCACCTGCTTGGCGCTGACGCGGTCACCCACGTCGACCATGCGCTGGATGATTTTGCCGCCGACGCGGAACGACAGGTCGGTCTGCACACGGGCCTGGATGTCCCCGGTGAGCGTGACCGCCGCGGCGAAATCCGTTGGCTGCACAGTGTGCACAAACACCCGCGAATGCTGTTTGGGCTCGGCTTTTTCCTGGCCACAACCACCGAGCAATGTCAGCAAACCCAGTCCGATAATACAGGTGCAAATACGACCGCCCATGCAGGCTCCTTTGCGTGACGCGATAGGTCAGATGTGTATGCGACTGTGAGCTTAGTTCAGCGTTCCCCCCGTGCATGGAATCTGTGTAGCGAGCGGGTGGCGCAGCCGGCCCAACCCAGGCAACTCGGTATTTCTTATACACTGCGGTGTCTCGATTGGGGCGGCTGCGCCACCCGGCGCGGGCAAGCCCGCTCAACCCGCACCCGGTAGGTGACCGATGCTCAAGACCCTCGCGGTGGCCAATTACCGCTCGATCAATAAATTGGTGGTGCCCCTCGCCCGCTTGAACCTGGTGACCGGCCCCAATGGCAGCGGCAAGTCCAACTTGTACCGCGCCCTGCGCCTGCTGGCAGAAACCGCCCAGGGCGGAGTGATCAATGCGCTGGCCCGTGAGGGCGGGCTGGATTCGACCTTCTGGGCCGGGCCGGAAACCCTCAGCCGCCGCATGAAAAGCGGCGAGGTGCCGGTTGAGTCCACGGTGCGCCAAGGCGTCAAACGCCTGCGCCTGGGCTTTGCCGGCGAAGATTTCAGCTACGCCATCTCCCTCGGCCTGCCGGAAAAGACCCTGTCGTTTTTCGCCCTTGATCCGCAAGTGAAGAAAGAATGCATCTGGGCCGGCCCCATCTACCGCCCGGCCAGCCTGCTGGTGCAGCGTTCCGGGCCGATGGTACGCGCCCGCGACGGTCGCCAATGGGACGTGCTGGCCCAGCACACCCCGAACTACCACAGCCTGTTCGATCAGGTCGGCAGCCTGCGCGGCTCGCCGGAGGTGTTGCTGCTGCGCGAAAACATTCGCGGCTGGCGCTTTTATGATCACTTTCGCAGCGACGCCGACGCGCCGGTGCGCCAACCGCAACTGGGCACCCGCACGCCGGTGTTGCACCATGACGGGCGCGACCTGGCGGCGGCGTTGCAGACCATTCGCGAGATAGGCGACCCAGAGGCGTTGCAGCAGGCGGTCAGCGACGCCTTCCCCGGTGCGCGCCTGAATATCCAACCGTTGCAGGGCGGGCGCTTTGCGATCGAGTTCTATCAGGAAGGCTTGCTGCGGCCATTGTCGGCGGCGGAGCTGTCGGACGGCACCTTGCGTTACCTGCTGCTGATCGCGGCGCTGCTGACTCCACGGCCGCCAACCATGATGGTGCTGAACGAGCCCGAGACCAGCTTGCACCCGGACCTGCTGCCGGCGTTGGCGCGCTTGATTATCCAGGCGTCCGAGCACTGCCAGGTGTGGGTGGTGTCCCATGCCAGCCGGTTGATTGCGGCGTTGCAGCAGGATGCGGGGTGCAATTCGATTGTGTTGGAGAAGGTGTTGGGGGAGACGCGGATTGTCGGGCAGGGGATGTTGGATGCGCCGGCTTGGCATTGGCCGGAGTAAGTTGTGACTGGGAGGGCCTCTTCGCGAGCAAGCCCGCTCCCACATTTGACCGAGTTCTTCCTTTGGAATGCGGGAAAATGTGGGAGCGGGCTTGCTCGCGAAAGCGGTAGTTCAGTCACCACAAAAGCAAAGGATCAACCCTGCCACTTGCCCCCTTCAACAATCACGCTCTCAGGCTTGGTGTCATCGCTCAGCTCTTTACGCACATATTGGTCATACAGCTTGAGCAGGAACTTCTCCTCACCCAACTTCGCCAACTCGGCATTCACCCAGTCACGCAGCTCAACGTTGCCCTTCTTCACCGCCGGCGCAATCGGCGCTTCATCGCCGAGCTTCTCTTCCAGCACGCGGTAACCCGGGTTCTGCTTGGCCCAGCTGAACAGCACCAGGTTGTCTTGCGCATAAGCGTCACCACGACCCGCCGACAACGCTTGCAGCGACTCGGAGTTTTTCTCGAACTTGAGCAGTTTCCAGTCCGGGTGGTTCTTGGTCAGCCAGATGTCGGCGGTGGTGCCGGTGGTCACGATGGTGGTGCGGGTCGCCAGGTCATCCAGGCTTTTCACCGCGCTGTCGTTGGGCACCAGGGCCTGTACCGCGACTTTCAGGTTGGGGTTGGTGAAGTCCACCGCTTCCTTGCGCTCCGGCGTCACGGTCATGTTGGCGAGGATCAGGTCGACCTTGTCGCTTTGCAGGAACGGAATGCGGCTGGCCGGCTCGACCGCGACGAATTCCACCTTGTTTTCATCGCCCAGCAGATCCTTGGCGAATTGGCGGCCGATGTCGGTATCGAAGCCAACGTAGCGCCCGGCTTCGTTGACGAAGCCGAACGGCGGCTTGTCGGTGAACACGCCGACGATCAGCTTGTCGCGCGCCTTGATCTTGTCGATGTAGCTCGTGGCAGCGGCGACGGGTTTGGCCGGCTCTTCGGCCTTTTTATCGCAGCCGGCCAGTACGGCGACGGCCAACAGTGGCAGCAGTAGTTTTTTCATAGCAGCTCCAGTTCCTTGGTTTTCTTGGGCAGTGTTGAGACAAAGGAGAACTTCTCCAGGAACTGCTGCGCGCGTGCGGTTTGCGGGTTCGTAAAGAATTCTTCGGGGGTGTTGTGTTCGAGGATGCGCCCGGCCTCCATAAACACCACGCGGTCGGCGACGGCGCGGGCGAAGGCCATTTCGTGGGTGACGATCAGCAGGGTCATGCCATCGCGGGCCAGGCCCTGGATCACTTCCAACACTTCCTTGACCATTTCCGGGTCGAGGGCAGCGGTGACTTCGTCAAACAGCATGACTTGCGGGTTCATGCACAACGAACGGACGATGGCGATGCGTTGCTGCTGGCCGCCGGAGAGCTGGCGCGGGAAGGCGTCGCGCTTGTCGGCCAGGCCGACGCGTTCGAGGAGTTTTTCGGCTTGCTCGCGGGCTTCGCGGGGGTCACGTTTTTGCACTTTCAGCGGGCCGAGCAGGATGTTGTCGAGCACGCTCATATGCGGGAACAGGTGGTAACTCTGGAACACCATGCCGATGTCCTGGCGCACCTGGCGCCAGTCGGTGCTTGTGTCCAACAGCTCGTTGCCGGCAAAACGCAGGCTACCGCTGTGGGCCACTTCCAGCCCGTTCAGGCAGCGCAGCAAGGTGCTTTTGCCGCAGCCGCTGGGGCCGAGGATCACCACTACTTCGCCGCTGCGCACACGCAAGTCGATGCCCTTGAGCACCTGCGTTTCGCCGAAGAATTTGTTGAAACCCTGAAACTCGATCAATGCGCTCATGCTTGGGCCCAGCGCCGTTCCAGCACCTTGGAGGCGGCCGACAACGGGTAGCAGATAAAGAAGAAAAACAGGAACAGCACGCCGTAAATCAACACGGATTCGTAGGTGCGTTCGATGATTTGCTGACCGACCTTGATCACGTCCACCACGCCGATCAGCACCGCCAGGGAGCTGGTCTTGATGATGCGCGTGTAGACGTTGATGGTCGGCGGCGTCATGCGCTTGAGCGCCTGGGGCAGCAGCACGTAGCCGTACAGCTGCGGACCGGACAGGCCAATCGACAAGCCCGCCTCTCGCTGGCCACGGGGCAGCGAATGCAACGCGCCGCGCACCACTTCGCCGACTTCACTGGCCCCCCACAACGACAGCACCAGCACCGCACACCAGAAGCTCGGAATGCTCAGGCCGAAGAAAATCGGCAGGCCGAAAAACAGCAGGTACAGCCACACCAGCACCGGGATCGCGCGAAACAGCTCCAGGTACACCCGCAACACCGCGTTGAGCAGGCGGTTGTTCAAGCTGCGCAACACGCCATACACCACGCCGCCGACGGTGCTGAAGGCGATGCTCAAGAAGGAAATCGACAGGGTTTGCGCAGCGCCCTTGCCCAGTTGCGGCAACGACACCCACAGCAACTCAAGACCCGAACTGGCCATGCTGGAGCCTCCTTTCCAGGCGGCTGAGCAGCAGCGACAGCGGCAAGAACAGCAACACGCAGATCAGCGTCAGCACGGCGAGCATCTCGTAGGTCTTGTAGTAGAGCGCGATGTAGCTTTTGGTGGTGTAGAGAATCTCCGGCACCGCCACGGCAGACACCACGGTGGTCTCCTTGAGCAGGAAGATGAAATTGGCGAACAGCGCCGGCAGGCTGAGAATGCCGGCCTGGGGCAGGATCACGTGGCGCAGCAGTTGCCAGTCGGACAGGCCGATGGACTTGCCCGACTCGATCTGCGCCAGCGGCACCGCTTCCACCCCGGCGCGCAGTACTTCGGTGAGGTAGGCGCCGCCGAGGAACGTCATGGTGATGATCGCCGCCCAGAACCCGGAGATATTCAAGCCCAGGGCCGGCAGCGCGAAGTAGACGAAAAACAGTTGGATCAGCAGCGGCGTGTTGCGCGCCAGCTCCACGTACAGCGCCACCAGGCGCGACAGGTAGGGCGTGCGAAACACCAGCAGCGCAGCGTTGATCAGCGCCACCAGCAGCGAGGTGGCAATGGCGATCAGGCCGACTTGCAGCGTCACCCCGACGGCGTTGAGAAACGCCGGCAGGGTGCTGAGGATAAACGCGAAATCGAAGGTCATCGGAAGTCCAAAACGCCACAGGGGTAATGCGGCGTGCGCGGTTCGAGCCGGCGTGGGTAACGCCGGGTAGCGCAGACTTTAAAGGTATAAAAAAGAAATTTTAAATACCCAAATAGCATATTCATATCACGCAAAAAGCTAACCCTTGCAAACCTACACAAATCTCCTGTGGGAGCTGGCTTGCCTGCTCCCACAGGTTTGATTGCATTCCAAATTTCAGGCAATAAAAAACGCCGACGCTGTAGGAGCCGTCGGCGTTGAAACCTTGAAGGGGTTTTGGGCTACATCAGAACGCAGGCACTACCGCGCCGTTGTACTTCTTCTCGATGAAAGCTTTGACTTCCGGGCTGGTCAGGGCCTTGGAGAGCTTCTGGATCGCGTCGCTGTCCTTGTTGTCCGGGCGAGCCACCAGGAAGTTCACGTACGGCGACTTGGCGTCTTCGATGATCAGCGCGTCCTTGGCCGGGTTCAGACCCGCTTCCAGGGCGTAGTTGGTGTTGATCAGGTCCAGGTCAACCTGGTCCAGCACACGTGGCAGCAGGGCCGATTCCAGCTCCTTGAATTTCAGGTGCTTGGGGTTGTCCTTGATGTCTTTTGGCGTGGACAAGGCATTGGTCGGGTCTTTCAGGGTGATCACGCCGGCTTTCTGCAGCAGCAACAGGGCGCGGCCGCTGTTGGAGCCTTCGTTCGGGATGGCCACGGTGGCGCCATCTTTGAGCTCGGAAATATTTTTGATCTTTTTCGAATAACCGCCGAAGGGTTCAACGTGCACACCAACCACGGTGACCAGGTTGGTGCCCTTGCCCTTGTTGAAGTTTTCCAGGTACGGCAGGGTCTGGAAGTAGTTGGCGTCCAGGCGCTTCTCGGCGACCTGTACGTTGGGTTGTACGTAGTCAGTGAAGACTTTGATTTCCAGGTCCACGCCTTCTTTGGCCAGGGTTGGCTTGACCAGTTCGAGGATCTCGGCGTGCGGGATCGGGGTGGCAGCAACCACCAGCTTCTCGTTGGCCTGGGCGAAGCTTGCAGTCAGGGCAGCCGTCAGTGCGGTAAACAACAGAACCTTTTTCATGCAGTGTCCTTAATTCCGGGGCGTCGGTGACGGCCGCTTGTTATGTGGTGTGCCAGCGATGTGCTATCGCGGCGTGAAGCGGACAATACCTAGATTTTTTATTCCCGAACAATATCTTTTATTCACGTTGATATTCCATTTTGTTCATGTAGCTGCTTTTTGAGATAGAAAGTTGCGCAAGCTTTCCCGTTCAGCGGCGCTGGCGTTATTGAAAATCCGCTGCACCTGCTCAAGGGGCGAACCGGCCACGGGCAGATTCAAATGCTCGGGCAAGATCTCGTCGCCACTGCTTACCAGCAAGGCAAAGTGAATGACGTTTTCCAGCTCGCGGGTATTGCCCGGCCAACTGTGTTGTTCCAGCACCTGCTGGGCCGCATCGCTGATCAGCGGCACCGGCAGGTCCAGGCGCTGACTGTAGATGCCGAGAAAATATTCGGCCAGGGACAGGATGTCGCCAACCCGCTCGCGCAGTGCTGGCAACTCCAGCTGGCCTTCGCTCAGGTAATGGAACAGGCGCTCATTGAACTTGCCCGCCGCCACGGCCTGGGCCAGGTCGATGCTGGTGGCGGCAACCAGGCGCACATCCACCGGGCTTGGCTGATGGGCGCCGACGCGGGTGACTTCGTGGTTTTCCAGGGCGGCGAGCAATTTGACCTGGATCGGCAGCGGCAAGTCGCCGATCTCGTCCAGGTACAAGGTGCCGCCGTTGGCCGAACCGAACCAGCCGGCCCGGCTGCTGGCCGCGCCGCTGTGGGCACCGGCGGCGTAGCCGAACAGCTCGGCGTCGGCGTAGGTCGGGCTGATCGCACCGCAGTTGACCGACACAAACAAGCCGCCGCGATCGCTGCCACGGTGGATATGCCGCGCCAGCAACTCTTTACCGCTGCCGGTCTCGCCGCGAATCAACACCGGCAGGGCGCGGGGCGCGAGGCTTTCGAGGTCTTCGCGCAACTGGCGCGAGCGTGGGTCGACAAACACCAGCGCCTTGGCGCGGATGCTCAACGGGCTTTTATCGGCGTCGGGAAAGGTCAGCAATGGCTGGCCGTAGGTTTCATGCAGACTCATGGCAGGCTCCCGCCCCAGATCCACTCAGGGACGGGGCGTTGAAAAGTGTTCAGGCACTGCGCCGGGCGTGGTGCTCGAGGCGGCTTTGCAGGCGATAGAGGTAGGCGAAGCCCTGTTCCCAGCGCTGGTGGCCGGACTTCACGTTGATATGCCCGGCACCCGCGAGGATGCCGGCTTCGGCGCCCCAGTGACGCGCCAGCTCCAGGGCCCGCGGGGCGCTGACGGCGGCGTCGTTGTCGGAGCTGACCACTTGGCTCGGAAACGGCAGCAGGTCAGTGGGAATCGGTGCGAAATTACGCAAGGCAGGCGAGCAGGCAGGCCGTTCGACATCGGCCGGGGCCACCAGCAAGGCACCCCGCACCTGGCGCAAGAACTGCACCGGGGCAGTCGCAGCCCAATGCGCCACGGTGATGCACCCCAGGCTATGGGCGATCAGGATCACCGGCGTGCTGTCGGCGGCGATGGCCTCGGCCAGCGCGGCCACCCAGTCTTCACGGCGCGGGGTCAGCCAGTCGGCCTGTTCCACGCGTGCACTGTTGGGCAGGCTGTTCTGCCAATGACTTTGCCAATGATCTTCTGGCGATCCTTGCCAGCCCGGCACGATCAGATAACGAATCGACTCGCTGTGCATGGGTGTGCCCTCCTGCAGCGTTTAACGTTGTAGGACAGTATAGGGACGAGGTTTATATTCGTTAAGGAATAAGAAGCTATTTATTAATAACCAAAAACTTAAACCCAATAAAGATCCAAATGTGGGAGCGGGCTTGCTCGCGAATGCGGTGGGTCAGCGATGAAGATGCCGACTGGTACACCGCATTCGCGAGCAAGCCCGCTCCCACAGGGGCCCTCATTCCAGGCTGGCGTTTGTGTTGCTGGTTAAATTCCAGGCAAAAAAAAGGCCGCACCCTGCCAAGGAGACGGCCAAAAACTTGTCGAGGCTTTTGCAATCAACGGGCGGTAATCACCGACAACTTGGTAATGCCCGCACGTTCGATCGACGCCATGGCTCGCGCCACTTCGCCGTAGTTCACACCATCGTCAGCCTGCAGTTGCACCCGCACATCGGGGTCCTTGGCTTTCGCCGCCTGCAGGTTGAATTCCAGCAGGTCCGGCTGGATTTCGTCCTTGTTGATAAACACTTTGCCGGCGCCGTCGATGCTCACCACCAGCGGGTCCTTCTGCTCCACCGGGGCCACGGCCTCGGTCTTGGGCAGGTTGATCGGGATCGCGTTGGTCAACAGCGGCGCGGTGACGATAAACACCACCAGCAGCACCAGCATCACGTCCACCAGCGGCGTGACGTTGATCTCGCTCAGTACCTCATCACTGTCTTGCGTGGAGAAGGCCATCTCAGGACGCCTCCTTCACTTTCTGCGGGTTGCCGGCCGCGGTTTTGTTCAGGGTCGGGTGCAGCAGCACGCGGAACGAATTTTTCTGCGCCAGGCTGTAGAAGTCGTGGGCAAAGTCGTCGAGGTCCGCAGCCGTCAGCTTGAGACGGCGCAGGAAGTAGTTGTAGACCAGCACCGCCGGTACGGCGACGGCGATACCTACACCCGTGGCCACCAGTGCGGCACCAATCGGGCCGGCCACGGTTTCGAGGCTGGCGGAACCGGCGGCACTGATGCCCTTGAGCGCTTCCATGATGCCCCACACGGTGCCGAACAGGCCGATGAACGGCGAGGTGCTGCCGATACTGGCGACCACGGCCAGGCCGGTCTCCAGGGAACGGCGTTCACGCACGATCTGTTGGCGCAGGGCGCGTTCGAGGCGGTCCTGGTGGTTGATGGCCTGGCTCAGGTCGGCAGCGTGTGGCGTCTCGCCCACCTGGATCGCGGCGTAACCGGCCTGGGCCACACGGGCTGCGGCGCCGGGTTGGGTTTCTGCCAGCTCGGCGGCCGAGTCGAGGCTCGACGCCGCCCAGAACTGTTTATGGAACTTGCGATCCTGCGCCTTGAGGCGACCGAACTGCACGCCCTTGAGCAGGGCCAGGCCCCAGGTGGCGACCGAAAAAACCACCAGCAGCCAGATCACCGCGCTTTCGATGGATTCAAGTGGAGATGCTAATGCCATGATGTCTTCCCTCTGTGCAGGTCGCGGCGTGTGCAACACACCGCAGCCGAATAGTTAGTGAATCTTGAAATCGATCGGGACGCTGACCCAGCCGTTCTGGGCGACGTCGCCCTGCTTGGCCGGTACGAAGCTCCAACGCTTCACCGCAGCCAGCGCGGCGTCGTCGAGTTGCTGGCGACCGCTGCTCTTCTGGATCTGGATCTCACCCGGCTTGCCACTGGCCAGCACCTGCACCCGCAGCAACACCGTGCCTTCCCAGCCACGGCGCTGGGCCAGTGACGGGTATTCGGGCGCCGGGTTCTTCAAATACGCGGCGTTGGCCGAAGCGGGCGTTACCGGCGCCGGTGCCGGTGGCGCGGGCGGTGCGGGCGGTGCCGGGGTCGGGGGTGCGGGCGGCGGCTCGACCGGTTTGGGGGCGGGCTCAGGCTTGGGCACCGGCTTCGGCACGGGCTTGGGTTTTGGAATCGGCTTTTTCGGCGCCGGCTTGGCGGCCAACTCATCCACCACGGGCGGCGGTGGCTCAACCACGGGCGGCGGCGGTGGTGGCGGCACAGGCGGTGGCGGTTCGACCACCGGCGGCGCCGGCTGGGAAAATTCGATGGTCATCGGCGGAATTTCCGGCGGCACGATCGGCAGCACCGGTGTCGGCTTCTGCGCCACCCAGTAGATCACCGCAGCGTGCAGGGCCAGCACCAGCAAACCCAGCAGAATGCCTTCGCGACGGCTGGAGAAACGCTTGGGGGTTTGCTGCGTGCGCAGTTGCCCCAGCGGCGCGCGATGCGGCCGGCCAAGGTCGACCAACTCACCACCCGGTGCCTGGCGCCATTGCGCCTCGTGTGCACTGGCGGCGGTCTGGACATTGCCCATGGATTCACTCCCTACGGTTTTCAAACAAAAAACCGACGGGCCTGCGTTGGAAGGCCGTCGAGGACTGAATCATCGGGGCCAGACGCTTATCTCTTAAAGTAATCTTTAAAGTTATACATAGACCGAAACTGCATAACCGAGCCGGACTGAAACGCCAAACCCACGTCGTTCGTGGCCTGGCGCCGAGGCGTGTTTTTTCAATGCTTTACAGGCATACAAAATATTCAGCAAAGGCATGGCTCAACACGGGCTGTTTGCACATAAATCGAACAACTCGCTCTGTAGACACTGCCCCGCCGCCCCCAGGCCGCTGCGCGCATACAACGCCAGGCGCACGCCCTGCACCACCGGCAGGCCGCTGTCCTCACCGAGGATCTGGTGCCCGGCCTGCACCACCCGTACCGGCAGCAAGCTGATACCCAAGCCCGCCGCCACCGCCGCACACACACCTGCCAGGCTGGCGCTGGAATAGCCGATGCGCCAGCGCCAGCCGCCGACTTCCAGGTGTTGCAGCATCTCGTTGCGGTACAGCCCGCCCACCGGGAACGCCACCAGCGGCAGCGGCTCGCGGTCCAGGCACGGCATGCTGCGGCTGTCGACCCAGCACAATGGCTCCGGCCACGAGGCCAGGCAGTCATCGCTGTCGCCCATCTGCTTGACCAGCAGCACGTCGAACTCACCACTGCGGTATTGGCGCTGCAACTCGGGGCCCAGGCCACTGGTGACTTCCAGGCGCACCCGTGGATACGCCCCGACAAACGCCGAGAGCAGCGGCAGCAGGCGCTCGGAGGCGAAATCTTCCGGCACGCCCAGGCGCAGCACGCCGTCGCTTTGCTGGTTGATCAGCACGTCGGCGGCCTCTTCATGCAGCGCCAGGATGCGCCGCGCGTAGGCCAGCAAGCGCTCACCCTCGGTGGTGGCGACCACGCGGCGCTGATCGCGGTCGAGCAACTGGCAACCGGCGACGTCCTCCAGGCGGCGGATCTGCTGGCTTACGGTGGATTGGGTCAGGTGCAGGCGCTCGGCGGCGCGGGTGAAGTTGCCGCAGTCCACTACGGCAACAAAGCTGCGTAACAACACGGGATCGAACATGGCGCTCACCATTCAACTTGCCACTGATTGGCATGGTTATATTTAATTTCAGAATACCTGCGGCGCTGCCCATACTCACGCCTCATTTACCTGCCGCAAGGGCGCCGCATGACCCTCAATAAATCCTTCGCCGGCTGGGGCCTGCTGATCGTGTTGGGCCTCAACCTGCGGCCGATCCTCAGTTCCATCAGCCCGTTGCTCGGCGAAATCCGCCT
Organism: Pseudomonas sp. GL_117; assembly: GCF_057835125.1. Classification (NCBI taxonomy): domain Bacteria; kingdom Pseudomonadati; phylum Pseudomonadota; class Gammaproteobacteria; order Pseudomonadales; family Pseudomonadaceae; genus Pseudomonas; species Pseudomonas sp. GL_117. Next base: position 225,774 of record NZ_CM174418.1, on the reverse strand, counting down.
GGCCACCGGCCTGAGTTTTCAGAGCAGCGCCCTGCTCACCAGCCTGCCGGTGATTTGCATGGGCCTGGTCGCACTGGTCGGCGTGCGCGTCGAGGCGCAACTGGGCGAGCGGCGCGGCATCGCGTTGGGCCTGATGATGATTCTGCTGGCGTGCCTGGCGCGCTGGCTGATGGGCCAGGGCGCGGCGCTGCTGGTGACGGCGCTGTTGGGGGGTGCGGGCGTGGCGCTGATCCAGGCGTTGGTGCCGGCGATGATCAAGCGCGAATTCCAGCACCGCGTGCCGGTGGCGATGGGCGTGTATTCGGCCTCGTTGATGGCCGGCGGCGGTTTGGCGGCGCTGCTCAGCCCGCTGGTGGCCACGCAGTTCGGCGCTTGGCAGGCAGGGCTCGGCGTGTGGCTGCTGCCCGCGCTGGCGGCGTTGTTGCTGTGGGCCTGTTTGCCCCTCGGTGCGGCGAAAAGCGCCAGGCAGATACCGGCGTTCAAGGGCCTGCGCAACCGCCGCGCCTGGCTGCTGGCGTTGTATTTCGGCTTGGTCAATTGCGGCTACATGAGCCTGGTGGCGTGGCTGCCGGCGTTCTATCAGCAACTGGGTTGGGGCGTACTGCCCAGCGGTTCGTTGCTGGCGTTCATGACCATCTTCCAGGTGCTCGCCGCGCTGTTGATGCCGGTGCTGGCGCAACGCGGCATCGACCGGCGGCCGTTGCTCGGCATCAGCCTGCTGGCGCAGACCATCGGGTACCTGGGGCTGATCATGGCCCCGCTGCAATTTCCCCATGTGTGGGTGGCGCTGTGCGGCTTCGGCCTGGGCGCGTGTTTTGCCCTGAGCCTGCTGCTGACCCTCGACCATCACCGCGACCCGCGCCAAGCCGGGCAACTGGCGGCCTTCGTGCAGGGCGTGGGCTTCCTGATCAACGCGGTGTCGCCGTGGATGACCGGCTGGCTGCGCGAACTGAGCGGCAATTTTGTCAGCGCCTGGGTGGTGCTGACCGTCACCGCCGTGGCAATGCTGGTGGTGACACGAGTGTTCAGCCCGGCCACCTACCGCACGGCAGCCGCTCTATAGATATGCATTTAAGATCTAGATAAAACAAACATGCTTCATTGACGGAATAAGCAAGCCCCTTAAAATCCCGGTTCCCCCTCTTGGACGCCGGGCGCCCCATGGATCTTCGCCAACTGCGCTACTTCATCGCGCTCAACGAGCACCGCAGTTTCGTGCGTGCCGCCGACGCCATGGGCATCACGCAACCGGCGTTCAGCCGCAGCATCCAGGGCCTGGAGCAGGAGTTCGGCTGCGTGCTGGTGGACCGCGCCCACAAGGAGCTGCGCCCCACCCCCGAAGGCCAGGTGGTGCTGCAACATGCCCTGAGCCTGGTGCAAGGCGCGGCGTTGCTCAGCCACGAAGTCACGCGCATGACCAAGCTCGACGCCGGTGAAGTACGTTTTGGCAGTGATGGGGCGGCGGCGGTCAATCTGGTGCCCCAGGCCCTCGCGCGGTTTATCACCACCTACCCCAAGGTGCGCAGCGCGTTGCAGGTGGATAACTGGGAAAAACTCGGGCGTAGCCTGAGCCGCGAAGAGATCGAGTTTTTTATCGCCGATGTGCGCCACTTCGAGGCCGACCCGAACTTCCAGACCCGGGCCCTGACACCCCGGCGCAGTGTGTTTTTCTGCCGTGCCGGGCACCCGTTGCTGGCCAAGGACAGCCTGTCCACCAACGACCTGTTCGGCTACCCGCTGGCCACGCCGCTGATCGCGCCGGGCATTCGCAAACTGCTGGCCAACCTCAGCGGGCGTATCGACTTTGTGCCCGCCATCGAGCTTGAGCAGTTCTCGACACTGGCGAGCATCGTGCGCCAGTCCGATGCGATTGGCCTGGGCGCCGAAGAAGCCTTCGTCGAAGCGTTCGCCAGCGGCGCGTTGCAGGTACTGCACTGGCGCAACCTGCCCCACGCCCTCGACAGCCTGAGCAACCGCTGCGGCGTGATCAGCCGCGCTGGGGTGCGCTTGTCGCCTGCGGCGAAGGCGTTGATCGAGACGCTGCAGGCGGTGGAAAGCCAAGCCGATTGGCCCGCGCAAACGTCCCGAAATCATTGAAGCGTACGCCCATCTGCGCCATGACCTGATGCGCGACCCTGGCGGTCAGTTGGCGGATGTAGAACGGCTCCTTGACCACAAAATGGTGGATGCCGTGGGTGCTGCCGAAGTTGAAGCAGAACGCCTGCAGCGGCCACAGCCACCACGGGTTCAGCACCTGGGTCTGCTGGATCACGTTGCCCGGCTCCACATCGCCGTAGTAGTGCATGTTGGAGCTGACAAAGTGCAGGCAAAAGGTGCGCAGCACGTTGGGGCCGATGATCACCACGGCGGCGATGTCGATCACGTGCATCATCTGCAAGGTGCCGGCCGACCACTCGATGGGCGCCCCCAGCAGGCTGGCGACGCCATTGGCCGCGTGAAAGCCGAGGAACACATACCACGCGCCCCAATGCAGCAGCGCCAGCGGTGCGTAGACCAGCAGCGCACGCTTGAGGATGCTGAGTTTGTGCTTCCAGGTTTTGGCCCGCAGCATTCGGATAAACGCCGACATGACGTTGTCACCGACCATCAACAGCCGCGCCAGCCCCCAGGGTTCACCGTTGGTGATGGCGCGCTCCTCCATGTCGGCCTCGGTGCCGGAGACCTTGTGGTGGTTCAGATGCAGATGACGGCGGACCCACGGGTTGATCGTGCTCGGCCGCGCCAGCCAGACCAGGCCCATCATCAGGTTGTGGGGGATGCGCTGCTTGCGAAAGTACATGCTGTGGATCAGGTCGTGTTCCAGCTCGTGGGTCAGCGAGGCGAGAAACGCATTGATCAGCAGGCACGCCCACCAAGCCATGTGACCGCTGATGTAGAGCGCCGCCGAGCCGAGCATGCCGAGCAACGCAAAGGCCAGGATGCCGGCGCCCAGGGCGTCCTGATGCAGCAGCCAGGGGTGCTGCTGGCGCAGGCGCACGCCTTCGGCCAGCACCACGTCACGGATATGCGCCGCACGCTGTTGTGCGTTCATCTGTTGGGGACTTGCAGAAGTACCGTCCATGCTTCCATCCTCTGGTTATCGATGGATGCATCCTGGCCCATGCGGTCCCCCAGGGCATCAGCTCCACACGCCAACCTGTTGACCGCAAGCGCCAATCACCATGCCCGAAGCCACTTCCCTCGCCAGCTGGACCCGCGCCCTGCGCAAGCAACTCGACGCCCTCGGCCTCGACAGCGCCGCGCTGTGCATCGCGGCCGGGCTCGACCCGCAGCTGATGGACGATCCCAATGCGCGCTACCCGCTGTCGGCCACCACACGCCTGTGGGCGCTGGCGGTGCAGGCCAGCGGCGACCCGGCGATCGGTTTGCGGGTGTCGCGGTTTGTCAGCCCCACCACCTTTCACGCACTGGGCTATGCGCTGGTGGCCAGCGGCAGCCTGCGCGAAGTGTTCGAGCGCATCGTGAGGTATCACCAGGTGGTCAGCGATGCCCTGACCCTGGAGCTGAGCGGGGATGGCGAACGCTACCGTTTTCGCCTGCTGCAACCGCAGGGCAGCCCGGCGCCGGCGTTTGAAGCCATCGATGCGTTTGCGGCGATCTATGTGCGCACCTGCCGCAATCGCCTGGGGCGTGACTATGCACCGCTCGCCGTGTACTTGCGGCGCCCGCAGCCGGCTGACCCCACGCCGTGGCACACAGTGTTTCGCGCGCCGGTGTTTTTTGCCGCCGAGGAAGACCGCCTGGAATTCGCCGCCCAGGACTTCGACAGCCACCTCGACGACGCCAACCCCGAGCTGGCCGAACACAATGAAACCGTGCTCAAGCGCACCCTCGCGCAACTGCAACCGCTGACCTGGGAGCGCAGGGTGCGCCGGGTGATCGAAGCGCAACTGCCCGACGGCGAGCCGAGCGCGGAGCGGGTTGCCCAGGCGTTGCACTTGAGCCTGCGCAGTTTGCAGCGGCATCTGGCGGATGAAGGCTGTCGGTTTGATGCGCTGCTCAATGAGTGCCGGGAGAATCTGGCGTTGCTGCACTTGCGGGACCCGCAATGCTCATTGGCGGAGATCAGTCATTTGCTCGGGTTTGCCGATACCAGCAGTTTCAGCCGCGCGTTCAAGCGCTGGACGGGGGTGACGCCGGGGCAGTTCCGGGATGGGTTGCGGTAGAGGGATTTATGGGGGGGTTGAGGGCCTCATCGCGGGCAAGCCCGCTCCCACAGGTGATCGGGTTCCAACCTTGGAATGCAATCAAATGTGGGAGCGGGCTTGCCCGCGATGGCGCCAGTACCGTCAACGCCCACGATCACGCCGCAACACGTTGCGCACCCGCGCCACCAACGCCTTGGCCGCGAACGGCTTGAGCAAGTAGTCATCCTCATGCAGTTCCAACCCGCGCAGGCGGTCTTCAATTCCACCGGGCGTGGTCAGGAACAACAGCGGCGTGTCGCCCTTCTGGCGAATCGCCTGCTGCAACTTCCAGGCATTCAGCCCCGGCAGCATCACATCCAGGATCACCAGATCGTACTCGCTGCTTTCCACAAAGCGCTGGGCCGCCATGCCGTTGGCCGCGACTTCCACGCTGTAACCCGCCTCGTTCAGGCCCTGGGCCATCTGCTGTGCCTCATCGGATTCATGTTCCACTAACAGCACGCGCATAACACACCTCGATTGATCAGGCCTGCAGGCTAACACCCTCAGGTGTGCGCCGCCTCCCGCAGGCGCTCGGCGTCGAGGATTTCGATTGCGCCGTAGCCCAGGCGCACGATGCCCCGGGCTTGCAGGTCCTTGAGCAGGGCGTTGGTGGTCTGGCGTGACAGGCTGAGCATCGCGGCGAGGTCTTCCTGGGGCAGTTGCACGCTGCGCCGTGAGGGCTCGATGTCGCCGTAGCCCTCGACCATCATCAGCAAACGATGGGCCAGGCGCACCGAGGCGGGCATCAGGCTCAGGTGTTCCAGGCCGATAAAACTCAGACGCAGTTTCTGGCTCATCAGCAAGGCCAGGTCGCGCCAATACCGGGGGTTTTGCTCAAGAATGCCGAGCAGCGCCTGCTGCGGCACCTGCAACAGCGTGCACGGCCCGACGGCGCTGGCGTCGTGGGTACGCGGCAGGCCGTCGAACAGGCAGATTTCGCCGAACCAGAACGGCGACTCCACCAGGCTCAATACCGCCTCCTTGCCGTGTTCGTTCACCGCGCTGATGCGCAGGCTGCCGTCCAGCACCGCATACAGGCCGCAGGGTGGATCACCGCGTTTGAACAGGCATTGCCCAGCGACCAGCGAGCGCAATCGGGCGTGAGCCAGCAAGCTATGCTGAAACGCTGTAGGCAGGTGGCTGAACCAGTGACCGGCGGCGAGCCGCGCGTGCCATTGAGCTGCGTCCATGGGAACTCCAGAGATTGTCGCCCAGCTGACAGTCAGGCAACGACTGACAGAGCATGATCAAACATCCTACAGGAGGAACAAGAATGAAAAGCCTCGTCGAGCATCTTAGCCAATACGCCGCCTACCACCGCGACCCACGCAATATCGCCAGCCACTTTATCGGCATCCCGTTGATTGTCGTCGCAGTGGCCGTGCTGCTGTCACGCCCGCAATGGGCGGTGGCTGGGCTGTGGATTTCACCGGCGGTTCTTCTCGCGTTGTTCAGCGCAGTGTTTTACCTGCGCCTGGAACTGGCGCTGGGTGCACTGATGACGGTGCTGATGGGCTTGTCGGTGTGGGCCGGGCATGTGCTGGCGGCGCAGAGCACAGCGGTGTGGCTCGGCAGCGGCATCGGGATGTTCGTGGTGGGCTGGGTGATCCAGTTCGTAGGGCACTACTACGAAGGCAAAAAGCCCGCGTTTGTGGATGATGTGTCGGGGCTGATCGTCGGGCCGTTGTTTGTGGTGGCCGAGTTGGCGTTTCTGCTGGGGCTGCGCCATGACCTCAAGCAGCAGATCGAAGCACGGTCGGGCCCTGTGACACGCCGCGATCTTGAGCCGAGAAAGGTCTAGATGTGGGAGCTGGCTTGCCTGCGATAGCGGTGGGTCAGCCAGCACTTTCATCAACTGACACGCCGCCTTCGCGAGCAAGCCCGCTCCCACAGTTTGATCCCATTCCAGATTGGGCCTGGCGGTGGGTTCTTAGGCTTTTTGCCAGACCTTGGGCTTGAAGAACAGGGTCTCGCCACGGGCCAGACCCGTGAGGCTGTCGTGGTCTTTAACCACTTCAGCTTCGATCAGTTCGCTCTGGCCTTCCACTTTCAACGTCACCCGCGTGGTGGCGCCCAGGGGGCGGATGTCGCGCACTTCGGCGGCGTGGTGGTCTTCCAGTTCATGGCGCGACAGCGACACTTCATGCGGGCGGAACAACACATGATTGTCTTCGCCCAGGTGCAGACGGTTCGAATCACCGAGGAAGTGATAGACGAAATCGCTGGCCGGGTTTTCGTAGACGTCGCCCGGTGAGCCGATCTGCTCGATCACGCCCTTGTTCATCACCACGATACGGTCGGCAACTTCCATGGCCTCTTCCTGGTCGTGGGTCACGAACACCGAGGTCAGGTTGATGTCTTCGTGCAGGCGCGCCAGCCAGCGGCGCAGTTCCTTGCGCACCTTGGCGTCGAGGGCGCCGAAGGGTTCGTCGAGCAGCAGCACTTTGGGCTCCACCGCCAGGGCGCGGGCCAGGGCGATACGCTGGCGCTGGCCACCGGAGAGTTGTTCCGGGTAACGATCCGACAACCAATCCAACTGCACCATGTTCAGCAGTTCGTGGACCTTGCTGGCGATCTGGCTTTCGTTCGGACGCTGGTTTTTCGGTTTCATGCGCAGGCCGAACGCCACGTTATCGAACACGGTCATGTGCCGGAACAACGCGTAGTGCTGGAATACGAAGCCGACGTTGCGATCACGCACGTCGTGGCCGGAGACGTCTTCACCGTGGAACACGATGCTGCCGTCATCCGGGGTTTCCAGGCCGGCGATGATGCGCAGCAAGGTAGTCTTGCCGCAGCCGGAGGGCCCGAGCAACGCCACCAGCTCGCCACTCTGGATGTCCAGATTGATGCTGTTCAGGGCCTTGAAGGCATTGAAGTTCTTGCTGACATTACGCACTTCGATCGACATGACTTATTCCTCACCGGCACTTTTGCGCAGGCGGTTGATACGGTTCTCGCTCCACTGCTTGAGCAGCAGGATAAAGAGCGCCAGGATCAGCAGCAGGCTGGCCACCGCAAACGCGGCAACGTGGTTGTATTCGTTATAGAGAATCTCGACGTGCAGCGGCAGGGTGTTGGTGACGCCGCGGATGTGGCCGGACACCACCGACACCGCGCCGAACTCGCCCATGGCCCGCGCGGTGCACAGCACCACGCCGTAGATCAGGCCCCATTTGATGTTCGGCACGGTAACGTGCCAGAACATCTGCCAGCCGTTCGCACCGAGCAGCCGCGCGGCTTCTTCTTCCTGGGTGCCCTGCTCTTGCATCAGCGGGATCAGTTCACGGGCCACGAACGGCACGGTGACGAAGATGGTCGCGAGCACGATGCCGGGCAAGGCGAACACGATCTGGATGTCGTGGTCCTGCAACCACGGGCCAAAGAAGCCCTGGGCGCCGAACATCAGCACGTAGACCAGGCCCGCAATGACCGGCGACACCGAGAACGGCAGGTCGATCAGCGTGACCAGGATGCTCTTGCCACGGAACGAGTACTTGCTCACGCACCACGCGGCGCTGACGCCAAACACCAGGTTGAGCGGCACCGAGATCAATACGGCGATCACGGTGAGTTTCAACGCCGACAGCGCGTCGGGTTCAAGGATCGCGGTGAAGAACGAACCCAGGCCGTTCTTCAGGCCCTGGGTCACCACGATCAACAGCGGCAACAGCAGGAACAGCACAAACACCAGCCAGCCGAGGCCGATCAGGATACGTCGTGACGTCGCGCTGCCACGGCGGGCGGCGTTGGCCGAAGACGCGGCGGAAATAGACGATTGGGACATGTTCCGCGCCTCCTTATGGACGTTCGATGCGCCGCTGCAACAAGTTGATCAGCAGCAGCAAGACAAAGGAAACCACCAGCATCAACACCCCGATGGAGGTGGCGCCGCGGTAGTCGTATTGGTCGAGCTTGACCATGATCAGCAGCGGCAGGATCTCGGTTTTCATCGGCATGTTGCCGGCGATGAAGATCACCGAGCCGTACTCACCGACGCCACGGGCAAACGCCAGGGCAAAGCCGGTCAGCCAGGCGGGCAGCAGTGCCGGCACCAGGATGTAGCGGAACACCTGCAACGGCTTGGCGCCCAGGCAGGCGGCGGCTTCTTCGACTTCGCGGGGGATGTCGGCGAGTACCGGCTGCACCGTGCGCACCACGAACGGCAGCGTGACGAACGTCAGCGCCAGGGTGATGCCCAGGGGGGTGTAGGCGATCTTGAAGCCCAGGTCAGCGGCGAACTGGCCGACGAAGCCGTTTGGCGTGTACAGCGCGGTCAGCGCGATACCGGCGACAGCCGTGGGCAAGGCGAACGGCAGGTCGATCATCGCGTCGATGATCTTGCGGCCGGGGAAGGTGTAGCGCACCAGCACCCAGGCCAGCAGTGTGCCGATCACGCCGTTGATCAGCGCGGCGTACAACGCGGTGCTGAAGCTCAATTGCAACGCCGCCAACACGCGCGGAGCGGAGATGATGTTCCAGAACTGATCCCAGGTGAGTTGGGCGGCGTGTACAAACATCGCCGCCAGGGGGATGAGTACGATCAGGCTGAGGTACACCACGGTGTAGCCCAGCGTCAGCCCGAAGCCGGGTATGACGGGGGAGATACGACGCGACATAAGAGTCCTTGGTTAGCGGGGAAGATACCACTGTAGGAACAAGCCTTCTGTGGGGCTGGCTTTTCGGTGGGAGCTGGGCTTGCCCGCGATGCAGGCACCTCGGTGTGTCAGTCACACCTTGGTGATGCTATCGCAGGCAAGTCAGCTCCCACACAAGCCAGATCTCACAGAAAAGCGGGTTACTACAGGTAGTGTTGCTTACTGCGCCGTGTAGATCTGGTCGAACACGCCACCGTCGTTAAAGAACTTCGGCTGGGCAGTTTTCCAGCCGCCGAAGTCTTTGTCGATAGTCACCAGGTCCAGTTTCGGGAACTGTTGGGCGTATTTGGCGGCGACTTTGGCATCGCGTGGGCGGTAGAAGTTTTTCGCCGCAATCTCCTGGCCAGCCGGGCTGTACAGGTGTTTCAGGTATTCGGTGGCGATCTCGGTGTTACCCTTTTTCTCGGCGTTCTTGTCGACCACGGCAACCGGTGGTTCGGCAAGGATCGACAGGGACGGTACGACGATGTCGAACTTGTCGGCGCCGCCGTCTTCCTTGAGTGCCAGGAAGGCTTCGTTTTCCCAGGCCAGCAACACGTCACCCTGACCGTTGTTGACAAAGGTGATGGTCGAACCGCGAGCGCCGGTGTCCAGCACAGGCACGTGTTTGAACAGCTCTTTCACGTATTCCTGGGCCTTGGCTTCGCTACCGCCGGTTTTCAGGCCGTAGGCCCAGGCGGCGAGGAAGTTCCAGCGGGCGCCGCCGGAGGTTTTCGGGTTCGGGGTGATCACCGACACGTCTTTCTTGATCAGGTCGCCCCAATCCTTGATGCCTTTGGGGTTGCCCTTGCGCACCAGGAACACGATGGTCGAGGTATACGGGGTGCTGGCGTCCGGCAGGCGGGTCTGCCAGTTTTCCGGAAGGGTCTTGCCCAGCTTGGCGATTTCATCGATGTCACCGGCCAGGGCCAGGGTCACGACGTCGGCGCGCAGACCGTCGATCACGGCGCGGCCTTGCTTGCCCGAACCGCCGTGGGATTGCTGGATCTTCACATTGTCGCCAGGGTGAGCCTGCTTCCAGTAGCTGGTGAACTCAGCGTTGTAGTCCTGGTACAGCTCACGGGTCGGGTCGTACGAGACGTTGAGCAACTCGTAGTCCTTGGCAACGGCGGAACCGGCAAACACGGCGCTGGCCAGGGCGGCCAGGGCATAACGGCGAATCGACGACATAGAAGCTCCTGAAAATTCTGGGTGTTGGCTTTTTCTTATAAGTGCGGGTCTAGCATGCGAATCGCCGTTGCTGCTCAGCTCGGTTTGTTACCCGGGTTCTGCAGGCGGAATTTTTCTTTGCGTTCGATCTGTACCACTTGCGCGTTGTGCACAGTGATTTCCACCGCGCCGAACCGCAGATCGCGCAAGGCGCTCTGGATCTCACGCAAAATGGCTGCTTCGTCCTGGCCGTCGACGCTACGTAGAGATGCGCTCATGGTCTCGCTCCTGAAATGAATAGTGCCTCGCAGTGGCGGCACTGCTTGCGGCGTGAGAGCGATAGTAGATAAGCGCAGATATTCTTAAAAATACTATTTAAGAATGTTTATATAACCAGAAAGAATTTTCTGATGGGACGTGGGGTTGCGCGGGACTTTCAGGCGTCGACACTGAAATCAAGCCTTGCATAGAGCCAAATGTGGGAGCGGGCTTGCTCGCGAATGCGGTCTGTCAGTGACAGATGTGTTGTCTGATCCATCGCTTTCGCGGGCAAGCCCGCTCCCACACAAGCCCGCTCCCACATTCTGGCTGTATTTCACATTTGGATTGCCGGTGCCCTCGCCCAATCGATTTCACTCGCAGGCACCGGCCGGCCAAACCAATAACCCTGCCCCATATCGCAATCCTGGGCCAACAGAAACCGCGCCTGCTCCACCTGTTCGATCCCCTCGGCATGCACTTGCATGCCCATGCTTTTCGCCAAGGCAATCACCACGCGCACGATGGCGGCATCATCCTCATCCCATGGCAACCCAGCGACAAACCCCTGGTCGATCTTGAGCTTCTGCACCGGCAGGCGTTTGAGGCGCAGCAGTGAGGAATAGCCGGTGCCAAAATCGTCGATGGCCAGGCGCAAACCCAGTTCGCGCAGGCGGTGCAGTTGCTCCAGGGCCACTTCGGGGTCTTCCATCACAGCGCTTTCGGTGACTTCCAGCTCCAGATACGCCGGGTCCAGGCCGGTGTCGTGCAGCACTTGGGCGACCTGGTCGTACAGCTCGCGCCGGGCGAACAGGCGGCTGGAAACGTTGACCGCGATAAAGCTCAATGGCAAGCCGTCCGCCAGCCATTGGCACATCTGGCGGCACGCCTGGCCCAGCACCCAAGCGTCGATGTCGGCGATCAGCCCGGTGCGTTCGGCGATGGGGATGAAATCCCCCGGGGGCACCAGGCCGCGTTCGGGGTGTTCCCAGCGCACCAGCGCTTCGACGCCCACCAGGCGGCTGTCTTGCAGGTTGTGCACGGGCTGGTAGTAGACGCGCAACTCGTGCTGGTCGAGGGCGCGGCGCAACTCGCTGGCGATTTCCACGCGGTTTTGCGCGTGGGCGGTGAGTTCTTCAGTGTACAACGCGTAGCTTTCGCGCCCGGCGCTCTTGGCCTTGAACAGCGCGGAGTCGGCGTTGCGCAGCAGTTGTTCGGCGCTCAGGGCGTCGCTGGGGAACACGCTGATGCCAATGCTGGCGCTGATGAACAACTGGTGGCCGTCGAAGATGAACGGCTGTTTCATCACATCCAGCATGCGTTGCGCCACGCCGGCGGCTTGCGCGACCTGTGGACAACTTTCCGCCAGCACCGCAAATTCGTCACCGCCCAGGCGCGCCAGGGTCACACCGGGGCCGAACAGTGCCTTGAGCCGTTCGCCCACCAGTTTCAGCAGTTGATCGCCGACGGCGTGGCCAAGGCTGTCGTTGATGATCTTGAAATGGTCCAGGTCCAGCAGCAGCAAGGCACAGCCACGCTTGTGCACTTGCGCCGAAGCGAGCGCCTGCTCGGCGCGGTCGGTGAACAGCAGGCGGTTGGGCAGGTCGGTGAGAGGGTCGTGGTGCGCCAGGTGGGCCAGTTCGCGTTCGGAATGCTTGATGGCGCTGATGTCGGAAAATACCGCGACGTAGTGGCTGACGTGGCCCAGATCGTCCTGCACGGCGCGGATGGTTTGCCACTGTGGATAAATCTCGCCGCTTTCGCGTCGGTTCCAGATTTCCCCGCTCCATTCGCCGGTGCGCCCCAGGGTATGGAACATCTGTTGGTAAAAACTCGACGAATGGCGCCCGGATTTGAACAGGCTCGGCTGCTGCCCCATCACGTCTTCGCGCCGGTAGCCGGTGATCTCCATGAAGGCCCGGTTCACGTGCACGATCAGGCCCTTGGCGTCGGTGACCAGCACACCTTCGCGGGTGCAATCGAACACGGCGGCGGCCTGGCGCAGGCGTTCGCGGTTTTCCTTGAGGGGTTGATCCTGCTGGCTGGTGCGGTCGAAGCGTCGGCAGATCAGGTAAATCGCCAACGCGCTGAGGGCCACCCATACGTAGCCGCGCATCTGCATCCAATGGCTCAACTGACTCGGTTCATCGAGAAAGTTGATCAATACCTGGCGACTGAGCTGGAGCCAGGCAATGGAAACCAGTAGGTATACCAGCCCTACGCGTAGGGCACCTCGGTATGAAAACAGCATATGCTCAGTAATCCTTACCAAAAAAACAGAATCGTCCTACAACCGATGCGGATTATAGAGTAAGAAACATCCAGTCACTCCTATCTGAAAGGGCGGCTGGTTTTCTCTGTGGGCTTAGTGATAATGCGTGAGCTGTTTTTTTCTTTATCTGAGGGCCATACAGCCTATGTGGTACAACGGTTTTCTTGACTTGTCAGCCTGGCAACTGGTGGCAGTCACTCTGTTGATGACCCACGTGACCATCGTTGGGGTCACCGTCTATCTACACCGTTATTCAGCCCATCGTTCCCTGGAACTCAATGGCGGCCTGAAACACTTCTTCCGCTTCTGGCTGTGGCTGACCACGGCGCAGAACACCCGCGAGTGGACGGCCATCCACCGCAAGCACCACGCCAAATGCGAAACCGTCGATGACCCGCACAGCCCGGTGATCAAGGGCTTGTCCACGGTATTACGCAAAGGTGCCGAGCTGTACCGCGCCGAAGCGGAAAACCCCGAGACCCTGCGCATCTACGGCAAGAACTGCCCGGACGACTGGATCGAACGCAAACTTTACACCCCCTACCCGCTGCTGGGCGTGGCGATCATGGGCGTGATCGATCTGCTGCTGTTCGGCACCATCGGCATCACCATCTGGGCGATCCAGATGATGTGGATCCCGTTCTGGGCCGCCGGTGTGATCAACGGCCTGGGCCATGCCGTCGGCTATCGCAATTTCGAATGCCGTGATGCGGCGACCAACCTGGTGCCGTGGGGCATCATCGTCGGTGGCGAAGAGCTGCACAACAACCATCACACCTACCCCAACTCCGCCAAGCTGTCGGTGAAGAAGTGGGAGTTCGACCTGGGCTGGGCCTGGATCAAAGTGTTCAGCTTCCTGCGCCTGGCCAAGGTGCAGCGCGTGGCACCGATTGCCCACCGGGTCGAGGGCAAGGGCCACCTGGACATGGACACCGCCATGGCGATCCTCAACAACCGCTTCCAGATCATGGCCCAGTACCGCAAGTTGGTGATCGGCCCACTGGTCAAGCAAGAGCTGGAAAAGGTCGATCATTCGGTACGCCACCAGTTCCATCGCGCCAAGCGCTTGCTGTCGCGCGAGACCAGCCTGCTGGATGAGCGCCATCACGTGCGCATCCAGAGCATGCTGGAGCACAGCCACGCCCTGACCGTGATCTACGAGAAGCGCCTGGCGCTGCAACAGATCTGGCTCAAGACCAGCAGCAACGGCCACGATATGCTCGCCGCGATCAAGGAGTGGGTACACGAGGCAGAGGCCAGCGGCATCCAGTCCCTGCGCGATTTTGCCCACCAGTTGAAGACCTATTCGCTGCGCCCTGCGGCAGCCTGACGGTGCAGTGGGAGGGCCTGCCCTCCCACGTATCGGCTTTTTGGCGTCATTTACCGGGCACCGGCAATCGGTGCTGTTGACGGAACTTCACTGCAATTCCCCTCTCTCAATGAACACTTCGCCATCATGGTGGCCCCTTGTAGTGACCGCTGCTTTATCCTGCGGCGCGCCCAGAGAGAGTTGTGCCGATGGTTCACGAAAAGCCCTATCTGCCCGATACCCCCACCACTGAACCGCCCCTTCCGACGGCGGCGGCAACCCTGCTGGCGCTGATGCATGCCCAGGGTGAAGTCGAGCGGCTGAGCGAGCGCGAGCAGCTGTTGAGCTCGCTGCTGGTCAGCGTCAACGCCGTGCTGTGGGCCATCGATTGGGAAACGCGCCGCGTGCTGTACGTGAGCCCGGCCTATGAGCGCGTGTTCGGGCGACCCGCCGGATTGCTGCTGGCCGACCATCGGGAATGGCGCAACAGCATTCACCCCGAAGACCTCGACTACGCCGAACACAGCCTGGCCCGCGTGCTGGAACAAGGCACCGTGGAAGACCGCGAATACCGCATCATCACCGCGGACGGGCAGATCCGCTGGCTCAGCGACAAGTGCTACATCAACCAGCAGGTCGAGCCCGGTAAGCCGGTGATCGTGGTCGGCATGGCCGAAGACATCACCGAAAAGAAGCAGCTGGAACTGGAACTGCACCGCCTCGCCACCACCGACGTGCTGACCCAGAGCAGCAACCGCCGGCACTTCTTCGAATGCGCCAACCAGGCGTTCGACAGCGCCTGCGCCCAGGCCGCGCCGCTGGCGTTCCTGCTGCTGGACATCGATGACTTCAAGGACATCAACGACACCTACGGCCACCTGGAGGGCGATCAGGTACTGCGCCGCATCGCCGAGAGCGGTCGCGGGGTATTGCGCCGTGGCGACCTGTTCGGGCGCATTGGCGGCGAAGAATTCGCCGCCGTACTGCCCGGTTGCGCGCCAGAGATGGCGTTGCAGGTGGCCGAGCGCCTGGGCAGGGAGATTCAGGAGTTGAGTTTCAACTATGAAGGCCAGGCATTCAGCGTGACCGTCAGCCAAGGCTTGGCCAGCCTGGACGAACAGGACTCGACCCTGGACAGCCTGTTCGCCCGTGCGGATGCAGCGATGTATGAGGCCAAGCGCCAAGGCAAGAATCGCGTCGTCGCCAGCTAGACACACATCCAACTGTTAAGCAGATCCAATCTGGGAGCGGGCTTACCCGCGATGGCGGTGGGTCAGCTAAAAATTTGCTGACTGACACACCCTCATCGCGGGCAAGCCCGCTCCCACATTTGCATCTCGCTGTTCTCTAGGCCTTGCGCACCCGCGTCAGCTCCGACAGGCCCATCTTGAGCAACCGCGCGGTCTTGCCATTGGCCAGTGCTTCCAGCCCTTCATGCTCGGTCAGGCGCGCCATCTGCGCCGCCAAGTTGACCACCAGCGCATCCCGCGCATACACCCCGCCTTCCAGCGAATAGATCGCCGCGATCAACTGGCGCAGTTCATGGGGCAAGCGCCAACGCGCGCGCAGTGCCGAGCCATAGGCGGCGCCGAAGGTGTAGAGCGACTCGCCAATCGCCTCGTCGTCCAATGCCCCGCCACCCTGGCGCCAGTCCTCCAGGCAGCGCAGCAGCGCCAGGTCGCCGAGCCGATGCAGCAGGCCGGCGGCATAGCAGCGCTCGTGATCGAGTTCCAAAAGGCGCGCCAGGCGTCGGGCGAAGTCGGCGGTGTCCTGGGAAAACTGCCAGTGCCGTTCGGCATAAGCCACCAGCCCCGGGTCGCCCAGCACCACGTTGTGCTTGAGGGCCAGGCCCAGAATCAGGTTCATGCTTTGCCCCGCCGCCAGCTTGTGCAACGCCGCCGGCAAGGTCTGTACCGGCGTGCCGTGATGGCCGGCGCTGTTGGCGGCGGCGATCAGCACAGCGGTGATTTGCGGGTCCATGCGCACCAGGTCTTCCAGGCGTTTGAGATCCAGGCCGTCGGGGCCAAGGCTCTTTTGCACTGCCGCTTTGACATCAACGCGCAGCGGCGCGCCATCGCAGGCGTCGCGAAGACGCTCCAGAAACACCGGCAACGTCATGCCCGGCGCCAGCGGCGGGATCTCGCAATACACGCTCTCGCCCTCATTGAGCAGCAGGTCCTGCAGGCGCTGGGTCAGGCTTTCCATGTTCAGGGGTTTGGTCAGGTACGCCGTGGGCGCCAGGGGCAAGGCTTCACGCACGCTGGCGGTGTCATTGCGACTGCTCAGCAGAATGAACGGCAGCGCCGGCGTACGGCGCTGCTGACGCACGTGGCGCAGCAGACTCAGGCCATCGACGCCCGGCAGCTCCCAATCGGCCAGGATCAGGTCGTAGGCCTTGTCCCGCAGCAGCGTAGCCGCTTGCAGACCATCGGCACACACGTCCAGCCGTGCGTCACAGCGCACGTTCAACAACACTTGCTTGAGCAGGTCCAGCGACCAGGGGTCTGCTTCAGCGATCAACACTCGGGGTACAGCGGGTAGATCAACAGCCGTCATCCTGCACGCTCCATCGGCAATGCTTGCACCTTAGTCAATGCGCACGCGTACGTACAATGAACGTGGCTAAAAACCACCAACCCCATTCAAGGCATCGGCTTGAAAACCGGCTTTCGCCTCAGCCCCGTCTTGAGCGAATCATTCAGCGCCATGATGCGCCCCGCATCCCATTCAGCTTGCATCGCATGGTAGAGGCCAGGATCGATGCGTGACTGATGCAACCTGAGGGCTTCGGACAATGCTTGTGCAATACGCTCGATGACGAGCCCCGGTTTCTCCACACCACAATGCTTGCGACCGAACTCGATCAACTGCTGGCGATCCGGATAGGTCTTCACTTTGTTCATCTTGATCGCCAGGGTGATCTGCGCACGGATCGGCGAGGGATTTAAGGTCTATCCGCTTGTCGACCACTTCCAGCGCCATGCCCAACGCTGAAATGACCCTGAACACGGTATTCATCGCCACATTCTCCCCCGCCTCCAGATCAATGATCGTCTTGCGGTTGTAATGGACATTTCAACTGCCTTGCATCAGCTAAATCTGCAGGCAAAAAAAACCCGCCGAAGCGGGTTTTTTCTGTCGATCAAGTCAGCGTCCGCTTACAGCTCGGAGAAGCACTCTTCGATGATCGCCAGGCCTTTGTCCAATTGCTCGTCCGGCGCGGTCAGCGGGACCAGTACGCGCAACACGTTGCCGTAGGTACCGCAGCTCAGCAGGATCAGGCCCTTGTCACGCGCCTTGGCCACCACGGCAGCCACGGCCGCAGCGTTTGGCTTGTGGGTGTCGCCGCCGTCGAACAGCTCGACCGCGATCATCGCGCCCAGGGCACGTACGTCGCCGATCACCGGGTACTTGGCCTGGATGGCTTTCAGGCCAGTGACCAGACGCTCGCCAACGGCCTTGCTGCGGTCCAGCAGGTGCTCTTCTTCGAACACTTCCATGACCGCCAGCGCAGCGGCGCAAGCGATCGGGCTGCCGGCATAGGTGCCGCCCAGGCCGCCTGGGGCGATGGCGTCCATGTATTCAGCCTTGCCGCACACACCGGCCAGGGGGAAGCCACCGGCGATGGATTTGGCGAAGGTGGTCAGGTCGGCAGC
Source organism: Pseudomonas sp. GL_117 (assembly GCF_057835125.1). Taxonomy (NCBI): domain Bacteria; kingdom Pseudomonadati; phylum Pseudomonadota; class Gammaproteobacteria; order Pseudomonadales; family Pseudomonadaceae; genus Pseudomonas; species Pseudomonas sp. GL_117. The sequence goes on along the minus strand of NZ_CM174418.1, from coordinate 208,261 downwards.
AACGCCCATCTGTTCCATGGCGAAGAACGTGCCGGTACGGCCGGCACCGGTTTGCACTTCGTCGGCGATCAGCAGAATGCCGTGCTTGTCGCACAGTTCGCGCAGGCGCTTCATGAAGGATTTTGGCGCGACGTAGAAACCGCCTTCGCCCTGCACCGGCTCGATAATGATGGCCGCGATGTCACGCGGCTCGGCATCGTTCTTGAAGATGCGTTCGATGCTGGCGATGGAATCGTCGTCGCTCACACCGTGCAGTTCGTTCGGGTACAGCGCGCGGAACACGCCGCCTGGCATCAGGCCCATGCCGGCCGAGTACGGCACGACTTTACCCGTCAGGCCCAGGGTCATCATGGTACGGCCGTGGTAGGCGCCGGTGAAGGCGATCACGCCAGCACGGCCAGTGGCGGCACGGGCGATCTTGACGGCGTTTTCAACAGCTTCGGAACCGGTGGTGACCAGCAGGGTTTTCTTGGCGAAATCACCTGGCACCTTGGCGTTCACTTTCTCGCACACTTCCACGTAAGGCTCGTAGGCCAGTACCTGGAAGCAGGTGTGGGTCAGCTTGTTCAGTTGCTCGGTCACGGCAGCGATGATTTTCGGGTGCACGTGGCCGGTGTTCAGCACGGCGATACCGCCGGCGAAGTCGATGAACTCGCGACCTTCAACGTCGGTCACGGTGGCATTCTTCGCGGAGTCGGCGAAGATCGGGTGAATCTGGCCAACACCGCGCGGTACAGCGGCTTCGCGGCGTTTCATCAGGGATGCGTTGGTCTTGCTCATAAAGTCCTCATTCGCCACTCATCGGGTGGCGGGGTCCAAGGAATACGTGACGGGGAGGCAACTGCGGCAGCATGCGATGATCGACTGCCACAGCGTTCCCGGCCACTACGAATAACGTCTTGAAACACGCAAAGGGTCAGCGCTCTCGTGCCCTTTGCGTTTGCAGCAATGCCTTGCCGGGCGGGTCAGATGCCCAGGCAGAGGTATTTGATTTCCAGGTAGTCCTCGATCCCGTACTTGGAACCTTCACGGCCCAGGCCGGAGGCCTTGATGCCGCCGAACGGCGCCACTTCGTTGGAGATCAACCCAGTGTTGACGCCGACCATGCCGTATTCCAGGGCTTCGGCCACGCGGAACACACGGCCCAGGTCGCGGGCGTAGAAGTACGAGGCCAGGCCGAATTCGGTGTCGTTGGACATCGCGATCACTTCGGCTTCATCTTTGAAACGGAACAGCGGCGCCAGCGGGCCGAAGGTTTCTTCCTTCGCCACAGCAGCATTTTTCGGCACGTTGGTGAGGATGGTCGGCTCGAAGAAATTGCCTTCCATGACCTTGCCGCCCGCCAGCAACGTAGCGCCTTTGCTCAGGGCATCGGCGATATGTTCCTGCACCTTGGCCACAGCCTTTTCGTCGATCAGCGGGCCGGTGGTGGTGCCGTCTTCCAGACCGTTGCCGATCTTCAACTTGGCTACCGCCACTTTGAGTTTTTCGGCGAACGCGTCGTACACCGAATCCTGAATGTACAGGCGGTTGGCGCAGACGCAGGTCTGGCCGTTGTTGCGGTACTTGGAGATGATCGCGCCTTCGACGGCCTTATCCAGGTCGGCGTCGTCAAACACGATGAACGGCGCGTTACCGCCCAGTTCCAGGGAAACTTTCTTGATGTCCTTGGCGCATTCGGCCATCAACTGACGACCGATTTCGGTCGAGCCGGTGAAGGACAATTTACGCACGATCGGGTTGCCGGTCAGCTCGCCGCCGATGTCGCCGGCGCTGCCGGTCACCACGCTCAGCACGCCTTTGGGGATACCGGCGCGGTGCGCCAGCTCAACCAGGGCCAGGGCCGAGAACGGGGTTTGCGAGGCAGGCTTGATGACCATGGTGCAACCGGCGGCCAGGGCCGGGCCGGCTTTACGGGTGATCATCGCGGCCGGGAAGTTCCACGGGGTGATCGCTGCGGTCACGCCGATCGGCTGCTTGATCACGATCAGGCGCTTGTCGGGCTGGTGGCCGGGAATCACGTCACCGTAGATGCGCTTGGCCTCTTCGGCGAACCACTCGATAAAGGAGGCGGCGTAGACGATTTCGCCCTTGGCTTCGGCCAGCGGCTTGCCTTGTTCGAGGGTCATCAGGCGAGCGAGGTCGTCCTGGTTTTCGATCAGCAGTTCGAACCAACGACGCAGCTTGTTCGCGCGTTCCTTGGCGGTCAGCGCGCGCCAGGCCGGCAAGGCGTTGTCGGCGGCTTCGATGGCGCGGCGGGTTTCCGCGGCGCCCATCTTTGGCACGGTGCCGAGAATCTCGCCCGTGGCCGGGTTGTTGACCTTGATGGTTTGACCGTTGTCCGCATCGACCCAAGCGCCATCGATAAAGGCTTGCTGGCGGAACAACTGGGCATCTTTAAGCTGCATGTCGGGTTTCCTTAACAGCACCGCGCGCACGCGGAGCGAATTAGAGTTGTTGAAAGGCGCCTTGTGGGCTGCCGTCAGGGAAATCAGCCCCAGCGCGCGGACTCAGGTGAAGCGCACGCGGGAGACAGAGCGTTTGAAATCTCAAACGAATCCTAGGATCAATGGGGGGGCAGGGCAATAGTCTGTTCGAAAAAAAGAACGAAAACGGCGCTTTTGCCGAAACTTTCGGATCAGCGTGATTGGGCAGGGTTCCACCGCAATGATCCGCGGTGCCCGGCCCAGGGCGTCAGCGCGCGGATTTCCTACGTTCCAGCGGCCAAAAACCAGCATGGACGCCCAAGGGCGACATGGGTATGATGTCGCCCGCACAAGCATCCGTAGCTCAGCTGGATAGAGTACTGCCCTCCGAAGGCAGGGGTCGTGGGTTCGAATCCCGCCGGGTGCACCAGATACAGACGAAAAAGCCCCAGCTCCAACGACCTGGGGCTTTTTTGTGGGCGTTGGGTCAGCGCAGTTTCAGCGCCTCCAACCGCGCGGGCAAATCCTCTTCGGGAAAGCGTTCGTGCAGTTCCAACAGCTTCTCATCCGCCGCCTTGCTCTGCCCCGCGTCTCGCAGTCGCACAATCTCCCGCAGCCCCTCCTCCAGCGAAGGCAACGCCACCGGCGCACGTTTGCTGAGTTTGGCGGGGGACTCGTCCGCCATCGAGCCCATGACCTGCGCACTCTCGGCCTGTGGCACAGCAGCCATCCGGGCCACCGGCGCCGGGGCGGACATCATCGGCGGTGGTGGGCTGGCTGTCTCTTCGTGGAGTGCGGAGAAGGTCGCGGTGGAGATTTCGGGTTGCGGCAAGGGCGTGCGCGTGACCACGCCGATCATCAGCGCCAGGCCGGCGACGGTGGCGAATGCCATTTGCCAGCGTGGTCGTTGGCAGGCGTGCAGCCAGCGTTGCCACAGGCTCGGCTGTGGTGCCGGGGCTTCGCGGCGGGCGGTGGCGAGGATGAAGGCGTCGAGGGACGCGGGCGGTTCGCCGGTGCTGTGTTGACGCAAGTGCTGGATGAGCACGTCGTCAGAATCCTGGGGGTGTCGAGAGTCGGTCATGCGGGTATCTCCTCGGCCAGCAACCGGCGCAGTTTCTGCTGGGCGTAACGCAGGCGGCTTTTTACGGTTTCCAGCGGGGCTTTGGTGAGGGCGGCGATTTGCGGCACTTCGAGGTCGCCGTGCAGGCGCAGCAGGAAGACTTCGCGCTGGTCTTCGGGCAGGTCTTGCAGCGCGGCGTCGAGGCGCGCCTGGTCGCGGCTCAGGCTCAGTTGCTGCTCGGGGCCGGGGCTGGCGTCGGGCTGGGCGTGCAGCTGTTCGTCGTAGCTGTCGTGCAGCGGGTTGTGGATGCCGTGCTTGCGCCAGTAATCGATCAGGCGGTTGCGGGCGATCTGGAACAACCACGTACGAAAACTCGCCCTCCCCTGTGGCTGGGTAGTGCTGCGGATCAGGCTGAGCCAGGTCTCCTGGTAGATTTCCTCGGCCAGTTCGGCTTTGTTGCTCAGGGACACGAGGAATCGGTACAGGCCCTGGCGATGTCGCGCGTACAAGGCCTCGAACGCGGCACTGTCACCGCTCCGGTAGCGGGCCAGCAGCGATTCGTCGCTGGGCAGGTCATCTGGAACGGCCATGTCGATGGCGAACTCCTTTCTGAAAGTCGACGGTGAATCAAGTGTGGGAGCAAGCAACCCCCTCCCACATCGGGCATCAATGTTTGAGGCTTTGCGCCAATTCCACCAATTGCACGAACTCATTGCGCAGCCCGAACGGGTCATCGCCCCGTGCCGAGCGGGCCAGTGCAGCGATGTCGTGCAGGCGCATGCTGCCAGTGTAGCGGCCATCCCCCTTGAGCTGTTGGGCGAAGGCGGCCACGGCGGCGGCGAAGCGCAGGTCGTCGCTGGCCTGGACAGGTTGAGGGCCGATGGGGCGCTCGATCAGTTGGCTGTCACCGCCCGCAGCGGGTTTGTAGCGCACACGCAGCATCGCCAGTTCAACGGCTTTGCTTTCGGCCTTGGGCTCTGCGGCATAGCGCAGCGGCTCCAGCCAACCCTTCTCGCCCTTCGGCACAATTTCGTACAGCGCAGTTACGGTATGCCCTGCACCCATTTCTCCGGCGTCGACCTTGTCGTTGTTGAAATCCTCACGCTTCAGGGCGCGGTTCTCATAGCCGAGCAACCGGTATTCGCTGACCCGTGCCGGATTGAACTCCACCTGCAATTTCACATCCCGCGCCACCACGGCGAGGGTCGAGCTGAGCTGGTCGACCAGCACCTTGCGGGCCTCGCGCAGGTTGTCGATATAGGCGTAGTTACCGTCGCCGGCATCGGCCAGCTGTTCCATCAGGTGTTCGTTGTAGTTATCCACACCGAAGCCCAGGGTCGTCAGGGAAACCCCGCTTTTGCGCTGGAGCGTGGCCATCTGCTTGAGGCTGTCGAAGTCGCTGACGCCAACGTTGAAGTCACCGTCGGTGGCCAGCAGGATGCGGTTGATGCCGTTGTCGATAAACCCTTCGCGAGCCATCTGGTAGGCCAGTTCGATGCCAGAGGCGCCCGCGGTCGAGCCGCCGGCGGTGAGTTGCTCGATGGCATTGCGGATCTTGGCCTTGTCGCGGCCGGAGGTAGGCTTGAGCACCACGCGGGACTCACCGGCGTAGACCACCAATGACACGCGGTCCTGATCGCGCAGTTGATCCACCAACAATTTCAGGGTGCTTTTCACCAGCGGCAAACCTTCGCGGCGGTCCATGGAGCCGGACACGTCCACCAAAAACACCAGGTTGGCTGGCGCCAGGTCTGCCACGGCGCGGTCGGACGCCCGGATGCCGATGCGCAACAACTGGGTGTGCGGGTTCCACGGCGTCGGGGCGAGTTCGGTGGTCACTCCAAAGGGTGAGCCATCGGTGGGTAATGCATAACGGTAGGGGAAGTAATTGACCATTTCCTCCAGTCGCACAGCCCCCTCGGGCGGCAGGCTGCCCTGATTGAGGAAACGTCGTACGTTGGCGTAACTGCCAGTGTCCACGTCAGCGCTGAAGGTCGAGACGGGCATTTCGGCGACCCGCTGCACCGGGTTGTCCGGCAGGCGTTCGTACTGCTCCCCAGGCTCGTTACGATATGGATTGACCCGCTCGTCACTCATCATCATCGGCGCTGGCGCCACCCCCTTGACCAGTGCGCCTTCGAGGCGTGCCTGCGCGACGCTGGGCATCACCTTTGCGGCTTCTTCGTGGGGCGTGGCGGTGTCTTGGGACGTGGGCACGCCACAGCCTGCCATTGCCATGCAGGAGGTGATGGCAAGGCCTTGTGCGACAGGGCGCAGGAGCGGCAAGAAAAGACGGGGCATGGCGGCTGAACCTCGGGGGTGAATGATGTGTTCACTCCTTCAGACGCAACCGGATCGGGGCTCGGGTTAAACATAGAGGATTTTTCTTAAACCAGCGCTCGGGAATGGCGCTGTCCTGTAAGTGCGTGTGTGGTTCTTTTGTTGTCCATCGGACGCGATCAGGAAAAACCCCAAGACAAACAAAAAAGGAACCCGCTCTGCCCCGCCTCATCTGCAAAAAAACAGACGCCACAGCTCACTGCAACAACTTACGACAGCATCGGATAAACCACCATTGGGTAACACTTGAGCGATTGGCAGTGGTTTTCAGCGGTGAGAACTTGGTCCTGCGCAAAAGGACTTTGCCTACAGACTTTCACCAAGGAAAAATCAAGCAGCGTTTGACGGTAAAACAATGAAAATACATTCTGGCGTGCCTACTTTTTTCGCTCCCTACAGCGCACCTCCAAGCCCACAACGTTTCTTTAGGCCCTTCTCTATTCCGCCGATTTTTCGCCCCTTTATCCGACCATTTGTCACTCACCCCTGGCTGCGACCTTTTAAGCCCCCAATGCCTCGCCCAATGCCTCGCCCGACCCCTCTGCCGGAGAACAGGCCCGTGCGTCCCGAGCGCCGTACGCTTCCCCCAGGCCCCGACAAACCCAGCCCCCACACCTGGGATGGCAAGGACATGACTCAACGGCCAAATGATCCTCACATCGCCCGGGTGAACAAACGCTCCTACGATAACCAGCAGATCATCGAGCAGCTCACGCGCAACGTGCCGACGTGGCAGGACAAGAACCGGAACAACACCACCGAAATTTCAGTTTCATTCAACCCAGGCGGGTTCAACGAGTACCAGAAACAGGAAGCACGACGCTCTTTAACCTCTTGGAGTGATGTCGCCAACCTGCAATTCACCGAGAACGGAGGGCCCTCCGAAGGCCGGGTGACGTTCGGAATTTCAAACCGGGTCCCCACTGCACAGGGCGCTTATCCGACACCCTATGGAGGAGGCGGTGGCGCAACGCTCTACAACCCCCGCATGGCCACACGCGCAGTGATGACCCACGAGATCGGGCATGCCCTCGGCCTGAAACACCCCGGCAACTACGACGGCAGCGCCTCGGAAAGCCAGCGCGTGTATGCCCAGGATTCCAGCGCCCATACCGTCATGAGCTATTTCGGCGATCAGAGCAGTGGCAAACAGCTCGGGGTCAAACCCCTCGCACCGATGATGGATGACATTGCCGCGATCCAGAAAAAGTACGGCGCCAATTATCAGACCCGCAAAGAAGACAATACCTACGGTTTCAATTCCAATACCCAGCGGGATTACTACACCCTCAATTCCGCACGGGACCGGATGATCGCCTGCATCTGGGACGGTGCCGGCAATGACACCCTGGACGTATCCGGCTACAGGTCCAACCAGGTCATCAATCTCAAGGCCGGTGCCTTTTCAGACATTGGCGGGCTCAGGGGCAACGTGTCCATCGCCAGGGGCTGCACCATCGAGAACGCCGTCGGCGGCGCAGGCCACGACGCGTTGATCGGCAATGAGGCCAACAACCGGCTCACCGGGGGCCTGGGGGCGGACCAGATACGTGGCGGCGGCGGCGCGGATACCTTCGTCTACAACGACGCCCGTGACTCCACCCCCGAACAGCCCGACACGCTCATGGACTTCACCAGTGGCACCGACAAGATCGATGTGTCCGGCGCCCTGCAAAAAGCCCGGGTCTCGGGACTGAATTTTGTCCAGGCCTTCAGCGGCAAGGAGGGCGAAACGCTGCTGACGTATGACCCAGCCACCGGCAAAGGCAGTGTCTCCATCGACCTGAATGGCAATGGCCGCGCCGATCTGCTGATCAAGACGCATGGGCAGGTCAAACCCGAGGATATTGTTCAAAGCGACGTACGCAGCCGTAATCGCTGGAACAATCGACGTGGCTGAAAACGCCGAAAAAACGCCATCCACAACGACAAAGGCCCTCCCCGATCATTGCCGGGAAGGGCCTTTGCCTGCGGTGCCGAGGGTTTAGTCAGTACCGTACTTCGGGTTACGCGGACCGTACAGGATCCCCGTGCGCTGGCCCGGCGACAGCAGGCGCGCGCTGGTAATACCGGCAATCGGATGGGCCGCATCAGTCGAGCTGTTGACCACTTGCTTGACCGCGGCCGTGATCAGCATGCCCACCAGGCCGCCGCCGTTGTTGTTGCCCTCCTCGCTGGACGCCCGCGCCGAGCCGGTCCACAGGGTGGTGCCGGTGCGCAGGTCGACCAGTTTGGCCGAGGCCGTCACTGCCGTGTCGCTGGCGATCAGCATGTACTTGGTGCCGTACTCGGTAACGGTGATGTACAGCGCCGCGTCCGCACCGAAGATGTCATGCAACTTGGTCGGTGGCAGTGCCTGGATGTCGTTGGCGGTGGTCAGGCCGTTCTGGCGGAAGGTTTCATCCACCAGGGCAATCGGCAACACGTAGTAGCCGGCTTCGGCCAACGGGTAGGTGACTTGCGAGACCAGGCTGTAGGACGCCTGCACCTCCGGCGACTCATTGAGCGGCGGCAGCACCAGGATCGACTTGGGGCGCGACTGTTTGTACGCGGTGTAATCGACGGTCTTCGGCGCAGCGCAACCGCCGAGCAAGGCCAAGGCCAGCAGGGCGCCGGTGAGTTTCAACAGGCTCATTTGGTGGCGACTCCGGTCTTGGCGTTTTTCAGCAGGAAGTCCATGTACGACGCGGACTCGGGGAACAATGCCTTCTCGGTGCGAAACTCCTGCACCATCTGGTCATCCTTGCCCATGCTCAGGTACAGCATGCCCAGGTGGGCGTGGTAACCCGGCGGGGCCTTGCGGCCACTGGCGTTGATCTTTTGCAGATCCCGTTCCAGCGCCTCGACCTGCGCTTCCTTGGGCTCGCCCTTGAAGTACTCGTAAACCTGCGGCTGGTAGCTTTCCCATTGATACAGGGGCTGGGGCGCCGTGTGGCACCCGGCGACTACCGCGGTTGCTGTCAGCATCAGCGCCAACTTCACTGCCTTGCTCATCCGTGTACTGCTCCTTGAGGTGTTGCTGATCAGTTGCGCGGGTTCCAGGCGCCGGCGTTGATGCCGTCGACCAAGCGGTTGATAGCTTCGCGCATGGCCAGGTCGAGGACCTTGCCATTGAGGGTGGAGTCGTAGCTGGCGGTGCCGCCGAAGCCGACCACTTCACGGTTGGACAGCGCGTATTCACCGGCGCCCTGGGTGGAATACACCACTTCGGAAGTGTTGATGTTGACAATGTTCAACGCGACTTTGGCGTAGGCCACTTGCGTCTTGCCGCGACCCAGGATGCCGAACAGCTGGCGGTCGCCGGTTTCCTTGCGGCCGAACTCGGTCACATCGCCGGTCACCACGTAGTCAGCGCCCTTGAGCTTCTGCACCGTGCCCTTGATCGCGGCTTCCTGGGAGATTTCGCCCATGTTGTCGCGGTCCAGCACGCTGAAGCGGTTGGTCTGTTGCAAGTGGGTGATCAGGATGGTCTTGGCCTGGCCACCGAGGCGGTCGACGCCATCGGAAAAGATGCCGCGCATGTAGCTGGAGCGGTTGTCGAACTTGCCTACGGCGATCGGTACACGCACGCCTGAATAGGCGACGTTGGCGCTGGCGACTTGCTCCACCGGCAGCGCGCGGTTGCTCTCGGTGGCGCAACCGGCCACGGTCAGAAGCGCTGCGGCGGTCAGCAGGATTTTGGACAGTGCTTTCACAGGGTGCTCCTAGAGTGAGAAATCAGCAGGTGCAGCAGGTAAAACTAGCGGGTGGGGATGTCGCGGATGTCGTTGACGATGTCGCGGCTGTAAACACGGAAATAGAAGCCTTCGACACTGGAGTTACTGTTATTGGTCACCAGGGCGCCCATGGTCTTGTACTGCTCGAAGTTGCCGATCACGCCGCCGGGCACTTGGTCATACAGGGCCTTGGAAAAGTGAAGAACCTCGGCGCCGTTCTTCTTGACCGTGACCTTGTAGCTGAAATCGACACTGAGCAGCAGTTTGTTGTCGTCGACGATCAGCGTGGCGAGCCCGCCTTTCGAATCCTGGATATGCCGCGTGTAGACAATGCTCATATCCAGCAGATAGTCGGCCTTGTCCTTGCTGGTGGCGTAGCGACCTGCTTCGAGCAGGCGGTTCACCATATCGACACCCAACGCTTTGCGAACCTTTTCGTCGGACAGGAAGCGCTCATTTTTACCCACCACCTCAACGTCGAGCGTGTCGAGCCAGTAGGTTGCAGTCTTGGGAATGGTGACTGGCGCCGGTGAGATGTAGTACTCCGGCTGGGAGGCACAGCCAGCCATGAGGCAGGCGGCGAAAAAGAGGACAAGCGCGCGCATGTAAGAATTCATCCCTGAACAGTATCGAGCTTTAAACAATCGGCGGCATTTTACGGAGTTGAGAGGGGTTCTCAAGGGATTTCTGAGCCCAGGCCGCCCGTTTCGCTGCCGTCTGTCGGCTCCGGCAGGGCAATCAGCGCCATCAAGGCGCAGGCTGCAGCACCGATGAAAAACGCCGAAATCAGCGCTAAGGCGTTGTCTGTAAAAACAAAACCCTTGGTGCTGCCGCGCATCACCAGGTAGTCCAGCCACGTCAGCCACACAAATGCGACAGCCCCGCCGCTCAGCCCGATAATCGTATAAGTGCGGCGCCCTTTGCTGAACGCGCACAAGGTCACGAACAGCGCAAAACCCAGGGCGGGCAACAGGTACACCACCTGCGCCAGTATCGGCGTAGTGACAAACACCATCCAGAGTTCCAGCCCATGCACTTCCCCGAGTGCACGCGGGTTGCTGAACAGCTGTGCCAACGTGGCGACAAACACCACGGGGCCTGCGGCCAACCCAAACACAAAGGGCATGAACCAGAAGGCGAAGAACACTTTCAGGTGGGGATATTTGTTTGGTTTCATCATGGTTTTTTTACGAGAACGGGCCGTGACTGTACACCGCTGCCCTGACGCTCGAAACCCGGCCGTGCGCGGCGCCCCGCTCCACCCTGCCGCTGTCAGCAGCCCGCGTAGCGCGCAAATCGCCGATGTCGCGGTAACTGCCGCCGACATCAACGACGCCAACAAGACCGCCATCAGCCGCTCCCTGACCGTGCAGCTCAATCAATACGTGCGCAGCGCCGGTTACTTCAAGCAAGTCACCGAATACCCTACGCGCCTGGGCGAAAACGATGTGTCGCTGAAATTCAACATGACCTCACTCAAGGGCCACCGTGGCGTGCACCCGGCCTACGTGCCCGGTGCGTTGCTGACGCTGACGATCTGGATCTGGGTCAACGGGCCGATCTTCGTCGACACCTTTGACGTGGCCGGTGACCTGACGATCGTCGACCGCGACGGCAAGCAACTGGCGAGTGCCAAGCAAGAGGTCAAGTTCGAGCGCAACGTCGGCCTCTACGGGCGTGAATACTGGGCACCGACCATGGGTGCCAAGCAACTGAATGAATTGGTGTCGCAACTGCTCGACAGCGCCACCGCCAAGCTGCCCAAGGAGTAAGTCATGAAAGGATTGATCAAGCACAGCCTGGTGCTCGCTGCCGTGTTGCTGAGCGGTTGCGTGTCGTACTCGCAACACGAACTGCCGGCGGTGCAGACCTGGCCACCGACCGCCAACGTGCCGGCGCAGAAGCCGACGGCCTACGTACGCACCACCGCTCTGCACCAGGTCAACAGCGGCCCGGGCAACGCAGTGGCTGGCGCCCCGGCGCTGCTGTGGGAAAAGGCCGTGGCCGACTCGTTTCGCCAGTCCAATCGTTTTTCGCGGGTGAGCACCGACAAGGTCGACTCGGATATTTATGCCGACGCCACCCTGTCCAACAACGAACAGTTCAGCATGGCCTCGGCGATCATCACCGGCGCGACCTTCTTCATCATCCCGTTCACGGCGAAGAACACCTTCACCCTGGAAACGGTGTTCAAAGACAAGGACGGCAAAGAGCTGGGTCGCGTCAAAAAAAGCGAGTCGGTACGCACGTGGATGCAATTGGTGCTGATCGTGGGTATTCCATTCCAGACCGATACACGGGAAATCGTGGAGGCGTTGACGCGCAGCACGCTGGATGAGGCGGTGCAGCGCAAGTTGCTGTAAGTCGGTTCAGGCAACCTCTCTGCCAGCAGTACCACCGCCTTCGCAGCCTCGCTAAAGCTCGACAACTCCCACAGGGGATTGGCAGTGCCTGGGCAATCTCCAACGGCCCAGCAACCCCAATCACCTGTGGGAGCGGGCTTGCCCGCGAAAGCGGTGGTTCAGCCAACACCTCTACCAGCAGTACCGCCGCCTTCGCAGGCTCGCTAGGGCTCGACAGCTCCCACAGGGGATGGGCAGTGTCTGGGCTATCTCCAGCCGAGCACTGACAGCCCAGCAACCCCAATCAACTGTGGGAGCGGGCTTGCCCGCGAAAGCGGTAGTTCAGCCAACCTCTCTACCAGCAGTGCCGCCGTCTTCGCAGCCTCGCTAAAGCTCGACAGCTCCCACAGGGGATGAGCAGTGTCTGGGCTATCTCCAGCCGAGCACTGACAGCCCAGCAACACCGATCACCTGTGGGAGCGGGCTTGCCCGCGAAAGCGGTAGTTCAGCCAACCTCTCTACCAACAGTGCCGCCGCCTTCGCAGCCTCGCTAGGGCTCGACAGCTCCCACAGGGGATGGGCAGTGTCTGGGCTATCTCCAGCCGAGCACTGACAGCCCACCAACACCGATCACCTGTGGGAGCGGGCTTGCCCGCGAAAGCGGTAGTTCAGCCAACCTCTCTGCCAGCAGTGCCGCCGCCTTCGCAGCCTCGCTAGGGCTCGACAGCTCCCACAGGGGATTGGCAGTGTCTGGGCTATCTCCAGCCGAGCACTGACAGCCCAGCAACCCCAATCACCTGTGGGAGCGGGCTTGCCCGCGAAAGCGGTGGTTCAGACAACACCTCTACCAACAGTGCCGCCGCCTTCGCAGCCTCGCTAGGGCTCGACAGCTCCCACAGGGGATGGGCAGTGTCTGGGCTATCTCCAGCCGAGCACTGACAGCCCAGCAACCCCAATCACCTGTGGGAGCGGGCTTGCCCGCGAAAGCGGTGGTTCAGACAACACCTCTACCAGCAGTGCCACCGCCTTCGCAGCCTCGCTAGGGCTCGACAGCTCCCACAGGGGATGGGCAGTGTCTGGGCTATCTCCAGCCGAGCACTGACAGCCCAGCAACCCCAATCACCTGTGGGAGCGGTGGGTCGACCAACCGATCTACTGAGGCCGGCACACGTTGTATGCCTGATTCTCGGCAACTTCCTCCATGTGATGCCCTATCACCGTATTGAGCACCAACTGCCGCTCCGACTTCCCGGTGGGGCGGTACGCCGAGCCCTGGGCATCGGTCTGGATCTTGAAGCCGCTACCCGCCAGTTGCTTGACCAACTGCAAGCGCCTGGCCTGATCACCGTTGCCGCGATGGTCGCTCGGCGATAGGAAAATGATGCGTTCGCGCTGCAACAGCCACACCGGGCGGTCACTGTGCTCGCTTTCAAACACGTAGGCGCAGTCCACCGCCGCGGCCGGGAAACTGGCCTTGCGCACATAGTGCCCGCCCTCATAGCCCACCAACGTCACCAGCCCAGGCTGCACCACGGCAATCGCGTCCTCGGTCTGCACGCCGTTTTGAATGCCGTAGTTCGAATACGCCCAACGCAATGGAATGAACTGCGCCGCCGTGGCGCCAAGCGCGAGGTCGTTGTTGATCCGCGCCTGATCTTCGGCGCCGCGATAAGGCACGCCCTGGCAGCCGGCAAGTGCGACCAGGCAGAGCAGCGTCAAGGTTCTGGTGAGCATCCGAGAAGTGCTGATCACGGAAATCGCGTCCCGATCCGCGCCCGCTCGCTGGAGAACCAGATCCCGGTGATCTTGCCGACCACATCGGCTTCGGCAACCTGGCCCATGAAGCGACTGTCGTTGCTGTTGTTGCGGTTGTCGCCCAGCAAATAGACGTGACCCGGTTCGACTTTAAGCGGCGCCAGTTCCATCGACGCAGCGCCGTTCACGCTATCCGCCGGTGCGTGGAACAGGCCGAGGTTTTCGCCATTGTGGATCAGCTCGCCGTTGACGATGGCCAGGGTATCGCCGCCCACACCGGCGACGCGCTTGATCGCCTCGGTGCCGTTCCAGCGATACACCACGATGTCGCCGACTTTCGGCGCACCCGGCTTGAGATCGGCGATGACGTAGTCGCCCACCGACACTGTCGGCGACATCGACCCGCTCGGAATGTAGTAGTTCTTGAAGCCCAGCAACGGCACCCGCAGCACTTCCAGCAGCACGAAGGTCAGCACGATCAGCACGCCCACATACAGCGCGTGGAAGCGTTTGCGCGGCACGTCCGGCGGGCCATCGTAGCGCTTGGCCAACACCGCCGAGACGATGGCTGAACCAAGCTTGACCGCGACCACAAAGGCGAAAAACACGTACAGCCCGATAGGCGAGGCGATCAGACCGCATGCACCGAGCAAGATCACCCCGCCGTACATAAACGCGGCGACCCAGATCGCCCATTTGAGACGGCCCACGTAGACCAGCCCCCAGCCCGCCACCAGGCAGGACATCAGGAAGGCTTGAAGGGGGAGTTTTGCGGGTTTCATGGCGGGTCCTCAAGGAAAATTGGTGTCCACAAAGTGTTGCGCGAAATCTTCAGCGTTGATCGCGGTGCCAGCGTTGGCGAACTTCTCGACGTTGGCCTGCCATATTGCCCGGATCTTGTCGGCAACGGTCGCCGGGAAATCCATTTGCACCTCGATCACTGACTGCCAACTGCCCGACGTGCCATACACCTCATGCAGCTTGGGTTCCATGGCGCGCAAGGTGGCCTGCTGCTCATCACTCAGCTCACCGATGGCGGCCAGGACATAGCACTCCAACAGCCGCAGAAACGGCTTGCCTTCATATCGCCTCATAATCCCTCTCCAAAATCACACCGAACCCCATGGCGAGGGAGCTCCCTCGCCACAGGTACCGTGTTTACCCTTGATTGGGCAAGGTTAGAACGCGTACCGCGCCTTGAGCATCACCCCATCAGCGTCAAACCCACTGCGCGCCTGGCGCGTGTAGCTGGCGCCAACGGTGAAGTCCGACACCTGGTAATTCACGCCCACGCTGGCTTCGTAGCTGTCACGCGCCACCGACGCGCCGGTGACGGTAAACGCCGAACCACCCAACACATAGTTGGAGGTTTGCGCGACACGATCCCCCATCAGGTCGTGATACGCCATCAGCGTCGCTTCCGGCTGCACGCTGCCCGCGCCCATCGGCAGGTTACCCGCCAGGCGCACACCGGCGCCCAACTCGCCCACTTCATAGCGCTGCGAACGTGTGCTCAGCGCGGCCGACGAACCCTTCTCGTCGTAACCGTCCATGCACACGCTGGCGTAACGCGCAGCCACACGAGGCTCGATCACCACCGCCTGCGACGGCTTGAAGCTGTAGCCGCCGATCACACTGGCCGACAACACATTGCTGTCGTAGCTGCCCTTGGCCGTGGTGCCGGCGATGTGGCGTTTGCTCTGGTTGTCGTTATGGCCGTAGCTGAGGCTGCCGTCGACAAACCAGTCTTGCAGCGACCAGTTACCGTACAGCGACAGCGCGTGGCCCTCGACGTCGGTCTTGTTGCCCTGGTCGGAATGGATGTTGGAATTGAGGTAGCTGTAGGCCACGCCCAGGGTGGTGGTGTCGTTGACCCGACCGTCCACACCCACCGCCATGCCGCTGCTGTTGGCCGAGTAGCCGTTGGCGCCGCCTCGACCGTCCTGGTCCATGTTGCTGCTCAGGCCCTGCACCCACACGCCACCGCGCTGTCGTTGTTCACGTTGCTCGGTGAGGCGATTGAAGATCGCGCCGTTGACCACGGTTTGCCCGGACAAGGCCACATCCAGCGCACCGCGATTGACGTCCGGCTTGAGCTGGTCGCTGATCTGCGCCAGTCGCTCGGCCGTACTGGCGTTGGCCAGGGCCTGGAACACCTGGTCATCGCTGCCGAGCTGGCTCAACACACCATTCTTGAAGCGGTTGACCGCCGTGGCCGACGCCGCGCTGGCGCCGACGGCGGCGAGGTCTTGCTGGACTTGCCCGTCGGCCTTGACCGCCACCACGGCCTTGACCGTCTGCGCATCGGCCGAGTAGCTGAGCACGTCGAGCAGTGCCGAAGAACTACTCACCGACAAGCCGTTGTCTTGCACCTGGGTGGCTTGCAGCAGGGTGTATTGCGTGCCGTCGTGGGTGCTGGCGAAGTCGCCGGGGTTGGCGCTCACGGTCAGCTTCGAGGCGTCGGCGAAGGTGGCGGTGCCGTTGACGGTCAGGTAGGCGCTGGTCGGCACCACGCGGTCGGACAGGTGCATGTCGATGCCCGCACCGTTGGCGACGTTGAGGTCGCCAGTGATGCTGGTGCCCTGCGCAGAGAGGTTCAGCGAGCCCGAGTTGATCGAGACCGGCGCGCTGATGCGCGTGCCGGTGAAGTTCGCTTGGCCGGCGACGTTGACCGCGTTGAGGTTGAGCAGGTCGCCGACGATGGCGCCGCCGGTCCAGTTCAGCGTCGCCAGGTTGGCGGCGTCCACGGCAACCCCGGAGTTGCTGCGGATTTCGCCGGCTTGCTGGTTGATCTCGAACGGCGAGGTCTGTTCGCTGGCGTTGACCAGGATCGCAGTGCCGTCTGCGGTGATGGTGCCGCGGTTGACGATACCTCGGGCGCCGCTCGCACTATTGGCAGCGAAGGTGGCACCGCTGAACTCGAAGGCACTGGCATCGGTGCCCTTGGCTTCAAGCGTGCCGGTGTTGAGGATGTAATCGATGGTGCCGTTGTAAAACAGCACGCCGCGCGCCGCGCTGCCGTCGGCAGAAACCAGCCCACTGTTTTCGATACGCAGCGCGCTGGTCGCGGTTTCCACTTCAATGCCCAGGGCGTCCTCACCCGTGGCGATGATCGAGCCGGAGTTGAGGATCTTGCCGCCGATGGTGGTCGGGGTGGCGCCGTCGACATCAAGGATCAAACCCGTGGCGCCACGGCCATCCATGTTGATCACGCCGGTGTTGGAAACGTCGCCGCCAATGGTGGTGCCGTGCAGGTAAATGCCTTCGCCACCGCCCACGAAACCCAGCGTCGGTGCATTCGGCAGCGGCGCCGTCGAGCGGATCGTGCCCGAGTTGATCACACTGCCGCCAATGGTCGCGTCACCGATCTCCAGCCCTTCATAACCGCCATGGCTCATCAGGATATTACCGGCCTGAATCACATCCCCCGTGATGGTGCTGGGGGGCAGGTTGTTCGGGCCGGTCCAGTACATCGGGTCGATGGCCATCGCACGGATCGTTTTGCCTTGCGAGTCCAACGTAATGTCGGCGCGGTTGATCAGCGAACCCTGGATGTGGGTATCGGTAAAGCCCAGGCCCGCCGGCAGGGTAGTGCTGGGGTCGACCACTTGGGAGAGCTGCCCGGTGATGGTCACAGGCTCATTGAAGGTCTCACTGGCCCAAATATTCTTGCCCTGCCCCAGGTCGAACTCCACGGCCAGCACCTGGGTGCTGATCGCGCCGACCATGAGAGCCAACAGGGTTTTCTGGAACGGCTTGCGCTTCATTTCTAACTCCATGAACTACGGGTCATTGCCGCCAATACGCCCGACGGCAGTAGGTAAAACGAGTGAATGGATCAATTGATCCGCGTGCATTCCCCCCAGGTGCCCGCCTAAAACCCAGACGCACGAAGACGCACCGCAAGGGGCGGTGGCAGGCAGGGGAATAGAGGGGAGAGGTTCACATCAATCCTTAATGTCATTTGAAAACGCTGCAGTCCATGCAGCCCGACCGCTTGTGGGCGGGCGGGGTAGAGACCCCGGGATAAACGAAATGTTCAAATGGTGTAGAGGTGGGAGCTGGGTTTGTGAACGGGGTCGCAGACCCGGCGCGTGAGGTTCTGCCTCACCTGAGCGGTCAAGCGACTGAGCACTGGGCCAGAGGGCCGCTTTGAGGAGGTTTGGCTATGGCCTGATCTAGGTCGCCTTGCCGAAATCCAGAATGAACCCCGACAAATAAGCCAGAAACCCGACGGGACTGTAGTGAGCGGGCTTGCCCCGCGCTGGGCGGCGCAGCCGCCCCAAACGGGACGCCGCGGTGTTTCAGAAAGACCGAGGTGTCTGGACCTGGGGCGGCTGCGCCGCCCAGCGCGGGCAAGCCCGCTCACTACAGGCTTGGATCAACTGGCGTCTTTGTTGCGATCCTGGCCGGGCACCAGGGTCAATGTGGGTTTTTCCACGTCGCGGGAGACGTGGGATTTCACTTCTTCCACACCGCCCTCTTCGTCGTTGTGGATCACCAGCACACCGGGTTTGCGCAGTTGTTCCAGATCACCCGCGCCGAGCTTGAAGCTCTCGCTGAGGTGCGTGTCGCTGAGCGCGTTGGCCTCGGCGCGGCGCTGGGCGAATTTGCGGCCTTTGCGTTGCTGGTAGCGCGCCCAGGTGACCAGGATCAGCGCGTTGAACAGCGCGATCCACAGATAGATCTGCAAGGTGTTGAGCGCCGCAAAGATGGGCGCCTCGATGCGCGGCCCGCCGTGGGTCTCGAGCATCGCGCCGATCCCGCGTGCCAGCAGCCAGATCAACCCGGCCCAGGCGGCCAGGGTCAGCACCACATCGACGATCCACATCACGGTGTTTTGGCGAGTTCTGACCAGTTTCATGATCACACCTCCTCGTTGGCGGGTTTGATCCCACGATCCGGGCTGACCCAGCGCGCGCGCTTCTGGTGCTGGTTGAACAGCACCTTGGGAAAGCTGACCAATGTAGTGAACAAGCTGACCAGCCAGAACACCATCGGATACCACACGGTCCAGAACAGGGTTTTCCACAGGTCTTTTTCGTAGCGCCGGTCAATCAGGATGCTCACGGCAAACTGCACCAGGCACACCATCGCCAGCACCAGGCCGGTAAACGCCGGGGGCACCAGGGAGTCCACGGCAATCGCCGGTGGCAGCACCATGAACTTGCCCAGGCCCCAGAAGATCACCGAGAGCAGGAAGGTGAACGCCCAGCCGGTGGACAGGCAGTATTCGAACAACAGCGGCCACAGGTAGCGATGGCGCCATTGCCAGATGCCACGGATGTTCTTGAACAGCACTTCGGCGCCGCCCTGGGCCCAGCGCAGGCGCTGTTTCCACAGGCCGCCGACGGTTTCCGGCATCAGGATCCAGCACAGCGCACGCGGCTCGTAGAAGATCGCCCAGTGATCGAGTTGTAGCTTCCAGCTGACGTCGATGTCCTCGGTGATCATGTCGGTGCTCCAGTAGTCGATGCGGTCCAGCGCCTTCTTACGGAACGCCACCACCACACCGGACACCGTGAAGATGCGCCCGAACACCCGCTGCGTACGCTTGATCAAACCGATGATCGAGGAGAACTCGCCCACCTGCACCCGCCCGATCAAGGTCGACCGCGTACGAATGCGCGGGTTGCCGGTCACCGCGCCCAGGCGTGGGTTGTCGAGCATCGGCGCCACCATATAGGCCGCCGCATTGCGGTCGAGCAATGCATCGCCGTCGATGCACACCAGGAACTCGCTGCGCGCTGCCACGGCGCCCATGCGCAAGGCCACCGCCTTGCCCTGGTTCTGCGCCAGGTGCAACACGCGCAGGCGCGGGTGTTCCAGGGCGAGGGCATCGAGCACGGCGGCGGTGTTGTCCTTGGAGCCGTCGTTGACCGCGATCACTTCGATGTTCGGGTAGACCTGGTCCAACGCCGCATGGATGGTCTCGGCCGCGTTATCGCCCTCGTTGTAGCAGGGGATGATGATCGAGATCAGCGGGTTGCCGGCCAGGGTCGGCGCCGGGGTGTCTTCTTCCCACGGCCAGTGGCGCTCCCAGTGCAGCCAGAAATACAGGCCGCCGGCGATCCACAGTGCCGACATGAACAGCGGGTAGAAGAACACGAAGTCCATCAGGAACTGCCCGGTGACCAGGAAGATCAGGCCCAGGGGCACGCCCAATACCAGCGCCAGTACGAATATAGCCAGGATTCTGTCGAACATGGTCAAGGGTTCCATTGATTGGAAAGGGCCGGACGCACGGTCTTCAGGTCCGGGGAGTTTTCCAGGAAGTTGTCCGGGTAGTAGCCAAAACTGGTGACCCCCTGGCGCTTGAGTACACCCATCCATTGCGCCATCTGGTCGCTGTCAATGTCCGGCGCGGCCTTGGTGCGCCAGTCTTTGGCTTGCAGTTCAAACACGGTTTTGTTCAGCGCACCGGGGCGCGCCTTGACCGTGGCGACCAGTTTTTCCAGCCAGGCGTTGGACGTCTTGTACTCCTGGCCTTCCATCAACGGCATGGCCATCGGCGCGGTCCAGTCGTAGGTCTGGAGGAAATCATCGAGGTTCTGTGCGAACCAGGCTTCGCTCTGCGGATTGAGCATCGGCTCGGCGAAGATATTGCGCGCAGTCAGCACCTGCGGCCCGGCAATGGCGCGGACTTTGCCGGTCAGCTCATTGGTGAAGTCGATCAGGTAGCGGCTCTTGAAACGGGTCCAGCGCTGCATCACGGCCGGGTCGGCGCGCAGGGCTTGGATGCTGCCGGGCAAGCCTTGCGCGACATAGGCCTTGAGCGCGGCGGGGCTGGCATCTTCGAAATCATTGAACACCGCGTCGTCGTGATACAGCACGCCATCGATGGCACTGTTGCGCGCCAGGTCCTCGTAGATCTCGCCGATGATCTTGCGCACCTGCGGGTCGAACGGCGACAGGCGCTGGTATTGATCCGGGTCGAGGCCGATTTGCCCGGTTTTCGGGTCCCAGCGCGTCACGCGCGGCAGCTTGGGATCGAGGGCGAAACTCAGCACCGGCATCCACGCATACACGGCGGCATGGGCACGGGTGTGCAGTTGCCAGGCAACGCGGTTGAACAGGTCGGCGCGCACCGGCAGGTGACGGTTGGGGAAGTACACCGAGTGCACCAGGCCGTCACCCTTGGGGTCGGCGAAGGCTTGCAGGAAGACCGTGCTTGCGCCCATGTCCAACACGCGCTGCACCAACTGGTCGAGGTTGCGCGCTTGCTGGGCTGCGTCCGGGTCATACACGTTGTCCAGGTCCACATGCATCACCCGCAGCGGCGCCGGGGTTTGCACCGCGACCATGCTGTTGGCGAAGTGCTCGCCGTCCGGGTCGGAGGCCACCAGAAAGCGCGGGCTGTTCATCAGGTCGCCGAGGTTGTCGAGGCCGTCTTCCAGGGTCAGGGCCATCTGGTAGCCCTGTTCGGCGACGATCGACAACGTGGTGCCTTTGGCGGCGCCGTATGGCCACACCCATACCCGTGGTTTTTTGCCGGTGACGGCCTGGATCTTGTTGGAGATAGCCGTGACGTCCGCACGCATCCGCGCCTGGAACTGCGCCTGGGTTTCGTAGCGGCCGGTGGCCGGGTCATAACGCAGCGAGGCCGCCGCCGGTTCCAGGTTGCCCTGGGGGTTGGCGAGGATCCCGGTGTGGCTGGCATCGGTGTGCGCGGCCACTTCCACCAGACCGGACTGCGACACTTCACGGATCTGCTGCCAGGTCAGGAATTCACCCCGTGGACGTGGCACACCGGCAAAATCCACGGGTTTATCCAGCGGCGTATCGATCCAGTAGCCCACCGGCGCCAGCACGGCATGCCAGTTATAGGCGCGCAGAATCGGCATCACGCGGGTGTAGAAGCTTGAATAGCCGTCATCGAAGCTGAGCATGATGGCTTTGGGCGGCAACGGTGTGCCGCCACGGCGGGCGGCGAGGATCTGATCGACGCTGACCGCCTGGTAGCCGTTCTCGCGCAGCCAGGCCAACTGCTCGATCAAACGTTCGGTGCGTACCGCCACCACCGCCTGATCGGGGTCGCGGTCCTCGACGTCGTGGTAGGCAATGCCCAAGAAGTGGTTCTTCGGCCACGGCAATTCGTTGGGCGCGATCGGCCGCTCGGCGGGTGGGGTGAAAGGCGCGGGTTGCTGGGCACAGGCACTGGCCAGCATTACGCCCAGGATCAACAAGCAACGGCTGAGGACGGTCATGGTCAGGCTCTTCTAGAAACGGTAAGTGAGGTCGACGAGCAGGCGCAGATCGCGTTCGCGATTGCCGTCGTAAGGTCGGCTGATCAGGCTCAGGTTGGCACCGGCTTCCAGCACGTCGTTCCAGCGGTAGCGTTGGCCGTAGCCCACCAGCCCGATGCCGCCGGTGGAATAATCCTGCTGGCTATAGGTACCCGCACCGACCTGGAACTGCTGACTCCACTGAGTCTCGTAGCGGTGATAGAGCACATGATTGATGTTGATGACCGGCAGCACGGTGAAGTCCGACTTCGGGTTGAAGTACACCGTGTCTTCCTTGCTGTTGCGGCTGGCGCCGACCTCCAGGCCCAGGTCCACTTGCACCCGTGGTGAGCTGTAGAGGCCTTCGCGGCCGCTGAGCAGGGCTTCGAAACGGTCGTTGCCGTCACTGAAATGGGACGGGCTGAGGGTCAGTTTCCACTCGCGGCTTTCATTGGCGCGCCAGCGCACAAAACCGCTGCCGCCGTTGGCGGTGATGCCGGCATTCAACGCCCGCAGTGGCGTGGTGGACAGCAGATAACCGAGGCTACCGCCGTATTGCCAGTTGTCGTTGATGTCACGGGCAATCGACACCGCGGCACCTTGCTTGCTGCCATCGCCGTAGGAATGGTTGGAAACTTCGGCCTCCAGGGTCATGTCGCGGGTACGCCGTTCGACGCCCACGGTCTGCCAGCGGTGATGGCCCGTGCCTTCTTCAAAGTCGGCGGTGGCGTAACCGGCACCGGCGAACAGGCGCCAGTCTTCGTCAATCGGCGGCGTGTAGATACGGCTTTCAATGCCCCAGTCACGGCTGCCCGAGACGGCACCGGCCGCGCTGTCGCTACCGCCGCCAAAGCTCTTGCCGGTGTAGGCCTCGACGCGCAGCTCGGCCATGTCGTGCACATCGCGCAACCGGCTCAGACGCTGCACCTGACGGCTGTCCGGGTTGCGAGCGAGCACGTCGTCGGTGAGCACGTCGAGCTGGCGCCACTCCTGCAAATCCATCGCGGTGTAGGCCTGGCTGACTTCCAGGCCGATGTCACGCGGCACCTGGGCTTCGGTTTCCTTGAGAATGCCTTCGGCGCGCCGTGGCAAGTCGCGGGCGCGGTACATGTCGGCCTGGGCCAGGCGCAGGCCGACGTTGCCTGGGGCCTTGTCGACCAACGCGTCCAGGCTGGACTCGCTGCCCGGCAGGTCGCCGCCGTACACGCCGGACTGGGCCGACAGTTGTTGCGCATCCATCCAGGCGTCGTTGGGATTGCCGATGGGCAAGCCTTTGAGTTCAACCCGTGGCTTCTGGCTGGTGGCGAGGCCTTTGGCGACTTCGACCGCCTCTGTGCCCCTGTCGCTTTCCTGCAAGGCGTAGAACAGCGCCGTGGTGTCTTCGACCCGATCATCCGGCTCGGCATCCGGCGCACTCAGGGCCTGACGATACAGCGGCTCGGATTTCTCCGGCTGGCGCTGATCGAGGTAGGACGCGGCCACCCAACGCACGGCATAGGTGGGCAATTGCACGCCTTCGGCGGTGAGGGTTTCGTACTCGCGGATCACTTCGGCGGTACGTGCGCGGGCCTTGAGCGCACCCAGGCGGTCGATGCGCCAGCGCACTACGTCGTCGTGGGCGCTGGCGTCCGGGGTCCAGCGGGCGAGCAGTTTGTCGTAGTCCTGCAGGGCACGGTCGGCGACGACATAGCGTTCGTTTTCCGAACGCGTGGCGAACTCGGCCATGCGCACGCGTTCGGCGGCGAGGTCACCTTCCAGGCGACGCTGGGTCACCGGGTCGACCAGGCCCGGGCGCTTGGCCGACAGGCGCAGGGCCGGTTCCGGCATGCGGGCCTTTTGCAAGGCGACGATGTATTCGCGGGCAACTTCCGGTTTATCCCCGGCATGCAGGAAGGCCTGGTCGAACTCGAACAGCGCGTCATAGTTGAAGCCCGCGCGGGTCAGCGCGTAGCCCAGGGCCATGCGCCGGTTCGGATCATCGGGCTTGGCTGCCACCAGCGCACGAGTGCGCTGCACGGCTTCGGTGATGTTGCCGCCGTCGGCCTGGGTCAGGGCCAGGCCCAGTTGCAGGTCGACATTGTTCGGGTCACGCAGCAGCGCCTGGCGATACACCGCCTCGGCTTGCGCCCACTGCTTCTGATTGCGATAGGTGCGCGCCACGGTGGCGAGCGCCTGGGGCGTCAAGGTGCGATTTTCACCCTGAGCCTCGTACACCTTGAGCACTTCGGTATCCTGCCCTGCCCAACCGGCGATAACCAGGTGATCACTGATCTGGCCCGGCGTCTGGCGCTCGGCAGGCAACTGGCGCAATTGAGTCAGGGCCGGCGTGAAATTGCCGTTGCGGGCCTGAATGATCAGGGCATCGTAGGCAGGGTCGGCCACGGCGAAGGCTGGCACCAATAACTGGCTGCACAAGGCTGCCCCGATGAGCAGTCGCAACCGGCCTGAAGCACTGAGTGGTAGGTTTCGCAGCATATCGTGAGCTTCCTTACACACGGAAAGCTGTAACGATAGGTGGTCCTGAGCGATTTGCATCAGGGTGTCGGCGTCTAGTGACCCGACCTAGCTTTCCTGTAGGAACTATCCCTTAGGAAAGTAGGGAAAAGGCCAATTCATAACAATTGTTCAGAATTGGTGGGGAATCTGAAAAGCCAATGGGGGGACGGACTTACCTGTGATAACGGGGTCAGTGTCGACTGTTTGACCCCGTTCACACGCACGCCCGCCCCCCATTATTTATTTGCGGGTGATGGCGAAATTTTTACTGCGCGCCGCTCACCGCACCGGCTTTGGCCAACACGAAACCAATGAATTGCTCAACGCTCATCTTCTGGCCGTTGAAGGTCACTTCGTTGTTGGCGTAGTGCAACTGGGACACCACGTCATTGCCGACCAGGGTCGCCAGTTGGGTGCCGACGGCCATGCCGCTGACCATTTCAGAAGCCATCTGCGCTTGCTGCTCGACGGCTTTCGGATCGGTCACGCCACCGGCCTGGGCTTGCAGGGCGGCGATGTCGGCGATCATGGGCTTGGACAGGGTCAGGTTGGCATCCAGCAACGCAATGATCTGCTTGCCCAGCTCAACAGGTGGCAGCTCCATGGACGCAGGCTTGGCCAGGTCCAGGACCAGGTTGAACTTGCTTTCGCCGTGGGCGGTTTTCAGCGACAGGTTTTCCAGCGCCACTTGCGGCTTGGCGGCCAG
This sequence comes from Pseudomonas sp. GL_117, assembly GCF_057835125.1. Taxonomy (NCBI): domain Bacteria; kingdom Pseudomonadati; phylum Pseudomonadota; class Gammaproteobacteria; order Pseudomonadales; family Pseudomonadaceae; genus Pseudomonas; species Pseudomonas sp. GL_117. The sequence continues at coordinate 183,195 of NZ_CM174418.1, read as the reverse complement.
CAGTTGGTTGACGTTGGCTTCGGCCAGGGTCTGCTCGGCTTCGGTCAGTTGCAGTTCCGGCACCGGTTGCCCGGCAGCGGCGGCGGCTTGCACCGGCTGCATCTTGTCCTGGTACAGCTTGGTCAGCAGCAGGCCCGACGGCACGTCGATGTTCTTCACGCTCACGGCCATGGCGGCGGAGCCGACCGGTTTGCCCTGGAAGCCGATCGCGTCGATCTTGTAGTCGACGCGGCCAGCCATGTTGTTGTCTTTGACGTCGCTGGTGTCTTTCTGCTCGAAGCCCTTGAGGGTCAGCACGGTTTGTTGCGGGCCGAAGGTCAGCTTGGTGTCGGTCAGTTCAACGGTGTTCTGCCCGGTGTAGAAGCCGAAGGTGGATTTTTCCAGGTTGCTGGCCACGGTCAGGCCGGACAGGTCGGCGGCAAAGGGCGTGCCGTTGCCATCGACGGCGTTCAGCTTGAGGCTGTTCATGAAGCCGTCGACCTTGACCTTCTTGCCTTCGGCGCTGCTGTCGAAGTCCAGGTTCAGACCGGAGAAGCTGGCGCTGGACGTGTCGTCCTTGTACTCCAGTGGCAGCAATTCGAGATTACCGCTGACCGAACGGCTGTAGCCGATATTGGCCACGCCCTTGAGCGGCGACACGTCTTTGGCGGCGGCGAACCATTTTTCGGTGGTGGCGTTCTTTTCCAGCGCGTAGTGACTGGTGGCCATGACCGGCAGCCACTTCAGCGACACCAGACGCGAGAACGGCAGCGGGCCGTGTTCGATGTGGTCGACGAAGAGCAGTTCCGGGTTCGGGTTCTGCTCACCGAAGAACGAGCCCTGGGCCTTGAGGCGATAGTGCGCGGTACTGCTGAACAAGCCACGGTCGAGGGAGACCAGCTCCAGGTCCAGACGCCCGTCGACGCCGGCCATGGAACGTTGCAGTTCCTTGTTGGCGTCCTGCACCGCCGTTTGCAGCACCGGCTCCAACTGCTTGCCGGTGTACCAGGCACCGCCTGCACTGACGACGCCAACGGCGACAACAAAACCCAAAAGAACTACGGCTGGCTTATTCATGAAGTGACCTGATCAAATCCTGTGAGAAGTGGGCTGTCTTCCTTGAACCCTGAAAGGGTTGGCTCAAGCCCGCCAAAAGCGGGGGAAGATTAGCACTGGCGGCCGCGAACGGCCCAGCTTTTCAGAGGGGTCAGGCCAGCAGATGGTTCACGAATATTCCGAGTCGATCTCATCGAGCTGGTGATCAAAACTCTTCAAACGCGCCGTCCAGGTGTACACCAGCACCTCAAACTCGCGGTGGATCACCGCATTGCCGGGGGTGTCGGCCTTGGGGTCGCAGAAGTCCAGTTGGTAGCGCTCCCGCGCCATTTGCGCGGCGACGTCGGACAATTCCCGCGCATTATTCAGCCAATGCCTACCGTCGGCGACTTGCTGATCCAGGGCCACGCACTGTTTTTTCAGGGCTTCGAGGCTTTTTTCCAGGGGCGTGCCGGTGAGTTCACCCATGACTTCCTGGAAGGTGCGCCCAGGCTGCCAGTAGCTGCCCCAGAAATAGCGGTCGAACACGGTTTCGACGCGGCGCAGGGCGACCTTGGTGTCCCAGATCGCCACGCGGGTCTTGCCCTGTTCGAGCAGCCGACGTTTGATCCGATGGTTCTGGTAGGACGCCCAGGCCACCACGCCGATGGACAAGGTACCGATCACCAGGCAGGCGCTGTCGAGGAACACCATGGCCTTGTCGATTTGATGGGCGAGCATGACGCCATAGAAGTAGGCAGCCGATAACAACACCAGTGCGAAGAACACGCACCAGAAAGCGGGAGCATAAGGGTTTTTCATTATTGGAATCCCCATGAGCAAACGCGAGCAGTGTCAGGTGAGCGCCGTTGCCTGAAAAGCCACGGCGTTCACCTGACAAAGCATAGCTATTCGCTCAGGGTTTGCTGGCTTGCGCCGCTTGCGTTCGTCCGCTTTCCCAACCGCCGCCCAAGGCCAGGAACAGATCGATCTGGCTCATGGCAACCTGGGTGTTCGCCGCCGCCAGTTGCGCCCGTACATCGGTGTAGGTGCGGGTGGCTTGCAGGTCGGCGAGGAACGACGCGCGGCCGGCCTGGAAGAAGCGGTGCGTCTGGTCCGCCGCTTCCTTGGCCGACTCGCCGGCTTCGTTCAAGGCGTCGCGACGCTGCAACTGCGCGGTGTATTGCGCCAGGCCCGTCTGGGTTTCGCGGATGGCGTTGAGCACCACCCCGTCGAAATGCGCCAGGGCGCCCTGGGTCGCGGCTTCGGCTTCGTGGATACGTGCGCGGGCGCCGTTGGTCGGCACGGTCCAGCTGATCAACGGGCCGAAACCCCAGCGGTTGGTCGGTGCAGTGCCGAGGTTTTCCAGAATGCCGACGGTGCCGACCGTGGCGCCGATGCTGATGTCCGGGTACAGCGCGCCGGTGGCCACGCCGATACGCGCCGTCGCTGCCGCCAACTGGCGTTCAGCCTGGCGCACATCGGGACGCCGCTTGAGCAGCGCGGCGCCGTCGCCCACCGGCAGTAACTGGGCGATGTGTGGCAGCTCGGCACAGCTGCCGGTGCCCGCCGGCAATTGATCCACCGGCTTGGCCAGCAGCATCGACAGACGGAACAGACCGGCCTGGCGCGCCGCTTCGTAGCGCGGCATGTCGGCGCGCAAGGATTTGTATTGGGTTTGCGAGCGGGTCACCTGGGTTTCATCGCCGCGCCCGGCGTCGCGCAGGCGCTGGGTCAGGGTGGTGCTCTGGGCTTGCAGTTGCAGGGACTCGTTGGCAATCGCCAGTTCTTCGTTGGCCGCGCAGACCTGGGTGTAGGAACGCACCACGTCCGCCACCAGGGTGATGCGCGCAATATCGGCGGCGGCCTGGGCGGCATCAGCACTGGCCTGGGCGCTTTCGATCCCGCGCTGCAAGGTGCCCCACAGGTCGAACTGGTACGACGTGCTGATGCCGACACTGCCGATGTTCGCCACCGGCACTTTGTCTGCCAGCAAGAACGCCTCGCCGGATTCCTGCAAGCGCTGGGCCTCGGCCTTCACCCCGGCATTCCAGCCACCGGCGGATTCCGCCTGCTGCACCTGATACCGCGAACGCTGCAGGTTGGCGGCGGCCACGCGCAGATCGGTGTTGGAGGCCATGGCCTGGCGCACCAGTTCGTCCAGGCGCGCGTCGTTGTACAGTTTCCACCAGTCGGCCGGCACCGGCGCCGACACCACATTGTGGCCCTCGCCCGCGAGCTGCCCTTGCAGATCGCCGCGCTTCACCGCCGCTGCATCCGGCAGTTTGTAATCCGGGCCCACCGCCTGGCAGGCCGACAGCAACAACCCCAGCGCAGTGATGGCCAGCCGTTGCTTCATGGCTTGTCTCCAATGATCGACACCGTGGCCGTGCGTCCGGCGATCATGCGGAAGTCTGCCGGCACCTCGTCAAACGCGATGCGCACCGGAATCCGCTGGGCCAGGCGCACCCAGCTGAACGCCGGGTTGACGTTGGGCAACAGGTTGGCGCCGCTGCTGCGGTCACGGTCCTCGATACCGGCGACGATGCTCTGCACATGCCCGTGCAAACGGGCGTTGTCGCCGACCACTCGAATGTCCACGCCCATGCCGACGTGGATGCCGTCGAGCTTGGTTTCTTCGAAGTAACCGTCGATGTGGAACGAATTGCTGTCCACCACCGACAACACCGGACGCCCGGCGGTGACAAACTCCTGGCTGCGCGGCGCACGGTCGTTGACGTAGCCGTCCACCGGGCTGCGGATCACCGAGCGGTCGAGGTTGAGCTGGGCGGCGTCCACCGTCACCTGCGCTTCAGCCAGCGCCGATTGGGCACGGGCAACGCGGGACTGGCTTTCTTCCAGCTGCTCGCTCGGCACCAGGTTGCCCAGGCCACGGTTGCGTTTGTATTCGCGGTTGGCCTGGGCCAGGGTTTCCTGGCGGTCGGCGACGGCGGCCTGGGCTTGGCGCAGGGCCAGCTTGAAGCGGTCCTGGTCGACGGCGAAGAGCACCTGGCCCTTGGTCACCAGTTGGTTGTCACGCACCTCGACTTGCTGGATCAGCCCGGACACATCCGGGGCGATCTGCACGATGTCGGCGCGGATGTGCCCGTCGCGGGTCCACGGCGCAAACATGTAGTACATGACCATGCGCCACACCACGACGACCGCAAAGGTCACGATCAACAACGTGAGGACTACACGGCCGATGGTCAAAAACGGTTTTTTCATGTCATCAGGTATCGACTGAGTGAGTCCACCGCGCCCAGCAACAGCGCGTAGAGCCCCACGTTGAACAATGCCCGGTGCCAGACCAGGCGGTAGAAGTGGAGACGGGTCAACAACCCGTGCACCACCAGAAACAACACGTACGTAATGCCCATCAGCACCAGCAGCGTGGGCAGGAACACCCCGCTGATATCCAGATCACCGATCATAAAGGCGCTCCATCGGGTAGCGGCGCTTGCATCTCGGCGCCGCCAATGAACTCCACACCGGGCAACAACGCCAGGCGCAGGCCGGCCAGTGCGTGCAGCAGGTGCACGCGGGTATCGTCTTCGTCTTGCAGGCCCTGGCCGTTGAGCGCACGACGCGTGCGGTCGAGGGTCATCAGCAGACCGCTCGGCGCGGGCAAGCGTTCACCGGCCTTGAGGCAGGCCTTGAAGTAACCGCCGACACCTTCGACCACCTGGTTGAGCAGCACCCGTGGCACGCCAAGGATGCGCGGCGAGTAGGCCAGCAGGTCGAGCAGGTTCAGCGCCACGCGCAGGTCACGCAGGGCAATGCCGGTGTCCTGGCCGATGATCGCCAGGCGCGGCAGGTGCTGCATCAGGCGGTCGAGCATTTGCGCGGCGAGGTGACGGTGTTCGTTGAGGGTCGCCGGTTCAGTCATGCCGACGATGTCGTGCCAGCTGAAACGGGTCAGGCGCTTGGCCGCCAGCTCGGCACCGAAAGGCCGCGCGATCAGGGTCCACACAAACGCGAACAACAAGCCTACGGGCCCGGCCAGGTTGACGTTGGCGAAGTTGAGGAAGTCCGCGTCATACGCCCCTTGGATGCTGATGAACGACGAGGTGTTGACCAGCGTCAGCAGCATGCCCAGGTAGAAACGCGGCTGCACGGTGAGCGTGCCGATGCAGATGAACGGCAACGCGAACGCCAGCACCAGCATCGGAAAATCGTGCAGGTTGGGCAGCACCAAAAACAGATAAAGGCTGGCGAAGAGCACCGACATCGCGGTCCAGAAAAAAAATCGGTAGATCTGCGGCGCGGGGTCGTCCATCGAGGCGAAAAAGCTGCACGCCACGGCGGCGAGGATCACCGCGCTGCCGCCGTCGGTCCAGCCCAAGAGAATCCACAATACCGAGGCGACGATGATCGCGGTGACGGTGGAAAACGCCGAGTAGAACATCAGGCCACGGTCGAGGAACGGGGTCAGGCGACCGAGGCGCCAGTGGCGGTAAACGGCGCGCCAGGTAACCTGGCTTTCGCAGGCGATGGCAGCTTGCAGGCTGCGGCAGTCTTGCCACAGGTCGATCCATTCGCCGAGGCGATAGAGGGCGTTGGAGAACAGCAGCGTGTGGCGTTCGTCCAGCGCTTCGCCGCTGGGTTGCAGGGCTTCGAGTTGGTCGCGCAGGGCGCGCCAGCTGTCCAGCGTGGGGTTTTCTGCGCTGCTTTGCAGCCACTGGTTGGAGGCTTCCAACAGCGGCGTCAGTTGCTCGAGGTACTGCGGCGCACGCTGTTCGACGGCGTAGAGCGCGTCGTCGAGTTCTTCCACCACAGGCAGCAGGTGAATCATGCGCCCGCGCAGTTCCTTGGTGTTGCGCACCGTCTGCGGCCGCGCGCCTTCATGGGGCAACTGGCCGATCATCAGCTCCAGGGTGTTGAAGGTGGCGACCATACCGCCGCGCAGGCTGCTGACCTCTTCTGGCGTGACGTTGCGTGTCAGAAAGCGTTGGCTGTAGACCTGGGCGTCGGCAAACCATTTGCTCACCGAGCCATCGAACACCGGCGCCAGGCGGCGTGGCCAGAACATCGCGCCGACCACGGCGGCGACGGCGATGCCGAGGAAGATTTCTTCGGTGCGCGCTTCGGCCACGTCCCACACGGCCAGCGGGTTATCCACCACCGGCAGGGCGATCAGCGGCAAGGTGTAGCCGGCCAGCATCAGCGCATAGTTGTTGGCGGTGCGCAGGTGCATGGAGAGGAACAGCAAGATGCCGGTCCACAAGGCAATCACCACCACCAGCACATAGGGCGACTGCACGAACATCGGCACAAAAAACACCGCCGCCGCCGCGCCCATCAGGGTGCCGATGGCGCGGTACAACGCCTTGGAACTGGTGGGGCCGACAAACGGGCTGGAGACGATGTACACGGTGGCCATCGCCCAATAGGGGCGCGGCATCTGCATGAGCATGGCGATGTACAGCGCGATCATCGAGGCGGCGAAGGTGCGCACACCGTAGAACCAGTCGCGGGCAGGCGGGAAACCGGTAAAGAATCCGTTCAAAGGCTCGCCGCCTCGAAGGCCCGCAGCACGCGCAAGGCGGCTGCCATATCGTCGGGGGCGATGTCCGCCAGGACTTCCTTGCGCAGGCGCACCAGTTGCACTTCCACCGCCTGCACCAGTTCACGGCCACGCTCGGTGAGGCTCAGGGCCTTGGCGCGGCGGTCGTGAATGTCTTCGGTGCGGCACACGTAGCCGCCGTTGCACAACTGGTCGAGTAGGCGCACCAGCGACGGGCTCTCCATCCCCGAAGCCTGGGCGACTGTTACCTGATGCACACCGTCGCCCAGGCGGCCGATCATCAACAGCGGCACCGCGCAGGCTTCGGAAATGCCGTAGCTCACCAGCGTGGTCTGGCAGATTTTGCGCCAGTTACGGGCGCCCACCACCATGCTGCTGCTGAGGTTCATGTGAAGTTGTTCGAGGGATTGAGGCACTGGATAGTTCGCATACAGTTAGTTTGCTAACTATCAATATGGTGGATGAACGGAAGGCCGTCAAGTTTTGAAACACTTTTGCGGGAGACATCGCGCAACCTCAGAAAAAGTTCACTTGCGCGATTAAAGCCCGGTTTTTTTCAACTTTTGCGGTTGACGCGAAGTTTTTTACACCCCCCGTCCCTTCCTCAACAACACGTCCAACTCATCCACCAACTCAGCCCAATCCGCATCCTTGCGTTTCTCCTCACGCAAAAACGCACTCTGGCTGGGCGTCCAGAAAAACGCATCGGCCAGTTCCAGCTCGGGTTTGAGCGGCGAATGAACCGCCAAGAATTTATCGATACTCTGCGCGTCATCCGGCAGTCCCAACTGCTTGAACAACGACGACAAGCTATGCACAGGCGATTCCATGACAGATTCCTAAGAAGATGAGTCACCCGAGTCTAGCCCAGATGCACGCCCTGCCACGACCGCTCGACGCACCGATACGCTGACGGCGAGTGCGACTCGCCGTCAGCACCAGCCGATTACTTGACGACGGCAGGCGCCACCGGCGCGGCGATGTTGCCCGCCGCCCACGCCGACTCGCGACCGGCCAGGGCGGTGGCGATGCTCTGCACGCGGTCGGAGTCCAGTTGCTCGGGCAGCGGGTCGAGACCGGCGCTGGCGAAGATCTGGCCGTAGGCGTTGCGCAGGTCGGCGTAGGCCAGGTCGCGGCGCAGGTCGGCTTGAAGGGTGTTGAGTTCGCCCTGGATCAGGTCGAGCTCGCCGAGACCAGCAGCTTGGTGACGGTTGCGCAATTGGGTGAGGATCTGCCCGTCGATATTCGCCAGTTGCTCGTTGGTCTTGAACTGACGCACGGCGTCTTGGTAGTTGGCGTTGGCCACGTAGATCTGCGCCAGCACCGCGATGGACATCGCCTGGCGGCGGGCGGTGGCGACTTCTTCGCCGGCCTTGGCCACGTCGATGGCGGCCGGGGCCGAGATCACGTTGAACAGGTTCCAGGTGACCTTGGCACCGTAGTCGGCCCAGCGGTTGTCCACCAGGAACGAGTTGCTGTCGTAATGCCCGCCGGCGCTGAATTCCAGGCCCGGCAGCAAGCGCAGCATGGCTTTGCGGGTTTCGGCGGCGCTGATGCGGGTCTGGTAGTCCTGCTCGCGCAGCTCAGGACGGTTGGCCAGGGCTTCCTGTTCCAGGCTGGCGAGGTTGACCTTCAGTTGCGGCACGCTGTAGTCGTCCGGCGTGGCCAGCTTGAGCTCGGTGCCCATGGGCAGGTTGATCAAGGTCGCCAGCTCGGTCTTGGCCAGGGACAACGCGCGGCGCTGCTCCTGCAATTGGCGCGTGGCCTCGATCAGTGAACGCTGGTAGCCGAGGGCTTGCACCGGGTCGCCGATGCGTTGCTCGCTCATGCTTTGGCTGTTGCTCTGGGCCTGGTCGACGCGGGCCATCAGGCTGTCGATCTGGCCGAGCAAACGTTCGGCCGCCACGGCGCGCCAGTAGGCCGAGCGCACGTCCTGGACGATGGTGTTGATCACCTTGCGGCGGCGTTCCTGGATGATCAGGCGTTGGTCGCCTTGCTGCTTGGCGCTGATGTAGCTGACGCCAAAGTCAAGCACGTTCCACACCATGGTCAGGTCCGCCACGCGACGGTCGCGGTCCTGGGAGGTGGACGGTTCCAGGGACTGGGTGCCGGTACGCACACTCTGGCTGCTGGAGGCGTTGGTGTTGTTGCGCCCGGCATAACCGGCCGACAGCGCCATGCGCGGCAGCATGTCAAAGCTGGAGAGGTCGGATTGACGCTTGGCCAACGCCTCTTCCATCACCTTCAAACGGCCTTCGAGGTTGTACTTCACCGCGCGGGCCATGGCCTGGTGCAGGGTCAACGGGCCGCTCAGCGGTTCCTGATCCTTGTACATGCCCTGCAGGTCGCTGCGAGCGCGCTGCTCGCTGACGCTACGTTCAATCGGCTTGCTGGTGACCGCACAACCGCTGATCGCCAGCGCCAGCAAGCTGGCGCCGAACAACTTATGACTTTTATTCATCCTTGGACTGCCCCTGTTACCGCGCCTTGAATTTAGTGTGATCAGGCCTGCATTTCGTTGATACCGACCTGTTGCAGTGCATGCGCCAGATCAATCACCTGGCGTTGTTGTACGTCATTGATCTGCTGCAATTGTTGACCCAGGGTCGGCGCCCCCAACGTGCCGCCCGAGCCTTGGATCGATTTGCTGTCGAAGGCCTTGAAGCCACCGTCGTCACCCTGGGTTTCGCGGTTGAACAGGCCCGATAAAGTGCTTGAGCCAAACACCCCGCCATCGCCGCCGCCAAACCCGAGGAACCCGGAGGCACCCGCCGCATTGCCGCCGTCCGTGCTGAACACCTGGGCGATATAGCTTGGCGCCAGAGCGTTGTTGCGGATAAAGATGTTGCCGATCGGCGGCAAGCCGCCGCCCGAATCACGCTGCTCGAACAGCGCCGGGAAACCAATCGGCGAGCCCAGGTTGCCACTGGGCAGGCCAAAGATGATCGGTTGCAGCGGCGCGTCCGGCGCCCCCGGTGGCGCCGTCGGGGCGGTGACACGGAACAGCGGGTCGCCGGTCAGCGCGACGGTATTGATCGCGTAGTTGCCGGAGTTGCTGAAGCCGCTGCCGGCATTGCCCGCCGCATCCGTCACCAGGCTGGTGTCGAGGGTGATGAAGTTGCTCGGATCAAAGAGGTTGGCCGTCGGCGTCAGGGTGGCGGTCCAGGTCTTGCCGCCATCGCTGGTGGCGAGGTTGGACAAGGTGCCGTTGGCCACGCTCAAGTCATCCAGGTCAAAACCACTGACTTTTTCACTGAAGGTGAACGTCACGGTGGTGGTCTGGCCGACGGTCAGGTTCGGGTTGGCCACGGAGATCGTCGCGGTTGGCCGGTCGGCGTCGAGCGCATAGTTGTTGGAAATGGCGATGCCCGCACCGGCGTTGCCCGCTGCGTCGTTCACCAGGCTGGCATCCAGCACCACCAGGTTGGTCGGGTCGGTAATCGCGACGGTCGGCGTCAGGGTGGCAGTCCAGGTCTTGCCGCCGTCGTTGGAGACGAGGTTGGACAACGTGCCATTGGCCACGCTCAGATCCGACAAATCAAAACCGCTGACCGCTTCGCTGAAGGTTACGGTGACCGTGGTGGTTTGCCCGATGCCGAGGACGGCGTCGGCCACGGTGATGGTCGCGGTCGGCCGCTGGGTATCGATGCTGTAGTTGTTGGAGTCGGTGGTGCCGACGCCACTGTTGCCCGAGGCATTCGTCACGCCGCTGTTGTCCAGCACGATGAGGTTGCTGGTGTCGGTGATATTGCTGGTCGGCGTGAACGTCGCGGTCCAGGTGACGCCGCCATCGCTGCTGCTCACCGCACTCAGGCTGCCGTTGGCAAGGGTCAGGTCGGCGTTGGTAAAGCCGCTGACGGCCTGGCTGAAGGTGATGGTCACCTGGGAGGTTTCGCCCGCCTTCAGTTGCGTGTCGGCCACCACGATGGTTGCCGTCGGCACCTCGGTGTTCACCGCATAGTTGGCGGAGTTGGTGGTGCCGGTGCCGCTGTTGCCCGCCAGGTCGGCGATGCCGGTATTGTTCAGCACGATCAGGTTGGTGGCGTCGGTCACACTCAGGGTCGGCGTGAACGTTGCCGTCCAGGTGATGCCGCCGTCGCTGCTGCTGACGTTGCTCAGGCTGCCATTGGCCACGCTCAGGTCGCTGTTGTCGAAGCCGGTGACGGCCTCGCTGAAGGTGATGGTCACCAACGAGGTTTCGCCCGGACGCAGGTCGCTGTCACTCATGACAATCGTGGCTGTCGGCCGCTGGCTGTCGACGCTGTAGTTGTTGGAATCGGTGGTGCCGGAGCCGGCGTTGCCCGCCAGGTCGGCGACGCCGGTGTTGTCCAGGGTGATCAGGTTGGTGGTGTCGGTGATGCCGGCAGTCGGGGTAAAGGTGGCTGTCCAGGTGATACCGCCGTCGCTGCTGCTCACCGCGCTCAAGGTGCCATTGGCGATGGTCAGGTCGGCATTGGTGAAACCGCTCACCGCCTCGCTGAAGGTGATGGTCACCTGCGAGGTCTGACCGACGCTGAGGGCCGTATCCGCCACTACGATGGTCGCGGTAGGACGCACGGTATCAATCGCGTAATTGTTCGAGTCGGTGCTGCCGCTGCCGGCGTTGCCGGAGGCGTTGGCCACGCCGCTGTTGTCCAGGGTGATCAGGTTGGTGGCGTCGGTGATACTGCTGGTCGGGGTGAAGGTCGCAGTCCAGGTGATGCCGCCGTCACCGCTGGTCACGGCGCTCAGGGTGCCGTTGGCGATGGTCAGGTCGGCGTTGGTGAAACCGCTGACGGCTTCGCTGAACGTGATGGTCACCAGCGAGGTTTCACCGATGCTCAACGCAGGATTCGCCACCACGATGGTAGCCGTCGGCAGCACGGTGTCGATGCTGAAGTTGGCCGAGTTGGTGGTGCCCGCGCCAGCGTTGCCGGCCAGGTCGCTCACCCCCGTATTGTTCAGGGTGATCAGGTTGGTGGTGTCGCGGATGCCCACGTCCGGCGTGAAGGTGGCCGTCCAGGTGATACCGCCGTCGCTGCTGCTCACGGTGCTCAGGGTGCCATTGGGGATGCTCAGGTCGGCATTGGTGAAACCGCTGACCGCCTCGCTGAACGTAATGGTCACCGCCGAGGTTTCGCCGGCGCTCAAGCTCGCGTCGGAGACCACGATGGTTGCCGTCGGGCGCTGGGTGTCGATGGCGTAGTTGCTCGAATCCGTGGTGCCGCTGCCAGCGTTGCCCGCCAGGTCATTGACGCCGGTGTTGTCCAGGCTGATCACGTTGCTGGTGTCGGTGATGCTGGCGAGCGGGGTCAAGGTCGCGGTCCAGGTGATACCGCCGTCGCTGCTGCTCACCGAGCTCAAGGTGCCATTGGCAATGCTCAGGTCGGCGTTGGTAAACCCGGTGACCGCCTCGCTGAAGGTGATGGTCACCAGCGAAGTTTGACCGATGTTCAGCGTCGTTTCCGAGACCACGATGGTGGCCGTCGGACGCGCGGTATCCATCGCGTAATTATTCGAGTCGGTGGTGCCGCTGCCGGCGTTGCCGGAGGCGTTGGCGACACCGGTATTGTCCAGGGTGATCAGGTTGGTGGCGTCGGTGATGTTGGTGGTCGGCGTGAAGGTCGCGGTCCAGGTGATGCCGCCATCGAAGCTGGCCACGTTGCTCAAGGTGCCGTTGGCGATGGTCAGGTCGGCGTTGGTAAAGCCGGTGACCGCTTCGCTGAAGGTGATGGTGACCAGCGAGGTATCGCCGATTTTCAGGCTGCTGTCGGCCACGACGATCGTTGCGGTTGGGCGCACGGTGTCGATGGTGAAGTTACCCGAGTTGGTGGTGCCCGTGCCGGCGTTGCCGGCCAGGTCGCTCACGCCCGTATTGTTCAGGCTGATCAGGTTGGTGGTGTCGTGGACACCTGCGGTCGGTGTAAAGGTGGCGGTCCAGGTGATACCGCCGTCGCTGCTGCTCACGGCGCTCAGGGTGCCATTGGGCACGCTCAAGTCAGCATTGGTGAAACCGGTAACCGCCTCGCTGAAGGTGATGGTCACCAGCGAGGTTTCACCCGCGCTCAGGGCCGAATCGGCGACCACGATGATCGCGGTCGGGCGCTGGCTGTCGACCGCATAGGCGTTCGAGGTGGTGGTGCCGGAACCGGCGTTGCCGGCGGTGTCGACCACGCCGGTGTTGTCGACGACCACATGGTTGTTGCCCTGGGTGATGCCTGCCACCGCCGTCAGCGTCGCGGTCCAGGTGATGTTGTCGCTGGTCGACAGATTCGACAGCGCGCCGTTGTCGACCGTCATGTCAGCCAAACTGAAGCCAGTGACGGCCTCGCTGAACGTGATCGTGACCAACGACGTGCCGCCAATCCCCAGCGCGTTGTCGTTGACCACCACCGTGGCGGTGGGCCGCTGGGTATCGACGGCGTAGTTGTTGGAATCCGAACTGCCGCTGCCGACGTTCCCCGAAGTCGCCGCCTGCACCCCCGTGTTGTCCAGGGTGATCAGGTTGGTGGCGTCCGTCACATTGCTCGAAGGGGTGAACGTCGCGGTCCAGGTAATGCCGCCGTCGACGCTGTTCACGGCGCTCAGGGTGCCGTTGGCGACGGTCAGGTCGGCGTTGGTAAACCCGGTGACCGCTTCACTGAAGGTGATGGTCACCAGTGAGCTGGCGCCAACGTTCAAGGCCGGATTCGCCACGACGATGGTCGCCGTAGGCGCCACGGTGTCGATGCTGTAGTTGGCCGAGTTGGTGACGCCCGAGCCCGAGTTACCGGCCAGATCGCTCACCCCCGTATTGTTCAGGCTGATCAGGTTGGTGGCGTCGTTGATACCCGCGGTCGGGGTGAAGGTGGCGGTCCAGGTGATACCGCCATCGCTGCTGCTCACCGCGCTCAAGGTGCCATTGGCAATGCTCAGGTCGGCGTTGTTAAACCCGGTGACCGCTTCGCTGAAGGTGATGGTCACCAGCGAGGTTTCACCGGCGTTCAGCACCGGGTCGGCCATGACGATGGTCGCGGTCGGGCGCTGGGTGTCGATGGCGTAATTGTTGGAGTCGGTGGTGCCGCTGCCAGCGTTGCCCGCCAGGTCGGCAATGCCGGTGTTATCCAGGGTGATCAGGTTGGTGGTGTCGGTGATGCTCGCGCTGGGTGTGAAGGTCGCGATCCAGGTGATACCGCCGTCGCTGCTGCTGACCGCGCTCAGGGTGCCGTTGGCGATGGTCAGGTCGGCGTTGGTGAAACCGGTGACGGCCTCGCTGAACGTGATGGTCACCTGCGAGGTTTCACCGATTTTCAACGCGCTGTCGGCCACCACCACCGTCGCCGTTGGCCGCACGGTATCAATGGCGTAGTTATTGGAATCAGTGGTGCCGCTGCCGGCGTTGCCGGCCTGGTCGGCAATGCCGGTGTTGTCCTGGGTGATCAGGTTGGTGGCGTCGGTGATGCTGCTGGTCGGCGTGAACGTCGCAGTCCAGGTGATGCCGCCATCAAGGCTGTTCACAGCGGTCAGGGTGCCGTTGGCGATCGTCAGGTCGGCGTTGCTGAAGCCGGTCACCGCTTCGCTGAAGGTGATGGTCACCAGTGAGGATTCGCCGATTTTCAGGCTGCTGTCCGCCACGACGATCGTCGCGGTTGGGCGCTGGGTGTCAATGACGTAGTTATTGGAATCAGTGGTGCCGCTGCCCGTGTTGCCTGCCAAGTCGCTGATGCCGGTGTTGTTCAAGGTGATCAGGTTGGTGGTGTCATTGACACCCGCGGTCGGCGTGAACGTCGCGGTCCAGGTGATGCCGCCATCGCTGCTGCTCACCGCGCTCAAGGTGCCATTGGCAATGCTCAGGTCGGCGTTGGTAAACCCGGTGACCGCCTCGCTGAAGGTGATGGTCACCGAGCTGGTTTGACCGATGCTCAGGGCAGTGTTCGCGACCACGATGGAAGCGGTCGGCCGCACCGTGTCGATGGCGTAGTTGTTGGAATCCGTGGTGCCACTGCCGGCGTTGCCCGCCAGGTCGGCGATGCCAGTGTTATCCAGGGTGATCAGGTTGGTGGTGTCGGTGATGCTCGCGCTGGGTGTGAAGTTCGCGAACCAGGTGACACCGCCGTCGCTGCTGCTGACCGCGCTCAGGGTGCCGTTGGCGATGGTCAGGTCGGCGTTGGTGAAACCGGTGACCGCCTCGCTGAACGTGATGGTGACCTGCGAGGTTTCACCGATTTTCAACGCGGTGTCGGCGACCACAATGGTTGCGGTTGGCCGCACGGTGTCGATCGTGTAATTGGCCGAGTTGGTGGTGCCCGCGCCAGCCAAGCCGTCGTTGATCGCGACCACCCCTGTGTTGTCGAGGGTGATCAGGTTGGTCGCATCGGTGATGTTGGTGGTCGGCGTGAACGTCGCGGTCCAGGTGATGCCGCCATCGAGGCTGTTCACAGCGGTCAAGGTGCCGTTGGCGATCGTCAGGTCGGCGTTGGTGAGACCGCTCACCGCACGGCTGAACGTGATGGTGACCAGCGAGGTATCGCCGATTTTCAACGCGGTATCCGCCATCACGATGGTCGCGGTTGGCCCCGGGGAATAAGCCGTGTTTACCGTGCCGCCGTCATTGAAGATGTTGTTCACGGCCGCTACGGAGGCGCCCGTGGAACCGCCGCCCGACGCAGGGCCACCGGAGCCGCTGCCACCGACGTTACCGCTCATGGCCGCAAAGTTGGCAGCCGTCATCAACAGCGTGCCTTTGTTCCAGATCGCGCCGACGCCTTTGCCGGCCGCGCCGCCCGAATCGGCGGAGCCACCCAGGCCACCACCGCCACCACCGCCGCCACCGGCAGCGATGTTGTTGGTAATCACCGACGTGCCGACAACGGTCAGTGTGCCGGTGCTGCCGTTGTAGATACCGCCGCTGGCCGAGGCGCCCGCCCGGCCAGGTTTGTCCCAACCGGAGCCGCCGCCACCGCCGCCAATGGAAATCGTGCCATTGTTTGCCGTACCACCGGCGCCGCCACTGCTGTAGTTGGCCGTGCCCACGCCGCCCGCGCCGCCGGTGCTGCTGCCGCCCCTGCCGCCCATGTAGTTGGGGTCATAGCCGCCGCCGTTGCCGCCGGTGTTGGCACTGCCGGAAGTGCCGGAATACACGCCTGTACCAAAGCCGGAAGTACCACCGTGACCACCGGCTTGCCCGCCGAGCGCGCCGCCACCGCCACCGCCGCCACCGACCGCGCCACCGACATAAGGCGCAGTAACCCCGCCACCGCCACCGCCGCCCGAGGCTGCGTTGCTGGTCACCGTGACATTGGTCAAGGTCAGGTTACCGTAGTTGACAATGCCGCCGCCCATGGCCGCCGTTCCGTCGGTCCCCGCCGCAGCGCCGTTGCCGGCGGCCAGGCCCTTGGTGATGATCAGCCCATCCAGGGTCGCGGTGACGCCGGAGTTGACCCTCAACACCTGGGTTTTGTACTCCCCGCTGATGGTCACGTCTGCCACGCCATCATTGTTGCGATCGCCGTCGATGGTGAGGTTCTTGGAGATGATCAGCTGGCTGTTGAGGTTGACCGTCATGTTGGCACCGAAGGCCACGGTATCCCCCGATACCGCGTCGCTCAGGGCCTGACGCAAGCTGCCGACACCACTGTCGCCGTTATTGAGCACCGTGATCGTCGCCAGGCTGTACTGATACCCCGACATGCTGCCGTAGGACAGCGCGGTGTGGCTCTCGATGGAGCCGGTGGCGATTTCCAGGGTCCAGTCGCTGCCCGCGCCGGTGCGGTTGGTGGACGCGGCAATATCGCGCCCGGTCAGCTGCGCCAGGGAGTCGACAAAGTTGATGCCCTTGTCGCCCGCCGCCGTGTTGCAGGCGTAGATCAGGATGTCGCCGCCAACGTTCATGTCCTGGCCGATCTGCGCCAGCACGTCGCTGCGGGCCGCGACGTTGTCTGCCGACAAATAGGTGTTGCCCAGCCACAGGTCCCCCGCGTTGCCGTGGGCGATGATCTGCACCGAGCTGACGCCCTGGTGGCTGCCCAGGTAATCGGCGATCTGTTGCAGGCCGTCCTTGCTCGCGTCCAGTTGCACCACCTGGGTGCCGGGGGCGACGCCTTTGAGCAGCTCGGCAGAGTCCTTGACCCGCGCGTCGACGAACACCACGGTTTCACCCGGTACGGCGACCGGGGCCGGGGTCACGGGCGCATCGGTTTGCGCATGGGTTTCGCTGCCGGTACCGGCGTGCTCGGTGGTCGGCGCCTTGGCGGCCGCGTCGGCAGCCGTGGCGTGACTGTCAGCCTGCGCCACGTCAGCCACTGTGGCGGCGACCGCGCCGTCGAACAGCATGCGTGGTTCCAGGGACATGATCATCGGCGTCGCCTGAGTAAGGGCGCCTGTTGTCGTTTGCCGTGCCTTAGCTTTGCTCCACCACATGCTGCTCACCCGCTTGTCGAATGCTGATACCCGCAAATAAAAAAGCCGTGATCAACTGATCGCGGCGTCGGCTTTGGTGCGAATCACATTGGCGGCGCTCAGGCTGCCGTCACGCCAGAAATCCATATGGGCGAACTGCTCGAACAGATCCGGCGGCAACAGGCTGCGGCGCGCTTGCAGCGCCACCCGTGGCTTGACCCGATGCAGGCCGGCTACGCCCAGGTCCTGGTCGAAATCCGGGGCGTCGTAGCTGAGGTTGTCGAAGTCGTGCTCGAACCAGGGCTCGCCGATAAATTCATAGACCAGCCGCATGACCCGCTCGGGGGCCTGGGCCAGCAGGTCGTAGTCGACGATCAGCATCGAGTCGGCGTGTTCGCCGTAGTACGCCTCTTTGAGCGCCGACCACGCATACCCGACCATGCGGTTGCGCTGGGCCAGGGTCTCGACGCGGCTGTACACGGTATTGCGCTCGACATCGTCGTTGAACAGCTTGGTGTTTTCGAAGGGATTGGCGCGGTACAGGCGCTCCAGGCTGTCCATGATCCACGCGACATTGCGCACGCAGGCGATGACTTTGGCTTGGGGAAACAGGTCATGCAGCGCCGGCATGCGCGCGCACCACTGGCGATTGGTGTCGAACACCACCGGCGTGGAGGTTTTGTCGGCGTAATAGGAATCAAACAGGCCGCGCAGCAAGCGGCGGCGGGTGTCGGCGTCGATCACCGAGCCAAACTCGCTGCCGGCGCTGCACTGCCCCAGCACACCCTTGAACAGGGTGCCTACCGGGCTGCTCATGCCCGCATGAAAGCGCGGGTTCTGCAGCAGGATGGCAGAGAGTAGGGTCGAGCCGGAGCGCGGCAATCCGGAAATAAAGTGATACGGCAATCCATTCACCACTTTTTGTCAGACAATTCCTTTTGTCACCGCAGAGTAGCTCAGGATTGATACAACCACTAGTGGGTAAATGCCACTATTTGCAGCCGATTTAATACCGATTCGAAATTAACGACATGCCTCAGGCTGCAAAGAAACAGGCCCCGTACACAGCACAAATAGCCGCGCCCTCGCCCCGCCGCCATCTTGCTGCAATACCTGGCGCCAACCGTCGGGGATCGGCGCGAAATCGTCGGGCATTTCATTGCTGCTGATCAGCCAGACGCGGCGGGTTTCGGCGGGCAAAGCAGACAGACGGTCGAGGTAAATGCGGCCACCGTCCTGATCCACCAGCGTCCCGAAACCATAGGCATTCGGCCGGGTCGGGGTGCCGTCGGGCTTGGGCGGGGTGTAGAGCTGCAACTGGGCGTCGGTCTGGTCGTAATACACGTAACTCAAGTACCACATCATGTCGCTGAGTACGATGCGGTCGTCGTCCTGGTAATTGCGATTGACGAACTCCACCGGCACGTTGAACTGGTCATGCACATCCACCGTGGCGTTGTTCTTCAACCCCAGCAGTTCAACGCCGACAAACACCACGAACAACGCCGCCCCCAGCCACGACAGACGGCTCGGCAGACGATCGATGGCCAAAGCCATGAGCAGCGGCAAGCCGATGGCATACACCGTCAGGTAACGTTCGATAAACACAGGCGATACAAACGACACGCCATACACCAACAGCACCGGCAGCAGCAGAAACAGCGCCAGCAGGCGCGCCGGCCGCAGGTTTTCGCGGTCTTTCCAGGCAGTCACCGCAACCACCGCCATCAGCGCTAGCGGGAACAGCCAGAACAGCGGCGCCCAGAAGTCGAGGCCTTCATCCTGCAGTACGAACTGCCAGATCATCGAGGGCACGGAGATCAGCGTAACCGGGTCTTCCCAGCCAATATCGCCGCCGACCTTGAGCTGCTCGACATGCTGGACCAGATCCAGCAGGTTCGGCAGCCAAGGCAGGTACAACGCGACAATCGCCACATTGGCCCACCACCATGCCGGACGCGCGAGCAAGCGCTGGCCCGGCGCCTGGGAACGGTACAACAGGCCCAGCCAGGCCCAGTGCACCAGCACACACAACGCCGTGAAGTAATGGGTATAAAAAGCGGCCGCCATCAGCAGCACATAGGCCACCAGGCAGCGCGCGCGCGCGGGCTGGCGCACCCAGTACACCAGCGCCAGCGTGGCCCCCAGCAGCCACACCGCCAACAGCGAATACATGCGCACTTCCTGGCTATAGCGCACGGCGCTGGGGAACAGCGCCAGCAGCACGCCCGCCAGCAAGGCAGCGCGACGCGTGGACAGCAGCCGCATCAGCCACATTCCCAGGCCCACGGCGAGTACGCCGGGGATCGCACTCATGCCGCGAATCGACCAGATGCCGTCGCCAAACACCTCGATCCAGCCACGCAGCATGAAAAAGTACAGCGGCGGGTGCACATCATGGGCCGCGTGAAACCACAGGTCGTCAACGGCGTATTCGCTGAGCAGCAGGCTTGAGCCTTCGTCGCCCCAGATCGCCGCCGCCGTCAGACCATAGAACCGCACGGCCATGGCCAGCGCCAGGATCGGCACCCACCATAGCCGGCTCAGCCAGCCGCTGCCTTCCCAGGCCTGCGCCACGGCAAATGTACCCACTTTTTCGTCTTGCTCGACCACAGACCGTCGCACCTCAAATCCCCTGACACTGCCGGTTTCCCCGGCAAAAATTGCGCATGCGCCAACAGGCGCAACTCTAGGGCATAAGCCTGGGTTTCGCTCGCGGTTTCGCATTGGCCAGGCGCCGCGCAAAAGTGCGTCTACGCTCTGCGATGACGCCGGATCGATTGGCGCCACTCCATACCTAAGAGCTCACACAAGGATTCGCGACTCATGGAAGTATTTATCGGCACCATCCAGTCTTTTGCCTTTAACTACGCCCCCAATGGCTGGGCGTTATGCAACGGCCAGGTCTTGGCTGTGCAACAGAACGCCGCACTGTTTGCGTTGATCGGCACCTTCTACGGCGGCAACGGCCAGTCCACCTTCCAACTGCCGAACCTGCAAAGCCGCTTGCCGATGGGCATGGGCCAAGGCACAGGCTTGTCGGCGCGGGTTATCGGCGATTTTGCGGGCACCGAGTCCGTCACGCTGCTGGCCGGCAACCTGCCCGCCCACACCCATGGCGCGGGCACGCTCGCCGGCAGCACTACGGTGCAGCTGACCAGCGTCGTCAGCAACTCGGTGACGGTACCTACGCCGACCAATGCCTATATCGGTGCTTCCGGCCCAGGCCCTGGCAGCGCGACGATCTATTCCGATCAACAAGGCGCCAACCCGGTGCCGCTCAAGGGCGTCAGCACCACGGTGGTCGGCGACACGGCGGTTGCCGGCCAGAGCCAGGCCTTTGCCACCCTGAACCCTTACCTGGCGATCAACTTCAGCATTGCCCTGGTCGGGCTCTACCCTTCACGCTCTTGACCCGCCCCCAATCAACCCCGCATCGGTAGTGAGCGGGCTCGCCCCGCGCTGGGCGGCGAAGCCGCCCCAAAACCAGGCGCCTCGGTTCTTCTGAAACACCGCGGCGGACCGATTTGGGGCGGCTTCGCCACCCAGCGCGGGCAAGCCCGCTCACTACGAGGAGCCAAAGCATGTTGAATCTAGTCACTCTGGAACATTTTCGTCCTCTGCTGGCTCAGCCCAGTGTGCTGTACCTGCCAGATGGCTCGGCGTTGCAAATCCAGGTGCAGGGGCTGCGCCCGGCGCCGGAGGCCAGATTGCCGGGCACTGCACGGGAGGGCTTCAGTGTGTCGCTCAATAGCCTCGGGCCGACGGATTTCGTCGACGGCTTGTGCCGCCTGCCCTTGCCGGATGTATGCCTGGAACACGTGTTCGTGTCCCGCGAGCCGGCCATGGGGCGCGACGGCGAGCGCGGTTACTTCTGCATCGTGTTCAACTGAGACGGGTACCACACCAGCCGTTGCGCGGCCGGTGTCTGTTCTTCCACGCGAAACCCCAGCGCCAGGTAATGCTGGCGCGCATGGGGGTTGCTCGCCCACACCACCGTCGCCACCGGGCAACACACTTGGGTGGCGGCCTGCTGCACGCTGTGCAGCACCGCCCGGCCGAAACCCTGGCCACGTGCGGCAGGGATGAACGCCAGGTACAGCACGCGGATTTCATTGGCGCCGAAGTCGGCACTCAAGGCACCGATAGGCGTGCCGAGCTTTTCCACCACGTAATGCAGGGCGCCTGGAAACTGCTGATCCATGCCCCGCTCCTGCACCTGGAACTGCTGGGCGATGACCTCTTCAACGACCTCTTGCTCGCCGTCGATCCACTGCAAATCCGCCCGCGCCGAATGGTAGAGCTTGTGCAAAAACGGCCCATCGCTGGCCCGTGACGGGCGCATCGCCAAGCCCTGCGCCAATCCGCCATTGTTGTTCATCATCGCCTGCCACTCCTTGTCAGAACCCGCTTTCCCTAACCCCCAACGCCGCCGCCCGCCGCCAGGCCGTGCCCAGCACCGACTCACTGCGCCCTTGCAACAGCACCACGCCGCGCAACGGTTGCCGGGGTGTCTCGATCGCCTCCAGGCTTTTGAGGCGCGCACCATATTGCGCCTGCACCGGCGCCGGGCGCTGGTTTTCGTCGCGGCGCACGGCAATCGGCCCGTGATGGTCGGAGGTCAGCGCCTCCTGATCCAGATATGCCACGCCGTTGGCGTCGATGTCGGTCAGTTGCACCGGGATCGCGGCGTGCATCGGGTCATCGGCGATAAACCGCCCGGTCGCCCCAGGCCCGACTCGCCAAAGCTCCGCTTCGGCCAGGTAGCCGCGCAGGCGTGCGCCCTCTTCCACCACCCGCACCAGCGCATCCTTGGGCGACAGCCAGCGACCCACGCTCAATTGCGGCAGCACATCGCGTACCGTGCCCCCATGGGGCGCACGCAACAGCAGGCGTTCGCGCTGGGCAGCGAGGCCACGGTATTCGGCCAGGGCCTGGGACAGGCGCTGATCGTTGATCCCGGCGTCGGCCGCCGTTTCGCTGCGCCCGGCCTGGCGGCGCATCTGCAACTGCAGGATCTCGACTTCGCGGCGCACGATGCTTTGGCGCGCGTCGAGGTCCGGCGACTCCAGTTCGATCAGCACCTGGCCCTGGGTCACCGCCTGCCCGTCCACCACCCGCAGCGCCTTGACCCGCGCCGCTACCGGCGCATGAGATGCGCTGACGCGACCGGCCTCAAGCATGCTCGGCAGCTCCACCGCGCTGCGCCACGGCACCACCAGCGCCAGCACGATCAACCCCAGTCCGAGGCTGCTGAGCAACACCCGAGGTGTATGGGCCTGGCTGCGGCGGCTCCACCACTCACGCCACTCCTTGTAGATCGGCAGGCAGATAAACCACGCCAATTCCACCAGCATCAGGAAGATCCCGAGCAGCTTGAAAAACAGGTGATACACCGCCAACGCGATCCCGAGGAACAGCGCCGCGCGCCACAGCCACGCCAGGTAGCCCCACCACAACAGGCGGCGCCGCATCGTCGGCGACCACGGTTCCGGCGCCGGTTCGCCATAGCCGAACAGCAGCTCCCGCAGACGCCAGCGGCACAGTGCGAAAGCGCGGCCTTGCAGGTTGTCGACGCCCCATAAATCGCTGATCAGAAAGTAACCATCGAAGCGCATGAACGGGTTGAGGTTGATCGCCAGGGTGGTCAGCCAGGTGGCGCTGGCCAGCATGAACGCCGCCGTGCGCGCCGGTCCGTCCGGCAGCAGCGACCAGGCCAGCAAGGCGATGCACGCCAGCAGCAGCTCGGCCATCACCCCGCCGGCGCCGATCATCAGGCGCGCGCGGCGATCATTGACGCGCCAGGCGTCGCTGACATCGGTGTAGAACATCGGCAACAGCACCATGAAGGCCACGCCCATGCTCTGCACCCGACAGCCGGCGCGCTTGGCCATGAACGCATGGCCGAATTCATGGCACAGCTTGGCGAAGAACAGCGCCACGCCAAACGCCAGGGCGCCGCCGAGGCTGAACAGGTGCGGGAAGGTCGCCAGGAAGCGCTGCCAATCGCGCGCCACCAAAAAGACCCCGAGGCCGAGGATCATCGGCAAACCGTAACGCAACAGGCCCGGGCCAAAGCGTGCCAGCCACGGCCAGGCGCGGTTGAGAAACGCGTCCGGGCGCCACAGCGGGATGCGGAAAAACAGGTATTGATGCAGCAGCACCTGCCACAGGCCCTGCTTTTGGGCGGCGGCTTTATACAGGTAGCTGGCGCGTTGCTCCGGGTCGAGGGCAGCGATCAGGTCGTGGGCGCGCAGAAAGCTCAGCAGCTCGCTGACCTCGCTGTCCCCCAAGGGCAAGCCCGGCTCGCGGTTGGCCGCTTGCAGGACTTTTTCCGCATCGCCCAGGGACCAATGCCGCAGCAGGCGGATAGCCGTGGCGCCCAACTTGAAATAGCGCCCACGCACCGGGTCGGCGAGGGTCCAGCGCGGCGAACCGTCCAATGCTGCGCCGGCGCTGGACAGTTGCAGGTCGTCACGCAGCTTGGGCAGGCTCATCACAGGCCCACGCTTTGACGCAGGCCCGCCAGCGGTCGACGCAGCAAGTACAGCGCCAGCGGCGCGCGGTCGCCATACAGCTTCGCGGTGCCACGCAGGCCGATGCGCGGCGGCGCGTCGTCGAACTGCGCATCCAGGCGATAGGCCAATTGCCCGCCCGGCGTAGGCTGCGCCTCGTACGCGGCACGTTGCAGGGTGGCGAGGTGGCGTTGCAGCGGGTCACTGTCGAGGAACAGCGCGACCTGCGCGTTGGGCGCCAGGGCAATCGCATCGCCCACCGCCAGTTCGATGCGCAACTCGGCCTGGCCGGGGTCGGCGATCTGCAACAGGCGCTCGCCGGTTTGCACGGGTTTGCCGGTCCAGCGCTCGGCGTCGGCGAACACCGCGATGCCGTCGCGCTCGGCACGCACCTCGCTGCGCTTGAGCAGCTCGCGGGCGTAATCGCGTTCGGCGCGTTTTTGCTCGACGCGCGCGGCCAGCAGGTCGATGCGCGAGCTGGATTCGGCATCGGCAAAGGCACGTTGGGAATTGGCCTTCAACTCCGCTTCCGCCACGCCCAGGGCCCGCGCCGCCACGTCCGCCTGGGCGGTCAGGGTGGTGCTTTCGAAGCGCAGCAGCAGGTCGCCGGTTTTCACGCTTTGGTTGGGTTTGACCAGGAACTCGGCAATCACCCCGTCCAAGGGCGCCGCGACGACTTGCCCGGCCAATGGCACCACTTCGGCAGGCGCCAGCACCGATTGGCGCACCGGGATCAGCAGCATCAGCAACAACCCGAGCACCACCGCCACCTGACGTTTGCGGGTCAGGCGCAGGCGCCACGGCTGGCGCGGTTGCAACGCATGCCAGGCATGGCTGTAGGTGTCGCCCAACTGCGCCAGCAAGACTTGCTCGGCCGGGTTCCACGGCGTATCCCGCGCCAGCCACAGGCCACCAAACACCTGGCCTTGGGGGTTGATCAGCGGCAACCAGAACACATGTTCGGCCGACAGGCTCTGCCAGTCGGCGCGTACCGCGTCGCTCAATGGCTCGGCGGGCACCACGCGCGCGGTCTGGTCGAGATCCAGCTTGTGCAACTGCGCCACCGCCTGCTCGACAAACGCCACGAACGGCGCGTTCGGGTCGACGCTGCTCACCGCTGTGACCGCCTGCACCTTGCCCGCGATCAACAGCGCAGCGTGGCGATAGCCGAACAGCGCTTGCCCATCGTTGACCAGGCTGTAGGCCAACTGCTCGGTGGTGCGGGCGGCGCGGGTCTGGCGTTCGAGGTCGAGAAACTGCGCGAACACCCGCTCGGTGTTCCCCGCCATCGGTGCGTTCATTGCAGTTGCGCGAAGTGGGCGGTACCGCTCATACCCGCCATCAAACCGGCGGCATTGGGCAGGGTAGCGACCAGCAGCAGCGTCTGGCTGCCCTCATCGATGCGCGCGCCGAGGCGTTTGACCGTGGCACTGAACGCCTGGCCGGTTTCGTCGGGGGTGAAATTGAAGGTCTGCCCGGGCTTGAGTTTGCCCATCCAGCGCGACGGCACCAGCAGGTGGATTTCCAGGCTGCGGTTGTCGACGATTTCCAGCAATGGCGCGCCCGCCGACACGCTTTCATAACGCTGGACCTTGCGCTGCACCACCTGGCCGTCATACGGCGCCAGCACGCTGCAACGCTTGATCTGCACCTGATAGACCTGGGACTGGGCCTGGGTCTCGGTGAGCTTGGCCTCGGCCCGCGCCACTTCGAAACGCCCGACGGAATTGAGCGAGGCCAGTTGTTTGTTGTGCGCCAGTTCTTCACCGGCGCCACGGCTGGCGGCCTGGGCGGCGTTCAGTTGGGCCTGGTAGGCCGAACAATCGAAGCGCGCCAGGGTGTCACCCTTCTTGAACGACTCGCCTTCGCTGAACGGCAGTTCGACGATGCGCCCCGACAACTCACTGGCCAGCATCGCCTGGTCGCGGGCCCGCAGCACACCGCGCGCTTCGCTGGTGGCACTGGCGGCAGTCGCCGGCGGCTGATCCAGCAAGGGATCTTCAGCCATGGCCAGCGGCGCGGCGCCCAACAGGCAGGTAAAACCCAACATCAGTGCATTCAATTGCTTCATACGGTCAACTCCCTGACATACAGCGCAGTCTATGTCAGAGAAATTAAATTGCCACTACCCTCAATCGGACAAATCTACGATTTGTGTAGGGCTTCACCGAAGCGATTGTCGGATCAAGCTATGATTGCCGCCCTCCAAGGACTCAGGATCAAGGACACGTCATGCGCATCGGTTTTCTGTCACCCCTGGCACTGGCTCTGCTGGCCAGTGTTTCCCTGCCCGCAGCGGCCAGTTCCGACAACTTTTGCTTCCCTGACTGGCGCGTCGCCCGCAGCAGCCTCGACCGCTGCAACAACCTGCCGTTCCTGAGCCCGGGCAATGACAGCCGGGCCAACCTGCGCCTGATGCTTGCCGACAAAAAAGGCGCGCCGCTGACGCCGAATGCCTTGGACGAAGATGACCTGGCCCAAGGTTTCGGCGCGGTGCCGTTTCCACAGTACCGCCTGGCCCTGGCCTCCAACGGCGAGACCGAACCTGACTCCGACGATTCCCCTACCGCCGAACTCGACACCCTGCTCGAACCCCTGGGCATCAAGCGCGAAGACTACAAAACCGCCGGTGAAGGCTTCGTCAGTGGCGAAGGCAGCCGCTGCCGCAGCAACGACGACAGCAGCGCCACTGCGTTTATCCGCCAGGTCGCCAAGGCCGACATGCCCCAGGCCGAGCGCGAACTGCTGGCCAAGGCGCGCCTGCAACTGCTCACCACCTGCGACTGGGACGGCCCGGTGGTCGCGGACCCGCAGCAGATCCAGTCCACCGACGGCCAACTGTTTCGCACCTACCTGCAAGCCGCCGCCGACTTCTACAGCGGCCGCTTCGCCGAGGCCGAGCGCGGCTTCAGCGCGGCTGGCAGCGCCACTTCGCCCTGGCTGAAAGAAACCGCGCGCTACATGGTTGCGCGCAACGCGCTCAACCAGGCCCAGGCCAACACCTATGACGAATACGGTGTGCCCGACCTCGAACGTGTGGATAAAACTGCGCTGGCCACTGCCGAGCAAGGCTTCGACGGCTACCTGAAGACTTATCCACAGGGCGAATACAGCGTTTCTGCACGCGGCCTGCTGCGTCGCGTGTACTGGCTGGGCTTTGACAGCGAGAAGCTGGCCGCCGCGTTTACCTGGGCGCTGACTGAAGCCAGCGACGCGCAGCGCAACGTATCGGTGGATGAACTGGTGGAAGAGGCCGACCTCAAGCTGCTGATGTCCAGCGGCGAAACCGTCAACACGCCGATGATCCAACTGGTCAGCGACCTGATGGTGATGCGTGGCGGCGAGCAACCGGCGCTGACCCGCGCCGACCTGGAAAAACAAAAGTCGGCCTTTGCCAGCGACCCGGCGCTCTACGACTACTTGCTGGCCGTGTGCGCGCTGTTCGTCGAGCAGCAACCGGACGCCGCCTTGAAGCAATTGCCGCAAAGTGTGCCAGCAAGCCTCAACTACTTCGCCTTCAGCCAACAGACCCTGCGCGCCCTGGCCATGGAAGCCAAACAGGACTGGAAAGGCGCCGAAGCGCTGTGGCTGCAACTGCTGCCGCTGGCGAAACTGCCACTGCAACGCGACCAGTTGGAGTTGGCCCTGGCCATGAATTACGAGCGCAGCGGCCAGCTGGCCAAGGTGTTTGCCGCCGACTCGCCGATCAGCGCCAACCAGGTGCGCTACATCCTGCTGCGCAACGTCGCCGGGCCTGAACTGCTGCGCCAGCAGATCGCCCAGGCCCGCGACCCGCTGGAACGCGAAACCGCGCAATTCGTGCTGCTCTACAAAAACCTGCTGCGCGGCCAGTTCGAAAGCTTCGCCGACGACCTCAAGCAACTGCCTGTGCCTGCGTCCGAAGACAAACTCGGCACCAGCCTGGGTTATGTCTACGGCGGCAACCAGACCCTGCGGCTGTTCCAGTGGAACGGCGACAAGGCCGAATCCGGCTACGTCTGCCCGAGCATCGCGCAAACCGCCGAGACCTTGCAGGCCGACGCCAAGAATCCACAGGGCCTGAACTGCATCGGTGAATTCATCCTGCGCAACAGCCTCGACAGCATGCCGCTCGAACAAGCCCGCGCCGCCGGTAGCCTGGGCAGCACCGCATCGGACTTCAAGGGTGAAACCTTCTCGCGCCTCGACGGCTACCGGCAGGTGATCGGCGACGCCAAGGCGCCAAAGAATGACAAGGCCTACGCCTTGTTCCGCGCCATCAACTGCTACGCACCGGCCGGCTACAACAGCTGCGGCGGCAAGGATGTTGAGCCGGCGGTGCGCAAAGCCTGGTTCCGCCAGCTCAAAAGCGGCTTTGCCGACACCCAGTGGGGCAAATCGGCGCAGTACTACTGGTGAAGCCGCTGTGGCTCGCCTGGCTGCTGCTGGCAAGCCCGGCGTTCGGCGCCGTCGACGCCCGCGACTACGACGCCTTCTGGCTGTGGAGCGGCGTCGCACCGCAGCCGGTGCTTAAACAGGCCAACACCCTGTACATCCTCCAGGGCCAGATCAACGCCAACCGCCGCGCCCCCGAACGCGGCGCGCAACTGATCGCCCAAGGCATCGGTGTGCCGCGCCTGACCCGTGGCGACATCTGGGTGGTGTACCGCGCCCACACCCTGCGCTGGCCGGAGGCGGTCTACAGCCAACTGCTCGGCCAAGTGCAACGCTGGCGCGACGCGGGCAACCCGGTGGTCGGCATCCAGATCGACTTCGACGCCCGCACCCAATACCTGCACGAGTACGCCAGCTTCCTGCGCGACCTGCGCCAACGCCTGCCGGCCGAGCTGAAACTGAGCATCACCGGCCTGCTGGACTGGAGCAGCAACGCCGACCCGGCTGCCATCGCCCAGCTCAAGGGCGTGGTGGATGAGGTGGTGGTGCAGACATACCAGGGGCGACACAGCATCCCGGATTACGCGGCGTATCTGCCACGGATGAATCGCATGGGGCTGCCGTTCAAGGTCGGCTTGATTCAGGGTGGAGCGTGGGAGGAACCGGGGTATTTGAAGGGGAGCGAGTGGTTTCGGGGGTATGTGGTGTTTTTGCAGAATCGTTGACATCGATGTCAACTCTGTGCAAGAAAGCGTCCACAGTCCATGGACAGTGGACACCTTGGTTCTATAGAAAATGAAAAGTCAAGACATTGTAATACTGTTCAAATTGATCAGCCTGGACCTGCTTGCAAGAGGCGAGCGGGTAAAAAAGCGCGAGTTCCGCGTCATGCGTGACTTTGACGACACCATGCTCCTGGCGCTAAGTGGGTCCTCAATCTCGATGGAGAGCTTTCTCGATCATTCCCCTGAAGACAACTTCGAGAAGATTCAGCTCTCTTCTGCTCAAGAATGGGAAGGATGGGAGGACATCGAGGACAAAGAGCTCACGCCCAACATCGAAAGCTATTCCGTCCGAGCCCTTTCGGCCGCCCTCGCATTGAGCAAAAGCGAGGTATCCAATTCGATCAATCGCTGCCGGGAAATTGGCCTCATCTACACCGACTTGCTGAGCGGGAAACCCAACGTAAGACGCGAGGCTTTGCTGGACTTCGTAAAGTATGCAATTCGATACGTATTCCCAGCCAAGCCCGGCCCGATTGTGCGGGGCATTCCAACAGCCTTTGCCGCACCGATAATGGCAGGCAAGGTCATGAGCGGCGGGGATTTAATTCCCGTCTGGCCCGACGCCTACGGAAAAAGCAAAGGTCAGGAAATCACACCTTTATACAAAACTGTGCCTGGCGCGGTGAAAAAGGATGAGCTTCTCTATCACTTCCTGGCCCTCGTCGACGCCATCCGTATCGGCGGGCCACGCGAAGCCAAAGTCGCCGACGCGATGCTGAGGGAGTGGATCTTGTGACGTCCAACAGAACCATGATGTTGCACATGCTTGAGGAGGTTGCCGATGCGCTGGGTGAAGCGTTGCGCGCGCAAGTAGCCTTTGTCGGCGGATGCACCACGGTTTTGCTGATCACTGACGAATACACCCTGGAGTCGGTTCGCGGTACGGATGATGTGGATCTGGTTATTCATCTGGCGGGGACTGCTGACTGGTATCGCCTGGAAGAGCACCTGAAACCCCGAGGTTTCAAAAATACCGGTCAGGATTCTGTCACCTGTCGTCTGCGACTGGGCGCTCTGAAAGTCGACTTCATGCCCACTGATGAAAAGGTACTCGGCTTTTCCAACACCTGGTTCGTCGGTGGTCTGCAAAACGCGGTCGACTACACGCTGCCCCACGGAACCTCTATCAAAGTATTCGCCGCACCGTGGTTTCTCGCCGCAAAGCTTCAGGCCTATCAAGGCCGAGGCCATGGCGACGTGCTGATGTCCAACGACATCGAAGACATCATCGCGTTGCTGGACGGTCGCGAAGAACTCATCGAGGAAATGAAGCAGGCGCCCATCGAACTGCGGCGCTTTGCCAGTGAACAATTGGCTGCATTGTTGAAGCTGTCGGTGTTTCAGGACGTCATCCAAAGCACCGCCCAGGACTCTGATCGTGAAGCACTGATCCACGAGCGTTTGAGAGCACTGATTGGCTTCGGTGCGCCTGCTTGATCGTGCACTTGAGTCTCAGCCGGCAAGGAACCGACAGAACAGAAAACCGCGATGTCAGCGGCTCGGCGCACAACGCAGGCGCGTGTCTCTATGTGATCGCCGACGGAACCTCAAAACCGGGCAGTGGCGAATTGGCGCAAGCCCTGACCAGTCATTTGCTTGATTGCTTTTCCAGTGCGGCGCCGTCTGCTGTGTCCTGCCTGGATAACGCCCTGGAACTGACACTTGCCGCACTCAAACACGCGCATTCAAACCTTTGCCCCGACCTCCCCTTGGCCTCCACCAGCTACCTCGCCCTGCTGATGCATGACCAAAGCGTCGTCGCGATTCACGCCGGTGACTGCTGCCTGGGATACGTCGGTAGCGATCAGCGTGTGGTGTGGCTAAGTCCGCCCCACTGCGGGCCCAACTGGAAGGGCGACCTGAGCCACTCATTCATCGCCAGTAGCCCGGCCCGCAAGCGGCTGCTCAACTGCATGAGCTACCGACGACCTCATGAGCCCGCCCTGCAATTCATCAACAGCGTTCCAGACACAACCTGGGTTATGGCAACGGACGGGTTTTGGGCCGGTCTTTCCGCTGAAGAGCAGCGAGAGGCCATTGCAGGACAAACCCTGGACACTTGCTCAACGGAAGATGACGCCACCTTCATGCTATTGCGAACGAGGGAGCTGTCCTGCGAGAAATAACCTACCCGTCGTAGGTCACGCTCGACACCGCCGTACTCCATGCAACAACCGGCGTCCACGGTTCATTTGAACCGTGGACACTGGGTTCTACAGAAAAGGGAAATACAGCGCTTCGATTACTGCAAACGCCCAGAAAATCATGCCGATGAGAATCCAGATGCCATTGGCCCACGTCAAACGGCTGTTGGCCTGGCCCTGGGGATCATTTTCCAGATGGTTCACCGCCTGCTGAATTTGCACGGACAATGCAGCCTGCACGATGAGCAGGCAGAGGCTGATCTTCAATCCGTTGAAGGGCGAAACATACCAGAGGAAGGTTAAAGGCAAGAACGTGCAGGTGATCCAACCTAAGGCAAAACACCGCGGCCACCATCGATAAGGTCGCTCTTTCAAATCAAGCACACGCTTGATGTTCATCGCCAACGCGTAAATGAAAAAAACCGAGAAAAAAGCCCGCACCAACGGCAGCACTCGAGCCCCCGTTGCGGCGCGATAAAGGCTCCAATGTTTGTAGGACCAGTAAAAGCTATAGAAACCCTGGGACAACAACACCATCAGTAATAGTTTGCGCGGCGCTACCACGAAAAACGTAGGTTGCAGCGCGGCAGGCGGGCTTAGATTGGCTTGCGGAGGGGCATAGGGGTTATCGAATGGCATGGACTCTTTTCCTTGATAAGTCGGCGCCAGAGGCTAATGCGTAACCCCGCCCAATCCGTCAGCGTGAGCAAAATCAGGAGCGCTCCTACACGCCACTTCCTGTGGCGCCAGACTCGTCCTACGCACCAGCCCGCATCCGCAGAGCCTGCCTACCAGTCGTAGGTCACGCTCGACACCGCCGTACGCCCTTCCCCGTAATAACAATCCAGGTCACTGGTGCACTGCGACAGGTAGGTCTTGTTGGTGAGGTTCTGCACGTTCAGCGCCAGTTTCACGCCCTTGAGTTTCAGCGGCGAGCGGCTCAGGTCGTAGCTCAGGCTGGCGTCGTAGACGCTGTAGGACGGCACGCTGAAGGCACCTTCGTAGTAGTCGCCCAGGCTTTGGCGGGCGTAACGCACGCCCAGGCCTGCGCCGAGGCCGGCCAGTGGGGTGTCGCCGAGCACGTTGTAGTTGACCCACATCGAGGCGGTAAGCGGTGAGATGCCGGCCGGGTGGCGGCCCTGGCGGCCTTCTTCGTCCTTGGTGTATTTGATGTCGTTGCGTGCAGCCGAGGCGATGATGTCCCAGGCATCGTTGAGCACGGCCTTGGCTTCCAGTTCCACACCGCGTGAGCGCATGGCGCCGCTCTGGGTGCTGAACGTGTCATTGGGGTTGGTGGTGATGACGTTTTCCTGGTCGAGTTGGTAGACCGAGGCCTGCACAAAACTCTTCTGGCCAGGTGGTTGGTATTTCACGCCGACTTCGTATTGCTTGCCGGTAGACGGATCGAACGGCTTGCGGTCGACGTTGGTGCCGGTCAGCGGCAGGAAGGATTCGGAGTAGCTGATAAACGGCGCCAAGCCGTTATCGAACAGGTACACCAGGCCCGCACGGCCGGTGAAGGCTTCGTCCTTGCTGGCGAAGCGCGTGTTTTGCATCGGTTCTTTGTTGACCACGCTGGCCCAGTCGTAACGGCCACCGAGCACCAGCGCCCATTTGTCCCATTTGATCTGGTCCTGCACGTACAGGCCGGTCTGGCTCAGGG
The DNA here is from genome assembly GCF_057835125.1 of Pseudomonas sp. GL_117. NCBI lineage: Bacteria > Pseudomonadati > Pseudomonadota > Gammaproteobacteria > Pseudomonadales > Pseudomonadaceae > Pseudomonas > Pseudomonas sp. GL_117. Next base: position 150,817 of record NZ_CM174418.1, on the reverse strand, counting down.
TGCGGTCCCAGCGGTACGGCTGGCGGTAGTCGATGTGCTGGCCGTAGACCGGCTTGAACAGGTCGATCGCCGCGGCGGTACGGTCGTAGAGGCCGTGGAACAGCGAGCCGGAGTGGTAGTAATCGAGGCCAAAAATCATCGTATGGGACAGCGCGCCGGTGTCGAATTCGGCCTGGGCGATGCTGTCGACGCCAAACACTTTGTTGTTCTGCGCCCAGTCCACTGCGTAACGTTGAAGGTAGCGTTGGTCCTGCACCCCGGTGGCGGGGTTGGCGACGAAGGCGTAGCCGTGCAATGGCGCGGTGTAGCGGTCGTCGACCTCGGCGTAGCGGGCGTTTTGCTTGAGGGTCCAGGTGTCGTTGAGGCGATGGGCAATCTCGTAGCCCAGCACATACTGCTCGCGGTTGTACTGGTTGACGCCCGGCTCGCCGAGAAACAGGTCGCGCTTGATCTTGCCGTTGGGGTTGGCCCACAGGGTGCCGGACGCCGGCAGGCCTTGGGCTTCGGGCACGCCTTTGTCTTTCTGGTACTGGGCGAACAGGGTCACGCTGGTGTCGTCGTTGGGCCGCCAGGTGAGGCTGGGGGCGATGAACTGGCGTTTGTTTTCGACGTAGTTGATTTCGTCCTGGCCATCGCTGAACAGGCCGGTCAGGCGATAGAGAAACTGCCCTTGTTCATCCAGCGGGCCGCCGAGGTCGATGGCCGCGCTTTTGTGCTCGTAGGTACCGGCCTCCAGCACCACTTGGTGCACCGGGGTTTCGCTGGGGCGCTTGCTGACCATGTTGACGATGCCGCCCGGTTGGTTCTGACCGTACAACACCGAGGCCGGGCCCTTGAGCACTTCGATGCGTTCCAGGGAGTACGGTTCGATCTGCAACGCGCCGCCGGTGCTGCCGCCGCCGTAGGGCAGGTGCAGGCCGTCGAGGTACAGCGGGGTCGGCGAGAAGCCGCGCGAGGTCGGCTCATCGAACAATTTGACCCGGTCCGCAAAGCCGCCCGCCGCCATGCCCGGCGTGTAGAGCAACGCCTGGGTCACGCTCTGGGCACCGCGCGCCTTGATCTCGGCGGCGCTGATCACGTTGATGGTCTGGGGGATTTCCACCAGCGCCGAGTCGGTCTTGCTGCCCGAGGCGCTGCGCGTGGCGACGATGCCGTCCACCGGGCCCCAGGCGCTTTCCCGGGCTTGCTCGCCGCTGATCTGGGTGGCGCCCAGTTGCAACGGACCGCCGCCGGAAATCGCCTGCAACGACCAACCGCCTTGGGACTGCATCGCCACCAAGCCGCTGCCCGCCAGTAACTGCTCCAAACCGGCGCCCACCGCGTAACGCCCTTGCAGGCCGGCGCTGCGCTTGCCTTCGGTGAGTGAGGCGTCCACCGAGAGCAAAATCCCCGAGGCGCTGGCGAAGCGGTTCAATGCCTGGTCGAGGCTGCCCGCCGGAATGTTGTAGGCGCGCTGTGTTTCGGCGCTTTCAGCGGCTTGAACCAGGCTCGGCAGCAGGGGCACGGCGGCCAGCAGGCCGACAAACACGCCACGGCGCAGGGCGCGGGCCAGGGGTTGGATCTGGTGATGCGGCATTGCAGGACTCCCCGTGAGATCGCTTCTTGATTGGCTTTCAAGAGGTATCCCGAGCGGGATGCAAAAACCGACAAGTGCTTGGCAAACTTTTTTCAGACCCGTGCCTTGATCGTCACCCAGTAGCGCGTCACTGCCTGCACCTGTACCGGCAACGAGCGCTCCAGCGCGGCGAGGATCGCGTCGGTGTCGTCCAGCGGAAACACCCCGGTCAGCAACAGGCCGGACACCGCCTGATCACAGCGCAACAGCCCCGGACGATAGCGGCTCAACTGCGCGACAAACGCGCCCAGGGGCTGGCGTTCGGCGATCAGGCGGTGCTCGGTCCAACTGCTGGCATTGGCGTCCACCGCCGCCAACGCCGTGCTCTGCCGAGGGTTGAACCACAGGCTGTCGCCAGCCTTCATCTGCACCGCCGCGCCGTGCAGCGGGGTCACGCGCAGGCGGCCTTCGTAGAGGTCGACGCGGCTGCCATCGGACAGTTCGCGCACGCCAAAACGGGTGCCCAGGGCTTGCACATCACCGGCCGGGGTTTCGACGATCAACGGGCGCAGCGGGTCGTGGCCGCTGGTCAGTAGCACCTCGCCACGGATCAAGCGAATGCGGCGTTCGCTGGCGCTGAAACGCAGGTCCACCGCGCTGTCGCTGTTGAGGTCCAGGCGTGTGCCGTCGCTGAGGGTGACGTGGCGGATCTCGCCGGTGGCGGTGCGGTGTTCGGCGAACGCGGCCTGCCAGGGTTCGCTGCGCTGCACCAGGTAGCCGCTGCCGCCGGCCACCAGCAACAGGCCGAGCAGCTTGAGGGCGGCGCGGCGTTGGGTGTCCGGGGTGTCACGCAACACGGCGCGGGCGCTGTCGACGGGCACGCCACCGAGGGTTTGCTGCAAGTGCTGCAAACGTTGCCAGGCGCGGCGGTGTTCCGGGTCGGCGGCCTGCCACTGGGCGAAGGCCTGGCGTTGTTCGCCGTGCAGGTCGCCACCCCATTGCAGCATCAGCCATTCGCTGGCTTGCTCGACAATGGCCGGGGCGATGGGCGCGTCGTGTCTCATTCGGCGTAGGCCACTTGGTAGCAGGCGACGATGGCGCGGGTCATGTACTTCTGCACCGAGCTGAGGCTGACGCCCAGGCGCTCGGCGATCTGTGCGTAGCTCAGGCCTTCGAACTGCGACAGCAGGAAGGCACGGCGCACGTTGTCGGGCATGCGGTCGAGCATCGCGTCGATCTGCATCAGGGTTTCGAGGATCAGCGCGCGGGTCTCCAGGCTCGGCGACTCGGGCTCCGGCAGGTGCGCGATGCTGTCCAGGTAAGCGCGCTCGATGCGCAGGCGCCGCCACTGGTCGATCACCAGGTTGCGGGCGATCTGTGCCAGGTAGCTGCGGCTTTCCTTGTCGCCGGGAAAGCGCCCGGACACCAGCAGGCGCAGGAAAGTGTCCTGGGCCACGTCGGCGGCATGCTCGCGGTCGCCCAGGCGTTTACGCAACCAGCCTTGCAACCAGCCGTGATGGTCGCGGTACAGGAGGTGAAGCTGTTGCTGGCCGTCAGTCGCGGTGTCCATGAAAAAGCTCAGATACACTATTGAGAGCAATTATCATTACAGTTTATTTCGCGACTGACAAAAACTCTTTGTCCTCACCCCCCGGCGGTGTGCAGCGGATACACCGATTCCCAACCGCCGCCCAACGCTTTGTACAGCCCGACCATGGCCAGGGAGACGCTGGTCGAACTCTCCACCCACTGCTCCTGCGTGGCCAGCAATGCGCCTTGCACGGTGAGCACGTTGACGAAATCCACCACGCCTTCGACGTACTGGTGTTGCGCCGTTGCCAGGGCAATCTGGTTCTGGCGCACCGCTTCGGCGAGGCTGTCGCGGCGCAGTTGGCTGGCGTTGTAGCGGGTCAATTGATCGTCGATCTCATGCCAGGCGCGCAGCACGGTTTGCTGGTACGCCAGCGCCGCTTCCTGTTGCTGGGCTTCGCGCAGGTTCAACATGCCTTCGAGGCGCCCACCATTGAACAGCGGCAGGCTGAACTGCGGGCCGAAGGCAAAGGCGCGTGAACCCCACGAGCCGAAATCCGACAGTTGCATGGCCTGGGAACCGAGGTTGCCGGACAGGGTGATGCGTGGGTAGAAATCGCCCTTGGCCACGCCGATGTTGGCGGTGGCGGCGTGCAATCGGGCTTCGGCCTGGCGGATGTCGGGGCGACGTTCGGCAAGTTCCGAGGGCAGGCCAATGGCGGCCTGGCGCTGGGTCTGCGGCACGGCGGCATCGGCTGACAATTGCGCATGCAGCGCTTGCGGCGCCTCGCCCATCAGCAGGCTCAGGGCGTTGATCAACTGGTCCTGGCGCTGTTGCAGATCCGGCAGGCGCGCTTCGATGGTCGCGACCTGGGCGGCGGCTTCGGCCACGTCCAGGTCGGTGGCCACGCCGTCGGCCAGGCGCAGTTGCGAGAGCTTGAGACTGTGGCGTGCCACGTCGAGGTTTTGCTCAGTGACGGCGCGGGTATTTTGCACGCCGCGCAGCTGGATATAGTCCTGGGCGGTTTCAGCGAGCACCGCGAGCAGCACGGCGCGACGGTCGTTTTCGGCGACTTGCAGGGTGGCGTCGGCGGCTTCGGTATCGCGTCTGACGCGGCCCCAGAGATCCAGCTCCCAGGACGCCGAGAACCCCGCATCCCACTGGCTGAACGCGGCGCGGCCGTTCTCGCCGGACGGGTCGTTCAAGCCTTTGCCACTGTTGCGTTTGCGCTGGTAGGCGCCGCTGGCATCGACGTTGGGGTAACGCTCGGCGGTGGTGACCTGGCGCACGGCGCGGCTTTGTTGCAGGCGGCTGCTGGCGAGTTTCAGGTCGAGGTTGTCGCTGAGCGCGCGGCGGGTCAGGGCCGAAAGTTGCGCGTCGTGGAACACATCCCACCAACGCTCCTGCAACGGATCGCTGACCGCACGGCTGGCGGCTTGACGGCCTTGGGGCTCGCTCCATTGCGTGACTTGAGGGGCCTGGGGCCGTTGGAAGTCCGGGCCGACGCTGCAGGCACTCAGGCTGATAAGGCTCAGGGCGAGCCAGGCAACACGCTTCATTGCTGGGCCACCTCATGCTGCTTCGCGACCGGCTGCGTATCGACGATGGCTTCCACCGACATGCCCACACGCAGGCGTGCGGTCAGGGCCTGGCCCGGCTCCAGTACGATCTTCACCGGGATACGCTGTACCACCTTGGTGAAGTTGCCGGTGGCGTTGTCCGGCTTGACCGCCGCGAACGTCACCCCCGTGGCGGGCGCGAGGCTTTCCAGATGGCCGTTGAGAGCCTCGCCGTCGAGGCTGTCGACGCGCACCTGCACGGCTTGGCCGGCGTGCATGTGGGAGAGTTGGGTCTCCTGGAAGTTGGCGACCACGTAGGCTTCGGCCAACGGCACCACGGCGAGGATCTTGCTGCCTGGCGTCACATAGGCGCCCACCCGCACCGCACGCTCGCCGACCACGCCATCCACCGGCGCGACGATACGCGTGTACGACAGTTGATAACTGGCCATTTCCAACGCGGCCTGGGCGCGCTTGAGCCCGCCTTCGGCGGCGTCGCGCTGGGCGCTGAGGATTTCCACCTGCTTGCGTTCGGCCGCCAGCACCGCCGTGGCATTGGCCAGGCGCGCGGTGGCCTGGTCGATACGGGTCTTGGCCTGCTGGGCGTTCTGCACGGTGCCGGCGCCAACCCCGGCGAGGTGGTTGTAGCGGTTCAGTTCGTGTTCGGCGAAGGCCATTTCGGCGCGGTCTGCCGCGACGGTGGCCTGGGCCTGGGCGATCACCGAGCTTTGGCGCTCCAGGGTCGCGCTGGCGTTTTTCAGTTGGGCCTGGGCGACCAGGGTGTCGGCGTCGGCAGCCTGGGCGGCGGCGCGAAAATCGCGGTCGTCGATCAGCGCCAGCAGTTGCCCGGTCTTGACCCGCTGGTTGTCTTCCACCAGCACTTCCTTGATGAAGCCGGCCACACGGGGCGCGACCAGGGTGAAGTCGGCGGCGACGAAGGCGTCGTTGGTGCTCTGGCGCTTGCTGCCGAGCACACCCGGCGCAACCAGGTAGACCAGCACGCCCACGGCAAACACGGCGATAACGGCGACGGCAATTTTGTCTTTGCGTTTCATGAACAGTCCTTTAATCAAGTCGGTGCACGGGGCGGGAAGATCCGCGTGGGCATCCAGAAAATCAGCAGAATCAACGCCACCGCGACCGCGGCCATGACGACATACAGATCCGAAGAGGTCAGCACCACGGCCTGCTCGTGCAGGCGGTGCGCCAGGCCCGGTGCGTCGCCGTCGACCAGGGGCGAGTTGCCCAGGCGGTCGACCAGCATGGTCGAGTGCAAGTGCAGGCGCTGGGTGGTCAGCGTGTCGAGCACACCCATGGCAATCACGGCGGCCAGGCCTTTGACCGTGTTGAACCAGGCCGAGGCGAACGGCCCGTCCATCGGCTGGATACTGCCGGTGGACAGCATCAGCAGCGGCAGCACGGCCATCGGTTGCCCGAAGATTTGCAGCAGGTACAGCCCGTAGAAATCATCGCGAATCCATTGCGAAGTCAGCTGCGAACTGCCCAGGCAACACAGCACCAGCATGCCCAGGCCGATGCCCAGTACCCAGCGGCAATCAACCCAGCGCAGGTTGCACAACGCCGCCACCAGCGGCAGCGCGATCAGTTGCGGCAGCGCCATCAGCAGCATCACCGGCGCGGTCTGCAGCGGGCGATAACCCTGGACCTGGGCGAGGAAACTCGACGGGATGATGATCACCGAGGTCAGCACCATCAGCACGCCGGCCAACACGATCAGGGCAAACGCCAGGTTGCGCAGGCCGAGCATCTGCAGCTTGAAGAACGGCATCGGGTGCGACCATTCATTGAGCATGAACAGCACCAGCAAGAGTGTGCCGCCGCTCAGCAGGAAGGTGATCAGGCCTGACTCGAACCAGTTCAGGCGATTGCCCTGGAGAATGCCGATCACCAGCATGCAGATCGCCGGAAAACCCAGCAGCAGGCCGCGCCAGTTGAATTGCTTGAAGCGCTCCAGGCGCAGCGGGTCCTGCGGCAAACCGTAGGCCACGGCGGCCATTGCCAGCAGACACGGCGCGACGATCTGCCAGAACGCCCATTGCCAGCCGACGTATTCGGTCCACAACGCCGCCAACGGCGTGCCCAGGCTTGGGCCGAAAGTGGCGGTAAGCGCGTAGCCGGCCAGGCCGTAGAGCTTGACGTTGGCCGGCAGGAAGCGCAGCGCGACGGTCATCAGCATGGGCGGCAATGCTCCACCGGCCAGGCCTTGCACGGTGCGCAGCACCAACAGGCTTTCGTAGTTCGGCGCGAACGGGCACAGGATGCCCAGCACGGTGAACAGGCCGATGGCGCACAGAGTGAAACGGCGCAGGGAAAACGTCACCGAACACCAGGGTGCGAAGGCCATGGCCGCGACTGACGTGGCGGTGTAGGCGGCAACCAGCCAGGTGCCTTCGTCAAAGCCGATGTACAGCGCACCGCGGATGTCGGCGAGGGCGACCTTGGTGACCATCTCGTTGAGACCGGACACCAGCACGGCCAGCAACACGCCGACCAGGCCGAGGATGATGCGCGGGCCGAACACGGGCGGGCTGATGCTGGCGGGTTTGGCTGCAGCCGCGAGGGTGGGGGCAGCGAGGGAAGTCATGAACAGAAAACTCGGAATGATCAATACCCGAGCAGTTTAATCAGGCACACACATGACAAAAAGTTACATGTCGGCAGCTTATAAGTGCACCAGACGCAACTCTAAATCCCAACACGAATTCCTGTGGGAGCTGGCTTGTGTGGGAGCGGGCTTGCTCGCGAAGGCGGCGTGTCAGTCAGCACATATATGACTGATCCACCGCCTTCGCGAGCAAGCCCGCTCCCACATTTTGAACCGAGTTCACTTTAGGTGGGTTGGGCTTCGAGCCATGTGGCGTGACAGCTTTCGCGCAGGGTCTCGCGCAGCCATTTGTGCGCCGGGTCCTTGTCGAAGCGAGGGTGCCAGGATTGCGCTAACACCAGGGTCGGCAGAGAGATCGGCAACGCAAACGCGCGCAGCGGCAACTTCAGGCGATTGGCGCTGTAGAGGGCTTCCTTGGGCACCGGCAGGATCAGGTCGGAGTCGGGCAGCATGAACATCGCACCGTGAAAACCCGGCGCGATCATCGCCACGCGGCGCTCCAGGCCCTGGGCGTTCAGCGCGGTATCAATCGGCCCACGGGCGATGCCGCGTCGCGAAATGCTGATGTGGGAGTAGCTGGCAAAACGCGCGGCGGTGATTTCTTCATCGAACAGCGGGTGGTCTTGTCGTGCCAGGCCGACGAAGGTGGTGGAGAACAGGTTCTGCACCTTCACTTCGGGGCTGGAGGGCATGGTGTTGCTGACGCGCAGGTCCAGGCGCCCTTCGCGCAGCGCTTCGTCGTCGGTGTCGCCCTCGGGCACGAAGCACAGCTCGCACAGCGGCGCCACGCGTTCCATGGTGTCGAACAGGCGACCGCCATACACGCCGATAAAAAAGTCGTTGGCCCGCACACTGAAGCGGCGGCGCAAGGTACTCAAGTCGACCTGGTCCGCCGAACGAAACAGCAGCGCCGCCTGTTCCACCACGTTGCGCACCTGGGCTTGCAACTGCAACGCCTTGGGCGTCGGCACCAGGCCGCGCCCGGCGCGCACCAGCACCGGATCGCCGACCGCTTCGCGAATGCGCGTAAGGGTGCGGCTCATGGCCGCCGGGCTGAGGTTCATGCGGCGCGCGGCGCCGACCACGCTGCCCTCGTCGAGCAAGGCGTCGAGGGCGACCAGCAGGTTCATGTCCGGTAGTTGCATGCCAAGCACTCGTGATGACTAAGGCGTGAATGGGCTGCAATCGTAACAGGTGATCAGCGTTGCATGCCCCAACGCTTCACGGTGAGCCGCTCGAAGGTGTCGAACACCAGGTTCTCCACAAGCAGGCCGATCAGGATCACCACCGCCAGCCCGGCAAACACCTTGTCGGTGTAGAGCTCGTTGCGGTTCTGGAAGATGTACCAGCCCAACCCGCCCTTGCCGCTGGTTGCACCGAACACCAGCTCGGCAGCGATCAGCGTGCGCCAGGCAAATGCCCAGCCGATCTTGAGGCCGGCGAGGATCGACGGCAGCGCCGCCGGAATCAGGATGAACAATACGAAGCGCATGCCCTTGAGGCCGTAGTTGCGCCCCGCCATGCGCAGGGTTTCGGACACGCCGAGAAACCCCGAATAGGTGTTCAGCGCCAACGCCCACAACACCGAATGCACCAGCACAAAGATCAGGCTGTTCTGCCCCAGGCCGAACCACAGCAGCGCCAGCGGCAACAGGGCAATCGCCGGCAACGGGTTGAACATCGAGGTCAGGGTGCTGAGCAAGTCGCGGCCCAGTTGGGTCGAGACCGCCAATGTGGTCAGGGCAAATGCCAGCACGATGCCGATCAGGTAGCCCTTGATCAGCACCACCAGCGAGATGCTCACCTTGCTCAACAATTCGCCGCTGAGCAGGCCGTCGTAGAGCGCGTGGAAGGTCTGCAGGAAGCTCGGCAGCAGCAGGTCGTTGTTCTGGTAGCGTGCGACGCCTTCCCAGAGGATCGCCAGCACGATCAGGATCAGGCCCTTGCGCAACCAGCCTTGTTGCCACAGGCGTTGGCGCAGAGGCAGCTCGCGCTCCACCGGGACGCTGAGCAAGGGTTCGAGGTGTATTTCGTATTCCTGGCGCATGAGAAATGCCCCCTTAGTAGGCGATGCGGATGTCAGCAAAACCCAGCTCGGGCTCGGCCTCGGTGGCTTCATCGAACAACAGGCGATGAATCCGCCGCGCCGAGTGCTGGAATTCCACGCCGCCAAGGCTGTGCAGGTCGTATTGATGGCTGTGGATTTCGGCACGCACGCGCCCCGGATGCGGCGACAGCAACAGGATGCGATTGCCCACCACCAGCGCTTCTTCGATGGAGTGGGTGACGAACAGCAGGGTGAAGCGCACCTCTTCCCAGAGCAGCAGCAATTCTTCCTGCATCTTGCGCCGGGTCAGGGCGTCGAGGGCGGCGAAGGGCTCGTCCATCAACAGGATTTTCGGCTGCATGGCCAGCGCACGGGCGATGGCCACGCGGGCTTTCATGCCGCCGGACAGGGTGTGGGGATACGCGTCGGCAAAGGCGGTGAGGCCGACTTTATCGAGGTAGTGCAGCGCACGGTCTTCGGCTTCGGCGCGCTTCAAGGTCTTGGACGCCAGCAGCGGGAACATTACGTTCTGCTTGACGGTTTTCCACGGCGGCAACTGGTCGAACTCCTGGAACACCACGATGCGGTCCGGGCCCGGTTGTTCGACCTTTTGCCCGAGCAGGCGGATCTCGCCTTCGCAGGGTTTGATAAACCCGCCAATGGACTTGAGCAATGTGGACTTGCCGCAACCCGACGGGCCGAGCAGCACATAGCGGTCGGCCGGATCGATCTCGAAACTGACCTGGTGAGTGGCGCGCACCACGCGCTCGGGCGTGCGGTATTCCAGGCTGACGTTATCCACCGCCAGCAACGGCAAGGGGGTGTGCAGGTTGCTGGCCGTGTGGCCTTGCAAGAGCGCGTTCATCTCAACTTCCTTGCAACGGCTTGGCGTCCTGGAAGAAGTAGTCCTTCCACGATTCAGGCTTGTTCTTGATGGCGCCGACGCGGTAGAGGAACTCCGCCAGCGGGTAGGTGTTTTTCGGCGTGATGCTGAATTCGAACTGTGGGTTGTCGATGATTTTCAGCAACTCGGCGCGGTCGATCTTGGCCTTGGTCACGCGGATGTAGGTGTCGGCCGCTGCGCCTTTGTCGTTCTGGGCGAACTGCGCGGCTTCGGTCAGTGCGTCGATAAAGGCCTTGTAGGTTTTCGGGTTGTCGTTGCGGAATTTCTCGGTGGCGAACAGCACGGTCGGCGAGTTCGGGCCGAGCAGGTCGTAGGTGTTCAGCACCACGTGTACGTTGGGGTTGGTCAGGGCCTGGTCCTGGAACGGCGGGTTGGAAAAGTGCCCGGTCAGTTCGGTGCCGCCGGCGATCAATGCGGCGGTGGCGTCAGGGTGCGGAACGGCGACGGTGTATTTGTCGAGGCGGTTGAATTCCTTGTCGCCCCACTGCTTGGCGGCGGCGTATTGCAGGAAGCGTGATTGCACGGAAACGCCTACCGCCGGAACGGCGATGCGGTCTTTGTCGGTGAAGTCGGCGATGGTCTTGACCTTGGGATTGTTGCTCACCAGGTAGTAGGGGAAGTTGCCAAGGGAGGCGACAGCCTTGACGTTCTGCTTGCCGCGGGTGCGGTCCCAGATGGTCAGCAGCGGGCCGGTGCCGGCACCGGCAATATCGATGGAGCCGGACAGCAACGCGTCGTTGACCGCCGCGCCACCGGACAGTTGGGTCCAGTCGACCTTGATGTCGATGCCTTCCTACTTGCCGTATTTCTCGATCAGGTTCTGGTCGCGCACCACGTTGAGCAACAGGTAGACGATGCCGAACTGCTCGGCGATGCGGATCTCGCCTTCAGCCTGCGCTGCCGCCGGTGCAACGAGGCTGCCGGCCAACAGGCTGACACCCAGGCCGACGGTCGCGGCCAGGCGTGCAAATGGAATTTTCCTGGACATGGTCATACTCCGGATCAGAAAGGCGCGTCGCCCTGGATGGTGGTGCGAAAGAGTTTGCGGCGCAGGTGGCTCGGGCAACCGGCGGCCAGGTGGATCAGCGAGCGGTTGTCCCAGAACACCAGGTCGTGGGGCTGCCATTGATGCCGATAGATGTTCTGCGCCAGCACGCTGTGGGCGTAGAGCTGGGCCAGCAGGTCGCGGCTTTCGTCTTCCGGCAGGCCGACAATGCGGGTGGTGAAGCCTTCACTGACGAACAGCGCCTTGCGGCCGTTTTCCGGGTGGGTGCGCACGATCGGGTGGACCACTTCGGCAACCTGAGCGAGTTGCTCGGGGGTCAGGGTGGGACGCCAGTTGCCTTCGAATTTGCTCTCGCTGTAACGCGCCGTGTAGGAGTGCGCGGCACTGCGGCCTTCGACGGCTTGGCGCAGGTGCGCGGGCAGTTGGTCCCAGGCTTTGTGCATGTCGGCGAACAGCGTGTCGCCGCCTTCGGCGGGCAGTTCCTGGGCGTGCAGCATCGAGCCCAGGCTCGGCAGTTCTTTATAGGAAAGATCCGAATGCCAGAACTTGCCCGCGTCCCCCAGGCCGATGGATTGGCCGTTTTCGATGATGTTGGAGACGATCAGGATTTCCGGGTGGTTGGCCAGCAGGAACTGTTTGAGCACGTGGATCTGCAACACGCCGAAGCGGCGGCTGAAGGCGATCTGTTGTTCGGGGGTGATGCGTTGGTCACGGAACACCACGACGTGGTGGTCCAGGTGCGCGCGGTGGATGCGGGCGAAATCTTCGGCGCTGACAGGTCGGGCCAGGTCCAGGCCGATGATCTCGGCGCCGACGCTACCGGGCAGTGGGCGAATCTCGAAAGCTTGGGCGGTGGAGGTCGCTGTTGGAACAGTAGAGGTGGCGGACATGAGGTCACTCCCGGTCAGACAGGGAAATGACTTTATAGATATAAGAACTGCATTTTAAATACCGTTAGCGAATATGCATATGCGCAATCCAGCGGGACAACTCCTTGCCGTATGGCGGTCAAGGCATAAACGAGGGCGACGCCGCGTTCAGTTCATAGCACTATGACGCGGGCGTGTAAGACGCTGCAAATCCTTGATGTGGGCGCCTGGAACCGCATGTTTAGCCACTTACAAGCCGCAAATCTTGCCTGTTTGACAAGCCATTGGGCAGTCTCTAGTGTTCTTTGGATCCAATTGTTTCAACCCATTCTAATAAGGAGGACAGCGTAGTCGTGACGCAGAAGCCGAACCCTTTGAGCAGTATCAAAGTCAGCGGACCCATTCCCGCCCATCTTGCCCGCTCCGTGATAGAAGAAACCTTGCGTAATGCGATCCTTGATGGCCGATTGCCTTGTGGTACTGCCATGCGCCAGCAAGAGCTGGCCAGCCTGTTCGGGGTCAGCCGCATGCCGGTGCGCGAGGCCTTGCGTCAGCTCGAAGCCCAATCATTGCTGCATGTGGTGACGCACAAGGGTGCCGTGGTGGCGCCATTGATCGAAGACAATTCGGCGGAGACCTACGCCCTGCGCATGCTGCTGGAGTCTGAAGCGCTGCGCTTGTCGATCCCGTTGCTCACCGAGGCTGACATCGCCGAGGCAGACGCCTGCATCAGTGCCCTGGAGCGGGAAAAAGACTATTGCGAGATGGGCCGCCTCAATCGCCTGTTCCACATGGCGCTGTATGGCAAGGCCCCCAATCAGCGCCTGCTTACGTTGGTGGAACACGGTTTGAACGAGGAAGAGCGCTTCCTGCGTTTCAACCTTGAGGCGATGGGGCTGGGCGAGACGTCCCAGGAAGATCACCGTGAACTGCTGAGCCTGGTGACGCAGAAGAAAGTCGACGAAAGCGTGCTGACGCTGCGCAATCACCTGACCCGAGGCATGGAAGTGATCACCACTTACCTGGCCGGTCTTGATGCCGCCAGCAAGAAAGACCCACGCTAGTTGGGTCAACGCCGTGCGGGGCAACTTCCCAATTAAGGATGCCCCGCAACTAAACCCATAAACTTAATTAAGCCCGCAACCAACCAGGAAGTTTCCCACATTTAACCCTGCAAGTTACCCACGCCAAGTAATTTCCCGAAAAAACATCTCATACATTCATAAGCTCATCCAAGTGTTTAATCGGCTTATTATCTTTCGAATAAACCAAACACTCCAGCCGGCCGTGCCAGCGTGCGCATGAGCCGGTGCCGTATACGGTTTGTTTACGCGTTATCAACGCCACTCTCGTCTGTAAAAGAATAGCCACCACTGCTGTCACTGCAGTTGCAACAACTCATAGGCATCAACCATGCATCAAGTTTCGCTGGAACAAAAAAGGTTACGGCTGTGCAGTCATCCGTTATTTATCGAAATCAATTCACTCAGCAAGTTACAACTTTTCATGCAAAGCCATGTATTCGCGGTCTGGGACTTCATGACCCTCACCAAGCGCCTGCAACGGGACCTGACGTGCACCCGGCTACCCTGGCTCCCACCGACCGACCCCGAAGCGGCACGACTGATCAATGAGATCGTGTTGAGCGAGGAGTCGGACCAGCACCCCGAGCGCGGTCATTGCAGCCATTTTGAGCTGTACCGGGACGCCATGGTCGAAGTCGGCGCCAGCACCGTCGCGATCGATACCTTCATTACCCTGCAACGCCAGGGCGTGGACGCCGGTACCGCGCTGCAGCGGATCAACGTCCTGCCGGGGGTGGCGCGCTTTGTTGCAGCTACCTTGCACATCGCGCTGAACGCGCCGACCCATTGTGTGGCCGCGGCGTTCCTGCATGGCCGGGAGAGTGTCATCCCGGCCATGTTCGAACGCTTGCTGCGGGGCAGTGAAATCATCAGCCGCCAGGCGCCCACCCTGAGCCAGTATCTGCGCCGTCATATCGAGCTGGACTCCCAGGACCACGAACCGGGAGCCCTGCGTTTGCTGCAACGCCTGACCGGCGCAGACCCCCAGCGCCAGCAGCAAACCGAGGATACCGCCCTGGATGTGGTCAACAGCCGCATTGCGCTGTGGGACGACATACATGCTTCATTGCAGGAGGCACATCCATGAACTTCAGCGACTACCACAGCGCTGCCGAAGACTGGGAACGCCAAGCCACCATCCGCACCCGCCCGCGCCGCATGCTGGAAGACGACGACAAACTGATCTACCCGCTGGCGCGCCAGCCACTGGCGCTCAGTGCAACCTTTACCGAACAGTGCCCGCAGTGGCGCGATTTCGTGCTGACCCAGAGCTTCTACAAATACATCAACGACGTGGTGATTTTCGAGACCGAGATCGTCGACAAGACCGCACGCAGCATTGCCAAGAACCGCTTCTCGCTGCCCTTCCCGCCCGCCTGCCGCTACGACGCGATGACGGTGGTGGTGGATGAGGACTATCACGCCCTGGTCGCACTGGATTTCCTCCAGCAGGCCGTGACAATGACCGGCCTCCAGCCGCTCGAGCTGCCGTCACAGATCGAACTGAGCCGCGCCCTGCCCCTGGCGCAGGCCTTGGCCCCGGCTCACTTGCGCGATGCCGTGGAACTGATCGGCGTAGCCATCGCCGAAAATACCATCACCCATGATGTGGCGGCGTTCGCCAAGGACCACAGCATCAAGGCCTCCGTCCGTGGCTTGATGGCCGATCATCTGTGCGACGAAGGCCGCCACGCGCAGTTCTGGACACGCCTGGTGCGCCTCTACTGGCAGGCGGCAAGCGCAGCCGACCGTGACGCCATCGCCCACATCCTGCCCACGTTCCTGGCGCACTACCTGACCAACGACCTGCAGCAGCGCTTTGACCTGCAACTGATCGAACACCTGGACGTTGACGCGAGCGTGCGCCACGCCCTGCGCGATGAAATAAACGCGCTGGTGTTCCCGATTACCCGCCAACACCCGCTGGTCGGCAACATCATGGGGTTCCTGCACCGCAGTGGTTTGCTGCAGACGCCCAGCGTGGCCCAGGCGCTGGGCGACTACCTGCCGTGCGCCAGGAGCCCGCGATGAGACGCCTGATGATTGGCTGGGTCGGTGTGAGCAAAGCGCTGGAGGCCGTGAGGCAATGGGTCGAGCAGTACGGTCATGGGCCTGGGCATGAGTTGGCCGATCTGTTGATCGAAGACGGCAGCCAACCGCTGCCGACACACCTGGCGCACGCGCCGCGGCTAAGCCTGCGCGTGGGCGTTGGCCCGCTGAACGAATCCGGCCTGCCCGCCCTGCAACTGCGCAGCTATGACCGTGAACAGCGGTTGCTGGCGACCCAGGAAGTGCCCGAAGAGCCCAGTGGTAACGGCCAGCGCTTGCATCGACAGGCGACGGACACGCTGGCGCAATGGGTTGCCCTGCACGTCAGCGGTCTTGCCCGCGACCCTGGGTACCTTGCCCAGCCAACCTGCGCCAACCGTTGGCCGGAACAGGGCTTGCAAGGCCTGGACGCGCTGGCATTCATGCACAGGTTCAATCGCACCGCTGACCCAACGCTGCGCCAAGCCGCCCAGGTGCCGATGATCGAACGGTTGCAGGCCAGCCTGCGGACCTTCGCCGGGCGGCCGGCCCTGAATATCGCGGGCGAGGTGCTGACTTATCGGCAATTGCACCGTCAGGCATTGGCGATCCAGCAGCAGTTGAGGCCACTGCTGGCCGATCTCGAAGTACCGGCAGTGGTCGGCGTGTGCCTGGAGAAATCCGCAGCGCTCTATGGGAGCCTGCTTGCGCTGCTGGGCTGTGGCGCGGTGTACCTGCCGCTGGCACCGGAGCATCCGCCACAGCGCCAGCAGGCCCTGCTGGAAAGCGCTGGGGCCAGGGTGTTGCTCGACGACGGCCGGCACCCGCTGCGCGGGCAGTTGATTGCGCTGGATGTGAGCCGCGCCGGCGACGCGGGCATCGACACCACGCAATCGTTGCTGCTGCAGCGCCCCAATCTGGATGCGCCCTGCATGGTGCTGTTCACCTCAGGCACCAGCGGCCGCCCCAAGGGCGTATTGCTCAGCCAAGGCAACCTCGCACATTTCACAACATGGTTCACCACTCGCATGGCGCTGAGTGAAGAGAGTCGCGTGCTGCAGTTCGCCTCACTGGGGTTCGACGCTTCGCTGATGGATATTTTCCCCAGCCTGATCGCCGGCGCGCAGTTGATCGTGCCCAACGAGGCGCAACGGCTGGACCCCCATCAGTTGGTCGCACTGATCCGCGAGCAACGCGTCAGCCATGGGTTCCTACCGCCGGCGGTGCTCAGCCTCCTGCCGCCCGATCTGCCCCTGGGCCTGCAACACCTGCTGACCGGCGGTGAAGTCTGCGAGCCCCACGTGATCGAGCGGTTGGCTGGCCAGTGCCAATTGCACAACCTCTACGGCCCCACCGAAGCCACGGTGCTGGTCACCCATCGGCGGCTGCAAGCGGGGGACAGCAATTGCAACGTGGGCTGTCCCATTGCCAACAGCCAGGTACTGATCCTCGACGACGACCTGCAACCTGTGGACGAACAGGTGATGGGCGAGTTGTACATCGTCGGTCCTGGGGTAAGCCTGGGGTATGTGGATGCCGCGCAATCGAGCGATAACCCTTTCGTGACCCTGGCGCTGCCCGACGGCCAGGCTGTGCGGGCGTATCGCAGTGGAGACCTGGCGCAGTGGACCGCTGACGGTATCGTCCTCGGTGGCCGACGCGACGGGCAGGTGAAGATCCGCGGCTTCCGGGTCGAACCGCAGGAGGTGGAGCAATGCCTGCGCGACAGCCGGTTGTACCGCCAGGTGGCGGTGGTGGTGGATGCCGAACAGAGAATCCGTGGCGTTGTCGCCCGGCCGGAACCCGGTGCCACACTGTGCGCACTCAAACAGCACGCACGGCAGTGGCTGCCGGGTTATCTGCAACCGGACGTGTGGACGCAGTTGCCAAGCCTGCCGTACGCCAGCAACGGTAAGGTCGACCGCCAGGCGTTACTGGGCTTGCCGGTTCAAGCCACGTCGATCGGCTCGGACCAACCCGCGCAAACACCTCTACAAACGCAGCTGGCAGATCTGTGGAGCGAACTGTTGCAAGTGCCCGTGGCGCAGTTGTCGATCGACGACAGCTTCTTCAACCTCGGCGGCCATTCGATTCTGCTCTCGACGTTGTTGCTGCGCATCCGCGAGCGGTTTGGGCGCAGCCTGGCATTGAACCGTTTCTTCGAAGTGCCGACGATTCGCACGCTCGCGTTGCTGATGGCAGATGACGTGTTGCCCTGCGCACCATCCGGCCAGGCCGTGCGCGATGCGCAACGGAGCGTGTCGGTGCGGATGCTGGCCGAGGACCGTGCGGGCGACTGCCGCAAGATCATCGTTACCGGCGCCAACAGTTTTATCGGCGTGCATATCGTCGAAGCGTTGCTGGCCGGTGGTGCCACGCAGGTGGCGTGCCTGGTGCGCGAACTGCCGGGGCATTCGGCCCTGCAACGCTTCAACCAGGCCCTTAGCGAATACCGCTTGGAACACCTCGACCTGAGCCGGGTGCGGGTATACCCCGCCGACATCAGCCAGCCGCGATTAGGCCTGGACGACGTGGTGTACAACGAGCTCGCCAGGGGCTTTGGTGCACTGGTACACAACGCCGCGCAGGTCAACCATGTGCTGGACTACGGCGCACTGGCCGGGGATAACGTCGAACCCGTGCTGGAATGCCTGCGCCTGTGTGAAACCGGGAGCAAGAAGGTGTGCAATTTCATCTCGACGCTTTCGGCATGCAGCGCTATGGACGCCGCAGGACACATCCTCGAAGCGCCCGCCGCGAGCAGCCTGCCGCTGTACATCAAGAACGGTTACAACCTGTCCAAATGGGTTGCCGAGCGCCTGATCGGCCGCGCGGTGGCGCAAGGCGCCTGGGTGAATATTCATCGCCCGGGAAACATCAGTTTCAACAGTCGCAACGGGGTGTGCCAACCCCAGAAGAACCGCCTGATGTTGATGCTCAAGGGCTCGCTGCAATTGGGTTTGCTGCCGCGCCTGGCGGTGAACTATGACTTGATGCCGGTGGATTTTTTCGCGCGTTTTCTCGCGTTCCACTGCGGCCGATTTGAGTGCGGGCGAAACGTGTTCAACCTGCATAACCCGCAGCCCCTGAGCTGGGACCACTATCTCGATGCCTTCAGCCTCGCCGGCTTCCGGTTCGAGCGTGTCAGCGTGGCCTGCTGGCAGCACGCGCTGCACACCGTGAGCGCCGACAACGCGTTGTTCGGTGTGCTGGGTTTTTACCTGGAAGGCCTGGGGGAAGACATCGGCGACACCTCGATGATCCATCACGACAACGCGCGCCGGGGGGTGCAGGCCATGCACGCGCAGTACCCCGAAAAAAGCCCGGCGTTGTTGCGCAAGGGTTGCGACTACCTCAAGGCCACCGGCTTTCTCTGAACCCTACCAGGACATCCCCCATGAAACCGCTGCAACCCGATACATTGATCCGCAACCCCGACAGCACACCGCTGGTGGCCTCGGTGGTAGTCGCCTGCCAAGCCACCCGGCTGTGGGGCGTGGTAGGTCAGTTCGCAGGCTTCGATAAGTTCATTCCTGCCCTCTCGCACATTACGATGACCGGCGAGGGCATCGGCGCATTGCGTACGAAATTTTTCCGCGATGGGCACTGCGTCGTCGAGCAACTCAACAGCCGTGACGACGACGCCATGTACATGACCTGGACCGCCCTCTACAACACGTTGGGAATCGCCAGGCTGTGGGCGTCAATGCGTGTGGAAACACTGGGCGAGCGATGTGCCAGGGCGACCTGGACCATTGTTGCCGAGCCGGTAGATGCGGCGCAGGCGGGGTTTGAGCAGTTTGTGCAGACGTTTGCCGACAGCGCCCTGGAGAACGTACGGCGGATGCTCGACTGAGCGGCAGGAGCGAGAACACTCGCTCCTGCGCACATCGTCAGATCTTGAAGCTATCGACCAGTTGCTTCAAGCGACTGGCCTGCTGGGACAACGCGTCGCAATCCTTCAACGTTTCGTTGAGATTGCTCACGCCTTGCTGGTTCAGCAGGTTGATCTGGTTGATGTCGACGTTGAGGGTTTCCACTACGGCGGTCTGCTCTTCGGTGGCAGCTGCGACCGATTGGTTCATGCCGTCGATCTCGACAATCCGCTGCGTCACGCTGACCAGGCGCTCACCGGCCTGGTTGGCCACTTCGACGCTTTCTTCGCTGGAAATCTGGCTGGCGTTCATGGTGGTCACCGCTTCACGCGAGCCCACTTGCAGCGAGGTGATCATCTTGTGGATCTCTTCGGCCGACTCCTGGGTACGGTGCGCGAGGTTACGCACCTCGTCGGCAACCACGGCAAACCCACGCCCGGCTTCACCGGCACGGGCGGCTTCGATTGCGGCGTTGAGCGCGAGCAGGTTGGTCTGCTGGGAGATGCCTTTGATCACATCAAGAATGTGGCCGATGTTGTCGGTGCTCGCATTCAGGGTTTCGATCTGCGTGCAGGACAGGCTGATCTTTTGCGAGAGTTCCGACATCGCCAGGATGGTTTGCTCCACCACTTTGCGTCCATCGTCGGCCTGTTCACTGGCACCGCTGGCATGCTGCGAAGCATCGGCGGCGTTGCGCGCGATTTCCTGGGTGGCGGCCCCCAGTTCGTTGATCGCCGCCGCCACGCTGTTGGTGCGGGCGCTTTGCTCGTCGGAACCGATGATCGACGCGTTGGACGAGGCCATCACGCGCTGGGACAAGTCATGTACCTGGCGCGTCGCCGATGACACTTCGGAGATGGACGCGTGGATACGCTCGACGAACTGGTTGAACGCACTGCCGACCTCGCCAAACTCGTCTTTGCTGGTCACGGCCAGGCGGCGGGTCAGGTCGCCCTCGCCCTGCGCGATGTCCTGCATGGCAACGCCCATGGTGGTCAGAGGTCGCAGCAACACTTGGATCAACAGGCTCAAGAGCACGGCAATCGCCACTACGGCAATCAGCATCGCAATCAACGCGGAGGTGCGGAATTTGCCCAAAGGTGCGTAGGCCTTGTCTTTGTCGATCGACAGACCGATGTACCAGTCAGCACCAGGCAAGCCGCTGATCGGGGTGAACGACAGGATGCGATCCTGACCGTTGAGCACCACGTCCTGGTTGAGCTTCTCGATGCGCAGTTGGGCGCCCGGGTAGATGTCCTTGAGGTTTTTCATCACCTGGTCCTGGTCCGGGCTGACGATCACCTGACCGTCACCGCTGACCAGGAATGCGTGGCCGATGCCGCCGAAATCCACCGAGTTGATGATCTTCACCAGGGTTTGCAGGCTCAAGTCGCCGCCAACCACACCGAGCAATTCACCGTTCTTTTTCACCGGCATGGCGATGGTCACGATCTGCCCACCCACGGCGGCCATATATGGCGGCGTGAGCATGGGTTTACCGGCGGCTACAGCCTGCTTGTACCAAGGGCGCTGACGCGGGTCGTAGTCGTCGGGCATCTTGGCATCAGGGCGCTGGGTGAATACGCCGTTGGTTTGGCCGACGTAGGTGAACTGGAAGTTCGAGGTGAAGGCCGGTTGATCGACCAGGCCCGGAAGGTCAGCCCCCGCGCCTTGGTGTGCGATGTTTTGCGTAAGGTTTTCGAGCACCAGAATTCGCCCGCTGAGCCAGTTTTGCACGCTGCTGGCCGTGAGTTCACCGGATTGCTGGATAGACGACTCCAGGTTTTGCTTGATGGTGCTGCGCTGCAGGTAGTCGTTGTAGAGCGTGAATAACGCGAACGCTAAAACCACGACGCCTGACGCGGCCAACAGAATTTTATGACTGAACTTGAGATTCATTTCATCGACTTCTTTTTGCCAAAGGGGGGTTAGCGTGCCGAGTGGAGCATTCCATGTTGCGGCATAGATCGTCTTTGTAGCCGCTCTATTTCGGTGCACGCATGGCTCATCAGGCTTTCGGCCAAATCAGGGTAAAACTTAGGCCGCTGTAAGGTGTTTCCTCATTTTATGTAGGAAACCGACAGACGGTTGCCGTACAGGGATCAGAGTTGCAAATTTTTTCAGCCTCCCAAACAATGCGACTAATTATCATTTGTAACGTTTGGCCGAGCCCGTGTGAATGGCATCCTCCGAGTACATCCCGTGTGAAAGTGTCGTGCAGACGCTTTACCGCACCCACCACAACTGGCTGAACTCCTGGCTGCGCGGGTGTTTGGGCAATGCCGCGGATGCTGCCGACCTGGCGCAGGACACCTTTGTGCGTCTGCTGCAGAAGACCGAGCGTTTTGAACTCAAGACGCCGCGTGCGTTTTTACGCACCATCGCCCGCGGCCTGGTGATTGATCACTGGCGCCGCGAAGAAATCGAACGGGCTTACCTTGAGTCCATCGCCCATCTGCCCGAGGGATTGGCGCCCAGCGCTGAAGCCCGTGCGCTGGTGCTGGAGTTGTTGGAAGAAGTTGCTCGACTGCTTGAAGGACTGAAGCCAAAGGTACGCAAGGCATTTCTGCTGGCGCAGTGCGATGGGCTGACTTACAAACAGATCGCGCAGCAGATGGGCGTATCGCTGCGGTCCGTCGAGCGTTACGTTGCGCAGGCGCTGTACCACTGCTATGTGCTGCGGTATGAAACGTGCCGCCGATAAACAACGCGGTGCGCCCAAGCCCCAGTCCCGAGGCGGTCAAGCAAGCCATCCACTGGTCGCTGCGCTTGCGCAACAACCGCGCCAATCCAAAGCTGCGCGCGCAATGTGCAGACTGGCGTGAGGCCCACGGCGACCACGAGTTGGCCTGGCAGCGGGTGCAGGCGTTGCAGCAGGAATTGAGTGGCCAACTGGCGGCGATTCCAGGGGCGCATGCGGCGCTGGAAAACAGCGCACAGGGCTTGGGCCGACGACAGGCGCTGAAGGTGTTGTCTGGCGTGCTGCTGGTGGGTACGGCGGCGTGGGTAAGCCGGGATCTGACGGGTTGGCAACGCTGGACCTGCGACCTCGCGACTGCCACCGGCGAACGCCGTAGCATGCAATTGCCCGACGGAACTCGCTTGCAACTCAATACCGACAGCGCCGTGGACCTGCATTTCAACCCGCAGCAGCGATTGATCACGCTGGTACGTGGGGAGGCCCTGGTGACGTGCGGCGCAGTTCGGTCGACGCCTTTGCTGGTGCAAACGCGGCATGGCTTGTTCGAAGGCATCGACGGCCGCTTCGCCGTTCGACAGGACAGTGCCTGCACGCGGTTGAGCGTGGTCAGCGGCAATGTGGCCATTCATTCACCACATGGGGCAAAAGGGCTGTCGACCCAGGTGCACGCAGGAGAAAGCTACCTCGTGCGTCAGACCGAAGCTATCCCCGCCGCGCCTTTGGACATGGATATTGGCGCCTGGGCCGATGGACTGATCGTGACACGCGGCATGCGCCTCGACGCTTTCCTGGCAGAAGTCGGGCGTTATCGTCATGGCTACCTGGGTTGCTCGGCAGACATCGCCGATTTGCGGCTATCGGGCGTTTTCCGTTTAGAGGACACCGATAAATTGTTGGCGATCCTGCCGCAAACGCTGCCGGTTCAATTGCGCTACCGCACCCGCTGGTGGGTGAGCCTGGATCGATCAGCCTGAACTTCAAAGTTATTTTGGCGGCTTTTTTCCGTGAGTCCGGCTTAGACAGTAAGCCTTTCAATCTGCCCTCACCGGCCTCTACGGACCTTGACCATGACTGTGCGTTTTCCCTGTAATTCTTCCTATTCATTGCTGAGTAAAGCCGTACGTGTGGCGCTGCTATCGACAGCGATGGGCCTACACGTATTGCCCTTCACTGCCATGGCCGCAGACGCGAGTGCCGAACGCCCCCATCAACGCTATGAGATCTCCGCAGGCCCGCTGACCGAGGTGCTGAATCAGTTTGCCCGACAGGCCGGCATCATGCTTTCCAGCACACCTGCGCACACCCAGGGCCTGCATTCGGCAGGACTGCGCGGCGACTATTCGGCCAGAGACGGCCTGAATCTTTTGCTCCGTGGTTCTGGGTTGCAGGCGGTTTCCGAGGATGACGTCAGCTTCACAGTGCAAGTGACGCCGGAAGATAGCGCACTTACCCTGCCAACCACCGACATCAAGGGCTTTGCGCTGGGTAATGCCCTGGGCAGCATGGAAGGCTACAACGCGACTCACAGCCAGATTGCGACCAAAACCAGCGCCGCTTTGCTCGAGACCTCGCAAACCGTCTCGGTGGTCACGCGCGAGCAGATGGACGACCAGGGCTCCCAGACGGTAGCCCAGGCCATGCGTTACACACCGGGCGTATTGACCAACCCCTATGGGGCGACCCACCGGTACGACTACGTGGCAATGCGCGGCTTCAACGACGGCTCGGTAGACAACATTTACCTGGACGGGCTCAAGTCCATGGGCGACAGCGGCACCTACAGCACGATGCAGGTTGATCCGTATTTCCTCGAGCGAGTGGATATTCTCAAAGGCCCGTCTTCGGTGCTGTACGGGCGCAGTTCGCCGGGCGGGCTGGTGGCACTGACCAGTAAGAAGCCGTTGTTCGAGCCCTATCATCAAGTACAAGCGACTGTAGGAAGCAACGGGCAACGAGGCATGGGGTTTGACTTCAGTGGGCCTGTGGATGACGACAAGCGCATTGCCTACCGACTGACAGGTTTGACGGATAAGTCCGACACCCAGTTTGACCACGCCAAAGAAAAGCGCTTTGCACTGGCACCGACCGTGAGTATCGACTTCACCGATGATACGTCGCTTGTACTCCAAGCGTACCTACAGCACGACCCTGATGGGGGCTATCACGGGGGCATGCCGGCAGATGGTGCGTTGCATCAGCGTAACGGCCAGCGAATCTCCAGCCATTTCTTCGAAGGTGAACCTGGGCTCGACGGCTACAAGCGTGATCAGCAGTCGTTTGGGTATCAATTTGAACATCGCTTCAATGATGTCTTCACTGCGCGGCAGAACTTTCGCTATCTGGACTCCAAGGTGCGGCTGGATCAGGTGTACGCCTATGGTTGGAGCACGCCGACCGGCAACGAGCTGAACCGCTACTACTCCGGAGGGGACGAGAAGCTGCATGCGTTCATCATCGACAACATGCTACAGGCGGAGTTTTTTACCGGTGCAATCAAGCAGACCGTATTGATGGGGGCGGATTATCAGCGACGTAAAACCGTAGTGGACTGGACTAGCGGATCGCTGCAACCGATCGATGCGTTCAGCCCTGTTTATGGTAATTCGGCGATCAGCTATTACAGCCCGACCAGCTACCTACGACGGCTGGAGCAGACCGGTGTCTATCTGCAAGACTTGGTCGAAATGGATAAATGGCGGTTTTCCCTCGGGCTGCGCCAGGACTGGGTAGAGACTTCCGACGAGAACCGAGTCGCTGAGACCGGGCGGCCGGCAGGCACGCAAATCAGTGATAAACGGACCAAGCTGACTGGGCGTGCAGGTGCGTTGTATCTGTTTGATAACGGCCTGGCGCCCTACGTCAGCTATTCCGAATCCTTCAATCCCAACTCCTATTCCGATAGCGCAGGTAACCCGCTTGCGCCTACTGACGGGACGCAGTGGGAGGTGGGGCTCAAGTATCAGCCGCCGGGTACAGACAACCTGTTTACCGCGTCGTGGTTTCGCATCGATCAGGAGAATCTGGCGACCAAACTACCGCAGGAGAACTTCTATCGTGCTGTAGGTGCTGTTCGCTCCCAGGGGCTTGAGCTGGAAGCACACATGCAAGTGAGCGAAAACCTGAAGCTGTTGGGCAGTTATACCTTCACTGACATCAAATACACGAAGTCGATGGTGAGTACTTCGAGTACGGCTGACAATCTGATCGAGAACGAGGGTAACTCTCCGACCCAGGCACCTCGCCACATGGCATCGGTGTGGGCTGACTACGCATTCAATAGTGGAGCCCTGGACGGATTGCGACTCGGGGGCGGCGTGCGGTATGTGGGCTATAGCTGGGCGGATGCGGAAAACACGATGAAAGTCCCGTCCTATACCTTGCTTGATGCTTCGGTGGGGTATGACCTGGGCAAGATCGGATTGAAGGGCGTGGATGTACGGATCAATGCCAACAATCTGACCAATGAGACGTACGTGGCGTCGTGTGCCAGCCTGAACTTCTGTTACCTGGGGGAAGAGCGCAATGTGAGCGCGACAGTCAGCTATCAGTTCTGATCCGTTACGGTTCAAGGCCCTTAAACGACAAAACCCCTGTCTGCGTTAGCAGACAGGGGTTTCGGAATTCAATCTTGACGATGACCTACTCTCACATGGGGAAACCCCACACTACCATCGGCGATGCATCGTTTCACTGCTGAGTTCGGGATGGGATCAGGTGGTTCCAATGCTCTATGGTCGTCAAGAAATTCTGTGTACCGGACCGTTGCGTTAGCAACGTGCCAGTGAAATTCATGGACTTCTACATAAACAAAACCCCTGTTTGCGTTAGCAAACAGGGGCTTTGGAATTTAATCTTGACGATGACCTACTCTCACATGGGGAAACCCCACACTACCATCGGCGATGCATCGTTTCACTGCTGAGTTCGGGATGGGATCAGGTGGTTCCAATGCTCTATGGTCGTCAAGAAATTCGGGTACTGAGTCGTGGCTTGTGCCTCGCTTCAGCAAATTGGGTATGTGATAGCTTTCGGTGTTTTGTGAACGTCGAACTTTCGGTTCATTTCGTCTTCACACACCGCAATCTGGCCTTTCGACGCAAATTGCTTGGGTGTTATATGGTCAAGCCTCACGGGCAATTAGTATTGGTTAGCTCAACGCCTCACAGCGCTTACACACCCAACCTATCAACGTCGTAGTCTTCGACGGCCCTTCAGGGAACTCAAGGTTCCAGTGAGATCTCATCTTGAGGCTAGTTTCCCGCTTAGATGCTTTCAGCGGTTATCTATTCCGAACATAGCTACCCGGCAATGCCACTGGCGTGACAACCGGAACACCAGAGGTTCGTCCACTCCGGTCCTCTCGTACTAGGAGCAGCCCCTCTCAAATCTCAAACGTCCACGGCAGATAGGGACCGAACTGTCTCACGACGTTCTAAACCCAGCTCGCGTACCACTTTAAATGGCGAACAGCCATACCCTTGGGACCGGCTTCAGCCCCAGGATGTGATGAGCCGACATCGAGGTGCCAAACACCGCCGTCGATATGAACTCTTGGGCGGTATCAGCCTGTTATCCCCGGAGTACCTTTTATCCGTTGAGCGATGGCCCTTCCATACAGAACCACCGGATCACTAAGACCTACTTTCGTACCTGCTCGACGTGTCTGTCTCGCAGTCAAGCGCGCTTTTGCCTTTATACTCTACGACCGATTTCCGACCGGTCTGAGCGCACCTTCGTACTCCTCCGTTACTCTTTAGGAGGAGACCGCCCCAGTCAAACTACCCACCATACACTGTCCTCGATCCGGATAACGGACCTGAGTTAGAACCTCAAAGTTGCCAGGGTGGTATTTCAAGGATGGCTCCACGCGAACTGGCGTCCACGCTTCAAAGCCTCCCACCTATCCTACACAAGCAAATTCAAAGTCCAGTGCAAAGCTATAGTAAAGGTTCACGGGGTCTTTCCGTCTAGCCGCGGATACACTGCATCTTCACAGCGATTTCAATTTCACTGAGTCTCGGGTGGAGACAGCGCCGCCATCGTTACGCCATTCGTGCAGGTCGGAACTTACCCGACAAGGAATTTCGCTACCTTAGGACCGTTATAGTTACGGCCGCCGTTTACCGGGGCTTCGATCAAGAGCTTCGCGTTAGCTAACCCCATCAATTAACCTTCCGGCACCGGGCAGGCGTCACACCCTATACGTCCACTTTCGTGTTTGCAGAGTGCTGTGTTTTTAATAAACAGTCGCAGCGGCCTGGTATCTTCGACCGGCATGAGCTTACGGAGCAAGTCCTTCACCCTCACCGGCGCACCTTCTCCCGAAGTTACGGTGCCATTTTGCCTAGTTCCTTCACCCGAGTTCTCTCAAGCGCCTTGGTATTCTCTACCCAACCACCTGTGTCGGTTTGGGGTACGGTTCCTGGTTACCTGAAGCTTAGAAGCTTTTCTTGGAAGCATGGCATCAACCACTTCGTTAACTAAAAGTTAACTCGTCATCAGCTCTCGGCCTTAAGATCCCGGATTTACCTAAGATCTCAGCCTACCACCTTAAACTTGGACAACCAACGCCAAGCTGGCCTAGCCTTCTCCGTCCCTCCATCGCAATAACCAGAAGTACAGGAATATTAACCTGTTTTCCATCGACTACGCTTTTCAGCCTCGCCTTAGGGACCGACTAACCCTGCGTCGATTAACGTTGCGCAGGAAACCTTGGTCTTTCGGCGTGGGTGTTTTTCACACCCATTGTCGTTACTCATGTCAGCATTCGCACTTCTGATACCTCCAGCAAGCTTCTCAACTCACCTTCACAGGCTTACAGAACGCTCCTCTACCGCATCACTTACGTGATACCCGTAGCTTCGGTGTATGGTTTGAGCCCCGTTACATCTTCCGCGCAGGCCGACTCGACTAGTGAGCTATTACGCTTTCTTTAAAGGGTGGCTGCTTCTAAGCCAACCTCCTAGCTGTCTAAGCCTTCCCACATCGTTTCCCACTTAACCATAACTTTGGGACCTTAGCTGACGGTCTGGGTTGTTTCCCTTTTCACGACGGACGTTAGCACCCGCCGTGTGTCTCCCATGCTCGGCACTTGTAGGTATTCGGAGTTTGCATCGGTTTGGTAAGTCGGGATGACCCCCTAGCCGAAACAGTGCTCTACCCCCTACAGTGATACATGAGGCGCTACCTAAATAGCTTTCGAGGAGAACCAGCTATCTCCGAGCTTGATTAGCCTTTCACTCCGATCCACAGGTCATCCGCTAACTTTTCAACGGTAGTCGGTTCGGTCCTCCAGTTAGTGTTACCCAACCTTCAACCTGCCCATGGATAGATCGCCCGGTTTCGGGTCTATTCCCAGCGACTAGACGCCCTATTAAGACTCGCTTTCGCTACGCCTCCCCTATTCGGTTAAGCTCGCCACTGAAAATAAGTCGCTGACCCATTATACAAAAGGTACGCAGTCACAGAACAAAGTCTGCTCCCACTGCTTGTACGCATACGGTTTCAGGATCTATTTCACTCCCCTCTCCGGGGTTCTTTTCGCCTTTCCCTCACGGTACTAGTTCACTATCGGTCAGTCAGTAGTATTTAGCCTTGGAGGATGGTCCCCCCATATTCAGACAAAGTTTCTCGTGCTCCGTCCTACTCGATTTCATGACTAAGAGATTTTCGCGTACAGGGCTATCACCCACTATGGCCGCACTTTCCAGAGCGTTCCGCTAATCTCAAAGCCACTTAAGGGCTAGTCCCCGTTCGCTCGCCACTACTAAGGGAATCTCGGTTGATTTCTTTTCCTCAGGGTACTTAGATGTTTCAGTTCCCCTGGTTCGCTTCTTGCACCTATGTATTCAGTACAAGATAACCATCTTATGATGGCTGGGTTCCCCCATTCAGACATCTCCGGATCAAAGTCTGTTTGCCGACTCCCCGAAGCTTTTCGCAGGCTACCACGTCTTTCATCGCCTCTGACTGCCAAGGCATCCACCGTATGCGCTTCTTCACTTGACCATATAACCCCAAGCAATCTGGTTATACTGTGAAGACAACATTCGCCGAAAATTCGAATTTCTCAACTAAGAGAACTCACAAATTTTACCTTAGCCTGATCCGTTACCAGTGAAAGTAACGTTCAGTCTATCTTTCTATCACATACCCAAATTTTTAAAGAACGATCTAATCAAAGACTAGAAATCAACATTCACCATCGTCACGATGGAATGCTCATTTCTAAGCTTTCAACAAACAGAAGCAGTAGTGGTGGAGCCAAACGGGATCGAACCGTTGACCTCCTGCGTGCAAGGCAGGCGCTCTCCCAGCTGAGCTATGGCCCCGTATTTCTACAGGCGTTTCCCACACAAAATTGGTGGGTCTGGGCAGATTCGAACTGCCGACCTCACCCTTATCAGGGGTGCGCTCTAACCAACTGAGCTACAGACCCAATTTCGGGCTGCTTCTTTATCGTCTTCTTCAATGAATCAAGCAATTCGTGTGGGAACTTATGGAGCAGCTGATGTCGTCGATTAAGGAGGTGATCCAGCCGCAGGTTCCCCTACGGCTACCTTGTTACGACTTCACCCCAGTCATGAATCACACCGTGGTAACCGTCCTCCCGAAGGTTAGACTAGCTACTTCTGGTGCAACCCACTCCCATGGTGTGACGGGCGGTGTGTACAAGGCCCGGGAACGTATTCACCGCGACATTCTGATTCGCGATTACTAGCGATTCCGACTTCACGCAGTCGAGTTGCAGACTGCGATCCGGACTACGATCGGTTTTATGGGATTAGCTCCACCTCGCGGCTTGGCAACCCTCTGTACCGACCATTGTAGCACGTGTGTAGCCCAGGCCGTAAGGGCCATGATGACTTGACGTCATCCCCACCTTCCTCCGGTTTGTCACCGGCAGTCTCCTTAGAGTGCCCACCATTACGTGCTGGTAACTAAGGACAAGGGTTGCGCTCGTTACGGGACTTAACCCAACATCTCACGACACGAGCTGACGACAGCCATGCAGCACCTGTCTCAATGTTCCCGAAGGCACCAATCCATCTCTGGAAAGTTCATTGGATGTCAAGGCCTGGTAAGGTTCTTCGCGTTGCTTCGAATTAAACCACATGCTCCACCGCTTGTGCGGGCCCCCGTCAATTCATTTGAGTTTTAACCTTGCGGCCGTACTCCCCAGGCGGTCAACTTAATGCGTTAGCTGCGCCACTAAAAGCTCAAGGCTTCCAACGGCTAGTTGACATCGTTTACGGCGTGGACTACCAGGGTATCTAATCCTGTTTGCTCCCCACGCTTTCGCACCTCAGTGTCAGTATTAGTCCAGGTGGTCGCCTTCGCCACTGGTGTTCCTTCCTATATCTACGCATTTCACCGCTACACAGGAAATTCCACCACCCTCTACCATACTCTAGTCAGTCAGTTTTGAATGCAGTTCCCAGGTTGAGCCCGGGGATTTCACATCCAACTTAACAAACCACCTACGCGCGCTTTACGCCCAGTAATTCCGATTAACGCTTGCACCCTCTGTATTACCGCGGCTGCTGGCACAGAGTTAGCCGGTGCTTATTCTGTCGGTAACGTCAAAACAGATACGTATTAGGTAACTGCCCTTCCTCCCAACTTAAAGTGCTTTACAATCCGAAGACCTTCTTCACACACGCGGCATGGCTGGATCAGGCTTTCGCCCATTGTCCAATATTCCCCACTGCTGCCTCCCGTAGGAGTCTGGACCGTGTCTCAGTTCCAGTGTGACTGATCATCCTCTCAGACCAGTTACGGATCGTCGCCTTGGTGAGCCATTACCCCAC
The DNA here is from genome assembly GCF_057835125.1 of Pseudomonas sp. GL_117. Classification (NCBI taxonomy): domain Bacteria; kingdom Pseudomonadati; phylum Pseudomonadota; class Gammaproteobacteria; order Pseudomonadales; family Pseudomonadaceae; genus Pseudomonas; species Pseudomonas sp. GL_117. The sequence continues at coordinate 120,221 of NZ_CM174418.1, read as the reverse complement.
CAACTAGCTAATCCGACCTAGGCTCATCTGATAGCGCAAGGCCCGAAGGTCCCCTGCTTTCTCCCGTAGGACGTATGCGGTATTAGCGTCCGTTTCCGAACGTTATCCCCCACTACCAGGCAGATTCCTAGGCATTACTCACCCGTCCGCCGCTCTCAAGAGAAGCAAGCTTCTCTCTACCGCTCGACTTGCATGTGTTAGGCCTGCCGCCAGCGTTCAATCTGAGCCATGATCAAACTCTTCAGTTCAAACATCTTTGGGTTTTTAAGAAACCCTAAACTTGGCTCAGCAATCGTTGGTTACATCTTTGATTTCTCGCGGAGTAACTTGTGATGCTGATAATCTTGTTGACTATCAGTCTGACTCCACAAGCACCCACACGAATTGCTTGATTCAGTTGTTAAAGAGCGGTTGGTTAAGATCTTTCGTCTCAACCGAGGCGCGCATTCTACAGCAGCCTCATTTGCTGTCAAGTGATTATTTTCAGAAGCTTTCGAAGATTTCTTCAACAACTTCAACCACTTGCGCTTACGATCTCTCGTTAGCGGGAGGCGAATTCTACAGCGTTACACGCTGCTGTCAACACCTCTTTTTCAACTTCCTCAGCGCTTCGATGAACTGAAGCAATCTGCTGTCGAAAACTGCGTAACTCATTGTTTACCAAGGAGTTTTCCGTTTCGACTGCGCCGGAAGTGGGGCGAATTATAGACATCCAGAATCTGCCGTCAACCAATAATTTGGTTTTTCTATCAATTAACCGAAACTGATTAAAAAACCACCAAGACAGCCTCCTGATCCCTTCTATATAGAAGAAGCGACCTAGATAACCCCTGCAGCCCTCAGAGCAGCCACATTGGCGTCCTCCAATCCAAGCACCTCACGCAATACCTGAACCGTATGCTCGCCAAGCAGAGGAGGCGCGCTGCGATACTCCACGGGAGTCTTTGACAATCGGATAGGGCTAGCCACCTGAGGCACCATTCCCGCCAGTGCATGGGGCAACGCCATCGCCAACCCACGCGCCTTGACCTGGGGATCGGCAAACACCTGCGCCAGGTCATTGATCGGCCCACACGGCACGCCAACCTGCTCCAACAGCGCCACCCATTCAGCTGTCGTCTTAAACACCGTCGCCTGCCGAATCAACGGAATCAACTGTGCACGGTTGGCCACCCGCATCTTGTTGGAAGAGAAGCGCGGATCATCCGCCCACTGCGGCTGCCCAGCGGCTTCAGCAAACTTTCGAAACTGCCCGTCATTACCCACTGTCAGGATAAAGTCGCCATCGGCAGTAGGAAAATCCTGATACGGCACGATATTCGGATGCGCATTGCCCAAACGCTTCGGCGACACCCCCGTCGTCAGGTAATTCATCGCCTGATTCGCCAGGCATGCCACCTGCACATCCAGCAGCGCCATATCGATATGCTGCCCGCCACCGTCATGATCCCGATGGGCCAACGCCGCCAGGATCGCCACGGTGGAGTAGAGCCCCGTGAGAATGTCAGTCAACGCCACGCCAACCTTGACAGGCCCGGCCCCGTCATCCCCCTCTGGCCGCCCGGTCAGACTCATGAGCCCGCCCAACCCCTGGATCATGAAGTCATAGCCCGCACGCGCCGCATAAGGCCCCGTCTGGCCAAAACCGGTGATCGAGCAATAGATCAACTCCGGATTGATCTCCTTGAGCGCCTCATAGTCCAATCCATACGCAGCCAGACCACCCACCTTGAAGTTCTCGATCAGAATGTCGGACTTGGCTGCGAGGTCACGCACCAGCTTCTGCCCCTCCGGTCGCGTGAAGTCGATCGTCACAGACTCCTTGTTACGATTGGCCGACAGGTAATACGCCGCTTCACTGGTGTTTTCGCCATAGGCATCCTTAAGGAAGGGCGGCCCCCACGCGCGAGTGTCATCCCCACTGCCTGGCCTTTCGACCTTGATGACCTCAGCCCCAAGGTCCGCAAGAATTTGCCCGGACCACGGCCCCGCCAGCACTCGCGACAGATCCAGTACCCGCAGATGCGAAAGCGCGCCCATACCGAACTCCTATTAATAGAACGCTTGAAGACCGGTTTGCGCACGCCCCAGGATCAACGCGTGCACGTCATGGGTGCCTTCATAGGTGTTGACCACCTCCAGGTTGACCAGATGACGCGCCACCCCGAACTCGTCGGAGATACCGTTACCGCCCAACATGTCCCGCGCCATGCGCGCGATGTCCAGGGACTTGCCACACGAATTGCGCTTCATGATCGACGTGATCTCCACCGCCGCCGTCCCTTCATCCTTCATCCGACCCAACCGCAGGCAGCCTTGCAGCGCCAGGGTGATCTCGGTCTGCATGTCGGCCAGCTTTTTCTGGATCAACTGGGTTGCCGCCAACGGTCGTCCAAACTGCTGACGATCCAGCGTGTATTGGCGTGCGGTGTGCCAGCAAAACTCGGCTGCACCCAACGCCCCCCAGGAGATGCCATAACGCGCCGAGTTAAGGCAGGTGAAAGGCCCCTTCAAACCCCGCACGTCCGGAAAGATGTTCTCTTCCGGCACAAACACGTTGTCCATGACAATTTCGCCAGTGATCGAGGCTCGCAGACCCACCTTGCCGTGAATCGCCGGAGCGCTCAGGCCTTTCCAGCCCTTCTCCAATACAAACCCACGAATGTCGCCTGCATCGTCCTTGCCCCACACCACAAACACATCCGCAATAGGGCTGTTGGTGATCCACATCTTCGCGCCCGTCAGGCTGTAGCCGCCTTCCACTTTGCGCGCACGAGTAATCATCGCGCCGGGGTCGGAACCATGATTCGGCTCGGTCAGACCGAAGCAACCAATCCACTCACCAGAAGCCAGCTTAGGCAAATACTTCTGCTTCTGTGCTTCGGTACCGAACTCATTGATAGGCACCATCACCAGGGACGACTGAACGCTCATCATCGACCGATAGCCGGAGTCGACACGCTCCACCTCACGGGCGATCAATCCATAGCTGACGTAGTTCAAGCCACTGCCACCGTACTGCTCGGGAATCATCGCCCCCAGCAGGCCGGTTTCGCCCATCTCGCGAAAAATGGCCGGGTCGGTCTTCTCATGGCGAAAGGCTTCGAGCACACGCGGCGCCAGCTTGTCCTGGGCGAATTGCTCAGCGCTGTCACGCACCATGCGCTCTTCTTCGGTGAGCTGTTGATCCAGCAGCAGTGGATCGATCCAGTTGAAGCTTGCCTTGCCAGCCATGAATAAGTCCTCGCGAAGATAAATCAGAAGTCGTGGATGGAGCCTAGGCCGGACAAGCGAGGAGGGCAAACGAGGTTTCTGCATAGGCTTGTGCTAATTTCTCACTTCGAAACACTAAATAGCGCCGCCTATGCGTTTTATATGTGAGGACAAGGTACATGCGCAGAAAAATTCCCAGCACCACCGCCCTGGTCAGCTTTGAAGCGGCGGCCCGCCACGAGAGCTTTACCAAGGCTGCGCAAGAGCTCTCCATCACCCAGGGCGCCATCTGCCGACAAATCGCCAGCCTTGAGGAGTTTTTAAGTGTCGAGCTGTTTCGGCGCTCGCGTCGCGGGGTCAAGTTGACGGAAGCGGGCCTGTCCTACAGCCGTCGCGTTGCCACCCAACTGGACGCGGTGGAGCGCGATACCTTGTCAGTCATGGGCCAGCAGGGTGCCAACGTGATCGAACTGGCCGTCGTCCCTACGTTCGGCACTCAGTGGCTGATACCTCGACTCAAGGACTTTCAGCGCCAACACCCGGAAGTCACGGTCAACCTCACCAACCGCACGCGTCCGTTCCTGTTTGCCGATACCGACTTCGATGCAGCGATCTACTTCGGTGATGCCGATTGGTCCGGTACAGAATCCCACCGATTGATGGGAGAAAACCCTGTCCCCGTGTGCAGCCCACGGCTGCTGGCCAGCCGTACACAATTTGCCCCGCAGGAGATCGCGGAACTGCCCCTGCTGCAGCAGACCACCCGGCCTTACGCCTGGCGCCAATGGTTCAACGCCCAGCAACTGAACGTACCCCGCGACATGACAGGCCCCCGATACGAGCTATTCTCAATGCTGTCCCAGGCAGCCATGCATGACATGGGGGTCGCGCTGATCCCGCCGTTCCTTATCCAGCGGGAGTTGGATGAACACCAACTCGTAATTGCAAGTCCCGAGGCGCTGACCAGTTCAAAGGCCTATTACTTGATGATTCCCGACAGAAAAGTCGAATCGGCCTCGCTGCACGCTTTCAGAGACTGGCTGATTGATCAATCACACCGTTATAGCCCCAGTATTTAAAGGACACGAGGCAATTACTGACTTTGTAGTCAGCAAAAATCAAATCCTACAGATGTACGTATATGTCGCATTTCAGCAGACTGTACCTGCTGACCAAAGATAAGGCCCAAAGCCATGATTTTCATGGCCTTCAGCGACTCTCACAAGCCAATGCCCGACTATTCACATCAGCGATGGCAAAAGACCCGATAAATGCCTGCAGCCCTTTAAGCCCCTGTATTTGAAGAGGTTATTTCAAAGCATTGCGACAATCAGTCACAGGGTGACTTGTAGTTAATTTTTCGTCACCCGTCATAATCCCTTGAAGGCCGTAAAGTTCGCCTGCAAAATGCCGCGCCCCGCTGTCATTTCAGCGGGATCGTGCTGATCGGCCGCCCCAGATGCGCCACTCACGGTGCACTGGCCTTTTTACAAAAAGATCAAAAGCAAAAAGATCATGCAGGAGATTTGACGTGCACATTGGTGTTCCTCTCGAAACCCAGACCGGTGAAACGCGGGTGGCTGCCACCCCGGAAACCATCAAGAAGCTGATCGGCCAGGGCCATAAGGTCACTGTACAAAGCGGTGCCGGCATTAAAGCCAGCATCACTGACAGTGCCTATGAAACGGCAGGCGCAACCATTGGCAGCGCCAACGATGCGTTTGGCGCCGAGCTGATTCTCAAGGTGGTGGCCCCCAGCGACAGCGAACTTGCGCTGATCAAAAGCGGCACCGTGTTGGTGGGCATGCTCAACCCGTTCAGCAACGAAACCATCGCCAAGCTCGCCGAGCGGGGCATCACTGCCTTTGCCCTCGAAGCTGCGCCGCGCACCTCGCGCGCCCAGAGTCTCGACGTGCTGTCCTCCCAGGCCAACATCGCCGGTTACAAAGCCGTGCTGCTCGCCGCTCATCACTATCCGCGCTTCATGCCGATGCTGATGACCGCTGCGGGCACCGTCAAAGCCGCTCGCGTGCTGATCCTCGGCGCCGGCGTGGCGGGCTTGCAGGCCATCGCCACGGCGAAACGCCTGGGTGCGGTGATCGAAGCGTCTGACGTACGCCCGGCCGTAAAAGAGCAGATCGAGTCCCTCGGCGCCAAGTTCGTCGATGTGCCCTACGAAACCGATGAAGAGCGCGAATGCGCCGTCGGCGTCGGCGGTTACGCGCGCCCAATGCCAACCAGCTGGATGCAGCGCCAGGCCCTGGCCGTGCACGAACGCGCCAAGCAGGCCGACATCGTCATCACCACCGCACTGATCCCCGGCCGCAAGGCACCAACCCTACTCAGCGCCGACACCGTCGCGCAGATGAAACCTGGCTCGGTGGTCATCGACCTCGCGGCCGCCCAGGGTGGCAACTGCCCGCTGACCGTCGCCGACCAAGTGGTAGTGGAGAACGGCGTGATCATCTGCGGCCCGACCAACCTCGCCGGCGCTGTCGCCGCCGATGCGTCAGCCTTGTATGCGCGCAACCTGCTGGACTTCCTGAAGCTGGTCTTCACCAAGGAAGGGCAGTTTGAAATCAACCTCGAAGACGACATCGTCGCCGCGTGCCTGATGTGCCGCGACGGCCAAGTCATCCGCAAAAACGCCTAAGCAGGGATTCAGACGATGGAAGAGCTTATCTCCCCCGGTATCTACAACCTGATCATCTTTGTGCTGGCGATTTATGTCGGTTACCACGTGGTCTGGAACGTCACCCCCGCGCTGCACACACCGTTGATGGCGGTGACCAACGCGATTTCCGCGATCGTGATCGTCGGCGCCATGCTGGCCGCCGCCCTCACCGTGACCCCGCTGGGCAAGACCATGGGCACCCTGGCCGTGGCCCTGGCAGCGGTCAACGTGTTCGGCGGCTTCCTGGTAACCCGCAGGATGCTTGAGATGTTCAAGAAGAAAGCCCCGAAAGTAAAAGAAGAGGCGCCTAAGTAATGAGCATGAATCTGGTAACGACGCTCTACTTGATCGCGTCGATCTGCTTCATCCAGGCCCTCAAAGGCCTGTCGCATCCGACCACGTCGCGTCGCGGCAACCTGTTCGGCATGCTCGGCATGGCGCTGGCGGTGCTTACTACCGTAGGCCTCATCTATAAGCTGGGCGCTGAACTCGCAACAGCCGGTATCGGTTACGTCATTGTTGGCCTGCTGATCGGCGGCACCGCCGGCTCGATCATGGCCAAGCGCGTAGAAATGACCAAGATGCCGGAGCTGGTGGCGTTCATGCACAGCATGATCGGCCTGGCAGCGGTATTCATCGCGATTGCTGCGGTGGTCGAGCCGCAGTCCCTGGGTATCGTCAAACACCTGGGCGACGCCATCCCTGCGGGCAACCGCCTGGAGCTGTTCCTCGGTGCAGCCATCGGTGCGATTACCTTCTCCGGTTCGGTGATCGCGTTCGGCAAGCTGTCGGGCAAGTACAAGTTCCGCCTGTTCCAGGGCGCACCTGTACAGTTCGGCGGTCAGCACAAGATCAACCTGGTGCTTGGCCTCGCCACCCTGGGCCTGGGCCTGGCGTTCATGTTCACCGGCAACCTCACTGCCTTTGCACTGATGCTGGCCCTGGCGTTCGTGCTGGGTGTGCTGATCATCATCCCGATTGGCGGCGCCGACATGCCGGTGGTGGTGTCGATGCTCAACAGCTACTCCGGCTGGGCAGCAGCAGGTATCGGCTTCTCGCTGAACAACTCGATGCTGATCATCGCCGGCTCCCTGGTGGGCTCCAGCGGTGCGATCCTGTCGTACATCATGTGCAAGGCGATGAACCGTTCCTTCTTTAATGTACTGCTCGGCGGTTTCGGCAATGCGCCGGATGCGGGTGCCGCAGCCGGCTCCAAAGAAGCACGCCCGGTCAAATCCGGCTCGGCCGACGATGCGACCTTCCTGCTGACCAACGCCGACACCGTGATCATCGTTCCAGGCTACGGCCTGGCAGTGGCACGGGCGCAACACGCGCTCAAGGAACTGACCGAGAAACTGACCCACCGCGGCGTGACCGTGAAGTATGCGATCCACCCGGTGGCGGGGCGCATGCCCGGCCATATGAACGTGCTGCTGGCCGAGGCCGAAGTGCCTTACGACCAGGTGTTCGAGATGGAGGACATCAACTCCGAGTTCGGCCAGGCCGACGTGGTGCTGGTGCTGGGCGCGAACGACGTGGTCAACCCGGCCGCCAAGAACGACCCGAACTCGCCGATTGCCGGCATGCCGATCCTGGAAGCGTTCAAGGCCAAGACCATCATCGTCAACAAGCGCTCGATGGCCAGCGGCTATGCCGGCCTGGATAACGAGCTGTTCTATCTGGACAAGACCATGATGGTCTTCGGTGATGCCAAGAAGGTCATCGAAGATATGGTCAAAGCCGTCGAGTAACACTGCTACAGCGCAATACTCAAAACCCCGGCCTCTTGTAGGCTGGGGTTTTTTATTACTGCATGAAACCCGACCAAAGGCTCTAAAACGCTGCCCGGCATTCGACCATGGTAGCGGGCCGAATTTTTTTGAAATCACTAAACTGCGCACCTTGCTTCCGTAGCCTGAGATAAGAATCCATGTACCGTGATCGCATCCGCTTGCCTTCGTTGTTAGACAAGGTCATGAGCGCGGCCGACGCCGCCGCACTGATCGAAGACGGCATGACCGTCGGCATGAGCGGCTTCACCCGCGCCGGTGAAGCCAAGGCCGTGCCCCACGCCCTGGCCGAACGCGCCAAGTCGTCGCCGCTGAAAATCACCCTGATGACCGGCGCCAGCCTGGGCAATGACCTGGACAAGCAACTGACCGAAGCCGGTGTGCTGTCCCGCCGCATGCCATTCCAGGTCGACAGTACGCTGCGCAAGGCGATCAACGCGGGGGAGGTGATGTTCATCGACCAGCACCTGTCGGAAACCGTTGAACAACTGCGCAACAACCAGCTCAAGCTGCCGGACATCGCGGTAATCGAAGCCGTCGCGATCACCGAGCAAGGCCACATCGTGCCGACCACCTCCGTGGGCAACTCCGCCAGCTTCGCGATTTTCGCCAAGCAGGTGATCGTCGAGATCAACCTGGCGCACAACCCCAACCTGGAAGGGCTGCACGACATCTATATCCCAACGTATCGGCCGACCCGCACGCCGATCCCGTTGGTGAAAGTCGACGACCGCATCGGCAGCACCGCAATCCCGATTCCGCCGGAGAAAATCGTCGGCATCGTGATCACCAATCAGGCCGACTCCGCCTCCACCGTAACGCCGCCTGACAGCGACACACAGGGCATCGCCAACCACCTGATCAACTTCCTCAAGCAGGAAGTGGACGCCGGGCGCATGACCAACAAACTCGGCCCGCTGCAGGCCGGGATCGGCAACATCGCCAACGCGGTGATGTGCGGCTTGATCGACTCGCCGTTCGAAGACCTGACCATGTATTCGGAAGTGTTGCAGGACTCCACGTTCGACCTGATCGACGCCGGCAAGCTGAGCTTCGCCTCGGGCAGCTCGATCACCTTGTCCGAGCGGCGCAATGCCGATGTGTTCGGCAACCTGGAACACTACAAGGACAAGCTGGTATTGCGCCCGCAGGAGATTTCCAACCACCCTGAAGTGGTGCGGCGCCTGGGCATCATCGGCATCAATACCGCACTGGAGTTCGACATCTACGGCAACGTCAACTCCACCCACGTCTGCGGCACGCGGATGATGAACGGCATTGGTGGCTCCGGCGATTTTGCGCGCAATGCGCACCTGGCGATCTTCGTCACCAAGTCGATTGCCAAGGGCGGTGCGATCTCCAGCGTGGTGCCGATGGTCAGCCATGTGGACCATACCGAACATGACGTCGACATCCTGGTGACCGAAGTGGGCCTGGCAGACTTGCGCGGCCTGGCGCCACGCGAGCGTGCGCGGGTGATCATCGACAACTGCGTGCACCCGGCGTACCGCGACGCGCTGAACACTTACTTCGATGCCGCCTGCGCCATCGGCGGGCATACCCCGCACATCCTGCGTGAAGCACTGAGCTGGCACATCAACCTGGAAGAAACCGGGCACATGCTCAAGGCGTGATTGATACAGATGCGGGCTGATGCAAACACAGTTTCATCAGCCCGACTCAATCACCCGCACTTCTGCAAAAAACTGTACTGCTGTACTGGTCATTTCCTACCGAAAAATCTCACATCCCTCGTTGAAAATGCCTATTTCGCACTGTTTCAGTGCAGACAGGTACAGTTGCCCCATTTCCGTACGGTACAGCACCCATAAACAGTTAACTGGCCCCTCACAATACAGGTGAACTGTATCTAGAGAGTCTTGCGCCGGAGGAGGATCATTGGCATCAGTTAAACCACTACCTAATCCCGCCACAAGCGGAAGGATGTCATCATGGAACGTACACTCAGTTCCGATCTGTTCTTCGAAGAAAAAGCTGTAAACACCCAGGCTTCCCTGCCTTTGCGCGTTCTCGCCAACCTGATGTTGTGGCAGCGCCGCATCTCCAGCCGCCACCAACTGGCTCGTCTGGATTCGCGTCTGCTGGCTGACGCCGGTATCAGCGAAGCTCAACGCTACGAAGAGCTGAGCAAGCCGTTCTGGCGCTGATTTAGCGCTCGCTGGCCCTGACCTGCCGGGTCCACTGCCAGCAACCTGATTTGTCAAAACAAAGCCCGCCCCGGGAGACCGGAGGCGGGCTTTGTTGTTTCTGGGATTGGGCTTTCTGGCGGCAAAAACAGTAGCCATACACACCAACAGGTACAGTTGAAAAAATCTAACAGTTAAGCAGTACAATTTGACATCGGTGTATCTGTATCGGTCAAGGCGACTCGCCCAACATGGTGTTCCAGGACCTCATGAAAGAAAGGCGCCCACCATGGATACCCAACCCCCCATCTACAAACGCTTGCTCTGCACCCTTGCCAAGTGGGCGCGCCAGGCCCACGAACGGCGCCAGTTGGCGCAACTCGATCCTCGTGAACTGTCGGATCTCGGCATCAGCCCCGCTGATCGAATGACCGAACTGTCCAAGCCGTTCTGGCGTGACTAGCCGGTCAAGATGCTTTCCGAACGGATAAGCGGCGGCTTAATATCCAACCACCGCGTGGCGAACTGTATAGAACAGGCGTCTGATCCCCAATGGCCGCCCTGCGCCACGTTATCCGTTCATCTAAAGGAGTCACCCCATGTCCCGTCTTCGCCTGCTGAGTGCTGCCGCCCTGTTGGCCGTAGCTGCCAACGCCAACGCGACCAGCCTGATCGTGACCACTGACTCGATCGTTGGCGCGCTCAAAGCCACCTCCGACGCCACTTCCGATGCCACCTCGTCCCTGCGTGACAACAAAGTCGTGCGCGCCGCCCGTGACGACGCCGCCAGTTTTGTCGCCAGCGAAGGCGCCATCCGTGGCGTGAAGCTGGAAAGCGCCCTGGCCCAGATCCGCCAACAAGCGCCGCAACTGAACACCGCGACTGACGCCCAACTGGCCCAAGCCATCCTGGCCATCTGACGACACGCCGCACGCCTCGGCGCTGGCTCTCGCCGGGGCATTACGCTAGCCTTGACGCTCGTTTTCAGTTGTCGAGTCCCATGGCTTTTTCATACCGCCTTTTAATTGTCCCTGTATTGTTTTCCTCCTGCTGGTCGCCCACGGCTTCGGCCTTTGACGTGACCACCCAGGGCACCGTCGCGAGCGCGTACGCCACCAGCAAGGTGACTTCCGCGCCCTTCGACCGCAAAATCGTGGCCGCCAGGGATGACGCTGCCGCGTTCATCGCCACTGACGGCCAATGGCGGGGAGCACGCCTGGAATCCGCACTGGATTACCTGCGCCGCACCCACCCAAAACTAAACGCCAGCGATCGTGAACTGGCGCAAGCAATTCTCGTCCAATAAACATCTTTGTATTTCGGAGTCACTCCATGCGTAGCCCGCTGATCGCCGCCACCCTAGGCCTACTGTTGTTGGCCGACGTTGCCCAGGCGCATACCTTGGTGGCCACCAGTAACATCATTGTGCGTGCCTCCGGTCGCACCATTGATTTCACCTCGGACACCACCACCTCCATCCGCGACTCCAAAATCGTGCGCGAAGCCCACGACGATGCAGCCAGTTTCGTCGCCAGCAACGGCGAGATTCGCGGCGCACAATTGGAAGCCGCCTTCGATACCCTGCGCACCCGCGTGCCAGAAGCCCGCGACGCCAGCGACCAGACCCTCGCCGAAGCTATCCTCGCGCTGTGAGGCGCCTCGCTGCCTGGCTCCTGGCCGGGACTGTGCTGCTCTGTGCCAGCGCAGCCCAGGCCAGCCTGCAACTGCGGCTCAAGACCGATGGCTTGAGCCCCGCGCAACAGCAGGCCAGCCAGGCATTGCTCGATGAAGCGCTGCGTTCACTGCCGCCGCGCTTCGTCGAACAGTTGGACCGGCAAATCGATGTCGGCTGGACCGACAAGATGCCCGAAAACGCCTACGGCCAGGCGTCGCTGGTGTCCGAACTGGACCTCAACAGCAACCTGCTCGACAGCCTGACCGACGGCAGCGCCGCCACCCAGAAGACCAATCGCCCCCACGGCACCGTGCGCCGGGAAATGCTCGCCACCGTGCTGCATGAACTGACCCACATCTATGACCGTGCACGCCTGTGGTCCAACGACGACCGCGCACTGATCAACCGCTGCAGCCGCCAGAACAAGCTCACCGGCCTGATCGGCCTGCCCGACCAATGCCGTGGCCAGAATGACCGCCGCTTCACCCTCAGCGACGACCCGCGCCTGCTGGACCTCGCCGGCTGGCCGCAATACGTCGGCCGTCGTGGCGAGCGCGAACAGCACAACCGCCAGGTCGCCCGCAGCCCGGACATCTACGAAACCACCAGCCCGCTGGAGTTCGTCGCGGTCAACATGGAGTACTTCCTGCTCGACCCGAGCTACGCCTGCCGTCGCCCCGCGCTGTTCCGTTATTACAAGGAGCACTTCGGCTGGGCGCCGCCGACACAGGACGCCTGCGCGAAGACCTACGCGTTTCTCAACGCCGGCAACGACTTCGCCAAGACCCCGCTGGGCCAGATCGACCCGGAACGCGTCTACGAGATCGACTACCTGCTCGCCGAAGCCAACCAGAACCTGGTCAGCCGCTGGGGCCACAGCATGTTGCGATTGGTGATCTGTGCGCCTGGCCGCCCGCGCGGTCCGGATTGTCGGCTGGATCTGGATCAGCATCTGGTTTTGTCCTACCGCGCTTTCGTCGGTGACGTACAGCTGTCGAGTTGGGACGGCCTGGTCGGCAAATACCCGTCGCGGCTGTTCGTGCTGCCCCTGGCCCAGGTGATCGACGAGTACACCAAGACCGAACTGCGTGGCCTGGCGTCGGTGCCACTGAAACTCACACGCCAGGAAATCAACGACACCGTCGAGCATGCCGCCGAAATGCACTGGAGCTACGACGGCAGCTACTTCTTCATCTCCAACAACTGTGCGGTCGAAAGCCTGAAACTGTTACGCAGTGGCAGCGCCAACCCCCAACTGACCGGCCTGGACAACATCACCCCCAACGGTTTGCTCGAGGTGTTGAGCGCCCGCGGCCTGGCCGACACCAGCGTGCTCGACGACAAACGCAACGCCTTGCGCCTGGGCTACCACTTCGACTCGTTCCGCGAGCGCTACCAGGCAATGTTCGACGTGCTGCGCAAACACCTGCCGATCAAGCAGACCCAGGTCGAAGACTGGCTATCCCTCAGCGCCGCCGAACGCCGCCCGTGGTTCGACAGCGCCGACCTGCGCACCAGCGCCGCGCTCTTGCTGCTGGAACAAGCGAGCTATCGCAAGCAACTGATGCTCGCCCAGGACGAAGTCAAACAACGCTACCTGGGTGCCCGCGAGCTGAAAAACGGCGGCATGGAAAAAGCCAACAACACCCTGCAACAGATCCTCGCCAACAGCGGCTTCCTCAGCCGCCCGGCGGAGCTGCTGGGCAGCACTGGCTACGGCCTGCCGCAACCGTCGGAAGCCAAGCGCCTGGAATCGGAAAGCGCCGAGCGCCAGAAACAGCTGCAATCCCTGACCGGCGACCTGGATAAAGAGGTGAGGGCACTGCTCGATCCGGCCCGGGCCGATGAGATTGCTGCGTGTGAGGCCAACCTCAAGCAGGTGGGTGAGCATCTAAGAGCCTTGCACAAAGCCGCTGGCGGCCTCGAACTCCCCTAAGAACTCCAGCCACATTTGGATCTGCATAAATCCCAAGATTGTGCCTCTTCCCTTCATCACCTGTTTTCCCGGCGAAAGCTGGCTGAAAGCTTTCCCGTCTAGGATCGCCCCCACTGCCGGCAACAGACCGGCTGTTAACAACAACAATGGTGATTCCCGATGTCCGCCCGTACCCGCCTGTTCGCCCCGACTCCACCCGTACGCCTCGTGCCTTTCGTTCTGCGCTGAGCCCCACCCGGTTCGCCATTCCCTAGCCGCGCTACGCCTGGAGTATTCCTATGCTGACTTTCCTTGGCTTTGCCATGGTCATCACGTTCATGTTCCTGATCATGACCAAGCGCCTGTCCGCGCTGATCGCCCTGATCATCGTGCCGATCCTGTTCGCCCTGTTCGGCGGTTTCGCACCCGAGATCGGCCCGATGATGCTTGCGGGCATCACCAAGCTGGCGCCGACCGGCGTGATGCTGATGTTCGCGATTCTCTACTTTGCCCTGATGATCGACTCCGGCCTGTTCGACCCGGCGGTGCGCAAGATCCTCAAAATGGTCAAGGGCGACCCACTCAAAGTCTCGGTCGGCACCGCCGTACTGGCCCTGGTCGTGTCCCTCGACGGTGACGGCGCCACCACCTACATGATCTGCGTGGCCGCCATGCTGCCGCTGTACCAGCGCATCGGCATGAGCCCGCGGATCATGGCCGGCCTGATCATCCTCGCCGGTGGCGTGATGAACATGACGCCTTGGGGCGGCCCGACCGCCCGTGCCGCCAGTGCACTGCATGTAGACCCGTCGGATATTTTCGTTCCCATGATCCCGGCGATGGCCGCCGGCGTGGTCGCGATCCTGGTGATTGCCTACATGTACGGCAAGCGCGAACGTGCCCGCCTGGGTGAACTGCACCTGCAAGGCGACGAAATCGACCACAGCGAGATCAGCGTGTCGCAATACCCGGACGCCCGCCGTCCGAAACTGATCTGGTTCAACGGCGCGCTGACCTTCGCCCTGATGTGCACCCTGATCGCGGGCCTGTTGCCGCTGCCGGTGCTGTTCATGGTGGCGTTCAGTATCGCGATGATCGTCAACTATCCGTGCCTGCAGCAGCAGAAAGACCGCGTCGCCGCTCATGCCGGTAGCGTTCTGGCAGTGGTCGGGCTGATCTTCGCAGCAGGCATCTTCACTGGCATCCTGTCGGGCACCGGCATGGTCGATGCCATGTCCAAGAGCTTGCTGGCAGTCATCCCTGACGCGCTGGGCCCTTACCTGGCGGTGATCACCGCGCTGGTGAGCATGCCGTTCACCTTCTTCATGTCCAACGATGCGTTCTACTACGGCGTACTGCCAGTGCTCGCCGAAGCCGCCAGCCACTACGGCATCACTGCCGTGGAAATGGCCCGCGCCTCGATCGTTGGCCAGCCGGTGCACTTGCTCAGCCCGTTGGTGCCATCGACTTACCTGCTGGTGGCCCTGGCCGGTATCGAGTTCGGCGATCACCAACGCTTCACCCTCAAGTGGGCAGTGCTGGTATGCCTGTGCATAATGTTCGCCGCATTGCTGATGGGGATTTTTCCGCTGTTCAGCACTCTATAATCGTTCAACCCAACTGCGCCGGCCCTAAGCCGGCGCGGTCTAACACACGCGCAAAGGAATACACATGGAATGGCTGACCAATCCGGAAATCTGGATTGCCTTCTTCACCCTGACGGCTCTCGAGATCGTCCTGGGCATCGATAACATCATCATGATTTCGATCCTGGTCAGCCGCATGCCCAAGCACATGCAGGCGCGCACCCGGATTTTCGGCCTGGCCCTGGCCATGGTCACCCGGATCCTGTTGCTGCTGTCGATCACCTGGGTCATGCGACTGACCGCCGATCTGTTTGTGGTCTTCGGCCAAGGCATTTCCGGTCGCGACCTGATCCTGTTCTTCGGTGGCCTGTTCCTGCTGTGGAAAAGCTCCCAGGAGATGTACCACGCGCTGGAAGGCGAAGACGAAACCCACGACGAGCCCAAGGGCGCCGGTGGCAAGTTCATCTACACCATCATCCAGATCGCCATCATCGACATCGTGTTCTCCCTGGACTCGGTGATCACTGCGGTCGGCATGGTCTCCCATGTACCGGTCATGGTCGCTGCGATCGTCGTTGCGGTACTGGTGATGATGCTGGCTGCCGGCACCATCAGCGACTTCATCGACAAGCATCCGTCGCTGAAAATGCTCGCACTGTCGTTCCTGCTGGTAGTGGGTACGGTACTGATCGCCGAAGCCTTCGATGTGCATGTGCCAAAAGGCTACGTCTACTTCGCCATGGCGTTCTCGCTGGCGGTGGAAGCGGTGAACATCAAGATGCGCACCGCCATCGCGAAAAAGAAGAAACAGCAGGACCCAGTGAAACTGCGCAAAGACATTCCGGGTCAATAAACCCGAGCCAGTCAAAAAAGGGGCTTTACGAGCCCCTTTTTTTTGTCTGCAAAAAGCTGATTTCATGACAGTTTTGTTTCAATCACCATTTCAGCTATGCGATGCTGGCGCGCACGCCATTCGCCAACTACAGCTTAACTACAAGACGTAGAGCGGCACGCGGCAACTTTCCTGCGCTTCTCTTGAAGCGAACCTACACGGGGGGCCGAGCATGCTGACCTTGCTCAATCTGCTTTCCGCCGTGACCCTGCTGATCTGGGGCACGCATATCGTCCGAACCGGCATCCTGCGGGTCTACGGTTCCAATCTGCGCCAAGTCATCGGGCAGAACATGTCCAAGCGCTGGCTGGCGTTTGTCGCCGGTATCCTGGTGACCGCCATGGTGCAGAGCAGCAACGCCACGGCAATGCTGGTGACCTCATTCGTCGGCCAAGGGTTGATGGGGCTGATGCCCGCCCTGGCCACCATGCTTGGCGCCGATGTCGGCACGGCGCTGATGGCGCGGGTGCTGACCTTTGACTTGTCCTGGCTCTCGCCGCTGCTGATTTTTCTCGGCGTGATTTTCTTCCTGTCGCGCAAACAGACGCGGGCAGGGCAGTTGGGTCGCGTTGGCATCGGCCTGGGCCTGATCGTGCTGGCGCTGCAATTGATCGTCGAAGCCGCCGGTCCGATTACCCACGCCCAGGGCGTCAAAGTCATCTTCGCCTCGCTGACCGGCGACATCCTGCTGGATGCCTTGGTCGGCGCCTTGTTCGCGATGATTTCCTACTCCAGCCTGGCCGCCGTCCTACTCACCGCGACCCTGGCCGGCGCCGGCGTGATCAGCCTGCACGTGGCCATCGGCCTGGTGATCGGCGCCAACATCGGCAGCGGCGTACTGGCCTTCCTCGGTACCAGCATGCAAAACGCCGCCGGGCGCCAGGTGGCGCTGGGCAGCCTGCTGTACAAATTGATCGGCCTGCTGCTGATCATCCCGGTACTCGACCCTCTCGTACGCTGGATGGATGGCCTGGACTACGGCGTCCAAGGCATGGTCATCACCTTCCACCTGCTCTACAACGTCAGCCGCTGCCTGATCCTGCTGCCAACCATCGGCCCGATGGCACGCCTGTGCGCCTGGTTGCTGCCCGAACGGGAAGAGCTCAACGGCAAGGCCAAGCCGCGCCACCTCGACCTTGCCGCCCTGGCCACGCCAAGCCTGGCCCTGGCCAACGCCGCCCGCGAGACCCTGCGCCTGGGCGACCTGATCGACAACATGCTGACCTCAATGCAGGAAGTACTGCGCGGCAAACAAACCGCCATCACCCAGGAGATGCGCAGCCTCAGCGATGACGTCGAAGCGCTGTACAGCGCGATCAAACTCTACCTGGCGCAAATGCCCCGCGAAGACCTCAGCGAGCAGGACAGCCGGCGCTGGGCCGAGATCATCGAGTTGTCGATCAACCTCAAGCTGGCGGGCGACCTGATCGAACGCATGCTGCGCAAAGTCCAGCAGCAGAAGACCTCCCAGCGTCGCCAGTTCTCCGAAGTCGGCCTGGAAGAACTGTCCGACCTGCACAGCCAACTGATCGCCAACCTGCGCCTGGGCCTGTCGGTGTTCCTCAGTGCCGATCCGGAAAGTGCTCGCCAATTGCTGCGCGAGAAACGCCGCTTTCGCGCCCAGGAACGGCGCCTGGCCCACGCCCATGTCAGCCGTTTGCAGCGCAAGATCGTACAGAGCCTGGAGACCAGTTCCCTGCACCTGGAGCTGATTGCCGACATGAAACGCCTCAACTCGTTGTTTTGCAGCAGCGCCTATGTCGTGTTGGAAACGTCCGAGACCGGCGCGCTCTCTGCCGAAGATATTGCCGACATCACACATTCGCCCTGAACGTACGATGGCCCGCGAAGTCAGTTAAAACTGACCTCACTCGCCAGGAAGCTTGTTATGCGTCGCCTGTTATTTATCTGCCTGCTCATGGGCTCTGCCCACGCCTACGCCTTTGACCGCCTGCAAGTGGAGGGCTACACCTTGCCCAACGGCCTGCAGTTGCTGCTCAAGCCGGGCACCGAGCGTGGGCATGTGGCGATCCGCCTGGTGGTCGGTGTAGGCCTGGATGACTTCCCCTGCGAGGAAAAGGAACTGCCGCACCTGCTCGAACACTTGCTGTTCAGCGGCATCGACGGCGGCGGCGAAGGCGACCTGGAAGACCGCATGCAAGCCCTCGGCGGCGAGTGGAACGCCTACACCAGCAACGCCGATACCACCTTCGTGATCGAAGCCCCGGCGCAAAACCAGCGCAAGGTCCTCGACCTGCTGCTGGCGATCATCACCCGCACCGAACTGACCGAGGCCAATATCAATGCGGCCAAGCAAGTGGTGGAGCGCGAAGACGGCGGCCATTACTCGCACCTGCAACGTCTGCTCGACCGCCAGGACCTCGGCCATACCGCCAGCAACCAACTGGCCGTCGAACTGGGGCTCAAATGCGCGGAACGCGCCGAAGTCGGCCAACTGACCCGCGATCAGTTGGAAACACTGCGTAAACACTGGTACGCACCCAACAACATGACCCTGATCATCGTCGGCGACCTCGACAAACTCCTACCCGCCTACCTGGAACGCACCTACGGCCAACTCGACCCGGTCGACCCCACCGAACACCCCGAGCTGCCGCAGATCCAGCACGCCGCCGCCAACCACCGCGAACTGATCCACGGCTGGATCGGCAACAGCGCCAAGCTGCACTGGCTGTTCCCCGAGCCGGTACTGGACGAGCAGCACGACGAGACCTACGACCTGCTCAAGGACTATCTCGACTGGGCGCTGTACCGCCAACTGCGCCTCAAACACACCTTGTCCTACGGCCCCTGGAGCGAACGCGAAGTGCTCGGCGGCGTCGGTTTCCTCAGCCTGAATGCCGACCTGGAGCGGGAAAACCTCCCCCAAGCCGAACAGGTGCTGAAAAACCTGCAGGCACAACTGCTAAAGGATGGCCTCGACCCCGCCGTATTCGCCCGCGTACAACACGCCGCCATTGCCCGACAGGCCTGGGCCGTGCAGGGCAACAGCGCCCTGGCCGATTACTACTGGAGCGCGGCGGGCGACTATAACAACGGCCACTTCAGCGACCCGGTCAAACGCATCAAGGCCGTGAGCCTGGACCAGGCCAACGGCGCCATGCGCCAAGTGTTCAAACAGCCGGGCTATTGGCGCATCGAAAAACCGCTGCTGAGCTACAACATGCTGAACTGGATCGGCGCCGGGTTGCTCGGGCTGATTGCCGTTGTATTGATCAGCGTGCGGGCTTATCGCAAACGGATCGCGTAATCGGGCACCGGACCCAGGACTAAGACGTTATTCTGTCTGGGATTTTTCCTACAAAGACTGCGAACCGCCGAATGCAAAACCTGACCCGCTTGATCACCCGCATCCTCGAACTGATGAAGCGCTACCCAGGGGTGATTGCACTCGGCGGCTTTATCTCGGGTGTGTGCAGCTTCATTCTGGTGGATCGCCAGCAGGGCATGGCCAGTTGGATCGCGGTGATCATGCTGGTGAGTTGGTTGTGGCTGATGCTGGAGAACAGCTTTACCCAGCTGTTCACCAAGGTCTTCAAACGGGAAATCCCCGAGCCGCTGCTGCGCTACGCGACCCAGATGATCCACCAGGAAAGTCTGTTCTTCGTATTGCCATTCTTTTTCGTCACCACTGCCTGGAACAGCGGCCAATCGGTGTTCACCGGCCTGCTCGGCGCGGCAGCACTGGTGTCGATCGTCGACCCGCTGTACTACAAGTGGCTGGCACCCAAGCGCTCGTTGTTCCTCGCGCTGCACACCCTGACCCTGTTTGCCGCGCTGCTCACCGCGTTGCCGATCATCCTGCACCTGACCACCGCCGAAAGTTACAAGCTCGCCCTGGGCGTCGCCATGGCGTTGTCGATCCCAAGCCTGGCGGTGAGCCTGCCGCTGCGCAGCCTCAAGGGCTGGGTGATGCTGCTGGGGGTCACTGCCACGATTGGTTGCGCGGGCTGGTTCCTACGCAGTTGGGTACCGCCGGCCACCCTGTGGATGACAGAAGTGGCCATCAGCACCCAACTGCAAGACCGCACGCCCGGCGATGACCTCAAGCAAGTCAGCCTCGCCCAACTGCGCAGCGACGGGCTCTACGCCTACACCGCGATCAACGCCCCGCGTGGCCTGGACGAGCGGATCTACCACGTGTGGAAATTCAATGGCAAAGAGGTCGACCGCATCGCCCTGGACATCCACGGCGGCCGCAAGGAAGGCTATCGCGCCTGGACCCACAAGCAGAATTTCCCCGGCGATGCCGTCGGCCGCTGGCAGGTGCAAGTGCTGACCGAAGACGGCCAAGTGATCGGCGTACTGCGCTTCAAAGTCGTCGACGCAGCACAAACGGACAACCCAAAGTAGGTAGGTTCGTGCTATTACGTAGGAATTGTGGATAGCCAAACAAGCTCGGAGCTTATGACCAGTAGTACCACGGCCGGCGCAGCCCATCTCGATACGTCCTCCACTCCGCCGTTACTCAAAATTACGGGGGACTGGACGCTTGCCCACTACGCAAACCTGAAAAAGCTGTCGGACAAGCTCGACGGCCAATACGACGCCGGCGCACGCATCGACCTTAACGGCCTCGGCGCCCTGGACACCGCCGGTGCGTCGTTGCTGGTGGAACTGCTGGGCCCCACCCGTATCGAGCAATCCGCCGAACAGACCGATTGCAGCCTGTCTGCCGCCGACCGCGCACTGCTCAAGACCGTCTACCGCTCCCTCAATGACTTCTGCGTACCCGATAAAGCCCCGGAAGAAGCCACCGGCATCCAGGTGCTGGCACGCATCGGCCGGGCGGTGGACAAGGTCTGGATCGACAGCAAGCAATTGCTCGGCTTTATCGGCCTGATCCTGGAGACCTTGGCCCGCGGCATTTTCCGGCCCAAGCGCTGGCGCATCACGCCGATGGTCGCGCATATCGAACAGACCGGCCTGGATGCCGCGCCCATCGTCGCCTTGCTCACCTTCCTGGTCGGCGCCGTGGTGGCGTTCCTCGGTGCGACGGTGCTCAAGAGCTTTGGCGCGACGATATTCACCGTGGACCTGGTGGCGTTTTCTTTCCTACGGGAATTCGGCGTATTGCTGACTGCAATCCTGATCGCCGGCCGCACCGCCAGTGCCTTTACCGCACAAATCGGCTCGATGAAGGCCAACGAAGAAATCGACGCGATCCGCACCCTCGGCCTGGACCCCATGGAGTTGCTGGTGCTGCCACGCGTGCTGGCACTGCTGGTGTCGCTGCCGATGCTGACGTTTCTGGCGATGCTGTCAGGAATAGTCGGCGGCGGCGTGGTGTGTGCCGTGGCGCTGGATATTTCCCCGGCGATGTTTCTCTCGCTGCTCAAATCCGACATTGGCGTACAGCATTTCCTGGTGGGCATGGTGAAAGCGCCGATCTTCGCGTTCCTGATCGCCGCCATCGGCTGCCTGGAAGGCTTCAAGGTCAGCGGCAGTGCCGAGTCGGTCGGCGCCCACACCACCTCCAGCGTGGTGCAATCGATCTTTGTGGTGATTGTGCTGGATGCGGTCGCCGCGCTGTTCTTCATGGAGATGAGCTGGTGAGTCGCCTGCACCGAGCGCCCAGTGAGGCGGTGATTGAAGTGCGCGGGCTGTGCAATCGCTTTGGCAGCCAGAGCGTGCACGAGAACCTCGACCTGGATTTGTACAAGGGCGAGATCCTCGCGGTGGTCGGCGGTTCCGGCAGCGGCAAGTCGGTGCTGTTGCGCAGCATCGTCGGCTTGCGGCGGCCCAGTGCAGGCGAAGTGCGGGTGTTCGGCAAGAACCTGCCGAGCCTGGCGGAGCATGAACGTTCGTTGGTGGAACGGCGCTTCGGCGTGCTGTTCCAGAAGGGCGCGCTGTTTTCCTCGTTGACCGTCACCGAGAACGTCGCCCTGCCGTTGATCGAACACGCCGGCCTCAGCCGCCGTGACGCCGAGCACTTGGCAGCGGTCAAGCTCGCGCTGGCCGGGCTGCCCCTGTCAGCGGCCGACAAATACCCGGCGTCGCTGTCCGGCGGCATGATCAAGCGCGCCGCCCTGGCCCGTGCGTTGGCCCTGGACCCGGACATCCTGTTCCTTGACGAACCCACCGCCGGCCTCGACCCGATTGGCGCGGCACAATTCGACCAACTGATCCTGACCCTGCGCGATGCGCTGGGCCTGAGCGTGTTCCTGGTCACCCACGACCTGGACACGCTGTACACCATCACCGACCGCGTGGCGGTGTTGGCGCAAAAGAAAGTGCTGGTGGCGGATGCCATCGATGTCGTCTCGGAAACCGATGACGCCTGGATTCACGAATATTTCCACGGCCCCCGGGGCCGTGCGGCATTGGATGCCGCTCAACCGCTCAACGAGGTATGACATGGAAACCCGCGCCCATCATGTGATGATCGGTCTGTTCAGCGTGATCGTAGTGGTCGGCGCGATGCTGTTTGGCCTGTGGCTGGCCAAGTCCAGCATCGACAGCGCCTTCCAGGATTACGAAGTGGTGTTCAACGAGGCCGTCAGCGGCCTGTCCCAGGGCAGTTCGGTGCAGTACAGCGGGATCAAGGTCGGCGACGTGATCAGCCTGCGCCTGGACCCCAAGGACCCACGCCGCGTCCTCGCGCGCATCCGCCTGGCCGGGCAGACGCCGATCAAGGAAGACACCCAGGCCAAACTGGCACTGACCGGCATCACCGGCACCTCGATCATCCAGCTCAGCGGCGGCACGCCACAAAGCCCGGTGCTCAAGGGCAAGAACGGCAACCTGCCGGAGATCATCGCCTCGCCATCGCCGATCGCGCGCTTGCTCAACAACAGCAACGACCTGATGAGCAGCATCAACCTGCTGCTGCATAACGCCAATGCGCTGTTCTCCCGGGAGAACGTCGAGCGCCTGACCACTACCCTGGACAACTTGCAGCAAACCACCGGCGCCATCGCCGACCAGCGCGGCGACATCAAAGTGGTGATGCAGCAACTGATGCAGGTGAGCAAGCAAGCCAGCGGCGCCCTGGAACAAACCACGGTGTTGATGCGCAACGCCAACGGCCTGCTCAATGATCAAGGCAAGCAGGCGTTCAGCAGTGCCGAGCAGGCGATGAAATCCCTGGAAAAAAGCACCGCCACCATCAACACCTTGCTGACCGACAACAAGGACTCGGTGAACAGCGGCATGCAGGGCCTCAACGAACTGGCGCCGGCCGTGCGCGAACTGCGTGAAACCCTCGGCTCGCTGCGCGCCATCTCCCGCCGCCTGGAAGCCAACCCCAGCGGCTACCTGCTGGGCAGCGACAAGAACAAGGAGTTCACGCCATGAAGCGTGCTTATCAACTGATCGCCCCTGTAGCCCTGGCCCTGGTGAGCGCGTGCTCGATCCTGCCCAAGCCTGACCCATCGGACGTGTATCGCTTGGCGGCAGCCCCAGCGGCGACACAAGGCACGCCAGTGGCCTGGTCATTGCGCGTGACCAAGCCCCAGACCAGCGAATTTCTCGACAGCCCACGTATTGCCGTGGTGCCCAATGGCGACCTGATCAGCAGCTATGCCAATTCGCGCTGGAGCGACCCGTCGCCGGTGCTGCTGCGCAATCGTCTGCTGGACGGGTTCCAGCGCGATGGGCGGGTAACGTTGCTGAGTACCGACGAGACCAATCTGCAAGCCGACTACGAGCTGGGCGGGCAACTGCAGGCGTTCCAGAGTGAATACCGCGGCAATGCCGTGGAGGTGGTGATCCGCCTCGACGCACGATTGGTGCGCGGCAGTGATCAGCGGATTATTGCCAGCCGGCGGTTTGAAGTAAGGCAGCCGGTGAATGACACCAAAGTGCCGGCGGTGGTGGCCGGGTTTGGGCTGGCGGGGGATCAGTTGAACAAGCAGGTGGTGGAGTGGGTGGTGCAGCAGGGCAATACAGCGCCGAAACGCTGAGGGCCTCTTCGCGGGCAAGCCCGCTCCCACATTTTTGATTTGTGAATACAGTCAAATGTGGGAGCTGGCTTGCCCGCAATAGCGATCTCAGCCTCAGCCAAAGAACCAGTAGCACACCGCGATAGCCGCGACGACACCCGCAAACTCCGCCAGCAACGCACAGCCCACGGCATGCCGCGCCCGCTGAATCCCCACCGAGCCAAAGTACACCGCCAACACGTAGAAGGTGGTCTCGGTACTGCCCTGGATCGTCGCCGCGACCAGCGCCGGGAAACTGTCCACGCCCTGGGTCTGCATGGTCTCGATCAGCATCGCCCGTGCAGCACTGCCGGAGAACGGCTTGACCATCGCGGTCGGCAAGGCATCCACGAAGCGCGTGTCCATGCCGGTCCAGGCCACCAGGTGGCGAATCCCTTCCAGGCCGAACTCCAGCGCCCCCGAGGCGCGCAACACACCGACCGCACACAACATCGCCACCAGGTACGGCAGCAGGTTCTTGGCCACGTCGAAGCCTTCTTTGGCGCCTTCGACAAACGCTTCGTACACCTTGACCTTACGCAGCGCACCGATGATCAGGAACAGCATGATCAAGCCAAACAAGGTGAGGTTGCCAAGGATCGACGACAGGCTCGCCAGCGCAGTGGCGGACAGGGTGGCCAGCAACGCCATGAAGCCACCCAGCACCAACGCGCCGGGAATCAGGTAGGCCAGCACCACAGGGTCCCACAGGCGCAGGCGCTGCATGATCGCCACCGACAGCAGGCCGACCAGGGTCGAGGCGCTGGTGGCCAGCAGGATCGGCAGGAACACCAGCGTCGGATCAGCGGCGCCTTGCTGGGCGCGGTACATGAAGATGGTCACCGGCAACAGCGTCAGCGAGGACGCATTGAGCACCAGGAACAGGATCTGCGCGTTGCTTGCAGTGCTGGGAATGGGGTTGAGCTCTTGCAGCGCCTTCATGGCCTTGAGGCCGATGGGCGTGGCGGCGTTGTCCAGGCCCAGGCCGTTGGCGGCGAAGTTGAGGGTGATCAAGCCGATGGCGGGGTGGCCGGCGGGCACTTCCGGCATCAAGCGACGGAACAGCGGGCCAAGGGCCTTGGCCAGCCAATCGACGATCCCGGCTTTTTCCGCGATACGCAGGAAGCCCAGCCACAAGGTCAGGGTGCCGAACAGCAGCACCATGACTTCCACCGACAGTTTGGCCATGGCGAAAATGCTTTCGACCATCGCCGAAAAAATCCCGGCGTTGCCGCCCACCAGCCACTGCACCAGCGCTGACACCATTGCCACGACAAAGAAGCCAAGCCATAGGCCATTGAGCATCAGTTAAATCCCCCAGAAGATGGGCCGAATGATAACGGGGCTGGCAGAAACGACAAACCCCGGATTTCCCGGGGTTTGTCTTGAAGCGCTTGCGCTATCAGCTGCGGGTCGCTTGTGCGGCCGGAGCGGCTTCCTTGCTGCGCCAGTGCGGCAGGGAATTCCAGTAGCGTTCGCCCTTGGCGTCGTCGTACATGCCTTCCCAACGGGCGATGACCAACACGGCCAAGGCGTTGCCGATCACGTTCAGGGCGGTACGTGCCATGTCCATGATGCGGTCGACACCGGCGATGAATGCCAGGCCTTCCAGCGGAATGCCGACGCTGCCCAGGGTGGCCAGCAGCACCACGAAGGACACGCCCGGTACACCGGCGATGCCTTTGGAGGTGACCATCAGGGTCAGTACCAGCATCAGTTGCTGGCCGACCGACAGGTCGATGCCATACAGCTGGGCGATAAAGATCGCCGCGATGCTCTGGTACAGGGTCGAACCGTCGAGGTTGAAGGAGTAGCCGGTCGGCACCACGAAGCTGCAGATCGCTTTTGGCGCGCCGTAGGCTTCCATCTTCTCGATCACACGCGGCAGCACGGTCTCGGAGCTGGCGGTGGAGTAGGCCAGCACCAGCTCATCCTTGAAGATGCGCATCAGCTTGATCACCGAGAAGCCGAACAGGCGGGCGATCAGGCCGAGGATTACAAAGGCGAAGAACAGGATGGCGACGTAAACCAGGATCACCAGCTTGGCCAGCGGCAGCAGCGAGGCGAAGCCGAAGTTGGCGACAGTCACCGCGATCAGTGCGAATACGCCGATAGGCGCGTACTTCATGATCATGTGGGTGACTTTGAACATGCTCTCGGACACGCCCTGGAACATGGTCACCAGCGGCTCGCGCAGTTCAGGCTTGAGGCTCGACAGGCCCAGGCCGAACAGCACCGAGAAGAAAATGATCGGCAGCATTTCGCCACGGGCGACGGCGGCGAAGATGTTCGACGGGATCAGGTTGAGGATGGTCTGGATGAACGCATGCTCGTGCTGCACTTCGGCAGCCGTGGCCTGGTATTTGGAAATATCGACCGTACCCAGGGTACTCATGTCGATGCCGGCACCCGGATGGAACACGTTGGCCAGCAGCAGCCCGACCACGATGGCGATGGTCGTGACAATTTCGAAGTAAAGGATGGTTTTGACGCCGATACGCCCGAGTTTCTTCGCGTCACCGACACCGGCAATGCCGACGATCAGCGAGGAAATCACAATCGGGATCACGATCATCTTGATCAGGCGAATAAAGATATCGCCCGCTGGCTGCAACACATTGCTGATCCACCAGGCCTTTTCAGCACTGAAATGGTTGAGCACTGCACCGATCGCGATCCCCAATACCAAACCGATGAGGATCTGCCAGGCGAGGCTTAGCTTTGCCTTCTTCATGTCATTACCCTTACTTCAAGTGAACTCAAGGCAAATGCGCCAGCCGCAACGCTCGAAAGCGAAAAAGTGTGAGCATCTGCCTCCATGAAAGGTCACCGCAGCGTGGCCGAAATGGCTTACTGGCAGGCGAAAAAAGGCGCAACTATTCCGATGCAAGGGAGCGGCGTCTAATGCCGTAAACGCCTACCCTATGCCGAATCGGCATGGCTTTTTTTCATAATAACTGTCCGAACGGTCAGTTCAAATGCGACAAATTGCCCGTTGAATATGCCGTGAACCTGCCAAACTCGGCTCGCTCAGAGATTCAGGACAACTTGGAAGGGATGGCAGAAATACCTGGGATTACGCGGGGGCCATGTCAGAAATGGCCTATGGCACCGAACAAATTTTATCGATAGATGGTCACGCCGACACACCAAGTAATGGTTGGAGCCGGGCGAAAAGGAAATTTGCGACTACGAGCGGCATGAGAGGCAGGGGATGAATGTCACAAGCCGGTCGCAAGTTCAGCAAGCGGGGAGCTTGTGAACCTGCGTCGACGCTTTGCAACCTGACTCGGCTCGCCAGACAGGGTCTAGTACCAATTCGGATCTTTCTTCAACTGCTCCATCAACAGCTTCTGCATGCCTTCATCCGGCTTACCGATAAAACGGTAGTCAGCGTGCCGCGTTGGCGACTTGTCCGCCGGCAAACCGGCCGGGACTTCCACCAACAGGGCGTAGGCATCTTCCTTGTCGAGGCTGAAGGCAACGATCAGACGCTTCTTCAGGCAAGTGTCGGCCGTTTCGCAGAGCGGCCCGACCAGGTATTTGTCCCCATCTTCCTGCACGGCATTCATTTGCTCGGCCGTGCCCGACAGGTTCAGTACCCACTCCGGCAGACGCTCTTCTTTCTTCACCACGCCTTGCCAGGTTTCGCGGTATTGCGGGTCCGCCGCGAGCAATTCGTTGGCGCGGGATTGGCCGTCATTGGCGGCCATCACCAAGCCGCTACCGCCCAAGAGCAGGGCGGCAGCCAGGGTTTTAAAGGACAAAGTGGTCATTTTCAGCCTCGGCCGCGACGACCAAAGAAGAACGAAGCGATGAACATCACCAGGAAGACAACAAACAGGATCTTGGCGATCCCCGTGGCGGTGCCCGCGATACCACCGAAGCCCAGGACTGCAGCCACAATGGCGATGATCAGAAACGTGATTGCCCAACTCAACATGGTGATTCTCCTTACGCTTTTATAGAGGTCGTGCGGTACGGACGCTCAAGATGAGCGAGCGTATGTATTGCCTAAAACACCCAACGCTCTTGAGTAGGCAGCTCGCCAGGGGTCGAATCCTGGTCAGCCACTCTCAATTGGGGTGCGGTTACACCGGCGGAAACGCTGCTGATGGAACTGAAATGGGTCTGCGTCATGAGCGGACGCTCGAAGTGCGGGACTTGTTGCTGACTCTGCTGCCAATGCTGCATCTGCTGGCCGCCAATCAGCGTGACCATCAGGGCCAGGCTGGCAAACAGACCTTGCTGCAAGCGCAGTGGCGATACATGCAATTGGCTGAGGCTTTGGCGAGTCATGCTGATGTTCTCCCGCATTCTGATTATTCGTTGGGAGAGGTATTGCAGGGCCCATGCCAGTTTTTTTACAAAATAAAACTCAATAAAATCAATTAGTTATATATACGCCAAGGCTGGTTGGCACAGCATCCTGCACGATGCCCCCAAGGGAGCCGTGCGAATTGCACGATCACCAGCGGTCGGATCAATGGATAGAAAGCTGTCGGTGAGTTGCCGAAGTGGCAAGACGGCATGAAAACGCCATCAGGCAGGGCTTTGTAGGAAGCAGCGCAGATACCTGCACGGCACCTCCTTTTATCGATCAGAATAAACCATGCAACTTGCCCGATTATTCCGGGACTAATCACCATCATTCATAGTTAAGGAGCGCGGGACAGATGGAATCAGCCAAGGAACTTCAAGGCCGCATTCTTTTAGTGGATGACGAATCCGCGATCCTCCGCACCTTCCGTTATTGCCTGGAAGATGAAGGCTACACCGTCGCCACTGCCAACAGCGCCGCCCAGGCCGATACCCTGATGCAACGCCAGGTGTTCGATCTGTGCTTCCTCGACCTGCGCCTGGGTGAAGACAACGGCCTCGATGTGCTGGCCCAAATGCGCATCCAGGCGCCATGGATGCGCGTGGTGATCGTCACCGCGCATTCCGCCGTGGATACCGCCGTGGATGCGATCCAGGCAGGCGCGGCGGACTATCTGGTCAAACCGTGCAGCCCGGACCAATTGCGCCTGGCCACGGCCAAACAACTGGAAGTGCGCCAATTGTCCGCGCGCCTGGAAGCGCTGGAAGGCGCAGTGCGCCAGCCCAAAGACGGCCTCGATTCCCATAGCCCGGCCATGATGGTCGTGCTGGAAACCGCGCGCCAAGTCGCCGGGACCGACGCCAATATCCTGATCCTCGGCGAGTCCGGCACGGGTAAAGGTGAATTGGCCCGGGCCATCCACGGCTGGAGCAAACGCGCGAAGAAATCCTGCGTGACCATCAACTGCCCGTCGCTGACGGCGGAGCTGATGGAGAGCGAATTGTTCGGCCACAGCCGCGGCGCGTTCACTGGCGCGAGTGAAAGCACATTGGGGCGGGTCAACCAGGCCGACGGCGGCACGCTGTTTCTCGACGAGATCGGCGATTTTCCGCTCACGTTGCAACCAAAATTGTTGCGATTCATCCAGGACAAGGAATACGAGCGCGTCGGCGACCCGGTCACCCGCCGCGCCGATGTGCGCATCCTCGCCGCCACCAACCTGAACCTGGAAGACATGGTGCGCGACGGCCGCTTCCGTGAGGACCTGCTGTACCGCCTCAACGTCATCACCTTGCACCTGCCGCCATTGCGCGAACGCAGCGAAGACATCCTGACCCTGGCCGACCGCTTCCTGGCGCGCTTCGTCAAGGAGTACGCGCGTCCGGCACGCGGCTTCAGCGACGAAGCACGCGAGGCGCTGCTCAACTATCGCTGGCCGGGCAACATCCGCGAGCTGCGCAACGTGGTAGAGCGCGCGAGCATCATCTGCCCACAGGAGAAGGTCGAGATCAGCCACCTCGGCATGGCTGAGCAACCGACCAACAATGCCCCGCGCATCGGCGCGGCGCTGAGCCTGGATGAGCTGGAGAAGGCCCACATCGGCGCGGTACTGGCCACCAGCGACACCCTGGACCAAGCGGCCCGCACCCTCGGCATCGACGCATCGACCCTGTACCGCAAACGCAAACAGTACAACCTGTGAGCTGCACCTTATGAAGTTAGCGATGAAGCTGCGTACTCGTTTGTTCCTGAGTATCTCAGCGCTGATCACCGTCGCCCTGCTGGGCTTGATCCTCGGCCTGGTCAGCGTCATGCAAATGGCCAAGACCCAGGAGTCGCTGATCCGCAGCAACTTCATCACCCTGGACCTGGGCCTCAAGCTGCGCCAGAGCCTTGGCGACCAACTGATCATGATGCTGGAGCAGCGTCCCGACCCCGTGGCCCTGCAAGCGTCGAAGCAGCACTACTTCGAGCTGCTGGACCAAGGCATCGCCCACGAACAGCGCAACGGACAAGGCACGGGCTTCGTCCAGGCCCGGAGCGATTACCAGAACCTGCTGGACGCGTTTGACCAGTTCCAGCAAGCCTCGCCACCGCCGGGCAGCAAGGAAAAACTCACCGAAACCTTCAATGTGCTGCGCAACGGCCTGATCGTCGAACACAAGCAGGCCCTTGAAAACATCAGCACCAGCGAACACAAATCCCGCGAGCGCGCCTTGCTCATCGCCGGCCTGCTGGGGCTGGTGGGGCTGGCGGTGCTGATCATCGGTTTTGTCACCGCCCACGGTATCGCCCGGCGATTTGGCGGACCGATTGAAGCGCTGGCCAAGGCGGCGGACAAGATCGGCCAGGGTGATTTCGAGGTGACACTGCCGATTTCCTCAGCAGCCGAGATGAACCAGCTGACACGGCGTTTCGGCATCATGGCCGAGGCGTTGCGCCAGCACCAGGCAACCAATGTCGACGAACTGCTCGCCGGCCAGCAGCGTCTGCAGGCGGTACTCGACAGCATTGACGACGGCCTGCTGATGATCGACCGCCAAGGCCGTCTGGAGCACCTCAACCCGGTGGCACAGCGCCAACTGGGTTGGGATGAGGAACGCCTCGGCCAGGGGCTGGGTGAAGCCTTGATGCGCCCCGAGCTGGATGAACAACTGCAATTGGTGCTGCGCGGCGGCAACCTGGAGCGCGCACCGGATGACCTGGAAGTGGAAGTCGAGGGTGAACTGCGCCTGCTGACCTATAGCCTCACGCCGGTGAGCCATACCCAAGGGCACATCCTTGGCGCGGTCATGGTGCTGCATGACGTCACCGAACAGCGCGCCTTCGAACGCGTGCGCAGCGAGTTTGTGTTGCGTGCCTCACACGAACTGCGCACTCCGGTGACCGGCATGCACATGGCTTTCGGGCTATTTCGCGAGCGCGCGAAATTTCCAGCGGAGTCCCGCGAAGCGGACCTGCTGGATACGGTCAACGAAGAAATGCAGCGCCTGATGCAGTTGATCAACGACCTGCTCAACTTCTCGCGCTACCAGAACGGCCTGCAAAAACTCACCCTGGGGCCGTGCGACGTGACCGATCTGCTGGAACACGCCCGTGGACGGTTCATCGAACCGGCCAATGCTCAAAACATCGAACTGCTGGTAGAAGCCCAACCCAACCTGCCCCGCCTGTACGCCGACCAGCCGCAACTGGAGCGCGTACTCGACAACCTACTGGCCAACGCCCTGCGCCATACCGCCGAAGGTGGGCAGATTCGCCTGCAGGCGCGACGCCATGGGGAGCGGGTGATTATCAGCGTCGAGGATAACGGCGAGGGGATCGCCTATGGCCAGCAAGGGCGCATTTTCGAGCCGTTCGTACAGGTCGGCCGCAAGAAAGGCGGTGCCGGCCTGGGGCTGGCGCTGTGCAAGGAGATCGTGCAACTGCACGGTGGCCGCATGGGCGTGTATTCGCGGCCGGGGCAGGGGACGCAGTTCTACATGGCGCTGCCGCTGTAGCCTGTGGCGAGAGGGTTGGCCACAGCAAGCTCCCTCGCCACAAAAAGCTGCGTTGCCGCAGCAAACCCGCTCGCCACGGATTAGCGGCGGTTCAGCGCCCGCAGGATCGCGGCACTCTCGGCATCGGGAGTGCCATCAAACAATGCCGGACGGAAGTGCATCTGGAACGCTGCGATCACATGGCGCGTGGCCACGTCCAGCTCGCCGGTCTGCGGTGTCTGGTAGCCCAGACGTGCCAGCTCCTGCTGGAACCAGATGATGCTTGGCAGCTCAGCGGCATATTGCACCTGGAACCGCGCTACCGCCTGGGCGTCCGGCCATACCCCCAGGCCTTGCTCGGCCAGGCGCTTCCACGGGAACAGCGGGCCCGGGTCCAGTTTGCGCAGCGGGGCAATGTCGCTGTGACCGATGATGTTCTTCGGGTCGATGCCGTTGCGCTTGCTGATGTCCTTGAGCAACACCACCAGCGACTGCACCTGCGCTTCGGAATACGGATACCACACGCGCCCCGTCGGCGTGTCGCGATAGCCTGGGTTGACGATTTCGATGCCGATGGAGCTGGAGTTGAGCCAGGTGCGCCCCATCCACTCGCTTTCCCCGGCGTGCCAGGCGCGCTGGCTCTCATCCACCAGCTTGTAGATCCTGCCTGAGGCGTCATCGCCGATCAGATAATGGCTGCTGACCTGGCCGTGGGTCAGCAGCGCCAGGGAGCGCTCAAGGTCGGTGGAGGTGTAGTGGACGATCACGAACTGCACGCGATTGTCGTGGTTCGACGAGGGATGGCTGGTGTCCAGGCGCGGGCCACTGGCGCAGCCGGCGATGAGGAGAAACACAAAGGCGATGGATAAGAATTTCATGGCAGAAGGCAGTACGCTGAAGACGATAATGCAACAGTGTAACGTACCGACTGCAACCAGACGGTCAAATCACAAAATGGAACATCTTTTACGCCGCCTGCACTTGGTTGCGTCCCGCCGCCTTGGCCCGGTACAACGCTGCATCGGCGCGCTTGAGTGCCAGGTCGCTGCGCTCACCTGGCAGGAACTGCGCCACGCCCATGGATACCGTGATCGTCACCGGCTCGCCTTTGAAGTGGAACGGGCACGCCTCGATGGCCGCGCGCAACACCTCGCCAGCCGCCAGCGCATCCGTCAGCGATGAGTTGGGCATCAGCAACACAAACTCTTCACCGCCAAACCGCGCGATAAAATCGCTCGAGCGCAGACGCTTGCGCAGCACATTGGCGATGATTTTCAGCACTTTGTCGCCGGCCAAATGGCCGTAACCGTCGTTGATCCGCTTGAAGTGATCCAGGTCGAGCATGGCCAGCGACAGGCTGTTGCCCTGCTGGTGCCAGGCATTGACCTCATGGTCGAGGCGTTCACTCCAGGCCGCACGGTTGGGCAGCCCGGTGAGCGGGTCGATCAGGGCTTTCTGGCGTTGCACCTCCAGGTGCTCGCGATAGCCCTGGGCTTCCTGTTCCATGTTCGCAACACGCTCGGCGAGGCCTTTCAAACGCGCCGCGACCTCCTGCTCACGCTGGTCGCGCTGCTGCTGGTGTTGGTCCATGGTGCCGAGCAAGCCTTCAAGATGGCTTTCCAGCACGTGCTTGAGACTGTCGAGGTCGGCCGCGTCCTGGACGCTGCTTTGCAGGCCATCGACTTGTTCGCGGATCTGCGTATCCAGCTCGCGGGCAGCGTCGCGGCTGTCTGCATGACCATCGCTGGCCACTTGCAGATGCCCCTGGAACGCCTCGAGGCGTTCGTTGAGCTGCTTGAGATAAGCCTCGAACTCGTGCTGGCCGCTGTCGGTGATCGCCAGCATCAACACCGCCAGGTCATCGAGGATTGGCAGCAGTTCGTACCAGTTCAAGCCATGGGCAAGGCGCTCACGCATGGCTTCGGCCTGGGGCCGATGGCGTTCGGGCAGCGACAGGTCCTCGAGCAGGCCGAGCAGGGTGTCTTCGATATGTTTGGCCACGGAGCTGTAGGACGGCTCGGGCGAATCGGGCAGGGCGTAGATACCGTCCGATTGCAGCTCGTCGGGGTCGGCACGCTCGAGTACCGGCGGCAGCGACAGGCTGCCGATGACGGTGAGCGCCGGGGTATCGACGGGCACCGATGGCGCTTCGACAAAGGTGGCGAGTGCGCTCTGCGGGGCAGCCTCTTCGGGCGCAGGCGTCTTGGGCTCTGGCACCGCGGCAGCGGGTAGCGGTGCTGCGGCTGCAATCGCTGGGCTGGCGACTGCCTGCACAGGGGCGGGCGGCAATGGCGCGGGCTCGGGTGCAGCCGGCGCAAGTGGCGCAAGTGGCGCAAAAGCCAGCAGTGCCTCGGCCAACTCATCAGACGGCGCGGGCTGCTCGGGCACGGGCTTGGCGGCGGCAGGCTGCGGCTGCGGCTGCGGCGCGGCAACCGGCACAGGCTCACTCACCTGCGCCTCACTGGCAACCTCCTTGCCACCAAACAAACGTTGCAACAGTCCCGGCCCCGGGCGTGGGGTTTCGCCATCCGGCTCCAGGTTTTCCAGCGCCTGCCCTTGCAGGCTGCTCAACTCGCTGAGCAGCAACGGGATCTCGCGGGCCTGGCTCACACGGCCGTCCAATTGCTTGGCGAAGGTCTTCAGCGGGCGCGCGACCTCACGGGGCAGTGGCAGTTTCTGCAACTGCGCGACCAGGGAGGCCAACGCGGTACTCATCTGGTCGACACGGGTTTCGCGGCGCTGCTCGGAATCCAGCACGGCCTTTTCCAGGCGCGGCAACAGGGCGGCGAGGGCGGCGTCCATGTCGTCGGTGCGCACCACATCGCGCATTTCCTTCATGCATTGGTCGACCGCACGGTCGGTCCCTTCAGCCGCCAGCGTGCTGCGCACCAGCCCTCGACGCAACAAGTCGAGGCGAGCGGCCCAACGGCGCTCGAGCTTTTCTTGTTGTTCGATGCTTAGCAGGTATTTTTCTTTCCAGCGCTGGGCGTCGTCGCTCATGCAAGGGGTCCGCGGGGGCCAGGGCTCAACGCGGGCAATGCATCAGCCGTGAGCGAACCCGGCAGACGAATCTCTACCGCGACCGGCAGGTGATCGGAGATGGGCTGCGCCAGTACCTGCACGCTTTCGAGCGTGAGGGTCGGGCTGAGCAGGATATGGTCCAGACAACGTTGCGGGCGCCAGCTGGGAAACGTGGCTTCGACTTGCGGCGCCAGTAGCCCGAGGTCCCGCAGCGGGGAATTGTTCAACAAGTCGCTGGCGTGGGTGTTCATGTCCCCCATCAGCACTTGGTGTTTGTAATTGCCGATCAGCTCGCGGATGTAGGCCAGTTGCATCGTGCGGGTGCGTGCACCCAGCGCCAGATGCATCATCACCACTACCAGGGCTTCAGGGCCTTCACCGAAGCGCACGAGGATCGCGCCACGGCCCTTGGGCCCGGGCAGCGGGTGATCTTCGATCGCCCACGGCCTCAAGCGGCTGAGCACGCCATTGCTGTGCTGCGCCAGGCGCCCGAGGTTGCGATTGAGTTGTTGATACCAGTACGGAAACGCCCCGAGCTGGGCCAGGTGTTCAACCTGGTTGATGTAGCCGGAGCGCAGGCTGCCGCCGTCAGCTTCCTGCAAGGCGACCAAGTCGAAGTCGCTCAGCAGGTTGCCGATTTTCTGCAGGTTGCCGGCGCGCCCATTATGGGGCAGCAGGTGCTGCCAGCCACGGGTGAGGTAGTGCCGGTACTTCTCGGTACTGATACCTACCTGGATATTGAAGCTGAGCAGGCGCAGCCGGCTGTCTGCCGGCAGGCCCGTGGATTCCAGGTGATGCTCGTTGACCTGCGGATCATGCAGGCCAACAACCCGTTCAGTACCCCAGCGGCGCATGGCGAGCCCCTTACTTGGCTGCGCGCTCTTTGGCGATCAGCTGGTCGGCGACATTGAGGACAGCTTCAGGACCACCGGCAGTACCCAGGTCAAAGCGGTATTTGCCGTTGACGATCAGGGTCGGTACACCTTGCACGCCATACTTCTGCGCCAGTTCTTTGGCCTGTTTGATCTGGCCCTGGATGGCGAAGGAGTTGAAGGTAGCCAGGAACTTGTCCTTGTCGACACCTTGGGTGGCGACGAAGTCAGCCATTTCGTCTGGTTTGGTCAGGCGCTTGCCTTGTTTCTGGATGGCATCGAATACCGCGTTGTGGACCTTGTGCTCCACGCCCATGGCTTCCAGGGTCAGGAACAACTGGCCGTGGGCATCCCATGGGCCGCCGAACATGGCCGGAATGCGTTTGAAATTTACGTCTGAAGGCAGTTTTTCGGCCCATGGATTGATGGTCGGCTCAAAAGCGTAGCAATGCGGGCAGCCGTACCAGAACAGCTCCACCACTTCGATCTTGCCAGGTACCGAAACCGGTACGGGATTGGTCAATTCAACATAGGTTTTACCGGCTTCAAGCGGCACATCGGCAGCTTGCGCGGTCATGCCGAAGAGGCTGGCAGTGATGAGAGCGGCGCTGAGGATCAGATTACGCATGCTTTACTCCTGGACAAATAAAGTCGCCTCACGCGACCTTTGTTGTGACAGGTCTACGCGGACATGAGTTCGTTAGTGTAACGGCACCGGCCACAAAAAAGGGCGGCCTGGGCCACCCTTTTTATGCTTGCATCGACGGATTAATCGAGCGTTAACGTAGCGCCTGGATCAGTGCAGACCCTGGATGTACTGCGACACCGCTTCGATGTCCTTGTTGCTCAACTTGCCGGCGATGCTTTGCATGATTTTGGTGTCGCCATCGTTGACGCGATTACCTTCACGGAAGTCCGTCAGCTGTTTGGCAACGTACTGTGCATGCTGCCCACTCAAGTGCGGGAAGCCTGCAGCGGCGAGGCCTGCGCCGTTGGGCGAGTGGCAACCGATGCACGAAGGCATGCCTTTTTCCAGGTTGCCGCCGCGGAACAGTTCTTCGCCACGGGCGACCTGCTTCGGATCGGCCGCTCCCACGCTGCCTTTCTGGCTGGCAAAATATGCCGCAATGTCTGCCAGGTCCTGATCGCTGAGGTTGGTCAGCAAGCCTGTCATTTCCAGCACCGTGCGCTTGCCATCCTTGATGTCGTGCATCTGCTTGGTCAGGTAGCGTTCACCCTGGCCGGCCAGTTTAGGGAAGTTCGGCGCCGGGCTGTTGCCATCCGGTCCGTGGCAAGCACCACACACGGCGGCTTTCGCCTGGCCCGCTGTAGCGTCGCCTGCAGCATGGGCAACACCAGTGATGCCCAGGGTCAACAGCAGACTCACGATCAGTTTGTTCATCAGCTAATCCAACTACGGCTAAGGGGTTTAAGAGTTATCTACCGGGTTTACTCACCATCAAATCAATGACGGCCTGGTAATCCTCAGTACTGCAGTCCATGCACAAACCACGCGGCGGCATTGCCTTGAAACCCTGGGTCACGTGCTGCACCAGCGTGTCCATGCCCTGCGCCAGTCTTGGCGCCCAGGCTGCCTGATCACCCCGTTTGGGGGCGTTGGGCAGTTGGCCGGCATGGCAAGCCACGCAAACTCGGTTGTACACCGCCTCCGGATCCTGTGTAGCCTGAGCGCCGTAAAGCGGAACCAGGACACCAAAAGCGAGCAACCATCTGGTCATACGTCGACCATTTCAGGGCTTGAGAGCGTTTTGCGTTCTAATGCGCAATAAAGGTCTATCGCTCCCGTGAACTTCATCCTTCGCTGGGACAAAGCACACACAAAATCTGCGGCATTATATACTGGCGCTACTGAAACGGAAACGACACCGCTTGCCGCACCCTTTCTCGGCATCGCCCACATCGGAAACCTCATGCAACTCAAGAATCCCATCCTCGGTCTGTGCCAACAGTCCACGTTCATGCTCAGCGCCGCCAAAGTTGACCAATGCCCCGATGACGAAGGCTTTGAAGTTGCCTTTGCCGGCCGTTCCAACGCCGGTAAATCCAGCGCGCTGAACACACTGACCCACGCCAGCCTGGCACGTACGTCGAAAACCCCGGGGCGCACGCAACTTCTCAATTTCTTCAAGCTAGACGATGATCGGCGTCTGGTCGACCTGCCGGGCTACGGTTACGCGAAAGTACCTATCCCGTTGAAGCTGCACTGGCAGCGTCACCTGGAGGCGTACCTGGGTGGCCGCGAGAGTTTGAAGGGTCTGATCCTGATGATGGACATCCGTCATCCAATGACCGACTTCGACCTGTTGATGCTCGACTGGGCCGTGGCCAGCGGCATGCCGATGCATATCCTGCTGACCAAGGCCGACAAGCTGACCTATGGCGCAGCCAAGAACACCCTGCTCAAAGTGCAGGCGGAAATCCGCAAGGGTTGGGGTGACGCGATCACTATCCAGCTGTTCTCGGCGCCGAAACGCATGGGCCTGGAAGAGGCCTACACCGTGCTGGCCGGTTGGATGGAATTGGCCGACAAAGGCGCGGAAATCGCCGAGTAACTTTCCTGCGGGCAAAAAAAACCCCGGACTTCGTATGGGGAGGGGAAGTTCGGGGTTCAAGTTCCGGACCGCTAGGGCGGGGTCCAGATATCTGCCAACACTTAACACAACATAGGAGCATTGAAGGGCTTCACCACCCATTCAGTAACTCTGAGTGGCACTTCACGGGTTAAGTTCCGGGCGGTGCGAAAAACTATTGGAAATAACTAACGGCAATATCTGATCTAAAGCACTCTGCCACCACGGCTTGTGGCGGCAAGGCCCTGTAAATCAGTGCGCTTCGTCCCAGTTATTGCCCACGCCCACCTCCACCAGCAGCGGCACATCCAACTGCGCCGCAGCACTCATGTGCTGGCGAATTTTCTCGCTGACTTCGGCGACCAGATCCTCACGCACCTCCAGTACCAATTCATCGTGCACCTGCAGGATTACCTTGGCATCCAGGCCCGAGTCGGCCAGCCAGTTGTCCACCAGCACCATGGCTTTCTTGATGATGTCAGCGGCCGTGCCCTGCATCGGCGCGTTGATCGCCGTGCGTTCCGCCGCGGCACGCTCCTGGGGTTTGTTGGAGTTGATGTCCGGCAAATACAGGCGGCGGCCGAAGAAGGTCTCGACATAGCCTTGGTCGGCAGCCTGGGCGCGGGTGCGCTCCATGTACTCGCGAACCCCGGGGTAGCGGGCGAAGTACACGTCGATGTAAGCCTTGGCGGTCTTGGTATCCACGCCAATGTCCTTGCCGAGCTTCTGCGCCCCCATCCCATAGATCAGGCCGAAGTTGATCGCCTTGGCGCTGCGGCGCTGGTCGGACGTGACCTCACCCAGCTCAACCTTGAACACTTCGGCCGCGGTGGCCGTGTGCACGTCCAGGTTATCGCGGAAGGCATTCATCAAGCCTTCGTCCTTGGACAGGTGCGCCATGATCCGCAGTTCGATCTGCGAGTAGTCCGCCGCCAGCAGCTTGTAGCCTTTTGGCGCGACAAACGCCTGACGAATCCGACGCCCTTCAGCAGTACGCACCGGGATGTTCTGCAGGTTCGGATCGCTGGACGACAACCGCCCGGTCGCCGCCACCGCCTGGTGGTAGGACGTGTGGATACGCCCGGTACGCGGGTTGATCTGCTCTGGCAGGCGATCGGTGTAAGTGCTTTTCAGCTTGCTCATGCTGCGGTACTGCATCAGCACCTTGGGCAGCGGGTAGTCATCTTCGGCCAGCTTGGCCAGCACTTCCTCGGCGGTAGACGCCTGACCCTTGCCGGTCTTTTTCAGCACAGGCAAACCGAGCTTTTCGTACAGAATAGCCCCGAGCTGCTTGGGCGAACCGAGGTTGAACTCCTCGCCAGCGATCTCGAACGCCTGGCGCTCCAGCTCAACCATCTTGTTACCCAGCTCAATGCTCTGGACGCCAAGCAAATCCGCATCTACCAGCGCGCCCTGGCGCTCGATACGCGCCAGTACCGGCACCAGCGGCATCTCGATGTCGGTCAGCACGCTGGCGAGGCTCGGGATGGCGGTGAGTTGGGCGTGCAGCGCCTGGTGCAGGCGCAAGGTCACGTCGGCATCTTCAGCCGCGTAGGGGCCGGCCTGCTCAAGTGCGATCTGGTCGAACGTCAGTTGCTTGGCCCCCTTGCCGGCGATGTCCTGGAAGCTGACGGTGTCGTAGTCCAGGTACTTCTTGGCCAGGCTGTCCATGTCGTGCCGGGTCGCAGTGGAGTTCAGCACGTAGGATTCGAGCATGGTGTCGAAGGCGATGCCACGCACGGTGATGCCGTGGGCCGGGTCACCGCCAATGGCGCAGTTGGCCAGGATATTCATGTCGAACTTGGCGTGCTGGCCGACCTTGAGCTTGGTCGGATCTTCCAACAGCGGCTTGAGAGCCAGCAACACGGTGTCGCGATCCAGTTGCTCAGGCACACCGATGTAGGAGTGAGTCAGCGGGATGTAGGCTGCTTCATGGGACTGAACGGCGAAGGAAACCCCGACCAGTTGCGCCTGCTGGGCGTCGATACCGGTGGTTTCGGTGTCAAAAGCGAACAACTTCGCGTCATTGAGTTTTTTCAGCCAGAGATCGAACGTGGCCTGGTCGCGGATGGTGGTGTAGGACGCTTGCAGCGGCGCAGCGGGAACCTCCTCCACCACTTCATCTTCGGCAACAGGTGCGGCCTTGAGCTCGACACGCTTGGTATCACGCTGAATATCGTCGTACCAGCTCTTGAACTCCAGCAGCGCGTACAGCTCCAGCAGCTTGTCGCGGTCCGGCTCGTTCAGGTGCAGGTCATCCAGGCCCACGTCCAGCGGCACATCGCACTTGATCGTCGCCAACTGGTGGGAAAGAAACGCCATCTCACGATGCTCTTCGAGCTTGGCCGGCAGGGTCTTGGCACCCCGGATCGGCAGGCTCGGCACGATGTCCAGCTGCTCATAAAGCTCTTTGATCCCGCCATTCACGCCCACCAGCAAGCCGGATGCGGTCTTCGGACCTATACCCGGAACGCCCG
Organism: Pseudomonas sp. GL_117; assembly: GCF_057835125.1. Lineage (NCBI taxonomy): Bacteria > Pseudomonadati > Pseudomonadota > Gammaproteobacteria > Pseudomonadales > Pseudomonadaceae > Pseudomonas > Pseudomonas sp. GL_117. The sequence goes on along the minus strand of NZ_CM174418.1, from coordinate 79,625 downwards.
GGATGTTGTCGGACGAGTCGCCCATCAACGCCAGATAATCGATGATCTGCTCCGGAGCGACGCCAAATTTCTCCTTTACGCCGTCGATGTCCATCGAACTACCGGTCATGGTGTTGACCAAGGTAATGTGCCCGTCGACCAGTTGAGCCATGTCTTTGTCGCCGGTAGAAATCACCACCGGCCTGTCGGCAGCCGCACTGCTGCGGGCCAGGGTGCCGATCACGTCATCGGCCTCGACGCCTTCGACACACAGCAACGGGAAGCCCAGGGCGATCACACTCTGGTGCAGCGGCTCGATCTGCACGCGCATGTCATCGGGCATGCTCGGGCGGTTGGCCTTGTATTCGGCGTACATGTCGTCGCGAAAGGTCCCACCCTTGGCGTCGAACACCACTGCGAATGGGCTGCCCGGGTACTGCTTGCGCAGGCTTTTGAGCATGTTCAACACGCCCTTGACCGCACCGGTCGGCAGGCCTTTGGAGGTGGTCAGCGGTGGCAACGCGTGGAAGGCGCGGTACAGATATGAAGAACCGTCCACCAGGACGAGGGGGGCTTGGCTCATGAGCAGGATCAACCTTTTCGGCGGGTCAGGCGCTAGAATAGCCGGACCAATGACGACAAAGGGACAAGGTTATCATGCGTACAGCGAATCGCTTGTTGTTGACCGGCTTGATTGCACTCCTGCCGCTGGCCGCCACGGCAGCCGACAGCGCCCCCGGTGGTGACCCTGAGGTCACGATCCGCACCGAAGGCGACAAGACCATCCAGGAATACCGCCAAAATGGCTTCCTGTACGCGATCAAGGTAACGCCCAAGGGCGCGCCTCCGTATTTCCTGGTACGCGCGGACGGAACCGATGCGAACTTCATCCGCTCTGACCAGCCGGATATGCTGATCCCGTCATGGAAGATTTTCGAATGGAAATGATTTCTTAACTTAAATTGGCGCCGCGCACCGCGGCGCCCGTACTGGCAGTTTTAACCATGTCTGTGTTCACCCCCCTGGCTCGGCCCGAGCTGGAAACCTTTCTCGCCCCTTACGGGCTCGGCCGCCTGCTTGATTTCCAGGGAATTGCCGCCGGTAGCGAAAACACCAACTTCTTTATCAGCCTGGAACAGGGCGAGTTCGTCCTGACCCTGGTTGAACGTGGCCCCGTCGCCGAAATGCCGTTCTTCATCGAACTGCTCGACGTGCTCCACGACGCCGACCTGCCCGTACCTTACGCCCTGCGCACCACCGACGGCGTGGCCCTGCACGAGCTGAAAGGCAAACCGGCGCTGTTGCAACCGCGCCTGGCCGGCAAGCACATCAAGGACGCCAACGCGCAACATTGCGCCCAGGTCGGCGACCTGCTCGGCCATCTGCACCTGGCCACCCAGGGCGACAAAGTACTGGAGCGTAAAACCGATCGCGGCCTGGATTGGATGCTCAGTGAAGGTGCGCAACTTATTTCACACCTGGAAGCAGCACCGCAGCGCCTGCTGCAAGACGCACTGGACGAGATCGAAGCCCACAAGGCGCAGATCCTCGCCCTGCCGCGCGCGAACATTCATGCGGACCTGTTTCGCGATAACGCCATGTTCGAAGGCACGCATCTGACAGGCCTGATCGACTTCTACAACGCCTGCTCCGGCCCGATGCTGTACGACGTGGCGATCGCCTTGAACGACTGGTGTTCGGACGAGGACGGCGTGATTGATGGACAACGCGCCCGTGCACTGCTGGGTGCCTACGCGGGGCTGCGGCCATTCACGGCGAAGGAAGCCGAATTGTGGCCGACGATGCTGCGAGTGGCATGCGTGCGGTTCTGGCTGTCACGCCTGATCGCGGCTGAGTCGTTTGCGGGTCAGGATGTGTTGATTCATGACCCGGCGGAGTTCGAACACCGCCTGGCGCAACGCCAGCAGGTCACGATACAACTGCCGTTCGCCCTCTAAGGGCTCAACTCGGTCAAAAAAATGTGGGAGCGGGTTTGCTCGCGAAGGCGGTGTGTCAGCCAGTACATCTGGTACTGAAACACCGCCTTCGCGGGCAAGCCCGCTCCCACAGTTGATTGGTGTTGATGGATAGTGAGTGTTCGGCTGGAGATCGCCCAGGCACTGCCATCCCCTGGTGGAGATATTGCCCTCCACCATAGAATCTCCCACATGGGCCTTGTGTTGACTGTCAGAGCGACTCCAGGCAACCCGCCAGATCATTCCCCAACTTCTCCAGCACCTGCTCATACCCCTGAGCCGTAGCCGGCGTGTACCCACCCAACGCATCCAACTCCGCCAACTTCACTGGCAGGCCAGTCACCAGCGTTTCCGCCAACCGCGGACGCAACGGCGGCTCACTGAACACGCAGGTCTTGCCCACTTCCTGCAGACGCGTACGCATCGCCGCTACGTGCTGGGCGCCGGGTTGTACTTCGGCGGCAACGCTGAACACGCCGGTGTGCTTGAGCCCGTAGGCATCTTCGAAGTAATCGAAGGCCTCATGGAAAACGAAGTAAGGCTTGTCGCCAATCGACGCCAGACGCGCTTTCAAACGTGCATCCAACGCATCCAGACGCTCATTGAAGGCCTTGACGTTGCTCTGGTAACGCGCCGCATTCGCCGGGTCGGCAGCCGCCAGGTCCGACGCCATTCGTGCAGCAATCACACGCGCATTCACGGTGGACAGCCACAAGTGCGCATCCAGGCTGCCTGGACGGTGATCATGGTCGTGTTCGTCGGCTTCATCGGCGTGGGAGTGGCTATCTTCGGCGAAACGACGCAATTTCATGCCTGGAAGATCCTGCACCGCAACCGTCGGCGCTGTACGACCTTTGAGCACGCGAGGCAGGAAGCTCTCCATATCCGGTCCGATCCAATACAGCAGATCCACCGACTGCACGCGCCGTACGTCGGATGGACGCAGCGCGTAGTTATGCGGCGACGCCCCCGGCGGCAACAACACCTCCGGAACCGCCACGCCGTCCTGCACAGCGGCGGCGATCAACTGCAGCGGCTTGATGCTGGTCAGCACTTTGACCTCGGCCTGGGCGGCACCCGCGATAAACAAACTGGTGATGAATACGACAAAAACAGGAAAAAGTCGGGACACGATGACCACTCAATGGCGTAGGAACGGGTAACATAATAACGTCTCTATCAAATATCTGTCGCCGCTCATGCCTATAACACCGCTTGCCAGCCGTCCCCACGACCACTCTCACTGCGTACACACCGCGCTGTCGGAAGCCGACACCCTGTGTGCGCAGAAGGGTTTGCGCCTGACCGCCCTGCGTCGCCGCGTGCTGGAACTGGTGTGGCAGAGCCACAAGCCGCTGGGCGCCTATGACATTCTTGGCGTGCTCAGCGAGCAGGACGGCCGCCGCGCCGCGCCGCCAACCGTGTACCGCGCGCTGGATTTCCTGCTGGAAAACGGCCTGGTGCACCGCATCGCTTCGCTCAACGCGTTTGTCGGCTGCAACCACCCGGAACACGCGCACCAGGGCCAGTTCCTGATCTGCCGCGAATGCCACGCCGCCATCGAGCTTGAGCAAAAAAGCATCAGCGACGCCATCATCAAGAGCTCTGCCGACGTAGGCTTCAAAGTCGAAGGGCAAACGGTCGAAGTCGTCGGCCTGTGCTCGGGCTGCCAGGGGGCTTGATGAGCAATGCGTTAATCCGCCTGGAACAGGTCGGTGTCACGTTCGCCGGGCAAAACGTGCTGGACAACATCGCACTGAGCGTCGAACCGGGGCAGATCGTCACTCTGATCGGCCCCAACGGCGCCGGCAAGACCACCCTGGTACGCGCCGTGCTCGGCCTGCTCAAGCCCGACACGGGCAGCGTGTGGCGCAAGCCCAAGCTGCGTGTCGGCTATATGCCGCAAAAACTGCACGTCGACCCGACGCTGCCACTGTCTGTGCTGCGCTTCCTGCGCCTGGTGCCCGGTGTCGACCGCGCTCGCGCCCAGGCCGCGCTCAAGGAGGTCGGCGCCGAGCAGGTGATCGACAGCCCGGTACAAAGCATCTCCGGCGGCGAAATGCAGCGCGTGCTGCTGGCCCGCGCCCTGTTGCGCGAACCGGAACTGCTGGTGCTGGATGAACCGGTACAAGGTGTGGACGTCGCCGGCCAGGCCGAGCTGTACAGCCTGATCACCCGGCTGCGCGACCGCCATGGCTGCGGCGTGCTGATGGTTTCCCACGACCTGCACCTGGTGATGAGCACCACCGATCAGGTGGTATGCCTCAATCGCCACGTGTGCTGCTCCGGCCACCCGGAACAAGTCAGCGGCGACCCGGCGTTCGTCGAGCTGTTCGGCAAGAACGCGCAAAGCCTGGCGATCTACCATCACCATCACGACCACGCCCACGATTTACATGGCGAAGTCGTCGACGACCCCGCGACACCTCACACCCACGTTCATGGAGATAGCTGCAAGCATGGCTGATTTTCTGCTCTACGCCCTGCTGGCAGGCTTGGCTTTGGCGTTGGTGGCGGGCCCGCTGGGCTCGTTCGTCGTCTGGCGGCGCATGGCCTATTTTGGCGACACGTTGTCCCACGCCGCGCTCCTGGGCGTGGCCATGGGCTTCCTGCTGGATGTCAGCCCGACCATTGCAGTCACCGTCGGCTGCCTGCTGCTGGCGGTGCTGCTGGTGACCCTGCAACAGCGCCAGCCGCTGGCGTCCGACACCCTGCTCGGCATCCTCGCGCCCAGCACCTTGTCCTTGGGGCTGGTGGTGCTGAGTTTCATGCACGAAGTGCGCATCGACCTGATGGCCTACCTGTTCGGCGACCTGCTGGCCATCAGCACCACCGACCTGGGCTGGATCCTCGGCGGCAGCGCGGCCGTGTTGGTGTTGCTGCTGGCCCTGTGGCGGCCGCTGCTGGCGATCACCGTGCATGAAGAGTTGGCCACGGTGGAAGGTTTGCCCGTGCCGGCCCTGCGCATGACCCTGATGTTGTTGATCGCGGTGGTGATTGCTGTCGCGATGAAGATTGTCGGCGTATTGTTGATCACATCGCTGCTGATCATTCCCGCCGCCGCCGCCCAGCGCCATGCCCGTTCACCGGAGCAGATGGCGATTGGCGCCAGCTTGCTGGGGATGCTAGCGGTATGCGGGGGCCTGGCGTTGTCCTGGTTCAAGGACACGCCGGCCGGGCCGTCAATTGTGGTCACGGCCGCCGCGCTGTTTCTGCTGAGTTTTGTCCTGCCCCGTCGAGGGGTGTAGACTTGCTCGCTTTTTGCGCAAATAGAGAGTCGCAGGAATGAAGCCGTTCACCTCCCGTTATCTGCTCCTTGCCGCATTTTCCTTGCTGCTGGGCGCCTGTCAAAGCACGCCGCCCGCCGCCCCCGAGGCCCCGGACGCTCGCGCTGCGGCCATCGCGCAGCTGGAGAAAAACCTCGCCAGCAGTGAGCTGGCCACCGCCGAAGACCAGCTTGCGGCGCTGCAAGCGCAGTCGCCCAACGACCCGGCGCTGGAGCCCTACCAGCGGCAATTGGCCGAAGCCTACCTGCAGCGCAGCCAGATCGTGCTGCAAAAAGGTGACGTCAACGCCGCCGCCACTGCCCTCAGCCGCGCCCGCGCACTGATGCCCAAGGCCCCGGCGCTGACCGGCGGCGTGAACAGCGCCATCAGCCACGCCCGCAAGGCCGAGCTGGATAAAGCCGAAGCCGCGCTGAAAGCCGCCGAAGCCAAGCCCCAGGCCAAGGTCATCGACCCGGCGGCCGAGAGCACCACCGTGGCGCTGAACCTCACGGACATCCAGGCGTTGCGTCATCAGCTCGATGCCATCGCCACCGACGTGGTGAATTATCAGTGCGACGTGAGCCTCCAGGTGCCGCGCACCCAGGATTACCCTTGGCTGGCCAAGCTGCTGACCAAGCGGGTCAAACGCATGGATTCGGCGTATGACCTGAAAATCCACCGGCAGATCCTGAAGAAGATCCCGGCGCAGGTTGTGTTGATTCCGCGCAAGACGGAATAAAGCAATCGCGAGCAAGCCCGCCCCCACACTTGAATGTATCCACAAGTCAAAATGTGGGAGCGGGCTTGCCCGCGATAGCTATCCAACCAACAACAGATGACTTAGGCCGGAATCGCCTTAGCCTTCGGCTCCCGATCCCACACCCGATGCTGCGCAATCGCGGCGACAAAAGCCTTCAACGCCTTGGCATCGCCACCCACGATCAATCCCGCATCCACCTCCAGCTTCAACAACTCCAGCAACTGCTTGGCCTCACCCACCACTGCAATCGCCTTCAAGTGCTTATAAGCCTCCAACAGGTAATGCAGCGCCACGCCGTCTTCGCTCAGGGCTTTCACCGATTTGGCGCCGCCCGGCACAAACACCGCGTCAAAGGCCACCGACGGCAAGCCCTCCATGGATGCGTCCACCGCAAGGCTCTTGCCATCCGCCGTGGTCACCGGCGCCGAGGTCGGCCCGAGCAACTTGGCATGGGCACCTTCCTCCTTCAGCACTTTTTGCAGCGCCGCAATTGCCGCGCCGTCCACACCGTCCGCCGCCAGGATCGCCACTTTGCGCGTTTTGATGTCACCCGACAGCAGGTTCGCCTGGCTCAAGGCCGGCGAGCGTGACAACGAAGTCTTGCGCTCCGGCACCGTACCTGTTTTCGGCACCTGCAAGCCAAGGTTCTGCGCCACACGCTTGGCCAGTTCCAGGTCGATATTGGCGAGGATCTCATTCACCTGGCGCACACGAATGAATTCACGCTCCACCTTACCCAGCTCAAAGCTGTAGGCCGAAATGATGTGTTCCTGCTCATGCTTGCTCATGCTGCGGAAAAACAGGCGCGCCTGAGAAAAATGATCGCCAAACGACTCACTGCGCTCACGCACCTTATGGGCATCGATGCGCTCGTGATAAGACTCGAAACCACCGTCCTGCGCCGCAGGCGGGGTTTCCTTGGGCCAGCCGCCATCAATGGAGTTGGGCTCGTACGCCGCACGCCCCTTATCGATGGTGGTCCGGTGCATGGCATCACGCTGGCCGTTATGCAGCGGCGTTACCGGGCGATTGATGGGTAACTCATGAAAATTCGGGCCACCCAGACGGCTGATCTGAGTATCGGTGTAGGAAAACAGGCGCCCCTGCAGCAGCGGATCATTGGAGAAGTCGATCCCCGGCACGATATGGCCTGGGCAGAAGGCAACCTGCTCGACCTCGGCAAAGAAGTTGTCCGGGTTACGGTTCAGCACCATTTTGCCCAGCGGAGTAATCGGCACCAACTCTTCGGGGATCAGCTTGGTCGGATCGAGAATGTCGAAATCGAACGCATGCTCCTTATCCTCGGGAATCACCTGCACGCCCAGCTCCCACTCGGGATAATCGCCCATCTCAATGGCTTCCCAGAGATCGCGACGGTGGTAGTCGGTATCTTTACCGGCGAGCTTTTGCGCTTCGTCCCACACCAACGAGCAGGTGCCGGCCGTAGGCCGCCAGTGGAACTTAACGAAGTTGGACTGCCCCTGCGCGTTGATAAAGCGAAAGGTATGTACACCAAAGCCCTGCATGGCCCGCAGGCTTTTTGGGATCGCCCGGTCGGACATTGCCCAAATCACCATGTGCGCCGACTCCGGCTGCAGCGACACAAAGTCCCAGAACGTATCGTGAGCCGAACCACCTGTAGGAATCTCGTTATGGGGCTCGGGCTTCACGGCGTGGACAAAGTCGGGAAACTTGATCGCATCCTGGATGAAAAACACCGGCATGTTATTGCCCACCAAGTCGAAGTTGCCTTCCTCGGTGAAGAACTTGACGGCAAAGCCGCGCACATCGCGAACCGTGTCGCCGGAGCCGCGCGGGCCCTGCACCGTGGAAAAGCGCAGGAATACCGGGGTTTTATGGCCAGGGTCGCGTAGGAAACCGGCCTTGGTCAGTGCCGAATGGTTTTCATAGGTCTGGAAATAGCCATGGGCGCCGGTACCACGCGCATGCACGATGCGTTCGGGGATGCGCTCATGGTCAAAATGCGTGATCTTTTCCCGCATGATGAAGTCTTCGAGCAACGAAGGCCCGCGCGCGCCGACCTTCAGGCTGTTCTGGTTGTCCGAAATCTTCACGCCCTGGTTGGTACGCAGCGCTTGGCCGGTGGCGTCGGAGCGGAACGTTTCCAAAGCCTCTAGTTTGGCGTTGGTGTTCTTGCGGTCCAGGGTGTCGGTTCCGGCGAGTTCGCTCTGGGGCTTTTTCGTACTCATCAGTCAAAACTCCTTATTCAGACCCAGGCACGGCACCCGGGAAGTCGCGTTACCTAAGTAGTGACTGATGAGGTTTTGGGCCGTTCCTTTTTTATGACCTTTGATCGCGTTATTGCCAAATCACTGGTTGATTGCGAAATAAATGCTAAGAAACGCTGGACGGACAGGCTAAAATGCGCGCCCGGCTAACCGCTGATCCCTATTTCATGCGCCCCACAAGGTTCGCTACGTGATCGAGTTTCAAAACGTCCATAAAACCTACCGCGTCGCCGGTAGGGAGATCCCCGCGCTGCACCCCACCAGCCTGCGTGTCGAAAACGGCCAGGTGTTTGGCCTGATCGGCCACTCCGGTGCGGGAAAAAGTACCCTTCTGCGTCTGATCAACCGCCTGGAACAACCCAGCGGCGGTCAGATCACGGTTGATGGTGAAGAAGTCACCGCGCTGGACGCCAACGGCCTGCGCCGTTTCCGCCAGCAGGTCGGGATGATCTTCCAACACTTCAACCTGCTTGCATCCAAGACCGTCGCCGACAACGTGGCGCTGCCGCTGACCCTGGCCGGCGAATTGTCGCGCAAGGACATCGACCTGCGCGTCGCCGAACTGCTCGCCCGTGTCGGCCTGTCGGACCACGCCAAGAAGTACCCCGCGCAGTTGTCCGGCGGCCAGAAGCAGCGCGTCGGCATCGCCCGCGCCCTGGCGACCAAGCCCAAGATCCTGTTGTGCGACGAAGCCACCAGCGCCCTCGACCCGCAGACCACCGCTTCGGTCCTGCAACTGCTGGCCGAGATCAACCGCGAGCTGAAGCTGACCATCGTGCTGATCACCCATGAAATGGACGTGATCCGCCGCGTCTGCGACCAGGTGGCCGTGATGGATGCCGGCGTGATCGTCGAGCAAGGCACGGTGGCCGATGTGTTCCTGCATCCCAAGCACCCGACCACCAAACGCTTCGTGCAAGAGTCCGAGCAGGTCGACGAAAACGAGCAACGCGACGACTTCGCCCACGTCCCAGGCCGCATCGTGCGCCTGACGTTCCAGGGCGATGCGACCTACGCGCCGCTGCTGGGCACCGTCGCCCGCGAAACGGGTGTGGACTACAGCATCCTCGCCGGTCGTATCGACCGCATCAAAGACATCCCCTACGGGCAACTGACTCTGGCCATTACCGGCGGCGACATGGAAGCGGCATTCGCGCGCTTTGTTGCGGCGGATGTCCACATGGAGGTTCTGCGCTAATGGACGTATTACTGCATTATTTCGACAACGTTGACTGGGCCGACATCTGGGTCGCCACAGGCGACACCATGCTGATGCTCAGCACTTCGCTGTTCTTCACCGTAGTGGTAGGCCTGCCGCTGGGCATCCTGCTGTTCCTGTTCAGCCCCCGCCAGTTGCTGGAGCAGAAAACCACCTATGGCGTGCTGGCCTTCGTGGTCAACGCCATACGCTCGCTGCCATTTATCATCCTGCTGATTGTGATGATTCCGACGACGATCTTCATTACTGGCACCTCGCTGGGTGTAGCCGGCGCGATTCCACCGCTGGTGGTCGGCGCTTCGACATTCTTCGCAAGACTGGTGGAAACCGCTTTGCGCGAAGTCGATCGCGGCATCATCGAGGCGACCCAAGCCATGGGCGCCACCACTCGCCAGATCATCACCAAGGCGCTTCTGCCAGAGGCGAAGCCAGGCATCATTGCCGCAATCACCGTGACCGCTATCGCCCTGGTGGGCTATACCGCCATGGCTGGCGTAGTGGGCGCCGGCGGGCTCGGGGACCTGGCGATACGCTATGGTTACCAGCGCTTCCAGGACGACGTCATGGTCGTCACCGTGGTGATGTTGATTGTGCTTGTACAAATTCTGCAGACCATCGGCGACAAGCTGGTGACACATTACTCTCGAAAATAACGGCCATTGCCGACTATCAGTCGGCAGATGCCCGAACAAGGAGCTTGCTGGATGAAAAAACTACTGGTTGCTTTCGCTGCGGTCGCCGCGTTTTCCGCCCACGCCGAGACCATCAAGGTCGCCGCCTCGCCGGTGCCGCACGCGCAAATCCTCGAATTCGTGAAACCTGCCCTGGCCAAAGAAGGCGTGGACTTGCAGGTCAAGGTCTTCACCGACTACGTGCAGCCCAACGTACAGGTGGCTGAAAAGCGCCTGGACGCCAACTTCTTCCAGCACCAGCCGTACCTGGACGAATTCAACAAAACCAAGGGCACTCACCTGGTGAGCGTCGGCGCCGTGCACCTGGAACCCCTGGGCGCGTACTCCAGCAAGTACAAGACCCTGGCCGAGCTGCCTGACGGCGCCAACGTGGTAATCCCGAACGACGCCACCAACGGCGGCCGCGCGCTGTTGCTGCTGGCCAAGCACGACCTGATCACCTTGAAGGAGCCGAACAACATCCTGTCGACCATCAAGGACATCACCGCCAACCCGAAACACCTGAAGTTCCGCGAACTGGAAGCCGCCACCCTGCCGCGCGTGCTGACCCAGGTCGACCTGGCGCTGATCAACACCAACTACGCCCTGGAAGCCAAGCTGGACCCGTCCAAGGACGCACTGGTCATCGAAGGCAGCGACTCGCCTTACGTGAACATCCTGGTGACCCGCGAAGACAACAAGGATTCGGATGCAGTGAAGAAGCTGGTCGCAGCACTGCACACGCCTGAAGTGAAGAAATTCATCGAAGAGAAGTACAAAGGCGCGATCAAGCCGGCGTTCTGATCCAACCCGATCTCCCAGACACCGGAGATCAAACAAATGTGGGAGCGGGCTTGCTCGCGAATGCGGTGTAGCAGTCGATGACGATATTGACTGACCCACTGCATTCGCGAGCAAGCCCGCTCCCACATTTGCTATGTATTGCTAGCCAGATCTGCGTACGACTTAGTTGCGCTGCAACAACACCGGCAACTGCACCACCAGCTTCTGATTATTCAACGGTGCCCGGATAAACCCACGCTGCATCCCATCCGGCCCGATCAGCGCCAGGTTGCCGCTGTGATCCACCGTGTAGTTTGGCTTGCTGGTGTCCGCCGGAATGAACGGGATGCTCACCGCATTCGACACCTTCTGCACCTCCTCCACATTCGCGCCGGTCAGGCCGACAAACTGCGGGTCGAAGTAGCCCAGGTATTGCTTGAGCTGGGTCGGCGTGTCGCGGTGCGGGTCAACGCTGACCAGGATCACCTGCAACTTGTCCACCGCCTCCTTGGGCAGCTCACTCTTGATCTGGCGCAGTTGGGCCAGGGTGGTCGGGCAGATGTCCGGGCAGAAGGTGTAACCGAAGAACAGCAGGCTCCACTTGCCCTTCAACTCATTGACCGATACAGGCTGGCCGTCCTGGTTTGTCATGCTCACCGCCGGCAGTTGGCGGCTCTGGGGCAGCAGGATGATGCCAGCATCGATCAGCGCAGTAGGGTCGCCCTGGCCTTTGCCGTTGAGCACTTTATTAACGGTCAGGCCCATGATCAACGCGACGATGGCCACCAGGATAAAGACGGTTTTTTGAGTTCGGGTCATAGGTTCAACAATAGGTAGTGGTCTAGGAGCAAGGCGATAAACAGCAGCAGCAAGTACCAGATAGAGTACTTGAAGGTGTTGATCGCCGCGTGCGGCCGACCGCCACGGTACAACACCAGGGCCCAATGCAGAAAGCGCCCACCCAATACCAGCGCGCAGGCGAGGTACAGCAGGCCGCTCATATGGATGACGTAGGGCATCAGGCTCACCGCCAGCAGGGCGAAGGTGTAGAGCAGGATATGCACCTTGGTGTAGTGCTCGCCGTGAGTGACCGGCAGCATGGGAATGTCGGCCTTGGCGTACTCCTCCTTGCGATGGATAGCCAGGGCCCAGAAGTGCGGCGGGGTCCAGGCGAAGATGATCAGCACCAGCAACAACGGCTCGGCGCTGACATGCCCGGTGACAGCCACCCAGCCCAGCAACGGCGGCGCCGCCCCCGCGAGACCGCCGATCACAATGTTCTGCGGCGTCGCACGCTTGAGAAAACCGGTGTAGATCACGGCGTAGCCCAACAGCGAAGCCAGCGTCAGCCACGCGGCCAGTGGGTTGGTGAACGCCAGCAACAGCGCCAACCCGGCCACCGCCAGCAACAATGCAAAGGCCAGCGCCGCCAAGGGCGACACACGCCCCTCTGCCAGCGGCCGTTTATGGGTGCGCGCCATCACGGCATCGATACGCCGGTCCACCACATGGTTGACCGCCGCCGCACCGCCCGCACACAGGGCGATCCCCAGGTTGCCGAATACCAGCACCGTCCACGGCACCCCGGCGCGGGTCGCAAGGAACATCCCCACCAGCGAGGTGATGAGCATCAGCACCACCACTTTCGGCTTGGTCAGCTCCAGGTAGTCACGCCAGATTGCCCGCCCGCGGTGCGCGCCGATCAAGGTCGCCATGGCATCTCTCCTTTAAGGGTGATGAGGCCCGAGACATGTTTGCGCGGGATGAAACGCCAGCCGAACGGCAACTGGTTGCGCACGCGGACCAGGCTGGTGCGCGCGTGATAATTGACCAGCACCAGGCTCAGCAACAGCGCGGCACCGCCCGCGTTATGGGCCACCGCGACCGGCAGCGGCAGATGGAAATATACGTTGCTCAGGCCCAGGCAGATTTGTGCGCCCAGGGCGCTCAGCAGCAGGCCCGCCAGACGGCTCATGCCCACCGCACGCAGTTGCCAGGCCAGGCCCAGCAGCACCAGGGTGACCACGACCGCGCCGATGCGGTGAGTCAGATGAATCGCCGTGCGCGCCTCGCTATCCAACTGCCCACCCAGGTAGTTGGGCCCAATGTGCTGGGTAAGATGAAAGCCGTTGGCAAAATCCGCCGCCGGCCACCACTGGCCATGACAGGTCGGCAGATCGATACAGGCCACTGCGGCATAGTTGGAACTGACCCAGCCGCCCAGGGCAATCTGGCCGATCACCAGCACCAACCCGGCCGTCGCCCAATATTGCAGGCGCTTGGGCACGATCAGCGCGGGCAACACCCCGGACAAACGCAGCGTCAGCAGAAACAACAGGCTCAACGTGGCAAACCCACCCAACAGATGCCCCGTGACCACCTGCGGCCACAGCTTCAACGTGACCGTCCACATGCCAAACGCCGCCTGGGCGAACACCACCGCCAGCAGGAACAGCGGCAGTTTCACCGGCTGGCCCGGATCGCGCCGGTGGCTCCACGAGCGCGCCGCCAACACCACGATCAACAGCCCCAGGGTGCCGGCGAAGTAGCGATGGATCATCTCGCTCCAGCCTTTGTCCGCCTCGACCGGCGTGTCGGGAAAGTGCAACTCGGCATGGGCCAGCTGGGTTTCGCTTTGCGGCACGCTGATAAAACCGTAGCAACCCGGCCAATCCGGGCAACCGAGCCCGGCGTGGGTCAGGCGGGTATATGCGCCCAGCAGCACGACAATCAGCGCCAGCAGGGTGGCAAACAACGCGAGGCGAAATCCTGGTTTGGCCATGACGATGCCCTTATCCGATATTCGACAGTTTCAACAGGTGGCGCAGGTCGTTGAGCAAGTCCTTGCCCTTGACCGTGGCGTCGTAACGCAACACCAGGTTGCCGTGGGGATCGACAATCCATAGCTGCGCATCACCCGGCGCGGCGGCGCCTTTGGTAAAGGTCGACAGGTCCAGCGGGTAGCGTTGCAGCTGCGGGTATTCGGCTTTCAGCTTGGCTTCGTAGTCGACACTCACCGGTTGCGCACTGGCCAAGGCATGGCTGGCACGGGACGCATCACGCCCCAGGCTGATTTGCAGCTGGCGCGCCAGGTACACCAGTTGCTGGCAATCAGCAGCGCAGGCAGCGGGGGCGGTGACCAGCAGTTGCCAGCGCTGTTCATCGGCCTGCACGCCGATGTCGGCGCGAGTCTGGCCGTTGCCGATCATCTCGCCGTGATAGCTGCGACTGTCCGGCACCCAGAACTGCAGCTTGTACATGAAAGTGGCCAGCGCCATCGGGCCGATCACCATCATCAAGATCAGGATCAGTTGCCAGCGGCCTTTGCGGCGGTCCGGTGCCTCAGACATGTCTGGTGGATTCATGGCCGCTCCCATGGGACTTCTCCTTTGTGTTGTGCCAGCCGAGATAGAGGTAAAGCGCCAGCAGTGCGCACGCCATGGCGAACCACTGCACGGCGTAGCCGAGGTGTTTTTCCGGGCCCATGGCGACTACGGCCCAAGAGGTGTCGTACGTACCAGGGCCGGCTTCTGCACGCAGTTCGTAGGCAAAGCCGCTGCGACCCAACTCGGCCCACAACACGGCAGGGTGCAGGGCGGTGAGCAGACGCGGCCATTGCGCGGTCGCGGGGTCGGCATGCAGTTGGAAGGTCTCGCCAGGGGCGACATACACCCAGGCGTCAAGGTTCACCGGCTGGTCCGGGGTGGTGAAGGCGGGCGGGGTACGGCGGTCCGGCCAGGGCAGCCAGCCACGATTGAGCAACAGCCATAGACCACTGGCCCTGTCGTGGAAAGGTTGCAACAGCTCGACACCGGCCTTGCCGTCACGCATGCGGTTGTCGAGCAGCACGCTGTGCTCGGCATCGAATTGGCCGCGCAGGCGCACGCGGCGGAAAGCCGGATCAGCCATATCCACCAGCTGCGCGCTGCTGATCGGCTCAGCCGCACGCCGCTCGACGTAGCTGTCCACCAACAGCTGTTTTTCATGGCCACGGGACAGCTGCCAAAACCCCAATCCCACCATCAACGGCAGCAGCACCAGCACCACCAACGTGGGGGCGATCCCTGGATGAAAGCGTTTCCTGGCGCTGGCTATACTTGTTTTCATTGCCCGCCTCCCCCTTGAACCCCAGGAGCCCGACCATGCTCAAAGCAGCCATTGCCCTGATGCTGATCGCGACTGTCGTGAGCCTGTTCAGTGGTCTGTTCTTCCTGGTCAAGGACGAGGGCCACTCCAATCGCCTCGTCACCGCCCTGACCGTGCGTGTGGTGCTGGCCGTGATCACCCTGGCGCTGATCACCTGGGGCTTCTTCAGTGGCCAGTTGGTTTCTCACGCGCCGTGGTAATTCGCTTCACAGCACATAGACAAAGAAAAACAACCCGATCCAGACCACATCCACAAAGTGCCAATACCAACTGGCCGCCTCGAAACCGAACTGGTGCTCGGCATTGAAGTGCCCCTTGAGGATGCGCATCAGCATCACAAACAAAATGATCGTCCCGATGGTCACGTGGGCGCCATGAAAGCCTGTGAGCATGAAGAACGTTGCGCCGTACACCCCAGAGCCCAGCGTGAGGCCCAGTTCTTTGTAGGCGTGGATGTATTCCTCGGCCTGGAAGCCCAGAAACGCCCAGCCCAGCAACACGGTCAGCGCCAGCCAGATTTTCAGCGCGCCGCGATGGCCCTTGCGCAGGGCGTGGTGGGCGATGGTGATGGTCACACTGGAGCTGACCAGCAGGATGGTGTTGACCAACGGCAGCCCCCACGGACTGATCGTGCCCTCGGGCGCGGGATGCAGTTTTGGATCAGGGTTGTTGAGCAACGGCCAGGCAAACTCGAAATTCGGCCACAGCATGTGCGCAATGCCCTTTGAACCTTCGCCCGCCAACCAGGGCGCCGACATGTGCCGCACATAAAACAGCGCACCGAAGAACGCGATGAAGAACATCACTTCGGAAAAGATGAACCAGGTCATGCCCCAGCGGAACGAGCGGTCCATCTGCGGGCTGTACAAACCGGCGCGGCTTTCCTTGATCACCGCCCCGAACCAGCCGAACAGCATGTAGGCCAGCAGTAGACCGCCGACGAAAAAGATCCACGGGCCGTGGGATTCCGGGCGTGCAGCCTTGAGATCGTTGAACCACACACCCAGGCCGTACACGGTGACCAACATGCCAAACGTGGCAATTATCGGCCATTTGCTTTGTGCTGGTACGTAGTACGTATCATGAGTCGACATGTATTCGCTCTCCTGATTGAGGGGGCAAACAGTAGCTAGCCCCCGGTGTGGACAGCCACCGGCGGTTGGCGCGCAGTGATATCAAATAGCGTGTACGCCAGGGTCAAATGCTTCACATCCTTGGGCATGTCGCGATCGACGATAAAACGTACTGGCATTTCGATGCGCTGGCCGGGTTGCAGCACTTGCTGGGTGAAGCAAAAACACTCGGTCTTGTGGAAATACATCGCCGCTTCGGCCGGGGAAATGCTCGGCACCGCCTGGGCGGTCATCGCCTTGTCAGTGGGGTTGTAGGCGACAAACAGCATCTCGGTGACGGCGCCCGGGTTGACCACCACCTCATCCGCCTTGGCGTGGAACTCCCAGACCATATCGATGGCATTGGTCGACAGGAACTGCACCCGCACCTGCCGCGAGGGGTCCACTACCTGCTCACCCTCGTACTGCCCGGCGGTCTTGCCGTTGATGCCGAACGCCTTGCACATCACGTCGTAGATCGGCACCAGGGCGAAGCCGAAGGCGAACATGGCGACCACCAGGATCAACAGGCGCGTCACCAGCCGCCTGATCGGTACGGACTCAGCCATAACGACCACCCAAAGTGAACGCGATCAATGTGGGAGCGGGCTTGCCCGCGAATGCGGTGTGCCAGGCACTGCATGTGGCGACTGATACACCACTTTCGCGAGCAAGCCCGCTCCCACAGGGGATTTGCGGTGGCTGGGTGGCCGAAGTGCTCATTTGACCTCCGGCGGCGTGGTGAAGGTGTGGTACGGCGCGGGCGAGGGCACGCTCCACTCCAGGCCTTCGGCACCATCCCACGGTTTGGCCGGCGCTGGCGGGCCGCCACGGATGCACTTGATCACAATGAACAGGAAGAAGATCTGCGTGGCGCCAAACATGAACGCGCCGATCGACGAGACCATGTTGAAGTCGGCGAACTGCAGGTTGTAGTCCGGCACCCGGCGCGGCATGCCGGCCAGCCCGACGAAGTGCATCGGGAAAAACGCCATGTTCATGCCCACGAAAGACAGCCAGAAGTGCAGCTTGCCCAGGGTTTCGTCGTACATGTGGCCGGTCCATTTCGGCAGCCAGTAGTAGGCGGAAGCGAAGATGCCGAAGATCGCACCGGGTACCAGTACGTAATGGAAGTGCGCCACCACGAAGTAGGTGTCGTGGTACTGGAAGTCCGCCGGCGCGATCGCCAGCATCAGCCCGGAGAAACCGCCGATGGTGAACAGGATCACGAAGGCCACGGCAAACAGCATCGGCGTCTCGAACGTCAGCGAGCCCTGCCACATGGTGCTGACCCAGTTGAACACCTTCACCCCCGTCGGCACCGCGATCAGCAGTGTGGCGTACATGAAGAACAGTTCGCCCACCAACGGAATGCCGACCACGAACATGTGGTGAGCCCACACGATAAACGACAGGAACGCGATGCTTGCCGTGGCGTAGACCATCGAGGTGTAGCCGAATAGCGGCTTGCGCGAAAAGGTCGGGATGATCGAGCTGACGGCACCGAAGGCCGGCAGGATCATGATGTACACCTCGGGGTGGCCGAAGAACCAGAACACATGCTGGAACAGCACCGGGTCACCGCCACCGGCCGCACTGAAGAAGCTGGTGCCGAAGTGGATGTCCATCAGCATCATGGTCACGCAGCCGGCCAGCACCGGCATCACCGCAATCAGCAGGAACGCGGTGATCAGCCAGGTCCAGACGAACAGCGGCATTTTCATCAAGGTCATGCCCGGGGCACGCAGGTTGAGGATGGTGGCGACCACGTTGATCGCGCCCATGATCGAACTGATGCCCATCAGGTGGATGGCAAAGATGAAGAACGTCACGCTTTCCGGCGCATAGGTGGTGGAGAGCGGGGCGTAGAAGGTCCAGCCGAAATTCGGCCCGCCGCCGGGGGTGAACAAGGTGGACACCAGCAGCAGGAACGCCGCCGGCAGCAGCCAGAAGCTGAAGTTGTTCATGCGCGGCAGGGCCATGTCGGGCGCGCCGATCATCAGCGGGATCATCCAGTTGGCCAGGCCGACGAACGCCGGCATCACCGCGCCGAACACCATGATCAGGCCGTGCATGGTGGTCATCTGGTTGAAGAACGCCGGCTCGACGATCTGCAGGCCGGGCTGGAACAACTCGGCACGGATCACCATGGCGAACGAGCCGCCGAGCAAAAACATGGTGAAGGCGAACCACAGGTACATGGTGCCGATGTCTTTGTGGTTGGTGGTCAGCACCCAGCGCATCAGGCCCTTGGCGGGACCGTGGGCGTGGTCGGCGTGACCATGGTCATCGATCACAGTGCTCATGGCCGTTCTCCTGCAAACGAGTGGGCGGGGTGGTTCAGGGCAGATGCAATGAAGGAAGTCATTTGCTTTCCGCCTGTTTCAGAGCCAGCACATCCTTGGGCGTCACCATGTCGCCTTTGTTGTTGCCCCAGGCGTTGCGTTCGTAGGTGACCACGGCGGCGATGTCCACTTCCGAGAGCTGCTTGCCAAACGCCGCCATGGCGGTGCCGGGCTTGCCGAAATAGACGCGATGCAGGTGGTCCTCCTTGGGCCCGACGGCAATTGGCGAGCCCTTGAGCGCCGGGAACATCGGCGGCAGGCCCTGGCCTTCGGCCTGGTGACAGGCCACGCAGGTGGTGTGGTAGACCTTGTCGCCACGGGCCACCAGCTCTTGCAGGGTCCACTCTTTGGAGGTCAGCTCCTTGAGTTTGGCAGCCTCTTCCTTGCGCTCACCGAGCCAAGTGTCGTAGTCGGCCCTGGATTTGACCTCGACCACGATGGGCATGAAGCCGTGGTCCTTGCCGCACAGTTCGGCGCACTGGCCACGGTAGATGCCGGGCTTCTCGATGCGGGTCCAGGCCTCGTTGACGAACCCGGGGATGGCGTCGCGCTTGACCGCGAAGGCCGGCACCCACCAGGAATGGATCACGTCGGCGGCGGTCACCAGGAAGCGAACTTTCGCCCCCACCGGCAGCACCAGCGGCTGGTCGACTTCCAGCAGGTAATGCTCGCCCTTGGTCGCCTTGTTGTGGATCTGCTCGGCGGGAGTGGCCAGGTTGCTGAAGAACTCCACGTCCTGGCCCAGGTATTTGTAATGCCACTTCCACTGGTAGCCGGTGACCTGAATATCGATGTCCGACTCGGTGCTGTCGTAGATATTGATCAGGGTCTTGGTCGCCGGGATGGCCATCGCGATCAGGATCAGCAAGGGCACCACGGTCCAGAGGATTTCCACGGTCGTGCTCTCGTGGAACTTGGCCGCCACCTGGCCTGTAGAGCGCCGGTGCAGGATCATCGACCAGAACATCGCGCCAAACACGATGATGCCGATCACCACACAGATCCAGAAAATGGTCATGTGCAGGTCAAACACAGCGTGGCTGACTTCAGTCGCCCCTGGCGCCATATTCGTTGTCCAGGCGGCGTGCGCCTGACCGAATACCGACCACAACAGAAGGCCCATCCAAACATGTGGATGTCGCGTCATTGCGGGTTCCCCTTATCGTTCTTGTTATCCCGCCGGTTTGCACCTGCGTCGAAGGGAGCGGCTTCCATACTGCTTACAACCGCTTAGCCTCACCTGCTTATGCAGTCTGGCGTCATCAGCTAATTGCGTACAAATCCGAGTATAGACAGGGTCTGCAACCCCGCAATGTGTAGGGGCAAATCAGCAAAAACGGACAGGCGGAGCCAATAAAACCGGGAGCAGAATCGTTTATCCGACGAACGATGGCGTTTCGATATAACGCAGGTGCATAACCGTGAAATAATTATGACAAATGCGTCTGAGGTGCTCGTATAAACGAGCTACCTTGTCATCTCCCTTTTCCTACACCTGTTTCACTGGAGCCCTCATGAACACCGCCGCATTGCGCGAGCAGATTTCCCGTGCCCATCAACACGAAGCCAGCACGGGCCAGTTGGCCCAACAACTGGCAAGCCAATTGCCGCGTCTGCACTCGGCCATCGCCCTGGCCGACGGTGATCGCAACATTGTCATGACGCGCTTCGTCACAGCCTACATCGAACTCGTCCCGGACCTGCTCGAAGCCGCCAATGACGTGGCCCGCGAGGCCGGCATCGAAAGCCAGATCAAGCCGGTGCTGAAGATCGCCGAACAGTTCTTCCTGCAACCGCCGGCGATCCTGGCCGGGCACGAGGGGCTCGACGGCCTGCTGGATGAGGCCTACCTGGCGCACCGCCTGGTGGAAGAAGTCAACGATCTGTATATCAAGCATTTCGGCCAGCCGCTGATCCCGGCCGACACCACGGTGGCCAACGTGATTGCGCACCAGCTGATTGGCGAAGAATTTGCCAACAGCCTGGATGAGGCCGTGCATTTGGCGGTGGATGAGATGCTCAACGAAGAAAGCTTTGCGCTGGAGTCGGTGGAGGCTTACCGCGAAACCCTCAAGAGCCCGGACACGGAAGCTGCGTGGAAACGCTGGCCGTGCCTGTCGCGGCAGTTGGGGGTTGAGTTGGCGCTGGACCAGCCGGCCTGATTTCCTGCTACGCAAACGATCAAATGTGGGAGCGGGCTTGCCCGCGAATGCGGCGTGTCAGTTGCTGAATAATTGACTGATCCACCGTATTCGCGGGCAAGCCCTCTCCCACATTTTTGATTCGGTTTCGTCAGCCTGTTGCGGGTGCGGAGCCTATCCCCGTCGTCGTTCTGACCCGCCCCTCCAACCGCCGCTTCAACCCACGCGCCTCGATCACCAGCTTCGACCCCTTCGCCGCATTGGCCCGCCCCCACTCCTCCAGCAACTCCAGGCAGGAATGGTCGATGTAACTCAGGTTGTTCAGCGGCACATGTACGGTCGTCCCCGCCGGCACCGCCGACAGCACCTGGGTCAGCGCCGGCACTTTCAGGAACGTCGCCGCGCCACTCAAACGCAGCTCCATCTCACCGTCCTGCGGCAAGTCGATCAGGCTCACTTTCAGACGCGAGGCCTTGAGCGCCAGCTTGACCAGCGTCAGCCCGAACCCCACCAGCACACCGGTCAGCAGGTCGGTAAAGATGATCGCCAGCGCAGTCGCCGCATAGGTGAACATCGGCATCCGCCCGTAACGCCCCAGGGCCTTGAACGCCTTGATGTCCACCAGCTTGATCCCGGTGTACACCAGCACGCCCGCCAGGCTCGCCACCGGGATGCTTTGCAGCACACTCGACAGCAACAACACGAAGGCCAGCAGCCACAGGCCATGGAACATGGCCGACAAGCGCGTGGTGGCGCCGGCCTGCACGTTGGCCGAACTGCGCACGATCACGCCAGTCATCGGCAGGGCGCCAACCAGACCACACAGCATGTTGCCGACACCTTGAGCCGACAACTCCTTGTCGAAATCCGAGCGCTGGCCGCTGTGCATGCGGTCCACCGCCGCTGCGGAGAGCAGGGTTTCGGCACTGGCGATAAACGCCACGGCAAAGGCAGCGATCAACAGCTGCGGATCAGCCAGGTTCAGCAGGTCGCTGGGGCGCAGCCAATCGATGGCATCGGCGAGGTTTTCCGGGACCTCCACCCGCTTGACCTGCAACACCAGCAACAGGCTGACAAGCGTGGTCAGCCCCACACCCAACAGCGCGCCGGGCACAAACCGCAGGGATTGCGGGCGGAATTTGTCCCACAGATACATCACCAGCATCGTCGACAAGCCAAGCAAGCCGGCTTGCCAGCCCAGGCTCGGAATCGCTTGCGCCACCGCAGCCGGGAAACCTGCCAGGTTATCCAGCCCGGAGGGTTTGGGCGCGCCGTCGAGCATCACATGGATCTGCGACAGCACAATCAGCACGCCAATCCCCGCCAGCATGCCGTACACCACCGCCGGTGCCGTCACGCGGAACCAGCAGCCCAGGCGCAAACGCCCAGCCACCAGTTGCAGGAAGCCCGCCAGCAGCAGGATCGGCCCCAGCATCATCATTCCGTGTTGGCGCACCAACTCGAACACCAACACCGCCAGACCCGCCGCCGGACCGCTGACCTGTAGCGGCGAGCCCGCCAGCCAACCGACCACCAGGCCACCGATAATCCCGGTGATCAACCCCTTGGCCGGCGGCATCCCGGAAGCAATCGCGATGCCCATGCACAGGGGCAGGGCGACCAGAAACACAACCACCGAGGCGAGCAGCTCCCGTGGCAATACAGCTTTCAATTGAGCAGCACGCATGATGACTCTCCCGAGGCATTCGCCGGGCGCGGTAATGCCTGGCTGCATCCATGGCAGCCACCGCATCACCCGGCAGGGAAGTGTTTTAGAAGCGCGCTTTAGGCGTCGCGCAAGGAATCGGCCCTTCGCCGTTCAGCGGTCTGAACGTGGACTGATCGGCATCGTAGGCGCGGATTTCGCTGGTCTCGATGTTGTAGATCCAACCATGGATAAACAAATGACCATTGGCCATGCGCGAAGCCACGGAGGGGTGGGTGCGCAAATGTTGTAGCTGGGCGATGACGTTTTCTTCGGTCAGCACCTTCATGCTCTCGCCTTCGTTGGCGCAGTCGCAGTTGTCATGGACCATGGTCTTGGCGACCTCGGCATGCCGCAACCAAGCCTTCACCGTCGGCATTTTTTCCAGGCTATCGGGGTTGAGCACCGCACGCATCGCACCGCAATCGGAGTGCCCGCAGACAATGATGTGCTGGACGCCCAGGGCGAGTACGGCGTACTCGATGGCAGTGGAAACACCCCCGTTCATCTGGCCGTAGGGCGGCACCACGTTGCCGACGTTACGGGTCACGAACAGGTCGCCCGGTGAGCTCTGGGTAATCAGCTCGGGGACGATGCGCGAATCGGCGCAGGTAATAAACATCGCCCGTGGGCTCTGGGCCGTGGCGAGTTTCTTGAAGAGTTCTTCCTGCTGGGGGAAGACGTCGTGATGGAAATGCAAAAAGCCGTCAACGATATGCTTTAGCGCTGCATCGGCGGATTCCGCCACCTCAGGGGCTGAAGCCGACGCAGCCAACGGCTGTTTATCCTTATCACTCATGATTCATCCTCTTGGTTAATGCAGGGGAGTGTTCAAGCCAGTTCGACGCCAGGCCAATGCAATTTGTTGCAAATGCCACAAATCAGACTGCCGACTCATCAGTCACTCGCTGAACAAGGTAGCCGCCGAAACTTAACTCAAACTGAATGAACCGCTCTAGATCGCGGGTTTCAGTGATGTCAAAGTGAGACTATTCCTACAGAAAAAGTACACCTTTCCCAGCATTCTACAACAACGCCATCTGCCTGCCCGGCGGGCAGAACGCCGTGCAATCCAGGTTGAATCCTTCCCGACGGTTGAGCCCCAGGCGTTTGATGGCCTTGCTGAAGCGCTGGGCCAGCAATTCGGCAAACGGCCCCTCGCCACGCATGCGTACACCGAAGCGGCTGTCGTATACCTCGCCACCGCGTACCTGGCGCACCAGGCTCATCACATGGGCGGCGCGCTGCGGGTAATGGGCCGCCAGCCACTCCTCGAACAGCGGCGCCACCTCCAGCGGCAGGCGCAGCATCATGTACGCTGCGCTTTGTGCCCCGGCAGCGTGGGCTTCGGTAAGCAGGCTCTCCAGTTCGCTGTCGTTGATCATCGGGATCATCGGCGAGCACAGCACGCCCACCGGGATGCCTGCCTCGCGCATCACGCGGATCGCCCGCAATCGCGCCTTGGGCGCCGCCGTACGCGGCTCCAGGATGCGCTTGAGCTCGTCGTCCAGGCTGGTGAGGCTGATCATCACGGCCACCAGGCGCTGCCTGGCCAATTCGGTCAACAGGTCGAGGTCGCGCAGGATCAGCGAGCCCTTGGTGATGATTGTCACCGGGTGCCGGTAGCGCAGCAGCACTTCAAGGGTTTGCCGGGTGATCCGGTATTCGCGCTCGATGGGTTGGTACGGGTCGGTGTTGGAGCCCAGGTTGATCGGCGCGCAGACATAGCCCGGTTTCGACAGTTGCTGTTCCAGCACGTCTGCGGCATTGCTCTTGGCGATCAGCCGGGTCTCGAAATCCAGCCCCGGTGACATGTCCCAATACGCATGGCTGGGCCGCGCATAGCAGTAAATGCAGCCGTGTTCGCAACCGCGATAAGGGTTGATCGAACGGTCGAACGGCAGGTCCGGCGAGTTGTTGCGGGTGATGATGGTCTTGGCCGTCTCGATCCGCACCTCGGTGCCCTGGGTCGGCGGCACTTCCTGATACCAGCCGTCGTCCTCGGCCACGCTGACGGTCGGCGCAAAGCGGTTGTGCAGGTTGGTGGCCGTACCTCGGCCACGGGGTGGCAGCGCAGTAGACATGAAAACGCCTCGATACTGTTTTTATATACAGTATCGAGGCGCACGGGTTCTGACCAGTGCCGTTTGGCGGCCAGGGAAGGATCAGTGCTTCTGGCGCAAGTGCGCCACGTCGCCCGCTTTCACCGGCTCGCCTTTATTGCCCCAGCTGCCACGGATGAAACTGACTACATCCGCCACTTCCTGGTCCGACAGACGCCAGGCGAACGCAGGCATGGTGAAGGTGGAGGGCGCCGTGTGCGTAGCGGGCAAGGTGCCGCCGTTCAACACGATGTTGATCAACGAGGTGGCGTCCGCCGTCTGCAGCACCGGGTTGCCCGCCAGCGCCGGGAACACCCGCGTGTAGCCATGGCCGTCGGTGCGGTGGCAGGCCGCGCAGTTGTCGATGTACACCGCCGCGCCGCGCCGGCTGTCATCGCCTTTCCACAAAGCGTCGGCGACCTGCTTGTCGTACTGATGCGGCTGATCCTTGGGGTCCACCGCCGGCAGGCTCTTGAGGTAACGGGCGATGGCGGTCAGGTCGTTTTCCGACATGTACTGCATGCTGTGGACGACAACATCACTCATGCCACCAAACACCGCGCTACGGTCACTGCGGCCGGTCTTGAGAAATTGCACCAGTTGCTCCTCGCTCCAACCGCCGAGGCCGTCCTTGTGATCGCCACGCAGGTTCTTCGCGATCCAGCCTTCCAGCGGCGCACTGCCGGACAGGAATGCACTGCCATCAGTGGTACTCAGGGCTTTTTCCTGCATGGTCAGAGCCCGTGGCGTATGGCATGCGCCGCAGTGGCCGAGGCCTTCCACCAGATAGGCGCCACGGCTGATCACCGGGTCGGCCTGCGCAGTTGGCTGCGGCTCGGCAACCTCCGGCGCGAACATCCAACGCCACGCGGACAGCGGCCAGCGCATGCTCAGCGGCCAGGGAATATCACTCGCCTTGTTCTCTTGAGCGACCGGCTCCACCCCTTTCATGAAGTACGCATACAGCGCCTGCATATCGCTGTCGCTGACGCGCGCGTAAGACGGGTAGGGCATCGCCGGGTAAAGCGTACTACCGCTCTTGGCGACGCCATGGCGCACGGCCTTGTCGAAATCCTCGAAGCTGTAGTCGCCCAGGCCGGTCTTGTCCGGGGTGATGTTGGTGGAATAGATCACGCCAATCGGCGTTTCCATCGGCAGGCCACCAGCGAACGGCTTGCCGCCCTTGGCGGTGTGGCAAGCCACGCAGTCACCGGCGCGGGCCAGGTATTCACCCTGCTTGACCAGGTCGGTTTCAGCGGCGCTCACCGAGCAGCTGCCGAACAGTGCAAACGTCGCGATAACAAGTGCTTTCATGGTCATCGCTCCTTATGCCTGAACCAGTGGGCCGGGGTTTTTCAGGTACTGCTCGCGGATCGCGCGGGCCGACCAGTAGGTCAACGCCGCCACCAGGCCGGTAGGGTTGTAACCCAAGCCCTGTGGGAAAGCGGAAGCGCCCGGGACAAACACGTTGTGTACATCCCAGCATTGCAGGTAGCGGTTCAACGCACTGGTCTTCGGGTCGGTGCCCATGATCGCGCCACCGTTGAGGTGGGTGGTCTGGTACGACGCGGTGTTGAAATGCTCACCGACCTTTTTGCCGAGCACAGCAATCGCCTTGGGGTTCATCGCCTCGGCAACCTTGCCCATTTTCTCGACCATGAAGCGGTTCATCTTGATGTCGTTTTCCTGCCAGTCGAACGTCATCCGCAGCAACGGCAGGCCGTAGGCATCGCGGTAAACCGGGTCTAGATCCAGGTAGTTGCCCCGGTAGGATTGATGGGCACCGTGAGCATCCATCGACACCTGGTGGGTGTAGTAATCGGCGGTGGCACGCTTCCACGCACTGCCCCAGGCCGGGGTGCCCGGCGGGTTGGACGTACCGGCAATCGGCCGACTGCCAGCCTGGTTGACCCACATCGGCGAGCCGCCAACGAAGCCATGGGGACCATGGTCGAAGTTGTCGGCGTTGAAATCATCCATCGCCACGCCATTGCCGCCCGCACCGATGAAGTTGTTGGTGTGGGTGTCCTTGTCGAAGAATGCCTTGATGGTGGCCATGTTCTGGTAGGCAAAGTTCCGGCCCACCACCCCCTCATTGGTAATCGGGTCGTAGGGTTTTCCGATACCCGACAGCAGCATCAACCGCACGTTGTGGAACTGGAACGCGCCGAGGATCACCAGGTCCGCCGGCTGCTCGATTTCCCGGCCCTGGGCGTCGACATACGTCACGCCGGTGGCCTTGCTCTTGGTGCTGTCGAGATTGACCTTGAGCACGTGGGAATTGGGCCGCAGCTCGAAGTTCGGCACCTGGCGCAGCGCTGGCAGGATGTTCACGTTCGGCGAAGCCTTGGAGTACATGTAGCAAACGTAGCCGCTGCAAAACCCGCAGAAGTTGCATGGGCCCATCTGCGCACCGTAGGGGTTGGTGTAGGGCCCCGAGGTGTTGGCCGACGGCAGGTTGTAGGGTTTGTAACCCACATCGCTAGCCGCTTTCTGAAACAGCTGTGCGGAGACGGTGTTTTTCTGCGCCTCCAACGGGAATGGGTTGGAGCGATCCGGCGCATACGGGTTGCCGCCACGGCCTTCACCGACCAACTGGCCTTTGACGGTCCAGGCCTGGCCGGAGGTGCCGAAGACTTTTTCCGCGTAGTCGAAAAA
The DNA here is from genome assembly GCF_057835125.1 of Pseudomonas sp. GL_117. NCBI lineage: Bacteria > Pseudomonadati > Pseudomonadota > Gammaproteobacteria > Pseudomonadales > Pseudomonadaceae > Pseudomonas > Pseudomonas sp. GL_117. The sequence goes on along the minus strand of NZ_CM174418.1, from coordinate 52,513 downwards.
CGGCTCCAGCTCTTCATAGCTGACGCCGAAGTCCTGGATGGTCATGTCCTTGGGGATGAAGTTTTTGCCGTAACGCTCTTCGTAATGGCTGCGCATGCGCAGCTCGATCGGGTCGACCCGAAAATGCACGCCCGACCAGTGCAGGCCCGCACCGCCGACGCCATTGCCCGGCAGGAACGCACCCAATTGGCGGTTGGGCAGGGCCACATCATTCACGCTATGGCGAATGGTCACCGTCTCTTTGGAGATGTCCTGGAAGAGTTTTTTACGCACGCTGTAGGTCAGTTCGTCGATGACCTGCGGATAGTTGCCATCCGGGTACGTGTCCTGCATCGGGCCGCGCTCCAGCGCTACCACGTTGAGGCCCGCTTCAGTCAGCTCCTTGGCCATGATCGCGCCGGTCCAGCCGAAGCCTACGATCACAGCGTCTACTTTCTTCATGATGGTCGCCACGTTTATGCCCTCTCGCCGCGGATGGAAACTGCCGGGAAGGGGTATTGCTCGTTGCGTTCAACCCAGTCCATGAAGTCGGCGCGAGCGCCGGGGAAGCCGATCATGGTCCAGCCGACCATGCCTTTGTTGCCACCGTGGATCGGGTCGCAGAAGAAGCCTTCCTTGGTGTTTTGCAGCAGCAGGTTGAAGAAAATCTTCGGCGGCACCGCGTCGAAATGCGCGGTCACCTCACTGCCCCCAGCCTCCAGGCGACGCAGCATATCGTCTCGGGTAGCGCTGTCTTGCGCAGCAAACACTTTGCCGTTGAACGCTTTCGACCATGCATCCGTCGCGGCGATGCCCAGGCGATAGATGTCCTTGGGCACCAGTTTGCTCTGCCAGCCCATCTCAGGCGGCGCGTCGGCATTGAACGGGCCCTGCATGAACCACAACGCACCACTGGCGTAAGGGGTGTTCATCTGACGGTCGATGTATTCCGGCACACCGGCTTCCACGGCGCCTGGGCCCTGGGCATCGGTAGGAATCAACTGCGCGACGGCGGCGTTGATAAACGCCCACTCTTCGGCAGTGAAGTAGCTTGGCTCGTAGGCCTTTTCGTTGACCGGCGCCTTAGCCGGGCTGGCCTGTGCCGGCTCGGGCGTAGCCATCAACATCGAGCCGCCAAGGCCGGTACTGGCAACCGTGACCACCGGGATCAAGGTCAAGGATTTGCGCAAAAAATCACGCCGGGGGTTGTCTTGATCTTGATCAGACATGGGTGCACCTCATCATGTGGTCACGGGTTCGACAGCCGCTTCTTGGGAGCGGCTTGGGGTGTGCGGGCAGCGTGTTGGATAGAACACAGCGGCAATCAATAGTTACAAATGATAGCAGCCTAACCATCAACAGAATCGTTTCAGCGACTAAAGACTGAGGATTCACGCTTTTTTGACGGGCGCCTCACGCCCCATTGACCCCCCGCAGACCAATCTGCGTGCTATCTACCCACAGCCCATTTGGTGACGTTACCCATGTTCAAGCATCGCTGGCTGCCAGCACTCGGCCTGGCACTTACGGCACTGTTCGCCACGGTTTATGCCCAAGCCGATGACAGCCCTTCCATCCGCTCAGCCGAGTGGGCGCAGCCCGTGGGCAGCCAATACAACCTGCACCAGATGACGCCGACGCTGTATCGCAGCGCTCTGCCGGACAGCAGCGCCGTGCCACTCCTGCAAAAGCTCAAGATCGGCACCGTGATCAACTTCCTGCCCGAGTCGGATGGCAACTGGCTGAAGGCGACGGACATCCGTCAGGTCCAACTGAGTTATCGCACCAATCATGTGGATGATTCCGACGTGCTGGCAGCACTCAGAGCAATCAAGGAAGCCGAGGCCAACGGCCCGGTGCTGATGCACTGCAAACACGGCTCTGACCGCACCGGCCTGATGGCCGCGATGTATCGCGTGGTGGTGCAGGGATGGAGCAAGGAAGAGGCGCTGAACGAGATGACCCTGGGCGGCTTTGGCACCAGCAATGGCTTCAAGGACGGCGTTCGCTACATGATGAAGGCCGATATCGACAAGTTGCGTACAGCACTGGCGAATGGCGATTGCAGCACCAGTGCATTTGCACTGTGCTCGATGAAGAGCTGGCTCAACACGGCTGGAACCGGCCGTGTTGAACCAACGAACGATACGGGATTGGCGATAAAACCCTGAGTGGGCGTCAGTCTTTTTTCAGTTTCGGGTTAGGAAAAAACTGTACCGCCTGCACCTTCGGGTCCGGCGCCTTCAGCGCCGAGGTATTCACCCGTGTGCCCAACTCCTTAGGTACCGACAGACCCTGATCATTGAGCGTGTCGGTATAACCGCAGGCCACACACTCACGGTGCGGCACGCTGTCTTCAGTCCACATCTTCAACTTGTCCGGCTCGCTGCACGCCGGGCAGACCGCGCCGGCGATAAATTGCTTTTTGGTCACCACAGGTCCTTCACTCATGCTGCCGCGCCCTCACTCAGGCCGCTGTGGCGCAAGAGTGCGTCAATCGACGGTGCACGTCCGCGGAAGTCGACGAACAGCACCATCGGCGCCTGGGAGCCACCGCGTGCGAGGATCGCCTCACGGAATGCACGGCCGGTTTCGGCATTCAGCACGCCGTCTTCTTCGAACTTGGAGAAGGCATCGGCGGAGAGCACTTCGGCCCACTTGTAGCTGTAGTACCCAGCCGCATAACCACCGGCGAAAATGTGCGCAAAGCTGTTCGGAAAACGGTTGTAGGCTGGCGGACGCATCACCGACACCTCATCGCGCACGCCTTCGAGCACCTGGGCCACACTGCGGCCGTCGCCGTGGGTGGCGTGCAGCTCGAAGTCAAACAGCGAGAACTCCAACTGGCGCACCATCATCAGGCCGGACTGGAAGTTTTTCGCCGCGAGCATTTTTTCCAGCAGGTCCTGGGGCAGCGGCTCACCGCTCTCATAGTGACCGGAGATCAGCGCCAGGCCTTCCGGCTCCCAGCACCAGTTCTCCATGAACTGGCTTGGCAACTCCACCGCATCCCAGGCCACGCCGTTGATGCCTGACACGCCAGCGTGCTCGACGCGGGTCAACAGGTGATGCAGGCCGTGGCCGAATTCGTGGAACAGCGTAGTCACTTCATCGTGAGTCAGCAGGGCAGGCTTGCCACTGTCGGCCGGGGTGAAGTTGCACACCAGGTTGGCCACCGGGCTTTGCAGCACGCCGTCGATCTTGCGGCGACGGTCGCGCGCGCCGTCCATCCAGGCACCGCCACGCTTGTTGGCGCGGGCGTACAGGTCAAAGAAGAAGCGGCCAACGTGCTGGCCGTTTTCCTTGATTTCAAACAGGCGCACATCCGGGTGCCAGGTGTCGAAGCCCTTCAGTTCGGCGATCTCGATGCCGTACAGGCGTTGCACGATGGCGAACAGGCCGCCCAGCACCTTGTCGATCGGGAAGTAGGCGCGCAGCGCTTCCTGGGACACGCTGTAACGCTGCTCACGGAGTTTTTCGCCGTAGAAACCGCTGTCCCAGCTTTGCAGGTCGGCACAGCCTTGCTCGGCAGCATAGGCCTTGAGCTGTTGCAGGTCCTGGGCGGCAAACGGCTTGCTGCGCTTGGCCAGGTCACGCAGGAAGCTCAGCACCTGGTCGCTGGACTCGGCCATCTTGGTGGCCAGGCTCAGTTCGGAGAACGAGGCGTAGCCCAAGAGTTGAGCAAGCTCCTGACGCAGGTCGAGGATTTCTTCCATCACCGGGCCGTTGTCATTCTGACCGGCATTCGGGCCTTGATCTGACGCACGGGTGCAGTAGGCCGCGTAGACCTCTTCACGCAGGGCGCGGTCCTGGGCGTAGGTCATTACCGCGTAGTAGCTCGGAAATTCCAGGGTGATCAGCCAGCCATCGAGGCCTTTGGCCTGGGCAGCGGCAGCCATCTGCGCCTTGGCCGAGTCGGTCAGGCCGGCGAGGGTGGCTTCATCGGTAACGTGTTTGGTCCAGGCCTGGGTCGCGTCCAGCAGTTGGTTGGAAAACTTGCTGCCCAGCTCGGAAAGCTTGCTCTGCACTTCGGCGTAGCGTTTTTGCTGCTCCGGCGGCAAATCGATACCCGACAGGCGGAAGTCGCGCAGGGAGTGTTCCAGGATAGTTTTTTGCGCCACGTCGAAACCGGCCGCTTCCGGGCTGTTGGCCAGGGCTTCGAAAGCCTGGAACAGCTCGCGGTTCTGGCCCATCTCGGTGGAGTAGGCGCTCAACGCCGGCAGGCAGCCTTCGTAGGCTTCGCGCAGTTCAGCGCTGTTGCACACGGCGTTGAGGTGGCTGACCGGGCTCCAGGCGGCGCCCAGGCGGTCATTCAGTTCGTCCATGGCCAAGACCAGCCCGGCCCACGTAGGATTTTTCCCCTGGCTTTGCAGGATGCCTTCGATGGCGACACGGTTGTCGGCGAGGATCTGTTCGATGGCCGGCTGTACGTGCTCGGCACGGATCGCCGAGAACGGCGGCAGGTCGTAGGGCTGCAGAAGAGGGTTGTTCGCGCTCACGGTGGGTACCTTGGCTGAAGACATGTAAGAACAAAGATGGGGCCATCTTAATTACAATCAACGCCCACCGCAGCTATCAGCAGAAGAGAGAGAAGCTATCGTGACCCTTCGCACCTATCAGAACCACACGCCAGCCCTGGGCGCCGGGGCTTTTGTCGATATTTCGGCGGTGGTGATCGGCGATGTCGAAATCGGCACCGACAGCTCCGTATGGCCACTGACCGTGATCCGTGGCGACATGCACCGTATCCGCATCGGTGCGCGCACCAGCGTGCAGGACGGCTGCGTGTTGCACATCACCCACGCCGGGCCTTTCAACCCAGACGGTTTCCCGCTGCTGATCGGCGATGACGTGACCATCGCCCACAAGGTCATGCTGCATGGCTGCACGGTGGGCAGCCGGGTCCTGATCGGCATGGGCAGCATCGTGATGGACGGTGCCGTGGTGGAAGATGACGTGATCATCGGCGCCGGCAGCCTGGTGCCGCCAGGCAAGAAACTGCAAAGCGGTTTTTTGTATGTGGGCAGCCCGGTTAAACAAATCCGCCCACTGACTGACAAGGAACGCGCGTTTTTCACCTACAGTGCGGCGAACTACGTGAAGCTCAAAGACCTGCACCTGGCTGAAGGATTCGATCAATGACCCTGCATTACCCAACCGTACTGTTCGACCTGGATGGCACCCTCACCGACCCGCGTGAGGGCATTACCCGTTCGATCCAGTACGCCCTCGCCAAGCTCGGTATCGACGAGCCGGACCTGACCAGGCTCGAACACTTTATCGGCCCGCCATTGCTGCAAGCCTTCATGCAGTTCTACGGTTTCGACGAAGCCAAGGCCTGGGAAGCGGTGAACTTCTATCGCGAGCGCTTCAAAGTCACCGGCCTATATGAAAACCGCGTGTTCGACGGGGTGATGCCGTTGCTGGAAGAATTGAACAGCCAGGGCCGCCAGTTGTACGTGGCTACCTCCAAGCCGTGGGAATTCGCCCGCGAGATCGCCCGGCATTTCGACTTTGCCAAGCACTTCAAGGTGATCTACGGCAGCGAGCTGGACGGTACGCGCACGAACAAAGTCGAGCTGATTGCCCATTTGATGCGCGAAGAAGGCCTGGACCCGGCGACCACCCTGATGATTGGTGACCGCAAGCACGACCTGATCGGTGCGCGTAGCAACGGGCTGGATTCGGCGGCGGTAGGCTATGGATTTGGCAGCTTTGAAGAGTTGCATGCCGAGGCGCCGACTTGGCACTTCGAGACGTTGGCCGAGATGCATCAGGCGTTTTTGCAGCAGCCTTGAAACCGCTATCGCAGGCAAGTCAGCGCCCACATCCGACTGTATTCACACATCAAAATGTGGGAGCGGGCTTGCCCGCGATGAGGCCCTAAAGCCCCTCCATCTCCAACTGCCTCAACGCCACCTTGCGCTGCTCCACCGGCAACGCCCCCATCCTCTCCACCGCCGCATAAAACCTCAGCCAATCCCCACCTTCTTGCCGAAACAACGCCGCAAACGCCGGCACCCACTGGTCATACAGCCCGAATGGCAACAGCCGCGCATTGTTCATCGGCTGGTTGATCCAGGCGTCATAACGCTTGTCGCCCGCCCACTGGCTGTCACGCATCTGCCGGTAATCGCTGCGCAAGCGCTCAAACTCAAGCGCTTTGGCCGCCCGCATCGCCTCCTTCGACAGCGGTTGGGCGTAGAGCTTTTCCAGACGCTGGCGAGTATCGAGAATCAGCCGGATAAACTGGTCACGTTGCTGCAACGCCCCATCGCCGAGCGGCGCCAGCCCCCGTGCGGCCCGCCACTGGCGCGTGCCTTCCTGCTCGACGAAGTTGGCAAATGACTCGTTGAATTCGGTGTCGTCCTTCACATAGAAACGCTGGTGCGCCAGCTCATGAAAGATCAGCGTGGCCAGGCGCTCGTCACCCCAGTTCATCATCGAATTCAGGATCGGGTCGTTGAACCAGCCCAGGGTCGAGTAGGCCTCGACGCCGCCAATCGACACGTCCATGCCTCGCTGGCGCAACAACGCCGCTTCACCCCGTGCAGCGCCCTGGTTGTAGTAGCCGCGATAGGCGACGCAACCGGCGATGGGAAAGCAGTGGGTTTCAGGCGACAGGGAAAATTCTGTCGTGGCGAAGACATTCCACACCACATAGGGCCGGCCAATGTCGGCGTACAACCTGTAGCTCTGGTTGTCAGGCAAATGCAGTTGTTCGCTGGCAAAGGTCCGCGCCTTTTGCGCTTGCGCCAGGTGTTCACGCAGCAGTTGGGGGCGAGAGGGGTCGGCAATGACCGTGGAAACCGGCTCGCGAGCGCGCAGCAATTGCCACTGGCCGCTAGCCAACTGGCCGTAATAGCTGACACTTGAGCAGCCGCTGAGCAGCAGCACCATCAACCCCGGAAGAAAACGCCTGACCATGCCCCAACCGCTCCTGGGTGATTTGCTCGCAAGACTATCGCGCCGGCACGGAATTTTTCCATGGCCTGCGGTGTTTATACTCATGGGGAGTCTGCAGCGTCAGGCTCAATTCATTTCTTTCATTGAGTGCCCGCCATGCGTCAGCTCTTGCTTCCCGTCGCCGTCCTGCTGCTCAGCGCCTGCACCTCGACGCCGTTACCGGCAGTCGATCCGCAACAGGCCTGGGTCGATTTCACCACCCCGACACCGGGCGCCAAACTGCTCATGGCGCAGCGCCTGGACGGCAAAAACCTCAACGATGGGCGCTTCTTCCAAGTGCCACCCGGGCGCCACGAACTGATGGTGCGTTTTGATTTCGAGGTGCCGACTGGCGGCGGTTTCGGCGGGTTGGGGCAGACTGCCGAGCGCACCTGCTTCATAACGTTGCAGTACGACCACTTCCAGGCAGGCCAGCGCTATGTGCTGGAAGGGCGCTCGCTGGCGTACACCCCGAACATCCGGCTGTACAACGCCGCACGCAAGCTGCTGGCCGAGGAGCGCAGCGTCAACTGCCTCTGATCAGTCGTTGTTCTTCTGGTAGATGATGGCCTTGGTGCCGTTCTCACAGCTGCCGACGACCATGGCTACATCGTGCTTGTCGGCTTCTTCCTTGGTCACGATCTCCAAGGTGTAGGACGGCACGGCGTTCGCCTGGATCTTGATCTCGATCTCTTTCCTGAGCTCTTCACAATCTTTGGGGGCGGCCACGGCCGAAGTGGCCAACACACCGCAGATGATCGCCAAAGCAAAACGTTTCATGTGTGAAGCTCCCTGAATGCACTGCGCACGGGTGTGCGCCTAGGCTGCAATGGCTATAGGACCATAGTTTGCCCACGCAGGTTCTGATTTAACGCAAAACCAATATGGAAACGGGCCTGCTCGCGAAGGCGCGGTATCAGAAACACATTCGGTGACTGACACTGCGCCTTCGCGAGCAAGCCCGCTCCCACATTTTTTGACCTGCGGTGTCAGCTAACCAGCGTCGCATCCAGGCTGATTTTCGCATTCAGTACCTTGGACACCGGGCAGCCTTCCTTGGCCTTTTTGCTCAGTTCTTCGAACTGCGCCTGGCTCGCGCCCGGGATCTTGGCCTTGAGGATCAGATGCACCGCCGTGATCGCAAAGCCGCCATCGACTTGATCGAGGGTCACTTCAGCCTGGGTGTCGATGCTGTCAGCCTTGAGCCCGGCATCGCCGAGAATCATGGAGAACGCCATGGAGAAACATCCGGCGTGGGCCGCGCCGATCAGCTCTTCCGGATTGGTGCCCTTGCCACCTTCAAAACGCGCCTTGAAGCCGTAGGGCGCTTCGCGCAGTACCCCGGTTTCCGTGGAAATGGAACCCAGGCCCGTCTTCAAATCACCTTCCCAATGCGCGGATGCTTTTTTCACGATACTCATAGCGGTCTCCTCGAACGATGGTTTTGCGTCAGTAAGGGTTCTGAGGATAGTCGGACCGGCAAAGTTCATCCTGTCGGAGAAACCTAGCGATTAAGTAGGAAATTTCCTGCCGCGCTATTGAATCTCGGGTATATGCCCTCATTGCATAGAACATGCACATGAAGCGCCAGGTCTTGGTTCGTCTACACAGCCTGCGCGCCCCCTTGGAGAAGCAGGCTTATGAAATCGCTGTCCGACGTGAAATTCTCGACCCTCGACCTCGTGCCCGTGCGGGCCAACGGCAGCCCGGCGCAGTCGTTGCGCAATTCCCTGGACCTGGCCCAGCACGTGGAAAAGTTCGGCTACAACCGTTTCTGGGTGGCGGAACACCACAATATGGACGGCATCGCCAGCTCGGCCACCTCGGTGTTGCTCGGCTACCTGGCCGGCGGCACCTCGACGATTCGCGTCGGCTCTGGCGGCGTGATGCTGCCCAACCACGCACCGCTGGTGATTGCCGAGCAGTTCGGCACCCTGGAAAGCCTCTACCCCGGCCGTATCGACCTGGGCCTGGGCCGCGCGCCCGGCTCCGACCAGATGACCGCCCGCGCCCTGCGCCGTGAACGCTCCGGCAGCGCCGACGAGTTCCCCGAGGACGTCGCCGAACTGATGGCGTACCTCGGCCCGCGCACCCCGGACCAACGCATCATCGCCGTACCCGGCACCGGCACCAATGTGCCGGTGTGGCTGCTCGGTTCCAGCCTGTTCAGTGCACAACTGGCTGGTGAGCGCGGTTTGCCCTACGCCTTCGCCTCCCATTTCGCACCGCGTTTGATGCACGAGGCGATTCGCGTCTACCGCAATCACTTCAAGCCTTCAGCCGTCTTGGATAAACCGTACGTGATGCTCGGCATTCCGCTGGTGGCGGCGGACACCGATGAGCAAGCCGACTATCTGGCCACCTCGGTGTACCAGCGCATCCTCGCGCTGATGCGCGGGCAAAGCCTGGTGCAGCGCCCACCCGTGAACAGCATGGACGACCTGTGGCTACCCCATGAAAAAGATGCCGTCGGCAGCTTCCTCGGCCTGGCGATGGTCGGCAGCCCGGCAAAAATCCGCGCCAAACTGGAAGTGCTGATCGAACAAACCGGTGCAGACGAGTTGATTTTTACCTGCGACCTGTACGAACACGCCGACCGGATTCATTCCTACGAACTGCTGGCGCAGTTGATGAAGGGCTGAAGAACGCACTTATGGCGAGGGAGCTTGCTCCCTCGCCACAGGTGCCGGCAACACGGGGTCAATCGCGTTTGTAGACGATTTCCTTGGTGCCGGCTTCACACGAGCCAACTACTTTGGCGTCGCCCGCAGCACCTTTCTCCACAACGTCCAGGGAATAGTGCGCAACGCCCTTGGCATCCAGTTTCGCTGCAATCTCGCTCTTCAGCTCGTCACAAGGCTTGCCCGCCGCCAGGGCCGTACCCGCAATGCTCAACAAACCTACCGCTAGCAGAAACTTCTTCATCCGTTACCTTCCTTGCGCTGTTCAAAAAGAGCGTGCCGACGCGCATGGCGTCGGCACCCATTGGTTGTAGCGCAGGTTATGGCAATCGGCCAGTCGGCAAGTTCAACCGCGGCGATCAACTACTGGCGATTCGGAACCCCACCTTGAGCGTGACCTGAAAGTGCGCGGCCTTGCCATCCTTGATATGCCCACGGGTATCGACCACCTCGAACCACTCCAGGTGCTTGATGCTCTTGTTGGCCTCGGCCAGCGCATTGTTGATGGCGTCTTCGATGCTGGAGGTGGACGAGCCCACCAATTCCACTTTTTTGTAGGTGTGATGATCAGACATGGTGTTTCTCCTGAGGGTCGTCAATAAAGCCTAGCAGTCAATGTTCATACTGCTTCTGGCGACCGTTCCTACGCGAAAGTTCAGATTTACTGCACTTTCTGAAAGCGCTGGAGTCGGTATCTACACACGCCACTCAATCACTTCAGGAGAATCCACATGGCCAACACTTCTTTACGCAAAGCGTCGCTGGAAAGCATGGAAGCCGAGATTTCGAGCCTGCTCAAGTCTCTGGAAAGCCTCAAGGACGACGCGTCCGACGAGTCGCGCAAGACCTTGAAGGCCCTGAAAAGCAACGCCGAGAATGCCCTCAAGCATTCCCGTCACCTGATCAGCGATGCCTACGAAGAAAGCAAAGTGAAAATCCGCGAAACCGGTGTTGCAACCCGGGACTACGCGCAGGAGCACCCATGGACTACAGCCGGTGTGGCGGTAGGTGCATTGGGTCTGCTGGCTGCTTACTTGCTGTGCAAACGCGGTGACTAAACCGGCGGGTGCTCAAGCTCAGCCTTGAGCCACTGCGCCAGTCTCCCGGCGCGCCCGTCTGCGGCGCGTTTGGGCAGCCACAACGCCAGGTGCGCCGGGGTTTCGCTGAAACCCCACGGCGCCACCAGGCGACCCGCGCGCAAATCCTCGGCCACCAGCGGCTGCGGCGCAATCGCCACGCCCAACCCGGCCACCGCTGCTTCCAGCAAATAATACAAATGCTCAAACCCCTGGCCGTGTTTCAACGCGCCGGGCTCAATGCCGTGTTGCTGTGCCCAACTGGGCCAGGCTTGCGGGCGCGAAGTCGTGTGCAGCAACGCTTCGCCGCACAAGGCCGAGGCGGGCGCATGCCGCAGCCGCTCGTAGCCGGCAAAGCGTGGGCTCAGCACCGGGCCGATGCGTTCGCTGGCCAGTTCATACACTTGCATGTCCGCCGGCCACGGTGGTTCGGCGAACACCAGCAAGGCGTCCAGGCCCGGACGCCGTGGGTCAAGATCACCGTCACCCGCCGACAGGTGCAGACGCAGATCCGGCAGGTCTGCATTCAGGCGGCCCAGGCGCGGAATCAACCAGCGCGCCAGCAAACTGCCTGAACAACCGAGCACGAACGGCGCGTCGGCGCTGGCCTGGGTCAACTCTGCACACACATCCCTCAAGTGCTCGAACGCCTCGGCACTGGCATCGCGCAGGCGCACACCGGCATCTGTGAGTTTAAGGCCACGCCCGTCCTTGACGAACAGGCTCACGCCCAAGTGCTCTTCCAGCACCTTCAACTGGCGACTGACCGCGCCGTGGGTCACATGCAACCTCTCGGCTGCCTGGCTGACGCTGTTCAATCGCGCAGTGGCTTCAAACGCACGCAGGGCGTTAAGGGGCGGAAGGTCGCGGCTCATATGTGAGTTTTCCTGACATGTTGCAGCGATCTTATCGGTTTTCAGGCCACTGCGTCAGGGGTAGAGTGGCCGTCATTGTTTCCTACACCCATTCCTTCCTGGAGCGTCCTATGACTCAGTCCCAGACCGACCTACGCAACGGCCCAGACGCCAACGGCCTGTTTGGCGCGTTCGGCGGCCGTTACGTCGCTGAAACCCTGATGCCGTTGATCCTCGACCTGGCCCGCGAATACGAAGCGGCCAAGATCGATCCGGCTTTCAACGAGGAATTGGCCTACTTCCAGCGCGACTACGTCGGCCGTCCGAGCCCGCTGTATTTCGCCGAACGCCTGACCGAATTCTGCGGCGGCGCCAAGATCTACCTCAAGCGCGAAGAGCTGAACCACACCGGCGCGCACAAGATCAACAACTGCATCGGCCAGATCCTGCTCGCGCGGCGCATGGGCAAGAAACGCATCATCGCCGAGACCGGCGCGGGCATGCACGGCGTGGCCACCGCCACCGTGGCGGCGCGCTTCGGCCTGCAATGCGTGATCTACATGGGCACCACCGACATCGAGCGCCAGCAGGCCAACGTGTTCCGCATGAAGCTGCTGGGGGCTGAAGTGATCCCGGTGGTCGCCGGCACCGGCACCCTGAAAGACGCCATGAACGAAGCTCTGCGTGACTGGGTAACCAACGTCGACAGCACCTTCTACCTGATCGGCACCGTGGCCGGCCCCCACCCGTACCCCGCCATGGTGCGCGACTTCCAGGCCGTGATCGGCAAAGAAACCCGCGACCAGCTGCAAGCCCAGGAAGGCCGCCTGCCGGACAGCCTGGTGGCGTGCATCGGCGGTGGCTCCAATGCCATGGGCCTGTTCCACCCATTCCTTGACGACAAGAGCGTGGAAATCATCGGCGTTGAAGCGGCCGGCCACGGCATCGAAACCGGCAAGCACGCCGCCAGCCTCAACGGCGGTGTACCTGGCGTATTGCACGGTAACCGCACCTTCCTGTTGCAGGACGACGACGGCCAGATCATCGACGCTCACTCGATCTCCGCCGGCCTCGACTACCCGGGCATCGGCCCGGAACACGCGTGGTTGCATGACATCGGCCGCGTCCAGTACACCTCGGTGACTGACGCTGAAGCCCTCGACGCCTTCCACAAATGCTGCCGCCTGGAAGGGATCATTCCTGCGCTGGAAAGCGCCCACGCCCTGGCCGAAGTGTTCAAACGCGCACCGACCCTGCCGAAAGATCACCTGATGGTGGTTAACCTTTCCGGCCGTGGCGACAAAGACATGCAAACCGTGATGCACCACATGGAACAGTCGCAGCAGGAGAAACACTGATGAGCCGCCTGCAAACCCGCTTTGCCCAACTCAAAGAACAAAACCGCGCTGCCCTGGTGACCTTCGTCACCGCCGGCGACCCTGGCTACGACACCTCACTGGCGATCCTCAAAGGCTTGCCTGCCGCTGGCGCCGACGTGATCGAGCTGGGCATGCCCTTCACCGACCCGATGGCCGACGGCCCGGCGATCCAGCTGGCCAACATCCGCGCGCTGCAAGCCAAGCAGAACCTGCTGAAAACCCTGCAAATGGTCCGCGAGTTCCGCAAGGACAACCGCGACACCCCGCTGGTGTTGATGGGCTACTTCAACCCGATCCACAAATACGGCGTGCCGAAGTTCATCGCCGATGCGAAAGAGGCGGGCGTCGACGGCCTGATCGTGGTCGACATGCCGCCAGAGCATAACGGCGAGCTGTGCGACCCGGCCCAGGCTGCAGGCATCGACTTTATCCGCCTGACCACGCCGACCACCGATGACGTGCGCCTGCCGACCGTACTCAATGGCAGCTCCGGCTTTGTGTACTACGTGTCGGTGGCCGGTGTGACCGGTGCCGGTGCCGCCACCCTGGAACACGTTGAAGAAGCCGTGACCCGCCTGCGTCGGCATACCGACCTGCCGATCAGCATCGGTTTCGGTATCCGCACCCCGGAACAAGCAGCGGCGATCGCCCGTTTGGCTGACGGCGTGGTGGTGGGTTCGGCGTTGATTGATCACATCGCCACTGCGAAAAATGATCAGCAAGCCATCGACGGCGTGCTCGGCCTGTGCGCGGCATTGTCGGAAGGCGTCCGTAACGCGCGTAAGTAAGCGGCTCGTAAGTGGTAGGTAAAGTTCCTGATACACAGGAATCAAACTGAAAACTCAGTACCTAAACTGACAAGACCAAGGGATTTCGAACCTCGTTCGAGATCCCTTTTTTGTTTGTGTGCCCTGAGGAATACCCGATGAAAATGCCTAAATCCGTGATTGCCGGCCTTGGCGTGCTAGTGCTTGGCGCCAGCGCCCTGGTGCAGGCCGCGCCGAATGATCAGGGCGGACCTGACCGTGGAGGCCAGCACGAGCAGCAGCGTGGTGACGACCACCGCGGCCCGCAGGACAACCGTCGCGGCGGTCCGCCCCAGGACTTCGGCCCGGTACGCCAAGTGATCCGCGACCATCACGACCAGTTTTCCCGTGGCGCACCGCCACCGCGCAATGTGCGCCTGGAGCGCGGCAAGCCACTGCCCCATGGCTACTACGGCGAACGCCTGGACAGCCGTGCCCTGGCGCGCTTGCCGGTGTACCAGGGTTACGAATGGCGCCGTTCGGGGCCGGATGTGGTGTTGATTGCCGTAGGAACAGGCATCGTTTACGAGATCCTGGATGGCGTGTTGAATTGATTGCGCAACGCTTTCAGTTCCTGCACTAGGCTTGAGGGGGTGAACATTGCGTTCCCCCTTAACTCACTTCATGCCTATTGCCGTCTAACCACCCCTGCAAGCCCCGCATTCCTTGCCATCCGGTTGTTAAGTTAGCCGCATCAGAAGTCATCCTCTGCTCCCTGGAGTACATCATGGCATTTGATCTCGTCACCGCCTCGGACCGCCGTCACTCGACCCTGCAAAAAGGCTTCAACCTGCGCTGGCCGTTGGGCAACGTGCAGGGCCAATCCTCGCCCAATGGCGCCAACCTGATTTACCTCTGTCACAGCCCCCAAGACATCGTCGCTGCTGCCGCCCAGGCGCTGGCCGTGCCCAATGGCCGCATCACCGTGCGCAGTGGCGGCCACTGCTACGAAGGCTTCGTTGCTAACAAAATGCCCGGCAACCCGAATGAAGTGCTGTCGATTCTGGATATCAGCCAGATCAACCAAGTGCAGTACGACGCCAACGGGCAGATAGGCTCCGACCTGGTGCCAGCTTCGCCTCATCGCTACAGCTTTCGCCTTGAGGCGGGCGGCCAGAACTGGGATGCCTACGTCGCGCTGTACAAACTGGCGAACAAGAGCCTGCCCGGTGGTTCGTGTTATTCGGTCGGGCTGGGTGGGCATATTTGCGGCGGCGGCTACGGGTTGTTGTCGCGCAAGGATGGCCTGGTGTGCGACTGGTTGAGCGGTGTCGATATGCTGGTGCCGAACGCCCAAGGCAATGGCCTGTTACCGGTGCATGTCGCGCGCAACAGTACCCATCAGGACGAGCGGGATCTGTTTGCCGCATGTTGCGGCGCAGGCGGAGGGCAGTTCGGAATCATCACCAGTTATTACTTCGAAAATTTGCCTGACGCGCCGAATGAGGTTCTTTGGCTGGTGTTGGAGTGGGACTGGGCACTGCTGACCAAGCCTCGGCTCGACGCCCTGCTGGCGGCGTATCAAGACTGGTTTGCACGCAACCAAAGCAACCCGGATACCTGGGGCCTGGCGACCAAGTTGGAGATGCGTCACCAGAACACCGGCAACATGACGATGGATATTCATTACGTAGATAAGAATGGCGGGGTGAATGACCTGGCTGCCTTCGACGACTTCGTGAGCACCATGCTCAATGCCATCGGCATTCCCGCCACCGAATGCCTTAGCCAATCGCCCACCACCCATCTGCCCCCCAGCAACCCGAAAGGACGCACGATAAACTCACTGCCGACGGCGCTGGCGGCGGCACGCCAAATGGATTGGCTGCACTGCCAGCAGACCCTCAACGGTTCGGGGCCAAACCAGCGTGGCCGGTATAAATCGGCTTATCAGATGGGTATTTTTACCCCAACGGTGTTGCAGGCAATCTGGGATACGCTGACGCGCAATGACCCGAATAAGCTGCTGACCCAAAGCCTGATCCAGATCCAGTCATTCGGCGGGCAAGTCAATGAAGCCAACGCCGCGGTGCGCCGCGAGTCCTCGGTGGCACAGCGTTCGTCGTACTTGAAGTGGCAACCCCAATGCTATTGGCGAGATGACAGCAGCGCGTCGGATCAGGCACACGCACAATGGATTCAAGGGCTGTTTTTCGCGGCCTTCGCCAATGACGGCGGCGCTCCGGTCAATGCGCAATTCCAGGGGTGCTACATCAACTACCCCGACCGCGACATGCTGTTTATTGACGGCGACCCCAGCAAGGGGCCGAACCCGCAGTGGTACAAGATCTACTTCCCTGACCTTATGATCGAAAGCCGTCTGCGGCGCACCAAACAGCGTTGGGACCCGTTGAATGTGTTCCGTAACGAGATGTCGGTACCGTAAGCCAGACGAAACGGGCGACCGCCAGGTCGCCCGTTTTTCTTACAGCTCGATGCGCTCGACCTTACCCACCAGCAATATGTAGGAAAGCGCCCCAAGCAACGCCAGCACCGCAATGTAGGTAATCGCCGGCGCAAACGAATCACCACTGGCCAAAAAGCCAATCACGATCGGCGTGGCAATCGCCGCCAGGTTACCGATGAAGTTGAACACCCCACCGGTCAAGCCCAGCAGCCGTGCCGGGGCCAGGGTCGAGACCAGCGACCAGGTGATCGACGCCAAGCCATTACCAAAGAACGCCAGCGCCAGGAACGCGATCACCCACGCCGTCGAGTCCACATAGTTGGCGCCGATGATCGCCGTGGAAATCAGCAGCCCGCCAATGATCGGCAACTTGCGCGCAAAGCCCACCGAGGCGCCCCGGCGAATCAGCCAGTCGGAAAAGATCCCGGAACACAACACCCCCACAAAAGCGGCGAGAAACGGCAGCGACGCGAGCAGGCCGGATTTGATGAAGTCCATGCCGCGATATTTCACCAGGTAGGTGGGGAACCACGTCAGGAAAAACCACAGCGTGGAGTTCAGGCAGAACTGCCCCAGGTAGATGCCCCAGAGTTTGCGCTTGCTCAGCACTATCCCCAGGTCGACCCAGCTGAACGGCGTCTTCGCGGTTTTTTCCTGCATATCCACCAGGCCGCCGCCTTCACGGATCAGCTCGATTTCAGCGGTGTTGGCACCTTTGAAATCCTTTGGCTCGCGGTATACCGCGTACCAGATTGCCGCCCACAGGATGCCCACGCCACCTGTGACCACAAACACCATGTGCCAGCCGAAGGCGTGTTGCAGCCACGCCAGCACCGGCGTCAGGAACGCCAGCCCGACAAACTGCCCGGAGGTGTAGAAACCAATCGCGGTGGCGCGCTCGCGCTCGGGGAACCAGGTGGTGACCACGCGGCTGTTGATCGGGTAGGCCGGGGCTTCCAGCGCGCCCACCGCCATGCGCAAGACGAACAGCGCGATAAAGCTGGCGGCAAAGCCGAGCATCACGGTGGCGATGGACCACAACAACAGCGCGGCAGTGTAGAGAATGCGCGGTGGCACGCGATCTACCAGCCAGCCGCCGGGGATCTGCATGGCGGCGTAGGTCCAGCCGAACGCAGAAAAGATCAGGCCGACGTGTACCGGGTCGATCCCCAGTTCGCTGGTCAGCGCGGGGGCGGCAATCGACAGGTTGCTGCGGTCGAGGTAGTTGATCACCACGGTGATGAACAGCAGCACCATGATGAAGAAACGCTTTCTGGTAGGCGTGACTAAAGAAGCCTGCCCGGTGAAGGATTCAGGATGCATGAGGGGGTTGCCTCTTCTTATGTTTATTGAGGTCTGGAAAGGAGCTGACTGAAGAAACCGGATCAAAATGTGGGAGCGGGCTTGCTCGCGAATGCGGTAGTTCAGCCCCAGATGTGTTGACTGACACACCGTATTCGCGAGCAAGCCCGCTCCCACATTTTCAACCGCATTTCTTCAGTGAAATATCACCACTCGGCAAAGCTACCGTCGGCGTGGCGCCAGATCGGGTTGCGCCAGCGGTGGCCGATGGCCGCGCGTTCGATCACATATTCCTCGTTGATCTCGATGCCCAGGCCTGGCCCGTTGGGGATCTTCACGAAGCCCTGGTCATAGTCGAACACACCCGGATCACGCACATAGTCGAGCAGGTCATTGCTCTCGTTGTAGTGAATGCCCAGGCTTTGCTCCTGGATAAACGCGTTGTAGCAAACCGCGTCCAGTTGCAGGCACGCCGCCAGGGCAATCGGGCCCAGTGGGCAGTGCAGGGCCAGGGCCACGTCGTAGGCTTCGGCCATGTTGGCGATCTTGCGGGTTTCGGTGATGCCGCCGGCGTGGGACGCATCCGGCTGGATGATGTCGACGTAGCCTTCGCTGAGCACGCGCTTGAAGTCCCAACGCGAGAACAGGCGTTCGCCGAGGGCAATCGGGGTGCTGGTCAGCGGCGCCAGTTCCTTGAGCGCTTCGTAGTTTTCGCTGAGCACCGGCTCTTCGATAAACATCAGCTTGTACGGGTCCAACTCTTTCATCAGCACTTTGGCCATAGGCTTGTGCACGCGGCCGTGGAAGTCGACGCCGATGCCGACGTTCGGGCCCACCGCGTCACGTACGGCGGCGACGTTGGCCAGGGCCAGGTCGACTTTTTCGAAGCTGTCGACGAACTGCAGCTCTTCGGTGCCGTTCATTTTCACTGCGGTGAAGCCACGGGCCACGGCCTCTTTGGCCGCGCGGGCGGTGTCGGCCGGGCGGTCGCCACCGATCCACGAATACACACGGATCTTGTCACGCACCTGGCCGCCGAGCAGGTCGCTGACCGACACGCCGAGGGCCTTGCCCTTGATGTCCCACAGCGCCTGGTCGATGCCGGCGAGGGCGCTCATGTGCACGGCGCCGCCGCGGTAGAAGCCACCGCGGTAGAGCACGGTCCAGATGTCTTCGATGTTGCGTGGGTCTTTGCCGATCAGGTAGTCGGACAGTTCTTCAACCGCCGCCGCCACCGTGTGGGCGCGGCCTTCGACCACGGGTTCGCCCCAGCCGGTCACGCCCTGGTCGGTCTCGACTTTCAGGAAGCACCAGCGCGGTGGGACGATAAAGGTCGTCAGTTTGGTGATTTTCATCTGTTATCTCTCTTATAGATGCGGCGCCTGTGGGCGCAAGACTTGATCTCAGCTCAGGGCTTTCCAGGCGGCGACATAAGCCTGGGCGCGGCTCGCTACCTGATCCACTGTCATACCCGGTTTGAACAACCCGGAACCCAGCCCGAACCCCTTGGCGCCGGCGTCGATAAACACCTGCATGTTGTCCGGGGTAATGCCGCCCACCGGCAGCAGCAGCGTGCCCGCCGGCAGTACCGCCAGCAACGCCTTGATCACCGCCGGGCCCATTTGCTCGGCGGGGAACAGTTTCAATACGTCGGCCCCTTCGGCCAGGGCGGCAAAGGCTTCGGTGGGCGTGGCAACGCCCGGCGACAACAACAGCCCTGCCGCTTTTGCGGCACGCAAGACCTTGGCGTCACTGTGGGGCATGACGATCACCTGGCCGCCGGCAGCTTTCACCTGCTCGACCTGTTCCGGCGTCAGCACCGTGCCGGCACCGATCAGGCAATCGGCGGGCAGGCTGTCGCGCAGCGTGCGGATGCTGGTGTAAGGGTCCGGCGAGTTGAGCGGGACTTCAATGACGCGAAACCCGGCCTGGTACAACACCTGACCGATGGCCTGGGCTTCGTCCGGGCGGATACCACGCAGGATGGCGATCAAACCGTTTTGTGCGAGTGCGTGCTTGAGCATGTCAGACCTGCAATGCTGGTTGAGTGAGCCCGGCGGCCACGGCCAACTGCCACAGGCCGCGCGCGGTGGCCTCCTGCGCGAGGCTGACGTGGGCGAAACCGCAGAGGGCGAGGGCGCGTTGGTAGCGGGCGCACAATGGCGCTGCGCCCACCAGGATGATCGGCTGCTGTTTGGCGCGCTCCGGCAGCCCGATCAGTTCATGGCCGATCAGCAGGCCGGACAGGTAGTCGGGCTGCTGCGGCGGCGAAAGTTCGGCCGTGAGCCCCAGGGTGCGGGCGCTGAACAGGGTCGACAGCACACCGCGCCGGCCGTCCTCCGACAGCGCCACCTGCACGCCACGGTCGAAGGCTTCGGCCTGGAACTGTTCGGTGATCTGCTGGGTGCGCCCGAGGATGCTGTGTTTGCTCAGCACCGCAAAGACTTCCCCGGTCATGAAGGTATCGAAATGGGTGATGCAGCCATCGACCACCTCGACCCATTTGGAATGGCTGCCCGGCAGGCCGATCAACACGTCGGCGCCGAGCCCTTGCAGCACGCCCAGCACCTGGGTTTCTTCGCCGCGCATCACGTTGGGCAAGCCGGCCTGCTCGATCACGCCCGGCACGATATGCACGTCCACCCCGCGCAGGCTGCGCACGCGGTGCAAAGCCTGGCCGAGGCTGGCGACGTCGACGGGGGTATTGCGATAGGCCGCTTCGCTCCAGCCCTGGGCGCTGCCGACCATGCCGCAGGCGATCACCGGCACGCCTGGCTGGGCGTCGAGCCAATCGCCGCAGGCCGTGTCGAAGGCCAGTTCGAAGCCATCGCTGCAGCGCACACCGGCAATGTCCCGGGGCTCGTCAGGCAAATGCATGATCCCGCACGCCAGCGCGCGGTGTTCCAGCACGACGCCTGCCGGGCCGAGTTTGTAAGCACGAAGGGAGCTGGTTCCCCAATCGAGCGCGATCAATTGCGCCTGCATCGCTTCACCTGAGTTCTGAGCGGATGCGACGAATATAAACCTACGCGGAGGAAAGTCTCAATATATAAATATCAATCCCATATTTAGGGATTTAATTTAAGAAAATGCTGACAAATTCAACTCTCGCATCGCCCCCATCCAGACCGCGTAGTCGGTGTGATCCTTGAGGTCATCGCCGGTATCGGGGTGCAGGAACACCACCAGACCGTTGCGATGAATCACCAACCACGGCAGCACCACACCGATGTATTCGGGATCGAACGCCAGCTGGCAGCTCCAATCCGGGTGCGGGCCCACCGGCCGTTCATGCACGCGGCCCATGCGCAGCGGAAAAAGTCTGGCGGCGTCTTCGCACAAGGTGCGCGCCTGTTCGAGGGTGCTCGCGTCGAAGTAGACATGGGCGTGGTAGCCCTTGATACGTTGCATGACGGACTCCGGATCCAGTAAGCGCCAAATCCTAGACCGCAATCGACGGGAGGGCCAGCCCGGTCAACGACTGCGCGCTGCTGGCCTGTTCGGCCAATAGCCACTGGACAAAGCGCTCGACCAACTGCCCGCGACGTTTGCGCTGGGGCTGCACCACGTAGTAGCCGAAGCGCGAGACCACCGTGTCGCTGAACGGTCGACACAGCCAGTTCTGCTCCAGCAGGTTGTCCACCAAGTGGCGCCAGCCGATTGCCACGCCCTGGCCGGCAATGGCCGCCTGGATCAGCAGGGTGTAGTTGTCGAAACGCAGTTGCCCGGGCGTCGGCGCGGCGCTGATGCCCAGCTCGCGGAACACGCCGCTCCAGTCGAACCACTGGCTGTTGTTTTCCTGGCGCAGGTGCAGCAAGGGAAAATCGTGCAGATTCTGTACAGTCAGCGGCGTGGCCTGGGCCTTGAGCCACTGCGGGCTGCACACCGGGAACACTTCCTCGTTGAACAGCCACAGGCTTTCGCCCTGCTTGAAGCGGCCGTCGCCGAACAGCACCGCCACGTCGATGTCACTGCGCAGGCTGGCGTGGTTGCGCTCGCTGGTGACCAGGCTTACATCGACCTGCGGGTTGGCCTGGTGGAAGCGATGCAGGCGCGGCATCAGCCAATAGGCGGCGAAGGCGAAGTCGGTGGCCACTTGCAGCACTTCGTGCTGATCCTGCTGGGTGATCGCGCTCAAGCCCTGGTTGATGTTCTGCAAACCGCCTTGCACGTGCTCGAACAGCAGCGCACCGGCGTCGGTCAGTTCGATGCCGCGATAGATACGATCAAACAGGCGGATTGCCAGCTGTTCCTCCAGGCGCTTGATCTGCTGGCTGATGGCCGGCTGGGTGGTGCCCAGTTCCATCGCGGCAGCGGTAAAACTGCGGTGACGCGCGGCCGCTTCAAAGGCGCGCAGCAGGTCGAGGGACAAATCCCCTAGGGCTTCATACATAAGCTGTGCTTATCCTAGACATTGCTTTTCATGGGCTTTACCCCAATTTCCATGGGCTGCATGCTCATTGGCATAAACACCGCCTATGGAATGCCGAGAACCCATGAAGCGCAAGAACATTCTTTTTATCATGGCCGATCAAATGGCCGCACCGTTGCTGCCGTTCTACGGTTCTTCGCCGATCCAATTGCCGAATTTGAGCCGCCTCGCCGCCCAGGGCGTGGTATTTGACGCCGCCTATTGCAACAGCCCGCTGTGCGCACCGTCGCGTTTCACCCTGGTCAGTGGCCAGCTGCCGAGCAAGATCGGCGCCTACGACAACGCGGCCGATTTCCCCGCCGATATACCGACGTATGCCCACTACCTGCGTCGCCTCGGCTACCGCACGGCGCTGTCAGGCAAGATGCACTTCTGCGGCCCCGACCAGTTGCACGGCTATGAAGAACGCCTGACCAGTGACATCTATCCCGCCGACTACAGCTGGGCGGTGAACTGGGATGAACCGGACGTGCGCCCCAGTTGGTTTCACAACATGTCCTCGGTGCTACAAGCCGGGCCGTGCGTGCGCACCAACCAGCTGGATTTCGACGAGGAGGTGGTGTTCAAGGCCCAGCAATACCTGTTCGACCACATTCGCGAAGACGGCGACCGGCCGTTCTGCCTGACCGTGTCGATGACCCATCCCCATGATCCGTACACCATTCCCAAACCGTTCTGGGATTTGTACGACGACGCCGAAATCCCCTTGCCTGCAACGCCTGCACAGGAGGATCTCGACCCGCACTCCCAGCGTCTGCTCAAGGTCTACGACCTGTGGGGCAAGCCGCTGCCCGTGGATAAGATCCGCGATGCACGGCGTGCCTACTTCGGCGCGTGCAGTTACATCGACAGCAATGTCGGAAAACTGCTGCAAACCCTGGAAGACACTGGCCTGGCCGATGACACCATCATCATCTTCTCCGGCGACCATGGCGACATGCTCGGCGAGCGCGGCCTCTGGTACAAAATGCACTGGTTTGAAATGGCCGCCCGTGTGCCGTTGCTGGTCAGCGCGCCGGGGCAATTTGCGCCGGGGCGGGTCAGCAACGCCGTGTCCACTGCCGACCTGCTGCCCACGCTGGTCGAACTGGCCGGCGGCGCGCTGGACCCACGCTTGCCACTGGACGGCCGCTCGCTGGTCCCGCACTTGCAGGGGCAGGGCGGGCACGACGAAGTGTTTGGCGAATACATGGCCGAAGGCACCATCAGCCCGCTGATGATGATTCGCCGCGCCAGCTACAAATTCATCTACAGCGAGGACGATCCGTGCCTGCTGTTTGATGTGCACAACGACCCGCACGAGCGGGAGAACCTCAGCCAGTCACCGGAACACCGGCCGCTGTTCGAGGCGTTTTTAAGTGAGGCGCGGGCCAAATGGGACATCCCGGCGATCCACCAGCAGGTGCTCGCCAGCCAACGCCGCCGTCGTCTGGTGTTTGACGCACTGACCCAGGGCAAGCTCAAGAGCTGGGATCACCAGCCACTGGTGGACGCCAGTCAGCAATACATGCGCAACCACATCGACCTCGACGACCTGGAGCGCAAGGCACGTTATCCACAACCCTGCCAAAACCAATAAATAGACAGAGGGAAGGCCATGCAAAAGTTGACTGCGGTGCTGGGCATCTTGGCGTTGAGCAGCGCCAATGTGTATGCGGACACCCGTTGTGACACGGTGAAAATGGCCGATCCGGGCTGGAGCGACATCGCCGCCACCAATGCCATCACCAGCTTTCTGCTGACGGGCATGGGCTACAAGGCCAAGGTCGACACCCTGGCGGTGCCGATCACCTTTGGCGGGCTCAAGGACGGCCAGGTGGATGTGTTCCTCGGTAACTGGATGCCGGCGCAGCAGGGGTTCTATGACAAGTTCATCGCCAATGGCGAAGTGGTGCAGTTGGCGAAAAACCTCGAAGGCACCGAGTTCACCCTTGCCGTGCCAGACTACGTGTGGGACGCCGGTGTGCATGAGTTTGCCGACTTGAACAAGTTTGCCGACAAGTTCGACAAGAAAATCTACGGCATCGGCTCCGGCGCGCCGGCAAATATCTCGTTGCAGGACATCATCAAGAAAAACGACTTCGACCTGGGCCAATGGAAACTGATCGAGTCCAGCGAACAGGCGATGCTCGCCGAAGTATCGCGGGCGGTTAAGAAGCAGAAATTCGTGACCTTCCTCGGCTGGACCCCGCACCCGATGAACGTGCAGTTGAAAATGCATTACCTCAAGGGCGGCGAGAAGTACTTCGGCGACACCGGCAGCGTGTACACCCTGACGCGCAAAGGCTACGCACAAGCCTGCCCGAACGTAGGGAAACTGCTGACCAACCTGAGTTTTACCCAGGAGATGGAGAACAGCATCATGGCCGAGGTGACCAACAACAAGGTCAGCAATGCGGATGCGGCGAAGGCGTGGATCAAGGCCAATCCGGCGGTGTTGGATAAGTGGCTGGAGGGGGTGAAGACCGTGGATGGCAAAGATGCACTATCGGCAGTAAAAGCAAAACTCTAAGACCTGATGCAATCCAAATGGGGGAGCGGGCTTGCTCGCGAATGCGGTGTGTCAGCCAACGATTGCTTAGCTGAACCACCGCATTCGCGAGCAAGCCCGCTCCCACAAGGTCCAGTGTGTGCTGATATTCTGCGCCAAACTTCAAGACCGAGACCCTGATGCCCCGGCCCAACCGCCACACACTTTTCCCCTTCCTCAGCTGGCTCCCGCGCCAGACTCGCGCGAGCGTCGGCCGGGATGCGATGGTGGGACTCAGCGGCGCCGTACTGGCTTTGCCGCAGTCGATTGCCTACGCACTGATTGCCGGCCTCCCACCGGAATACGGGCTCTACGCCGCGATCATTCCGGTGCTGATCGCCTGCCTCTGGGGTTCATCCTGGCACCTGATCTGCGGCCCGACGGCAGCGATTTCCATCGTGCTGTACGCCAGCGTCAGCCCACTGGCCGTGCCGGGTTCCCAGGACTACATCACCCTGATCCTGCTGCTCACATTCCTCGCCGGGGTTTTCCAGTGGTTGCTGGGCATGCTGCGCTTCGGCGCGCTGGTGAATTTCGTGTCCCACTCGGTGGTGCTGGGTTTCACCCTGGGCGCCGCCGTGGTCATTGCCCTGGGGCAACTGCCGAACCTGTTGGGGCTGGATCTGCCCAGCCAGGCCACGGCGATCAAGAGCCTGATGGCGCTGGTGGATCACAGCGGGGAATGGGACCACGCGTCACTGGCCCTGGGCCTGGGTACGTTGCTGGTAGGGGCGCTGCTCAAATACCGGGTACCGCGCTGGCCGACGCTGCTGATCGCGCTGGCACTGGGCAGCCTGGTGGCCTGGCTGTGGCCGGCGATGTTCGGGCATGTGGCGCGCGTCAGTTCGTTTATCGGCAAGCTGCCGCCGTTCAGCCCGTTGCCGATGGACCTGGATATGATCTTGCGCCTGCTGCCCAGCGCCGTGGCGGTGGGCATGCTCGGGCTGGTGACCAGCCTGTCGATTGCGCGCTCGCTGTCGGCGCGCTCGCAGCAGTTGCTCGATGCCAATCAGGAAGTCCGGGCGCAGGGTTTATCCAATATCGTCGGCGGATTTTTCTCCGGGTACTTGTCAGCCGGTTCCTTTACCCGCTCTGGCCTGAGTTACGAAGCCGGCGCCTGCTCGCCGCTGGCCGGGGTGTTTTCAGCGTTGTGGGTGGCGCTGTTTGCGCTGTTTGGCGCAGCCTTGATCGCCCAAATCCCGATCCCGAGCATGGCCGCGAGCATCCTGCTGATCAGTTGGGGGCTGGTGGACCGTCGCGGCATTCGCGCCTTGTTCCGGGTGAGCCGCGCCGAATTCCTGGTGATGGCTCTCACGTGCGTCGCCACCCTGCTGCTGGAACTGCAAACGGCGATTTATGCGGGGGTGCTGGCGTCGTTGTTTTTCTACCTCAAGCGCACCTCGCAGCCACGGGTGCAGCATTGGCGCGACGGTGATGAGGATGTGCTGCGGGTGGGCGGTTCGATCTTCTTTGGCGCCAGCCATTACCTGCAAGTGCGCCTGCAACGGCTGCAGGGCGAGCGGGTGGTGATCGAGGCGCAGCAGATCAACTTTATCGACTACTCCGGGGTGGAGATGCTGCACCAGGAGGCGCGCAGGTTGCGGGGGTTGGGGAGGAGTTTGACCTTGCGTCGGGCAAGGCCTCAAGTCGTGGAGGAATTGAAGAAACTGGAAGGGGCCGACAGGTGCCCCATTCACTTCGAAGACTGAATACGGTCAAAACTGTGGGAGCTGGCTTGCCTGCGATAGCGGTGTGTCAGCTTGCACATCTGGCACTGATACACCGCTATCGCAGGCAAGCCAGCTCCCACACTGGGTTTGTGTCAAGCCAGTTGGCGGCGTAGTTCAGCCAATACGGGCGCTGATTCAGGGCGCACACCGCGCCACAGGAAGAACGCTTCCGCCGCCTGTTCCACCAACATACCCAGGCCATCCATCGCCACAGACGCGCCTTGTTCGGTCGCCCAGCGGCAGAATGCCGTCGGCTCCTTGGCGTACATCATGTCGTAGCAAAACGTCTTGCCCGGTTCGATCAGGCTGCCGGCAATCGGCGGTACATCGCCTGACAGGCTGGCGGAGGTGGCGTTGATGATCACGTCCACCGGCTCACGCAACCAGTCGAAACCGCTGGCAGACACGGGGCCCAGGTCGTCGAACAGCTCGGCGAGCATCTCGGCCTTTTCCACGGTGCGGTTGGCGATGATCAACGATGCCGGCTGCTGCGCCAGCAACGGCTCCAACGCGCCACGTACCGCGCCACCGGCGCCCAGCAGCAGGATGCGTTTGCCGTGCAGGCTCAACCCGGCGTTGACCGTAAGGTCGCGCACCAGGCCGGCGCCGTCGGTGTTGTCCCCCAGCAGCGTGCCATCGGCGAGCTTGCTCAGGGTGTTCACCGCGCCAGCACGTAGGGCGCGTTCGGTGAGGGTGTTGGCCAGGCGGTACGCGTCTTCCTTGAACGGCACGGTGACGTTGGCACCACGGCCTTGCTGAAAGAACTCACGGGCGCAGCCGATGAAATCATCCAAGGGTGCGAGCAAGGTGCTGTAGTCCAACTGCTCGCCAGTCTGTTCGGCGAACATCCGGTGAATCAGCGGCGACTTGCTATGCCCGATGGGGTTGCCGAATACCACATAACGATCCATCAGACCGCCGCCTTTGGCGCGGCAAGGCCCAGCCAGTCACGGTCTTGCAGGAAGTAGTCGGTGAGGCGCGCCTCTTCGCTGCCGGCTTCGGCTTTCCAGTCGTAGCTCCAGCGCACTTGGGGCGGCAGCGACATCAAGATCGACTCGGTACGCCCACCCGATTGCAGGCCGAACAGCGTGCCACGGTCGTAGACCAGGTTGAATTCAACGTAGCGGCCACGGCGGAATTCCTGGAATTCACGCTGTTGCTCGGTGTAGGCGGTGGCCTTGCGGCGCTGCACGATCGGCAGGTAGGCGTCGATGTAGGCGTCGCCGATGGCACGGATGAAGGCGAAGCAGGTGTCGAAGTCCCACTCGTTCAAGTCATCGAAGAACAGGCCGCCGATGCCACGCGGTTCATTGCGGTGCTTGATGTGGAAGTAGGTGTCGCACCAGGCCTTGTAGCGCGAGTACACGTCCGCGCCGAATGGCGCGCAAGCCTGCTCGGCGACGCGGTGCCAGTGAATGCAGTCTTCTTCATTGGCGTAGTAAGGCGTGAGGTCGAAGCCGCCGCCAAACCACCACACCGGCTCTTCACCTTCTTTTTCGGCGATGAAAAAGCGCACATTGGCGTGGGAGGTCGGAACATGAGGGTTATGCGGGTGGATCACCAGCGACACGCCCAAGGCTTCAAAACCGCGACCGGCCAGTTCAGGACGATGGGCACTGGCGGACGGCGGAAGACCGCTGCCGAACACGTGGGAAAAGTTGACGCCGCCTTTTTCGATCACCGTACCGTTCTCGATCACACGGGTGCGACCGCCGCCGCCGGCAGGCCGGGTCCAGGCGTCTTCGATAAAGCGAGTGTCCGTCTCGAAGGTTTCCAGGGCGCTGCAAATGCGGTCTTGCAGGTCAAGCAGGTAGGCCTTTACAGCCTCGGTGCGGGTAGTCATGGCATCACCTTGAATCGGGCAAAGCTACGCGAGGCCATTGGGCGTCGGCGGCAAATGGGCGCACAGGATACCACCGCACCCGGTTGCACCGCAGTTGACGAAGATCAAGCTTAGGAGTTCGATAGCCGACTACGCGAATTCGACCAAAGGAGAAGGCAGATGGCAAAACGTATCCAGTTCAGCGCCCATGGTGGCCCCGAAGTGCTTGAGTATGTGGACTACACGCCAGCGGAACCCGGCCCACAGCAGGTTCGCGTACGTAACGAGGCGATTGGCCTGAATTTTATCGACACCTATTTCCGCAGTGGTTTGTATGCACCACCCGCGCTGCCATCGGGGTTGGGCGCGGAAGGCGCGGGGGTTGTCGACGCCGTCGGCAGTGAAGTCACCCAGTTCAAGGTCGGCGACCGCGTGGCCTACGGCAGCGGGCCGCTGGGCGCGTACAGCGAACTGCATGTGCTGCCGGCCGCCAACCTGGTGCACCTGCCGGACGAGATCAGCTTCGAACAAGCCGCCGGGGCCATGCTCAAGGGCCTGACCGTACAGTACCTGCTGCGCCAGACCTATGAGTTGAAGGGTGGCGAAACCATCCTGTTCCACGCCGCTGCCGGGGGTGTGGGTTCGTTGGCCTGCCAGTGGGCCAAGGCCCTGGGCGTAAAGCTGATCGGCACCGTGAGTTCGCCGGAAAAAGCCGCCCTGGCCAAATCCCTTGGCGCATGGGAAACCATCGACTACAGCAAGGAAAACGTCGCACAGCGCGTGCTGGAATTGACCGACGGTAAAAAAGTGCCAGTGGTGTACGACGGCGTCGGCAAAGACACCTGGCTGACCTCGCTGGACAGCGTGGCACCCCGCGGGCTGGTGGTGAGCTTCGGCAATGCCTCGGGCGCAGTGGAGGGGGTGAACCTGGGGATTCTGTCGGCGAAAGGCTCGCTGTACGTGACCCGCCCAACCCTGGCGACCTACGCCAACAACCCGCAGAACCTGCAGGCGATGGCGGATGATCTGTTCTCGATGATCAAGAGCGGCAAGGTGCGCATCGACATCAACCAGCGCTATTCGCTGGCAGATGCAGCGAAGGCGCAGACAGAGTTGTCGGCACGGCGCACGACGGGGTCGACGATTCTGTTGCCGTAAGGCTTTGGGATTTCTAAGGCTTTGAGGGCCTCATCGCGGGCAAGCCCGCTCCCACAGGTTGATCGGGTTCCAACTGGAGGGGCTCGGTCAAGTGTGGGAGTGGGCTTGCCCACGATGGTTACACCTCGGTTTCAGGACGGGCGCACCACCTGGCCCGTGGCCAGATCGCGAATCAGGCTCGGGTTCTTGCGCCCCCCCAAGGCCCCACCCAATATCAGGTCCACCTGGCCACGGAAATACTGCTCCACGCGAATCCGCGTACGCGCCGCCGGGCGGCCCTGCGGGTTGGCCGAAGTGGAAATCAGCGGCCCCACTTGCGCGCACAAATCCCGCACCAGCGGGTGATCGCTGACCCGCAACGCCACGGTGTCATGCACACCGGTGACCCACTCCGGCAGCAAGCCCTGATGGGGCACCAACCACGTGTTCGGCCCCGGCCAGGTGCTGGCCATGCGGTCGATCCAGTCTTGCGGGAAGTCTTCGAACAAAAAGTCGAACTGGCGAATGTTATCCGCCACCAGGATCAAGCCCTTGTCCACCGAACGGTTCTTGATCGCCAACAGTCGATCCACCGCTTCTTCATTCCAAGGGTCGCAGCCCAGTCCCCACACCGCCTCGGTTGGATAGGCAATCACCGCGCCTGCGCGAATTTCTCGTGCGGCTTCCAGCACACGCCACCTGTTGGCCATTGTTTACTCTCCAGACTAAAGCTCTGGGCAGTTTACCGATCTCTGTTACAAAACCTAGCGGCGCGCGAGCCAGCGCCCGCTTTCGCAGATCACCCGGCCGTCCAGTTCCAGCTCGGTGAGGGTCGCCAGCACCTGGGACAACGGCTGCCCGCTGGCCATCGCAAGGGCCTCGCTGGTGTGGGGCGCCGCGTGCAGCAGCGCCACCAATGGGTGTGTCACCGGCACCGGCGCCGGGCGCGACAGCGCCTGCCAGCCGCGCAAGCCTTCAAGGATATGCTCGATGGTTTCCACCAGCACCGCGCCCTCGCGGATCAACTGATGACAACCCTTGGCGCCGGGATGGTGGATCGAGCCCGGGATCGCATACACCTCGCGGCCTTGCTCGGCAGCGAGTTTGGCGGTGATCAGTGAACCGCTGGCCATGCTGGCTTCCACCACCAGCACGCCGAGGGACAGGCCGCTGATGATGCGGTTGCGTCGCGGAAAGTTGCCGGCCTGGGGCGCAGCGTCCAGCGGAAACTCGGAAACCACCGCGCTGCCCTGCTCAATCATTGCCGCTGCGAGCCGCCGATGGCGCTGTGGATAAAAATTTTCCAGCCCGGTGCCGAGCACGCCGATTGTCTGCCCCCCCACCTCCAGAGCGGCCTGATGCGCAGCACCGTCGATGCCCAGCGCCAAGCCGCTGGTGATGACAAAACCGGCACCGGCCAGGCTGCGGGAAAAAGCGGCCGCCGTGTCCATCCCAGGACGCGAAGCACGCCGGCTGCCGACGATCGCCAGTTGCGGTTTTTCCAGGATCGAGGGGTCGCCGGCGACGAATAACAACGGCGGCGCATCGTCGATCTGGGCGAGCAAGGCGGGGTACTCGGGTTGGTCCCACATCAGCAATTGCTGGGCTGGAGCCGCCAACCAGGCCAATGCCGCACTGGCTCCGTCGCGCACTTCATGGTTGCGCCGCGCATCCGCGCTGATGGCCGGCAAGCCAAGGGAGCGCCACGCACTGGCGGGGGCGCTGATGGCCTTTGACGCGCTGCCGAAGGCTTCGATCAATCGGTGAAATCGCTTGGGACCCAGTTCCGGCAGCCTGTGCAAGCGTAGTCGCGCTTCCAGTTCTGCCGGGGATATTTCATGGCTGTTTGTCGGATACATCTGATCATCCTTGATCGGAACAAGCTGTGGATAACTCTGTTGGTAACTTATTTAGCAGGCTATTTATTGCCTTTGATGGGCAGTCTCGAAACGGTCCAACACCGCCAGTGCTCGCGAGGCGTTGAGCACCAGGCCGTAGCTGAGTTTTTCGTAGGTGCGAAACACCAGTAGGGTGCCGGCGCGTTCATCGGGGAGTTTTTGTGGGGCACCGCTGAGGGGATCGCGCACGGTAGCGCCGGTCTTGATCACCGCCAGCAATCGGCCCTCGACCAGGCCGTCGCGGCGGCCTTTGTTCAGGGTCACGGCGTCCAGCACGCCGATCTGGGTGACGCCCTTGGGGACGTCGATGATTTTTCCTGCAATGAACGGGGCCGATTGCTGCACTGGCAGGCTGGCCGGATCGACCGGTGGCTGGGCGCGAAGCAAGCGGTCGCCGGGACGGACCTCCTGGGTTACCTGCTGCACCGCCAGCGTGGTGAGGTCGCCCGCGGTCACAAAGCGCGCAGTACCGATGGCGTCGGCGTTGATGCCCAGCAGTTCGCGGGTGTCGGGGTCGGTGTAGGCCTTGCCGCGGCGAAAGATGCCGTAGTCCGGCTGGGTCGGGTCGAGGACGCCCCGGGCATGCACGCGCTCACCATTGGCGCCCAGCACGCGCCCGGTATCGGCGGCGACAATGTAGGGCGCAGTGTCCAGATCCTGCGGTGTATCAAGAATGCGGTTGTTCAGTAAAAAACGCTGGATGGCCTGCTGTGTCGCCTGATCCAGGCGCTGGCCGGACGAGGGCAGCAGGGCGGTTGCGAACGGGGCCCACAGCAGCAAGACGAGTAGCGATTTCCTCATGGGGTGAATCTCCTTTATTATGTGCGTTCGCGTGAAATGCCTTGGCCTTCGCGGCTTTTGGGCGTTTCACACCGGCTGGCTGGGTCCATCCCACCGCCGATTTGCCTTTACCTCACATGTGCAGCAATTACGCTTATGGCTATTTTGAACATCCTCGAATTCCCCGACTCGCGCCTGCGCACTGTCGCCAAACCGGTGGCCGTAGTGGACGACAAGGTTCGTCAGTTGGTCGATGACATGTTTGAAACAATGTATGAAGCCCCGGGCATCGGCCTCGCCGCGACCCAGGTCAACGTGCATCAGCGTGTCGTGGTCATGGACCTGTCGGAAGATCGCAGCGAACCGATGGTGTACATCAACCCCGAGTTCGAACCGCTGACCGAAGAGATGGGCGAATACCAGGAAGGCTGCCTGTCGGTGCCGGAGTTCTACGAGAACGTCGAACGCCCGCTGCGCGTGAAGATCAAGGCGCTGGACCGCGACGGCAAGCCGTTCGAGCTGATCGCCGAAGGCCTGCTGGCGGTGTGCATCCAGCATGAATGCGACCACCTCAACGGCAAGCTGTTTGTCGATTACCTGTCCACGCTCAAGCGTGACCGGATCAAGAAGAAGCTGGAAAAAAAGCATCGCCAGCAAGCTTGATGCCCTTCTTCCAAAGGCTTGCTGCGGCAAGCCTTTTTCTTTTGTGACTGCTTTTAACCGAGACCTCCCATGACCGAGCCACTGCGCATTGTTTTTGCCGGCACTCCCGAATTTGCCGCCGAACACCTCAAGGCCCTGCTTGCCAGCCCTTACGACATCGTCGCGGTGTACACCCAGCCGGATCGCCCGGCCGGTCGCGGGCAAAAACTGATGCCGAGCCCGGTCAAGCAACTGGCGCTTGAGCACAACATTGCTGTGCTGCAACCGCCGACCCTGCGTAATGCCGAAGCCCAGGCCGAGCTGGCCGCGTTGCAGCCGGACCTGCTGGTGGTGGTGGCCTACGGCTTGATCCTGCCGCAAGTGGTGCTGGATATTCCGCGCCTGGGCTGCATCAACAGCCACGCCTCGCTGCTGCCACGCTGGCGCGGTGCGGCGCCGATCCAGCGTGCCGTTGAAGCGGGCGACAGCGAAAGCGGCGTGACCGTGATGCGCATGGAGTTGGGCCTGGACACCGGCCCGATGCTGCTCAAGGTCGCCACCCCGATCACCGCCCAGGACACCGGCGGCAGCCTGCACGACCGCCTCGCCGAACTGGGCCCGCCCGCCGTGCTCCAGGCCATCGCCGGCCTCGCTGCCGGCACCCTGGACGGTGAAGTGCAGGACGACAGCCTGGCCACCTACGCCCATAAGCTGAACAAAGACGAAGCGCGCATCGACTGGAGCCGCCCCGCCGTGGAATTGGAGCGCCTGGTGCGTGCCTTCAACCCGTGGCCGATCTGCCACAGCACCCTCAACGGCGAAGCCCTGAAAGTGCTGGCTGCGAGCTTGGCCGACGGTAAAGGCGCCCCCGGTGAAATCATCGGCGCCAGCAAGGACGGCCTGCTGGTCGCTTGCGGGGAGCAGGCGTTGTGTCTGACCCGTCTGCAATTGCCTGGTGGCAAGGCGTTGAATTTCAGCGACTTGTTCAACAGCCGTCGTGAGAAATTTGCCCTTGGCACCGTCCTCGGGGCCGCGCAATGAACCCACGTCTGGCCGCCGCCAAGGCGCTCGCCGCTGTCCTCAACGGCAAGGCTTCGCTGAACAGTTCGCTGCCTACGCAGATGGATAAAGTCGAAGACCGTGATCGCGGTTTCACCCAGGACCTGGCCTTTGGCACTGCCCGCTGGCAGCCGCGCTTGTCGGCGCTGGCGGCCAAGTTGCTGCAAAAGCCGTTCAAGGCAGCGGACGCGGATGTGCAAGCACTGCTGCTGGTCGGCCTCTATCAGTTGCTCTACACCCGCGTGCCGGCCCACGCCGCCATCGGCGAGACGGTCGGGTGCGCCGACAAGCTGAAAAAGCCCTGGGCCAAGGCCCTGCTCAATGCGGTGCTGCGCCGCGCCCAGCGTGAAAGCGAAGCGCTGCTGGCCGAGTTGGAGCATGACCCGGTGGTGCGCACCGCCCACCCGCGCTGGCTGCAAAAGTCCCTGAAGGCGTTCTGGCCAGAGCAATGGGAAGCCATTTGCGCCGCCAACAATGCGCACCCGCCGATGATCCTGCGGGTCAACCGCCGCCATCACAGCCGTGACGCCTACCTGCAACTGCTCACGGCCGCCGGCATCACCGCCACGCCGTGCGTGTACAGCGTCGACGGCATCGTGCTCGAAGCGGCTACCGATGTGCGCGGCCTGCCGGGCTTTGCCGACGGCTGGATCAGCGTGCAGGACGAAGCGGCGCAACTGGCCGCCGACCTACTCGACCTCGCACCGGGACAGCGTGTACTCGACGCCTGCTGCGCGCCTGGCGGTAAGACATGCCACATCCTGGAGGTCGAAAAAGATCTCGCCGGTGTAGTCGCCGTCGACCTGGAGGCCAAGCGCCTGGTGCGCGTGCGTGAAAACCTCGCCCGCCTGGGTCTCAGCGCCGAGTTGATCGCTGCCGACGGCCGCGATACCGCCAGCTGGTGGGACGGCAAACCCTTCCAGCGCATCCTGCTCGACGCACCGTGCTCCGCCACCGGCGTGATCCGCCGCCATCCGGACATCAAGCTCACCCGCCAACCCGACGACATCGCCGCCCTGGCCGTGCTGCAAGGCGAGTTGCTCGACGCCCTGTGGCCAACCCTGGAAGTCGGCGGCATCCTGCTCTACGCCACCTGCTCCACCTTGCCGACGGAAAATACCGAAGTGATCGAAGCCTTCCTCGCCCGCACCAGCGGTGCACGGGAGCTGGACCTCGCCACGTCGGCTGGCATCAAGCAGCCCCACGGCCGCCAGTTGCTGGCGCAAGAAGGCGGACACGATGGCTTCTACTACGCCAAACTGATCAAGATCGCCGCCGCGCGCGGCTGAAACGGGTTTAAGGGAGTGACCGGATGAAAATCATCATCCTCGGGGCAGGGCAGGTCGGCGGCACGCTGGCCGAGCATTTGGCCAGCGAAGCCAACGACATCACCGTGGTCGACACCGACAGCGAACGCCTGCGCAACCTTGGCGACCGCCTCGACATCCGCACCGTGCAAGGCCGTGCGTCGTTCCCGACGGTGCTGCGCCAGGCCGGTGCCGACGACGCCGACATGCTGGTGGCGGTGACCAACAGCGACGAGACCAACATGGTCGCGTGCCAGGTTGCCCACACCCTGTTCCACACTCCGACCAAGATCGCCCGCGTGCGCGAAGCCGCCTACCTGACCCGCGCCGGCCTGTTCGACAACGACGCGATCCCGGTGGACGTGCTGATCAGCCCGGAACAAGTGGTGACCCATTACATCAAGCGCCTGATCGAGATCCCGGGGGCCTTGCAGGTGATCGACTTCGCCGAAGGCAAGGCGCAATTGGTGGCGGTCAAGGCGTACTACGGCGGGCCGCTGGTGGGCCAGCAACTGCGCCAGTTACGGGAGCACATGCCGAACGTGGAGACCCGCGTCGCCGCGATCTTCCGGCGCGACCGGCCGATTTTGCCCCAGGGCGATACGGTGATCGAGGCCGACGACGAGGTGTTTTTCATCGCCGCCAAGGCGAATATTCGTGCAGTCATGAGCGAAATGCGTCGGCTCGATGAGAGTTACAAACGCATCGTCATCGCCGGTGGTGGGCAGATTGGCGAGCGCTTGGCCGAGGCGATCGAAAGCCGCTATCAGGTCAAGATCATCGAGATGAGTCCGGCGCGTTGCCGGCATTTGTCCGACACCCTCGACAGCACCGTCGTCCTGCAAGGCAGCGCCTCGGACCGCGACCTGTTGATGGAGGAGAACATCGCCGACGCCGACATCTTCCTGGCCCTGACCAACGACGACGAGGCCAACATCATGTCGTCGCTGCTGGCCAAGCGGCTGGGGGCAAAGAAGGTGATGACGATCATCAACAACCCGGCCTACGTCGACCTGATCCAGGGCGGCGACATCGACATCGCCATCAGCCCGCAACTGGCGACCATCGGCACCTTGCTCGCCCACGTGCGCCGCGGCGACATCGTCAGCGTGCACTCCCTGCGCCGAGGCGCGGCGGAGGCGATCGAGGCGATTGCCCACGGCGATGCAAAATCGAGCAAGGTGATCGGCAAGGCCATCCGCGATATCGGCCTGCCGCCGGGTACCACCATCGGCGCGATTATTCGCGATGAAGAGGTGATCATTGCCCACGACGATACGGTGATCGAGACCGGGGACCATGTAATCCTGTTCCTGGTGGATAAAAAACATATCCGCGATGTGGAGAAACTGTTCCACGTGGGGCTGAGTTTTTTCTGAGAAAGATTGGGTGAGCCTGCCGCCGTTATCGCGGGCAAGCCCGCTCCCACAGGAGATCGCGTTCCAACAGTGGGAGCGGGCTTGCCCGTGATGACGATATTGAAATCCTGGATAGCCAAAGGACACACCGCCATGCTCGAATCCCTGGAAAAAATGCTCGCCAAGGGTGTGGATAACTCGCTGCTGCGCTTTGGTTTGGGCAAGGGTTATCTGGACTTGAAGGACAACGCCAAGGCGGCGGAGCATTTGCAAAAGTGCGTGGAGTTCGACCCGAAGTATTCGGCGGCGTGGAAGCTGTTGGGCAAGGCGCAGGCTGGATCAGGTGATTCAGCTGCCGCACGACAGGCATGGGAGAAGGGGATAGAAGCGGCCCAGGCCCATGGCGATAAGCAGGCGGAGAAAGAAATGACGGTGTTCCTGAAAAAACTCGACCGCCAGGCCTGAAGTAATTCCTGTGGGAGCTGGCTTGCCTGCGATGCTGGCAACTCGGTCTGTCAGTTACACCGAGGTGATGCTATCGCAGGCAAGCCAGCTCCCACATTCGACCTCCATTGGCAGAGAGGTCAGCGGCTAGTCAGTACCACCGCTCCTCACCCGGCGGGCGCTTCTTGAAGCGTTTCATGCTCCACATGTACTGGCTCGGATAAGCGCCGACATACCGCTCCACCACCTTGCTCATCGCCGCGCAGGACGTGGCAGTGTCGGTGCTGTACATGTCTTCCGGTGCCGCTTCCAGAATCACTTTGTAACCCGAACCGTCCGGCAGCCGCAGGGCATGCAGGAATACGCCCACGGCTTTGTGGCCGGCAAGCATGTTCGGCACGAACTTGCTGGTCAGCGCCTGGGTGGCAAAGAACGGCACGAAGATCCCGGCGGATTCAGCCGGCTCCGGGTCGGCAGGAATGCCCACCTGGCCACCCCGGCGCACCTCCTTGATCACACTGAGGATGCCTTCCTTGGTCGACGCCGCCACGCGGTTGCCCAATTGCACGCGTTGTTTGCGCAGCAGTTCATCCACCGCCTTGAGCTTGGGCGGACGGTAGAAAATGATCGGTTTGCACTGGCTGCAATAGAAGTGGTTCAACACTTCCCAGTTGCCCAGGTGGCTGGTGATGCCGACCACGCCTTTGCCCGAGGCCAGGGCTTCATGCAGCACGTCGAGGCCTTCGACTTCGCGGACCAGGTCAATCGAACGCTGGGCCGGCCAGATCCAGGCGCAGGCGCTTTCGGTCAGGGATTTGCCGATGTCCATCAAGCTCTGGCCGACCAGGCGCTCGCGGGCGGCCGGGTCCATGTCCGGGAAGCACTTGGAGAGGTTGATCCGCACGGTGTCGCGGGAGCGGTTGGGGGTTTTCCACATGATCCAGCCAATCGCGGTGCCGACGGCCTGGACAGCGCGCCAGGGCAGCAGGGCGAACAACCGCAGAGCCCCTACCAGCAAGGCGCCTTTTAACTTTTCCACAGGTCACTCCTGATCGTGTGTGGTGCGCAAAGCGGGCATTCTAACCGGCGTTGGCCAAGTCCGCGTAACGGTCGCAGTCCTGGGTGTGGTCCATGACCATGCCGGACGCCTGCATGAACGCGTAGCAAATGGTCGGGCCGACAAAGGTGAAACCGGCCTTTTTCAGCGCTTTGCTCATGGCCTGCGCCTCGGGGGTGATCGCCGGGACTTCGCTGCGGTCCTTGAAGTGATTGACCTTGGGCGCGCCGCCGACAAACGACCAGAGCAACCCCACCGGGTCTTCCAGCGCCAGCCAGGCCGCGGCATTGCGCCGGGTGGCGTTGAGCTTGAGGCGATTGCGCACGATGCCCGGGTCCAACATCAACGCTTCGATTTCGGCATCGCTCAGCCGCGCCAGGCGCTGGGCATCAAAACCGAACAAGACCTTTCGATAATGCTCGCGTTTGCGTAAAACGGTGATCCAGGAAAGGCCTGCCTGGAACCCTTCGAGTAAAAGCAACTCGAACAAACCCTGCGCATCGCGCAGCGGCGTTCCCCACTCCTGATCGTGATAAGCCATGTACAGCGGATCTTCAGAACACCAAAAGCAGCGTGGCATAAGGCTCCAGGGAGTGGTGGCAGGGCCGAATCGGGTATACTCCCGCTCTTTAAATCGCAGCCCAAGTAACAGGTGAATTTCGTGAGCCAGCCTACGCCAGCCGTGCGTACCTTCCAAGACTTGATCCTCGCCCTCCAGCAGTACTGGGCCGAGCAAGGTTGTGTGGTACTTCAGCCCTACGATATGGAAGTAGGCGCCGGCACTTTCCACACCGCAACATTCCTGCGGGCCATCGGCCCGGAAACCTGGAACGCCGCTTATGTGCAGCCCAGTCGTCGCCCGACTGACGGCCGCTACGGCGAGAACCCGAACCGTCTGCAGCACTACTACCAGTTCCAGGTGGTACTGAAGCCGAACCCGGACAACTTCCAGGAACTGTACCTGGGCTCGCTCAAGCATGTCGGCCTGGACCCGCTGGTCCACGACATCCGCTTCGTCGAAGACAACTGGGAATCGCCGACCCTGGGCGCCTGGGGCCTGGGCTGGGAAGTCTGGCTCAACGGCATGGAAGTCACGCAGTTCACCTACTTCCAGCAGGCCGGTGGCATCGAGTGCTACCCGGTCACCGGCGAAATCACCTACGGCCTGGAGCGCCTGGCCATGTACCTGCAAGGCGTGGACTCGGTCTACGACCTGGTCTGGGCTGACGGCCCGTTCGGCAAGGTGACCTACGGCGACGTGTTCCACCAGAACGAGGTGGAGCAATCCACTTACAACTTCGAACACGCCAACGTCGACAAGCTGTTCGAACTGTTCGACTTCTATGAAAGCGAAGCCAAGCGCCTGATCGAACTCGACCAGCCGCTGCCGTTGCCAAGCTATGAAATGGTGTTGAAGGCGTCCCACACCTTCAACCTGCTGGATGCGCGCCGGGCGATCTCGGTGACTGCGCGTCAGCAATACATCCTGCGTGTGCGCACCCTGGCGCGTTCCGTCGCCCAAGCCTACCTGCTGGCTCGCGCCAAGCTGGGCTTCCCGATGGCTACCCCGGACCTGCGTGATGAAGTGTTGGCTAAGCTGGAGGCTGCACAATGAGTGCTCAAGATTTCCTGGTTGAACTGGGCACCGAAGAGCTGCCACCGAAGGCACTCAACACCCTGGCCGACGCGTTCCTGGCCGGTATCGAAAAAGGCCTGCACAGCGCTGGCCTGAAGTTCGCCGCGAAAAAAGTCTACGCCGCGCCACGTCGCCTGGCGGTGTTGCTGACCGCGCTGGAAACCCAGCAGCCGGACCGCAGCATCAACCTCGACGGCCCACCGCGCCAGGCGGCTTTCGATGCTGAAGGCAACCCGACTCAAGCCGCACTGGGCTTCGCCAAGAAGTGTGGCGTCGAGCTGAGCGAGATCGACCAGAGTGGCCCGAAGCTACGCTTCAGCCAGGTCATCACCGGCAAGCCGACCGCCAGCCTGTTGCCGACCATCGTTGAAGATTCCCTGAACGACCTGCCGATCCCCAAGCGCATGCGCTGGGGTGCCCGCAAGGAAGAGTTCGTGCGTCCGACCCAATGGCTGGTGATGCTGCTCGGTGACCAGGTCATCGATTGCACCATCCTCGCCCAGAAAGCCGGTCGTGATTCCCGTGGCCACCGCTTCCATCATCCTGAAGCCGTGCGCATCACTTCGCCGGCCAACTACGCCGCCGACCTGCGTGCCGCCTACGTGCTGGCCGACGCCAACGAGCGTCGCGAGCTGATCAGCAAGCGCACCGAAGAACTGGCGCGCCTGCAGGAAGGCACCGCCATCGTGCCGCCAAGCCTGCTCGACGAAGTGACCGCCCTGGTTGAATGGCCGGTGCCGCTGGTGTGCTCGTTCGAAGAACGCTTCCTCGATGTGCCGCAAGAAGCGCTGATCACCACCATGCAGGACAACCAGAAGTATTTCTGCCTGCTGGATGTGGACGGCAAGTTGCTGCCGCGCTTTATCACCGTGGCCAACATCGAGAGCAAGGACCCGCAGCAGATCATCGCCGGTAACGAGAAAGTCGTGCGCCCGCGCCTGACCGACGCCGAGTTCTTCTTCAAGCAAGACAAGAAACAGAAGCTGGAAGACTTCAACCTGCGCCTGCAGAACGTGGTGTTCCAGGAAAAACTCGGCAGCGTCTACGACAAGGCCGTGCGTGTTTCCAAGCTGGCGGCCTACATTGCGCCGCGCATCGGTGGTGATTCCGCCTGGGCCGCACGTGCCGGCCTGCTGTCCAAGTGCGACCTGGCCACCGAGATGGTCGGCGAGTTCCCGGAGATGCAAGGTGTTGCCGGCTACTACTACGCCCTCAACGACGGCGAGCCGGACGATGTGGCCCTGGCCCTGAACGAGCAGTACATGCCGCGCGGTGCCGGTGCCGAGTTGCCAAGCACCCTGACCGGTGCGGCCGTGGCCATCGCCGACAAGCTGGACACCCTGGTCGGCATCTTCGGTATCGGCATGTTGCCTACCGGTAGCAAAGATCCGTATGCCCTGCGCCGTGCGGCCCTGGGCGTGCTGCGTATCCTGATCGACAAGAAACTGGACCTCGACCTGACCCAGGCCGTGGTGTTCGCCGTCGGCCAGTTCGGCGCCAAGGTCAAGCAAGCCGGCCTGGCCGAGCAAGTGCTGGAGTTCGTATTCGACCGCCTGCGTGCGCGTTACGAAGACGAAGGCGTGGACGTGTCGGTGTACCTGGCAGTGCGTGCCCTGCAACCGGGTTCGGCGCTGGATTTCGACCAGCGTGTACAAGCCGTGCAGGCCTTCCGCAAGTTGCCGGAAGCCGACGCCCTGGCCGCCGTGAACAAGCGTGTGTCGAACCTGCTGAGCAAGGCTGAAGGCCTGGGCAATACAGACGTCGATCCTGGCCTGTTTGCCGATGCCAAGGAGTTCTCGCTGAACTCGGCCATTGCCAAGGCAGAAACTGCGGTGAAGCCGCTGATCGCCGAACGCAATTACGCCGAAGCCCTGGCGCGCCTGGCGACCT
The DNA here is from genome assembly GCF_057835125.1 of Pseudomonas sp. GL_117. Classification (NCBI taxonomy): domain Bacteria; kingdom Pseudomonadati; phylum Pseudomonadota; class Gammaproteobacteria; order Pseudomonadales; family Pseudomonadaceae; genus Pseudomonas; species Pseudomonas sp. GL_117. The sequence goes on along the minus strand of NZ_CM174418.1, from coordinate 11,362 downwards.
TGCGCGACCCGGTGGATGCGTTCTTCGAGGCCGTGATGATCAATGCCGAAGATGCAGGTGTGCGTAAAAACCGCTACGCCATGCTGGCGCGTCTGCGCGGTCTGTTCGTCAATATCGCCGACATCTCGACGCTGAGCTGATCATGTTGAAACTGCTGATTCTCGATCGGGACGGGGTGATCAATTACGACTCCGACGCTTACATCAAGTCGGTGGCGGAGTGGATTCCACTGCCCGGTTCGATCGAGGCCATCGCGCAGTTGAGCAAAGCCGGCTGGACCGTGGCCATCGCCACCAACCAGTCCGGCATCGCTCGCGGTTACTACGACATCGCCACCCTGGACGCCATGCATGCGCGCTTACGCACATTGGTGGCCGAGCAGGGCGGTGAGGTGGGGCTGGTGGTCTACTGCCCCCACGGGCCGGACGAGGGCTGCGATTGCCGCAAGCCCAAGCCTGGCATGTTGAAAATCATTGCAGAACATTACAAGGTGCCACTGGCTGGGATATGGTTCGTCGGGGACAGCCTCGGTGACCTGGAGGCGGCCAAAGCCGTCGACTCTCAGCCAGTTTTGGTTAAGACCGGGAAAGGCGAAAAGACCCAGGCGAAAAACCTGCCGGTGGGCACCTTGATTTTTGACGATCTGGCGGCGGTTGCCGCAGAACTTATCAACAACTAGTCGCCCTCGACTTCCTGACCAAGGAGTGTTCGGGAGTGCGCTTTTAACAGGCGGGCCATGCCCCGCAACGGTAAATGCCGCCATGTCGATCTTGCAGGCCATCAGAACCTTTTTCTTTTACCTGCTGCTGGGCACCAGTTCGTTTCTCTGGTGCACCCTGAGCTTTTTTATTGCGCCGTTTTTGCCGTTCAAGGCGCGCTATCGCTTTATCAACGTTTATTGGTGCCGCTGTGCGTTGTGGCTGTCCAAGGTGTTCCTGGGCATTCACTTCGAAGTCAAAGGCGCTGAAAACGTCCCGGACCAGCCCTGCGTGATTCTGTCGAACCACCAGAGCACCTGGGAAACGTTCTTCCTCTCTGCGTACTTCTCGCCCCTGAGCCAGGTGCTCAAGCGCGAACTGCTGTACGTGCCGTTCTTCGGCTGGGCCATGGCCATGTTGCGTCCGATCGCGATCGACCGTGACAACCCCAAGGCCGCACTCAAGCACGTGGCCAAGAAGGGCGACGAGCTGCTCAAGGACGGCGTGTGGGTACTGATCTTCCCGGAAGGTACGCGGGTGCCGTTTGGTACCGTGGGTAAGTTCTCCCGGGGCGGTACGGCATTGGCGGTCAACGCCCAACTGCCGGTGTTGCCGATTGCGCACAACGCCGGCAAGTTCTGGCCCAAGGAAGGTTGGGCCAAGCGTGCGGGCACCATCACCGTGGTGATCGGTGAGCCGATGTACGCCGAAGGTGAAGGCCCACGGGCTATCGCCGCGCTGAATGACCGTGCTGCGGCGTGGAATGAGGCTCAGCAACGCGCTATGGGTTCACTGCCGCCAGAGCCGGTTGTGGTGGAGACGCCGGTGGCGTGAGCATCTGTGGATAACCTGTGCACGGATTGTTGGCGAATTAGCATTTTTGCTTCATAACAAGCTGATTTACTTACATATTTCCCGAGCGCATAAAATCCGGAAAAAGGTGCATAAGTTTTTCCCCGTATAAAAAAACCGGTCCTTGTGACCGGTTTTTTATGCACAGCGAAAAATACGTTTTTCAGTCGTCCAGCAACGGCAATTGCAGGCTGAACGTGGTGCCCTTGCCCAGCGTGCTTTCGCAGTTGATCCGCCCACCATGGCGCTCCACGACGGCCTTGACCATGGTCAGCCCCAACCCCAACCCCTCGCTGCCCTGGGCCGACTCAAAGCGGCGGTATTGGCTGAACAACTCCGGCAAGTCCTCGGCGGCGATACCGGGGCCCTGGTCGCTGATGCGGCATTCCAACCAGCCCTGCGCGGTGTGGTGGCGCAACCTGACGGTTGTTCCTGAGGGCGAATACTTGATGGCGTTTTCCAACACGTTGAACAACGCACGGGTCAGCAGCGATTGATCGGCTGACACCATGCCCTCGTCGGCTTCGTCCAGATCGTGTACCAGGTGAATACCCTTGAGCTGGGCAATCAACGCCACTTGGTCAAACGCGTCCATCACCAGCATGGCAAACAGCGTCGGCTGGAACTGGTAACCGTCCGCCTCGGCCTTTGCCAACTGCACGAAAGATTCGGTAAGGCTCAAGGCGCGACGTACCTGCTGCTCGACCTGGGCAAACACCGGCGACTCGCTGCCATGCACGTCCAGCAACGCGAGGATCGCGGAGTGGGGCGCACGCAGGTCGTGGGAAAGAAAGCGCAGCATGGTTTCACGATGCTGCTGGGCTTCACGTTCCTTGCTCAGGTCCGTCAGGCTCAGCAACCAGCCAAGCGCCACGTCGCCTTCAGCCGGCAGCAGAGGCGCCAGTTCCATGCGCAGGCTACGCTGGCGGATGTCCCGGAACTCAACCAGTTCCAGCGCCGAGAGGGCAGGGCGCACGCCATTGTGCAGGGGTGGATAACCCAGGTCGGCCAGTTGCTCCAGCAGGTTGTCGGCGACCAGATCATTGCCGAACACTTCTCGGGCGACGCGGTTGGCCAGCAGGATATTGCCCCTGGGATCGGTAATCAGCGTCGCCACCGGCAGGCACTCCAAGCCATCGGCCATGAAGCGCCGGGTATCACGCGTGCGGCTTACAGCTTGTTCCAGGGCGAAGATACGGCCCTGCAACACATCGCCTTTGCTGGCAGGCGCTCGGCGGCGTTCGGGCAGCACTTTGGGCTCGTTGTCCAGGCGGGCCAATTCCCAGCCGAAGTAGGCGAGGATCACGCTCAGGCGCCGCCAGTTCCAGATCAGGTAGCTGAGCAGCAAACCGATCAGGCATGCGGCTGGTGACCACCAGTGGCCCAGGCGCAACAAGGCCCACGCAGTGATCAACGCGGTGGCCATGCAGCCTAAGGTCATCCACAGCGCGTAGCGGGGACGATAGAGCAGCAAACCCAGCAGCAAGGCCACCAGGGAGGACGCCATCAGTGCCGCCAGCCAGCCGGGCAGATCAACAATGCTGCGACCCTGCAGCAGGCCGTTGAGCACATTCGCCTGCACCTCCACACCCGCCGTGGTGCCGACTGTCGCGGAAATGGGCGTGACAAAACGATCCCCCATGCCGGACGCGGTCGCGCCGACCAGTATCAGACGATCACGCAGTAGCTCGGGGGCCACTTCACCCCGTAACACGCTGGCGTAAGACACACTCGGAAAATGACTGTCGGTCGCGATAAACGGGATGCGGATGCCGTGTTCGCGATGCCATTGTTCGGTGATCTTCCCGTGGGACGTTCCCGGCATAGGCCCGGGTTCAGGGGTGCTCATCGTGTACGCCAGCCAGGCCAGTTGCGGCACCTTCGCGCCCACCGGGCCTTCACGCAGGTACAGGTTGCGCACCACGCCGTCGCTGTCCGCCTCGACGTTGATGTGCCCCAGCCCCTTGGCGCATTTGAGCAGCGGTAGCATTTGCGGCCCTGGTTGGCTGTAGCCCCCCGGCCCCTCACGCACCAGCGGCAGCAAGACGTTGCCGGCATTGCAAACCGCGTCGGCCAGGCGTTTGTCATGGTTGGGGTCAGCGGGCTCGCTGAAGATCACATCAAACAGAATCGCGGCCGGCTGAGCGGCGCTCAAGCGATCAATGAGATCGGCATGCAAACTGCGCGGCCAGGGCCACTGGCCTAGCTTTTTGAGACTCGGGCCGTCGATGGTCACCAGCAGAATGCGGGGGTCTACTGGCAACGGTGTGAGGCGGCGCAGGCTGTCGTAGAGCGGGTTGTTCAAGGCCAGACCGGGGCTCAACGACAGGTAGGCAGTGATGGGCAGCAGCAGCAAACCAATCCATAACCACTCGCGCACCAGGCCGTGGAACAAGCGCTGGGCATGGGTGGGTTGGCGTTTCTCGGGCTTGCCCCAGAGCATCATAGGTCAGCGCGCCTGTGTGGTTGATGGGTGGTAAAGCCAGTGAAGCTCATTTTCGGCAGGTTGGAACAGTTCCGCTGCTGGGTGTTCATAAGGAAAGGCATCCGACATCGACGCACAGGAGTTTACGGCAGCTCACGCGTCGGCTGATCCTTTTCCTTACGGTCGGGAGTCGGTATCTTTCCCACATTGGTACCGAGGGCGTTCATGGGTTTAACCGCCCACTGATCTCAGCGTACCGAGAGATCCAAGGGGTCGATGAATCCAGGCACAATTCTTCAGATTCAACGGCTGGCATCTGCGCAGTACGTACCCTCAGACGACTGCCGTACTCTCCACAAAAAAGGACTACCCATGCGTGTCGCAATACTGGATGACGAGCCCGCCGAGCTGCGTCGGGTGGAACAGACACTGCGACAAATCCCCAGCACCGCCGAACAGCCTTGGACCCTGCATTGCTTCGAGCGCGGTGAGGACCTGCTGCGCCAATTGCGTCGGGAAACTTTTGACCTGCTGATCCTCGACTGGCAGCTCCCGGACATCTCCGGCATTGCCCTGTTGCGCTGGACCCGTGAGCACATGGAGTCGCCACCCGCCGTCATCATGCTCACCAGCCGGGATGCCGAGAGCGACATCGTCACCGCGCTGAACAGTGGCGCCGATGATTACGTCAGCAAACCTTTTCGGCCCAACGAACTCAAGGCGCGGGTCAGTGCAGTGTTGCGCCGTCATGGCCTGCAAAAGTCAGCTACCCATGAAGTGCAGAGCTTCAACGACCTGACCTTTGACGATGCCGAATTGACGGTTACCCGCGCAGGGAAACCCATCAACCTCACCGAGCGGGAATACCGCCTGGCCAGCTGCCTGTTTGCCAACTTGGCGCGACCACTGTCTCGTGAGTACCTGTATGAACGGTTTTGGACCCATGAAGAAATGGTCTCATCACGCCCGTTGGACACGCATATCTATCGGCTACGCAATAAGCTGGGGCTGACGGCGGATAGGGGTTGGCAGCTGTTGACGATCTATGGGTACGGCTATCGGTTGGAGAGTGTGGCGGCAACTTCACAGGGTTGAAAGTTGGGATGTTCCACGTGGAGCATTTTCAAAAGCGTAGTTTCACCCAATAAAAAAGGCCAACGCATAGCGTTGGCCTTTTTGGTTTAGCGGTAGCCTGGATCAGAAATCCAGGTTGGAAACCGCCAATGCGTTGCTCTCGATGAAGTCACGGCGAGGTTCGACCGCATCACCCATCAGGGTGTTGAAGATCTGGTCTGCGCCAATGGCGTCTTCGATGGTCACGCGCAGCATGCGACGCTGGCTTGGGTCCATGGTGGTTTCCCACAGCTGATCCGGGTTCATTTCGCCCAGACCTTTGTATCGCTGGATAGTGTGACGCTTGGTGCTTTCGGCCATCAGCCAGTCGAGGGCTTCTTTGAATTCCTTGACTGCCTTCTTGCGTTCGCCACGCTGAATGTATGCGCCATCGTCCAGCAGGGTGCTCAATTGCGCGCCCAGTGTGACCACGGTTTTGTAGTCGTTGCTGCCGAAGAAGTCGCGGTTGAAGGTGACGTAGTTCGACAGGCCGTGGGAAATCAGTTCGACCTCTGGCAACCAGACGTTACGCTCACGGTCTTCGCGCAGGCTGGCCTTGTAGACCAGGCCAGACTTCTCGACAGTGCGCAGACGTACTTCGTACTGGGCCAGCCAATCCTGCATCGCTGCGTGATCGCCCAGCTGTTCCAGGCTCACGGCTGGCAGGTAGATGAAGTGCTCGGTCAGTTCCTGAGGGTACAGGCGCGACAAACGCTTGAGGGTCTTCATCACCATGCGGAAGTCGTTGACCAGGCGCTCCAGCGCCTCACCGGAGATGCCCGGGGCTTCGTCGTTCAGGTGCAAGCTGGCATCTTCCAGGGCCGACTGCGTCATGTACTCCTCCATGGCGTCGTCGTCTTTGATGTATTGCTCTTGCTTGCCCTTTTTCACTTTGTACAACGGCGGCTGGGCGATGTAGATGTAGCCGCGCTCGATCAGCTCCGGCAACTGACGGAAGAAGAAGGTCAGCAGCAGCGTGCGGATGTGCGAACCGTCGACGTCAGCATCGGTCATGATAATGATGTTGTGGTAGCGCAACTTGTCGATGTTGTACTCATCACGGCCAATACCGCAGCCCAATGCCGTGATCAAGGTGCCGACTTCCTGGGAAGAAATCATCTTGTCAAAACGGGCTTTCTCGACGTTGAGGATCTTACCCTTCAACGGCAGGATGGCCTGGGTGCGACGGTTACGACCCTGCTTGGCGGAACCGCCAGCAGAGTCACCTTCCACCAGATACAGTTCGGAGAGGGCAGGGTCCTTCTCCTGGCAGTCCGCCAGTTTGCCCGGCAGGCCGGCGATGTCCAGCGCGCCTTTGCGGCGGGTCATCTCACGGGCCTTACGCGCGGCTTCACGGGCACGTGCCGCGTCGATCATCTTGCCGACGACCAGCTTGGCTTCGTTCGGGTTCTCTAGCAGGAAGTCGGAGAAGTACTTGCCCATCTCCTGTTCCACTGCGGTCTTCACTTCGGAAGACACCAGCTTGTCTTTGGTCTGGGAGCTGAACTTAGGGTCCGGCACTTTTACCGAGATAATCGCAGTCAGGCCTTCACGGGCATCGTCACCGGTGGTGGCGACTTTATGCTTCTTGGCCAAGCCTTCGGCTTCGATGTAGGTGTTCAGGTTACGCGTCAGTGCGGAACGGAAACCCACCAGGTGAGTACCGCCGTCGCGCTGTGGAATGTTGTTGGTGAAGCACAACAGGTTCTCGTTGAAGCTGTCGTTCCACTGCAGGGCGATTTCCACGCCGATGCCGTCTTCGCGCTGGATGTTGAAGTGGAACACCTGGTTGACCGCAGTCTTGTTGGTGTTCAGGTATTCAACAAACGCACGCAGGCCGCCTTCATACTTGAACAGCTCTTCCTTGCCGCTGCGCTCATCCTTGAGGACGATACCCACACCGGAGTTGAGGAAGGACAGTTCACGAATACGCTTGGCCAGGATGTCCCAGCTGAAGTGGATATTCTTGAAGGTTTCAGCCGATGGCTTGAAGTGGATCTGCGTACCAGTGGTTTCGCTGTCGCCGACAATTTTCATCGGTTCTTTCGGAACGCCGTGGATGTAGGTCTGTTCCCAGATCTTGCCGCTGCGGCGAACGGTCAGGATCAGTTCTTCGGACAGTGCGTTCACTACGGATACGCCTACACCGTGCAAACCGCCGGATACTTTGTAGGAGTTGTCATCGAACTTACCGCCGGCGTGGAGCACGGTCATGATGACCTCTGCCGCCGAAACGCCTTCTTCTTTATGCACATCGACCGGAATGCCGCGACCGTTGTCGCGTACGGTGATGGATTCATCCGGGTGGATGATAATGCTGATGTCGTCGCAGTGACCGGCCAGCGCTTCGTCGATGGAGTTATCGACCACCTCGAACACCATGTGGTGCAGACCGCTACCATCATCGGTGTCGCCAATGTACATACCGGGACGTTTGCGTACGGCATCCAAACCTTTCAGCACTTTAATGCTGGTCGAGTCGTACGTGTTTTCTTCGCTCATGCCTTCACTCCCGATGGTCGTGGGTCTGGGTGATACGGCCCTGTTCCACGTGGAACAAAGCGACTGGCGTTTCCGTCTGCCAGCCTTCCCTCAATAATTCGTGGTCTACACAGGTGATAAACACCTGGCAGCGTAAGTCTTCCAACAAGCGACATAGCGCGCGGCGATGCTGCTCGTCGAGTTCAGACGGCAAGTCATCCACCAGATAAATACACTGACCGCGTCGGGCTTGGCTAACCAAATGCCCCTGGGCGATACGCAGCGCGCACACCACCAACTTCTGCTGGCCACGGGACAAGATGTCTGCGGCATTATGAGCGCCTAATCTAAGGCGCAAATCGGCACGTTGGGGGCCGGCCTGGGTATGGCCAATTTGCTGGTCCCGCTGCAAGGACGTCGCGAGTACGGCACTCAGTTCTCGCTCTTTGTCCCAGCCACGGTAGTAGCTCAGCGTCAGCCCTTCGAGATCCAACAACTCACTCAAGGTCTGCTCAAAGACTGGTTTCAAGGCTTTGATATAGGCGCGGCGGTATTCATCAATTTCGTCGCTGGCCAGGCACAGTTCCCGGTCCCAGGCCGCTTGCGAAGCGGCGTCAAGTGTACCATGCCGCAGCCATGAGTTCCGCTGCCGCAGGGCCTTCTGCAAGCGCTGCCAGGTGGCCATGAAACGCGGTTCCACGTGGAACACTCCCCAATCGAGGAACTGCCTGCGGATTTTTGGCGCACCTTCCAGCAAACGGAAGCTGTCTGGGTTGATCAGTTGCAGCGGCAGGATTTCCGCCAGCTGTGCTGCGCTACGCGCATTTTGACCATCAATACGGATTTGAAACTCACCACCGCGATCACGGGATATGCCCAAGGCGCTATGTCCCCCTTCAGCCAATTCGACTTGGCCAAATACCGTGCAGGCCAGTTGTTCGTATTGGATCACCGGCAACAGGCGGGCACTGCGAAAGGAACGGGCAAGCCCCAGCAAGTGGATGGCTTCCAGCACGCTGGTTTTGCCACTGCCGTTGGCGCCGTGGAGGATATTGATGCGGGGGGAGGGGGAGAAGGTCACCGGGTGCAGATTGCGCACCGCGGTGACCGAGACGCGACTGAGGGACATCTAGCTTCTATTACAGGCGCATCGGCATAACAACGTAAGCCGAGTCGTCGTTGTCGGATTCCTGCACAAGGGCACTGCTGTTGGAGTCCGACAGAATCAGGCGAACCTGTTCAGTGGTCATCACCCCCAGCACGTCCAGCAAGTAGCTCACGTTGAAGCCGATCTCCAGGGAACCGCCGTTGTAGTCGACGCCCACTTCTTCTTCGGCTTCTTCCTGCTCCGGGTTGTTGGCCTGGATTTTCAGTTGACCGTTGGCCAGTTGCAGACGGATACCACGGTACTTTTCGTTGGAAAGAATCGCGGTACGGCTGAAGGCTTCACGCAACGCCTGGCGATCGCCGAGCACCAATTTGTCACCGCCCTTGGGCAGTACGCGCTCGTAATCCGGGAACTTGCCGTCAACCAGCTTGGAGGTAAAGGTGAACTCGCCGGTGGTCGCGCGGATGTGGTGTTGGCCCAACACGATGCTGACATTGCCATCCGGCTCAGTGAGCAGACGCGCCAGTTCGAGGATACCCTTGCGCGGCACGATGACCTGATGACGGTCCGGCTGGCCGATGTCGGCTTTCATCGAGCACATGGCCAGGCGATGGCCGTCGGTGGCTACGGCACGGATGATGCCTTCAGATACCTCCAGCAGCATGCCGTTGAGGTAGTAACGCACGTCCTGTTGCGCCATGGCGAAGCTGGTGCGCTCGATCAATCGACGCAGCTTGCTCTGCTCCAGGCTGCAGGTCAGCGAGCCCGGGCCTTCTTCCACAGTTGGGAAGTCATTGGCTGGCAAGGTCGACAGGGTGAAGCGGCTACGACCAGCCTTGACCACCAACTTGGCTTCATCAACCTTGATGTCGATCAGCGCGTCGTTCGGCAGGCTCTTGCAGATGTCCATCAGCTTGCGCGCTGGAACGGTGATCTCGCCAGGTTCGGCAGGCTCTTCCAACTGCACACGACCGACCAGTTCGACTTCCAGGTCGGTACCAGTCAGGGACAATTGCTGGCCTTCGACCACCAGCAATACGTTGGAAAGCACCGGCAAGGTCTGTCGGCGCTCGACGACGCCTGCGACCAGTTGCAGGGGTTTCAACAGGGCTTCGCGTTGAATGGTGAAATGCATGGTCTAGTCCCTTGCCTTAATAAGCTGCGCTGGTGTCATCAAGTGGTCAGTGTACGCAGCAGGTTCTTGTAGTCCTCGCGAATATCCGCGTCGGATTCCTTGAGTTCGTTGATTTTGCGGCACGCGTGCAACACGGTGGTGTGGTCACGACCGCCAAATACATCGCCGATTTCCGGCAGGCTGTGGTTGGTCAGCTCCTTGGAGAGCGCCATGGCCACTTGCCGTGGACGTGCCACCGAGCGCGAACGGCGCTTGGACAACAGGTCGGAAATCTTGATTTTGTAGTATTCGGCGACAGTGCGTTGGATGTTATCCACACTCACCAATTTGTCTTGCAGGGCCAGCAGGTCTTTCAGGGATTCGCGAATCAGCTCGATGGTGATGTCGCGCCCCATGAAGTGCGAGTGCGCGATGACCCGCTTGAGTGCGCCTTCCAGCTCACGCACGTTGGAGCGAATGCGCTGGGCAATGAAGAACGCTGCATCGTGGGGCAGGTCGACTTTCGCCTGGTCGGCCTTTTTCATCAGGATCGCGACGCGGGTTTCCAGTTCCGGCGGCTCTACCGCAACGGTCAGGCCCCAGCCGAAGCGCGACTTCAAGCGTTCTTCCAGGCCTTCGATTTCCTTCGGATAGCGGTCACTGGTCAGGATGACCTGTTGGCCGCCTTCGAGCAGGGCGTTGAAGGTGTGGAAAAACTCTTCCTGTGAACGTTCCTTGCGTGCGAAGAATTGAATGTCATCGATCAGCAAGGCATCAACGGAACGGTAGAACCGCTTGAACTCGTTGATGGCGTTCAGCTGCAAGGCCTTGACCATGTCAGCCACGAAGCGCTCCGAATGCAGGTACACAACCTTGGCATTCGGGTTCTTCTTTAATAGGTGGTTACCCACAGCGTGCATCAAGTGAGTCTTACCCAAGCCAACGCCGCCATAAAGGAAGAGTGGGTTGTAACCATGCTTGGGGTTATCGGCGACCTGCCAGGCGGCCGCTCGGGCCAGCTGGTTGGATTTACCTTCGACAAAGTTCTCGAAGGTGAAAGTGCGGTTCAGGTAGCTGGTGTGCTTGAGCGCGCCTTCAACTTGCACGGTGCGCTGTTCGGCGCGAACCGGTGCTTGCTGGGAGCTGGCACCGGCCATCGGGTCAAAGCTGTCGCGTGACGGCTCTTCATTCTCCGGCGCGCTTTTCTGCGCAGAGGCCTTGGATGGCGCGGGAGCTGGCGCAGGCGCCGGCGGTGCCGTCACGGCCTGGGCTTGCGAGGCAGCGGCAGCCAACGGCGCATTCGGTGCAGCGCGAGGCGCGGAGCTGCGCTTGCTTCCTATTAATAAGGAGAGCACAGGGGCAACACCGTTGCCATGTTCGTCGAGCAATTCGAGAACGCGGCCCAGGTACTTCTCGTTGACCCAGTCGAGAACAAAACGATTGGGTGCGTAGACACGCAACTCGTCGCCTTCGGCTTCGACTTGTAGCGGACGGATCCAGGTGTTGAATTGCTGGGCAGGCAGCTCCTCGCGCAAAAGCTCCACGCACTGCTGCCAAAGTTCCACTGACAC